>JASGLT010000002.1 GCA_030156945.1 Thermococcaceae archaeon
CTTCTTCACCGTGTAAAGCTTCTCTTTCACTACCATACACCCACATTTATTCACAAAAAGTTTTAAGGCTTTCGCTTAGGAAGAACTGTTAAGCAAGGCGTAGTAGAGGAGGAGAATTCCGTTAACAAAAAGTAAGAGTGTTGCGAGGGCGAGGCGCTTCATGTCATCCCCAGGTGGCTTTCAAATATCTCCACGTATTTAAACCCATCGTCTGGAAACACGAGCACTATAGTTCCATCAAGTTCCTCTGAAAGCTTCTCGTAGGCGCCAACCACTGCCCCGGAACTCAGACCTATGATGAGCCCGTCCTTTCTGGCTACCTTCACAACCCCTTCCACGGCCTCCTTCTGTGTCATCTCCACGACTCTGTCTATTTTGGCATCTTTCACCCATTTAGGGCCCGTTTGGAGGGGTTTTATGCCCGGGATTTTTTCACCGGGGGCTGGAACAACTCCGATTACCGTGGTCTCATACCGCTCCTTCAGGTATCTCGCTATGCCCGCTATGTGGCCGGAGGTTCCTATGCCCGCTATGAGCACGTCGGGTTTTCTGCCGATGCTTTTCAGCTGCTCCTCGATCTCCCTGGCAGTGAACCTGTAGTGGGCATCGAAGTTGTCGTCGTTTTCAAACTGGTTCAAGTTGGCCGCGCCGTGCTTTCGTGCCTCTTCTTTTACAAACTCCACCATTTTCTGGTCTATTGTCTCAAAGTCCGTTAGCAAAACTTCTGCACCGAGAACCCGGAGTAGGGTCATTGTGGACTTTGGAGTTGGCTTTGGCAGGTAGGCTCTGAACTCCACCCCTAGAATGTTGCTCAGGGCGGCGAGTGCGATGCTGGTGTTGCCGGAGCTGGCCTCAAAAAGCCTCTTCGTGCCGTTGAGTTCACCGCGCTCAATGGCCCTCAGAAGCATGTTAAAAGCGGCCCTGTCCTTTATGCTCCTGCTGAAGGGGTTAAAGAACTCTAACTTGGCAAAAGACATCCCCCCTCTCAAATGAAAGCTTCACAAGGGGGGTAGGTTTGTACCGTTCAAAAAGCTCCAGAGTGCTCTCGAACACGTTCATGGTATCACCGTAGCGTGTAGAGCTGAGGGTTAAAAAGGTTTGTGGACAGGCCATCATGGCCAATTAAATCCTTCCCTCCAAAGCTTCCAGAATATTTTGGAACTCTCCCAAAGAAGCCCGGATAACCGGGTATTTGGGAGTAAACGGACATGGGGGCTCTCTCTTTGAACTTATCTCAAACGTCCCTATTTCTTTTGCTATTCTCACTATCTCCTCCTTGTCCATCCCTATGAGCGGTCTTAGGATTGGCAGGTCGCTGGCAGTGCTCACCACCATCAGGTTGTCGAGGGTCTGCGAAGCGACCTGTCCGAGGGAATCGCCCGTTATTATCGCACTCGCCCCGATTTCGTGGCCGATCCTGCAGGCCCTCCTCAGCATCAGCCACTTGCACAGGACGCAGGTGTATTTGATTTTTCCGAGTTCTCCCAGCTTCTCAAAGGCTGGAACGTGTTCCTCGGAGAAATCCACAATGACCGGGTCGTTGAGCTTCCCGTAGCGCTTCAGAACCTCGACTATTTCTGAGACCTTTTCTTCCTTGATGGAATCTTGCCTGAAGTGGATGGGCGTTATTTCTACCCCTTTCTTCAGCATCAGGTAAATGGCCACGGGTGAATCAATTCCAGAGCTGAGCAGGGCGACGGCCTTCATGGTATACCCTCTTTAGTGACCCCCTTTAAGGCTCTTTTCGGAACCTAAAGTTTGAAACCTTTGAGGAGCAAGAGGCCGATATAAACGAACCAAGTTAATATCGTGGCAGCTCCAACCAGCTCGGGGATTGCGAGTCCCTTGAATACCCGCGTTAGATAAAGCATTGCAAGGAAAGTTAGGACTGCCAAAATGCTCCACATGTAGCCGAACTTTACTCCAGAGCGCCGGAGCTTGATGCCTATTATCGCTATGTCCGTCAGCGCCAGGAGGTAAAAGAGAATCGCAGATGGCGCGTGGAGTGCCTTTTCCTCGGGAAAGACTCCGACAAGGAACAGGAAAATCGCCGCCACTGGCATCAGGTAGCTAAGTCCGTTTCTGAATGCTGCTATTGCTGGAACCAGTGTTATCAGCGCGTAAACCATCAGGAAGCCGTTGAACCACCAGCGAGCGGGATTCTTAAGGGAACCCATGTCGCTGAGGGCGTTTTCGGTGAAGGAGAACCACGGGTTCTGACCTATCACTATCGAAAGCCCGACTATAAAAATGAGGGGAAGGGCTAGCGCAATGTAACCGCCGAGCCTTGTCATGTTCACGTTCATACTACCACCTCAGCACTCCCTCTTCTTCGGGTCTTCTCCGAATATCGCCCTGTAAATCTTTCTAAACTCTTCCCATGAACCTCTAATCACGGGGTGCTTTGGGATGAACGGTATCTCGTCCTCAGGGAGAGTTGAAAGCTCAAACGTGCCTATCTTCTTCGCTATATCGACTATCTCCTCCTTGTCGAGCCCTATGAGCGGACGGTAGATGGGCAGGTCGCTCGCCTGGCTGACGATGTACATGTTCTCGAGGGTCTGGCTTGCCACCTGTCCGAGCGAGTCGCCCATGACTATTCCCTTTGCCCCGAACTCCTTCGCTATCCTATCCGCGTGCTTAACCATCATGAACTTGCACAGGACGCAGGTGTACTTCTCTTTACCGAGCTCTTTGATCTTCTTCAGCATCTCCTCTCTGTTCTGCGGCTTTACAACGATCAGCTCCGCCTTTCCTCCGTAGTGGTACTTCTTGAGCTGGCTCCATATTTTGCGCACCTTTTCAAGGGTCTTTTCGCCCATGTATATGTGAACCGGGATGACCTCGACCCCGCGCTTCATCATCAGGAAAGCAGCAACCGGCGAATCTATGCCACCGCTGAGCAGTGCAACGACCTTGCCCTGCGTCCCTATTGGGAGACCTCCCCAGCCCCTGATTTTGTCAACGAAGATGTAGGCCTTCCCCTCCATCAGCTCAACGCCGACCTCGATGTCGTATTCGTGCAGGTTGACTTCACTATCCTCGTTTTCGAGGATGTACTCACCCACCTTGGCCTGGATTTCGGGGCTTTTGAGAGGAAACTCCTTGGTTATTCTCCTCGCGGTGACCCTGAACTTCGGTTTTTCAAGATTGAGCTCCCTCTTTTTCTTCCTGAAGAGCTTGAGGGCAGTCTTGTTGATCTTCTCAAGCTCTGCATCGACTTCCATCGCCGGTGAGAGTGAAACTATTCCAAAGACCCTTGTGAGAACTTCCGTTGCTTCTTTAGCCCTGTTGGTTCTCACGAGGATTCTGCCGTGCTTTGCTTCAACCTTCTTGAAGTCAATCTCCTCGCTGAGGAGGGCCTCTCTGATGTTGTTCATGAGAATGTTCTCAAACCACCGTCTCGTCTGTCTCGATTTCGTTCCAATCTCGCCGTACCTCACTATGACCACGTTGAACATGAAATCACCCCTACGGGAATCTTATCACGATTTCAATGTATTTTTGGATGACCGTGTAGAGAACGAGAGAGATTATGTAAGAGGAGATTATTATCAGCTCGTTCATCTCAAAGATGTGTGATGCGAGTTCTTTGGCCCTGGGGCTTGCATCAACTATGGTTTTCATGTAGCGGGACTTTAGGTTCTGGTTTATGAGCAGGAAGCCCACCATGAAGAGTATTCCAGCTAACCCCCACATCTTGCCCAGGCCGAGCATTATGAAGAGCGTGGATGCCAGCGTGAGCCATCCGCCGGCTATGCCGAGCAGTATCACGAACTCTATCATCCTTCCACCTGGACACGTAGAGGAAAGGAGGATAAAAAAAGTTTGCGTGTTCATTCAGAGTATCCGCGTAACCTCTTCCACGCCCTTCTTCCTCCTCCGCGGTTTCACTTCATCCCTCGCCCTTCCAACGGGAATGACTCCCACCAGGTAATAGTTCTCGTCGAGACCGGCGAGCTCTCTGACCTTCTCCTCAATCCCACTGAAGTTCGTCACGCCGATATACACCGTCCCGAGGCCGAGCTCCACTGCCTCGAGCATGAGGTTCTGGATAGCCATCGCCGCGCTCTCCACGCTCCAGATGAACTCGACCTCGTCGAACTCTCGCCCCTTGAGGAAGCGGACCCTCCTGTCTATGAAGACCGCTATGTAAACCGGCGCCCGGTACATCCCCTCTTCGTAGATTCTCTTTCTGAGCTTCTCAATCTTCTCCTCCGGCAGGTTCACGGCACGGTAGTATTTGACCATACCCTCTCCGATTAGGTCGTAGATTTTCTTCCGCGCGTCCTCGCTCTTGAAGACGACGAAGAGCCAGTTCTCAAGCCCGCTGGCCGTGGGTGCCCTTATCGCGGCCTCTATGAGGGCCCTTATCTCATCGTCGCTCACTGGCTCTTCCGTGAAATACCTTACGGATGCGCGCTTCATAATAGCTTCGTCGAGCTTCATTGTCGTCCCCCTAAGGAGAAATGGGTGAAGAGCTTATCAAAATTTTTAGAACCAAAGGTTTACTGCTGACCTCTGTATGCCCGCTCTCTCGGCCGTATATCGGTTACGACAATTATCTTCTCTTCCCAGTAGACGGTGTAGAAGATGCGGTAATCTCCTATCCTAAGGCGGTATGTGTTGCTCTCCTTACTCTTTTCGCCCTTAACGGGCTTCAAATCGTAGGGCGGCTTTGGGTATGGGTTCGTTTTCAGGGCTTCTATGAACTCGGCGAGCTTTCTGCGCTGGGAGGGATGGAGGTACTTTTTGGCCTTTTTGACAACGTCTTTATCCACGATTACGGTGTACACCCGCTTCACCCTAAGAGCTCTTTAATTGCTTCGTCTGCCTCCAGTCCCTTGGAAGGATTGTTTTTGAGCTCTTCAGCCTTTCTTGTCAGTTCCTGATATTCCTCTTCGGGTATTATCTCAGCTTCCTCCTTTTTTGCCTGGAGTTTAAGGAGTTCGAGCTTGAGTTCTTCCAGCTCCTTTTCTATCTTTTCAATGCGACTGATAATGACCTGGACACTCTCTGCCATCCGACAACTCACCTCTTCCGTTACCTTTGTATCCCTAAGTACTAAAACCTTTTGCGGCAGATTTTGAATGGGCTTCATTCGGTTTTCCCGTTTTGCTTGGATTAAGCACAGTCGAACTCACACACATTTTTACTTTCATCCCAAAGGTTTAATAGCTCCCTTTCCAAACCTCCCAAGGTGAAAGACATGTACGGATGGCGCGGAAGGCTCGGCCTTATAGTTCCATCATCAAACACGACGATGGAGATGGAGCTTCACAATTACCTGCCCGAGGGTGTTTCACTCCACACATCGAGGATGCCCCTGAGGAACGTCACGGAAGAGGAGCTCGTCAAGATGAGCTCTCTCGCCGTGGAGAGCGCGAAGCTGTTAAGGGATGCAGACGTTGAGCTCATCCTATACGGGTGCACGAGCGGCTCATTCATCGGCGGAAAGGACTACGAGAAGGAGCTTGAAGCGAAGATAGAGGATGAAGTCAAGGTTCCCGTCATAAGCACGAGCACCGCGGTGATCGAGGCGCTCAAAATCCTCGATGCCCAGTCAATACTCGTCATAACTCCCTATACCGACGAGATAAACGCCAGAGAAAAGGAGTTTCTTGAGGCCAACGAGTTCGAGGTTCTGGACATCCGGGGGCTCGGCATAGAGGACAACCTCAGGATCGGCCGGCTTGAGCCCTATGAAGCTTACCGTTTGGCAAAGGCCAGCTTCGTTGATGAGGCGGATGCAATTTTCATCAGCTGCACCAACTGGAGAACCTTTGAGATAATCGAAGCCCTTGAGGAAGACCTCGGCGTCCCCGTCGTTACCAGCAACCAGGCCTCTCTCTGGCTTGCCCTAAGGGAAATGGACGTTATGGAAAAAATACCCGGTCTCGGGAAGCTCCTGATGGACTTTTGAATTTTCCCTGTGGGTTTTGATAGTTTTGGAGGCCGTTTCAAATTTTCCCTCTCCCGAAACTCTTTTAAGGGGTAGGCTTTATTTTTGAAGTAGTACTCACTGAGGGTGATACATATGGTCAGGGAGCTCCTGGAAAAAGCCCGGGAACTTTCGATATATACAGCCTACAACACCAACGTCGACGCGATAGTTTATCTAAACGATGAAATCATTCAGAAGCTAATCGCCGAGTTCGGTGCCGAGGCCGTGAGGAGAAGGATGGATGAGTACCCGAGGGAGATAAACGAGCCTCTGGACTTCGTTGCAAGACTTGTTCATGCCCTCAAGACAGGAAAACCCATGGCAGTGCCCCTCGTAAACGAGGAGCTCCAGCCGTGGTTTGACTCCCATTTTAACTATGACGTTGAGAGAATGGGCGGACAGGCGGGGATAATAGCGAACCTTCTCGCAAATCTCGACTTCAGGGAGGTTCTCGTCTACACCCCCCACCTGGCCAAGAGGCAGGCAGAGATGTTTGTCAAGAAGCCAAACCTATTCTATCCAGTCGTTGAGGATGGGAAGCTCCTCCTCAAGCATCCCTGGGAAGCGTACCGCGAGAACGATCCCGTCAAGGTAAACCGGATTTTTGAGTTTAGAGCCGGGACGACTTTCAGACTCGGGAGCGAAACTATAACAGTCCCCTTCTCGGGCAGGTTCATTGTTTCAGCCCGTTTTGAGAGCATAAGAATATACACGGAGCCGGCTTTGAAGCCCTTCCTGCCGGAAATCGGCCAGCGGATTGACGGAGCGATTCTTTCAGGATACCAGGGTATAAAGCTCCGCTATTCGGACGGAAAGGATGCAAACTACTATCTCAGGGAGGCCAAAAAGGACATACTCCTACTCAAGCGCGAGAAGGACGTCAAAGTCCACCTTGAGTTCGCCTCAATTCAGAACCGCGAGCTGAGGAAGAAAGTCATTTACAACCTCTTCCCTCTCGTAGACAGCGTTGGGATGGATGAGGCGGAGATAGCCTATGTTCTCAGTGCCCTCGGTTATGATAAACTCGCAGATAGAATATTCACATACAACCGCATCGAGGACACCGTACTGGGTGGAAAGATTCTCATCGACGAGATGAACCTCGAACTCCTCCAGATTCACACGATATACTACATTATGTACATCGCGCATGCAGACAACCCTCTGAGCGAGGCGGAGCTTAGGAACAGTCTCGAGCTCGCAACAACTCTTGCCGCTTCAAGGGCTTCCCTTGGGGACGTAACGTCTCCCGATCAAATAAGCGTTGGAATGAGCGTTCCTTACAACGAGCGCGGTGAATACGTTAAACTCCGCTTTGAAGAGGCGAAGAGAAAGCAGAGGAGCAGGGAGTACAAGCTCGTCATTATTCCAACGAGGCTCGTTCCAAAGCCCGTCTCAACCGTGGGTCTCGGAGATACGATATCTACGGGGGCCTTCACGAGCTATCTGGCAATGCTTAAGGAGAAAGGGGCGCTTTGAAGAACTAAGCTTTCATTTCCCTGTTTATTTTCCCTTTAGATAGAGGATTTTGACATTAAATGAAAGAAGCTTTGGGTTCCAAGATACGTGGAAAGTTCTCTGCAATCATTCACTCCTCTATCAGTTCTTCTATGAGCTTTGCCTTCTCCTGTGCCTTTCTGAGGTGCTCTACCGTAACCTTGGTGTAAATCTGCGTTGTTGATAGGTTGGAGTGCCCCAGGAGCTCCTGGATAGCCCTTATATCTACCCCCTCCTCGAGCATGTGGGTGGCGAAGCTGTGCCGGAGCTTATGGGGAGTTACCTCAACCCCTGCCTTTTTGCCGTACTCTTTTAGGATGTACCAGACTGTTTTGGGGGAGATTTTGTCTTTGTTTTTCCTGCGGTTTTCAACTAGCAGGTATTCACTGCCGTCTTCCCTGCTCTGGAGGTATTCCTTTATGGTTCTTGCCAGGGTTTCTGAAATTGGAACTACTCTATCCTTGGCTCCTTTTCCTCCCCTAACGACTATTAGACTTCTCTCAAGGTCAACGTCCTTTCTTCTGAGGTTGCAGACCTCACTAACCCGAAGCCCCGCGCCGTACAGCAGAAGGACTATGAGCCTGTCCCTCTTCCTCGTTGGGGGAATCACGGAGAGGAGTCTCTTGATTTCTTCCCTCGTCAACGCTTTTGGCAGGCTCTTTGGAACTTTTGGGGGCTTCAGTTTTTCAGCTTCATCGTCTTGGCCCTCAAAACGAAAATATGTCCTTAAAGCCTGCACTACGAGGTTTAAACTCCTGTTTGAGTACCCATTTTTCCTGAGGTGGGCCAAAAATCGGAGGGCAGAGCGTGATTTAAGCTCTCCGCCCCATTCGAGGTATTTCCTGACGTAGTAGGAGTACATCCTTATGGTGTTCGGGCTTTTCCCCTCGAGGTCGAGGTAGGTTTCGAACTCCTCTATTACCTCCTCCTCCATTTCACAGCCCCTGTATGAAGCTGTTGAAGACTATCTCTTTTTTCTCCCTTTCCTCCTCAGGGAGGGGTTTCTCTTTCTCTCCCCCTTCTTCTTTCACATCTTCCGGAGGCTTTTTGGACTCTTCATCTTCATTTTGGGCAGGGGAGGTCGTCTCCTGAACCTCCTTTTCCTTTATTAGAAGGCTTAGGTAGACTGTCCTGAGGAGTTCATCCAGCAGCGCCCTGTCTTCGGAAAACACGTACCCCTGGCCAACGATTATCTTTCCTGCAAGTCCCAGTTTCTCAACTGCCATGCTAACTATCTCCTCGGGGGGAACGGGCTCCGCTGGGAACAGCGACTTCCAGGCCTCTTCGAGAGTGCAGACGTTCTTCAGGTTATCCAGAAGCGTTTTTAAGCCTTCGTTTTCCTCCAGTAGCTTTTCTTTTTCCTTTTTGAGTTCTTCGTAAGCCTTGAGAAGGTTTTCATACTCCTCTCTGAGCTTTTTGTATTCTTCCATAAGGTTTTCGTATCGCCCTTTCATGTCGAGAGCCTGGGTTCTCAGATTGACGTACTCTGGAAGTATCTGGAGGCTCTTTAACCCCGCTCTAACGAGGGTGTTTTTCAGCTCCTTCCTAACGAGTTCAACATCAACATGCTCCAGGTCGTGGCCGAGGGGGAGCTTCATGCGTTCGACTTTCCCAACCATCTCGCCGAGTTCGCTGAAAAGCCTCTCCGCGAGCTCTCTCCCTACTCTGTCTGCGTCAGTCGCTATTATTAGAAGATCAGCTCCAGCAGCAGCGCTCTTTGCGATTTCAATGTTCGTGGTTGGGATTATTGCCGATATCGTGATGTTGTAATCGCTTCCGAGGGAGAGCCCCTGGAGGGCCTTACTAACGACCTCAACGTCGCTTGCACCTTCCACCAGGATTCTAACATCGACTATCGCCATAAACACCACCACTCTTCATTGGAATTGCCCCTTAAAACGATTCCGTTAAGTTGGGAAGGCGGTTGGGATCCACAGGTTATACTTTATACCTCCGTTTCGAGATCGGGATTGTCCATTAAGACCCTGCCGTCGGTTAGCATGTGTATGCTGAGAGCTCTGATTTTGACCCCAGCTTTTTTTGCCTCTTCCAAAAGCCTTGCTATTTCGGGATCCCCTTCTTCATAGGGTTTGAACTTTTTAACACCAGGCAATGCCCCGATAAAGAAGATCAGGGTGTTTTTCCCACTTTTTGCAAGATCTATCAGCTCTTTTATGTGCTTCTGCCCTCTAATCGATGGGCAATCGGGGTACATTGCGTACTCTCCTCCCTCCCCACCTCTCAAGACCGCGCTCTTCATCTCGGCGTAGATTTCGCCCCCGGGGCACTCGAAGAGATAATCGAGGCGGGATTTTCCCACGGTAACTTCCTTCCTTTTTATTCTGCATCCTTTGAGCCAGGGAACCAGACCGAGTTCAACTGCCCTTTCAAAGGCTTTGGCCTGCGTTCTGGTGTCTATTATCGCTCCTTTCCCCTCTAAGTCCTCAAATGCAACCAGAACAAAATCCGTCTTCCCCCCGCTCTTTGGTGTGCAGAAAGCCTTTCTTCCTTTAATCATGAATTCCTCTAAACGCCCTGTATTCGTTATTAAGGCCTTTCTAATCTCGCCGTTCACTTCAACGAGGGCGACGAAGCGGTTGAGCCTTTCGATGAACGTACAGGGGACGACGTTAAGTTTCATCAGCACGGGGTTCGTCATGGAGTTAACTAAATCGAAAGACGTTTTTAACTTTAGGGACAAAATCAAACGGTGGTTCGATGATACCAGAGGAGTTCATCAAATATGCCTTCAAAGAGAGGGTAGAGGGGATAAGGAAACTGGCCGAAGGGAAGTTCGGGTCCGATGCGTTGGTGGCCTTCACGAGGCACAACCCGGCGGTAATAACCTGCGGAAGGGCCGGACCAAACGGGTCGATAAAGGGGATAGGCTTCATCCACAAGGAGGAGTACTTGAGAGAAACCATCCAGAAGCTCCGGGAGGAGTTGAAGAGGCCCTACAACCCGAGGAGAGCCCTTGAGTTCCTTCTAAAAGAGATCTACGTGAGGGAGAAGATAGACTTCACCAAGCTGGTGTCCCTCGAATTGGCTAAAAAGCACACTTGGGAGAACGTAACCTCCGGAAGTAATGAGGCAACGGTACTCTTCTTCACCCCTCCGAGCACCTCCTACGAGGTTCGGTGCGAGGTTGAGGTGCACGAGGAGGATGAGGTGTGGGAGTACACCAACGCCGTCCACGACACGTTTCACAGGCCTCAGAAGCCGAGGGACTGGATGGAAACTCCGGCATATCTCTTCAAGATCAAGGAAATCTACGACAACGGAGAGAGGGCGATGGGGGTGAGGATTTACCCCTAACATCAGGAAGATTGTAACTAGAGGTGGGCATTAGTGGGAGTTGGTAAAACCCCCTCCAACCCAAATCCTTAAATATCTCTGCAGGAACATTAAGATGAAAATCTAAATGGAGGCGATTGCCATGGTAGACTATGAACTCCTCAAGAAGATAGTGGAGGCTCCTGGAGTTTCGGGATACGAGTTTCTTGGCGTAAGGGATGTTGTGATTGAGGCTTTCAAGCCTTACGTCGATGAAATAAAGGTGGACAAGCTCGGCAACGTCATAGCCCACAAGAAGGGCAACGGACCAAAGGTCATGTTAGCTGCTCACATGGATCAGATCGGTCTCATGGTTACACACATCGAGAAGAACGGATTTCTCCGCGTCGCTCCCGTTGGTGGCATTGACCCGAGGACGCTCATAGCTCAGCGCTTCAAGGTCTGGATTGACAAGGACAAGTTCATCTACGGTGTCGGCGGAAGCGTTCCTCCGCACATCCAAAAGCCCGAGGACAGGAACAAAGCACCGACTTGGGAGCAGATCTTCATCGACATCGGGGCAGAGAGCAAGGAAGAGGCCGAGGAGATGGGTGTCAAAATCGGAACCATAATCACCTGGGACGGCAGGCTTGAGAGGCTCGGGAAGCACAGGCTCGTAAGCATAGCCTTCGATGACAGGATAGCCGTCTACACTCTCGTCAAGACTGCCCAGGAGCTCAGTGAGACTGAAGCCGACATATACTTCGTCGCCACCGTCCAGGAGGAGGTCGGCCTCCGCGGTGCGAGAGTTTCTGCCTTCGGCATCGACCCGGACTACGGCTTTGCCATAGATGTTACGATAGCCGCCGACGTCCCTGGAACTCCGGAGCACAAGCATGTGACCCAGCTCGGGAAGGGAACGGCGATCAAGATAATGGACCGCTCCGTCATCTGCCACCCCACGATCGTCCGCTGGATGGAGGAGCTGGCAAAGAAGTACGAGATACCCTACCAGTGGGACATCCTCCTTGGAGGAGGTACCGACGCCGGGGCAATCCACCTCAACAAGGCTGGAGTTCCGACTGGAGCCATCAGCGTGCCCTCAAGGTACATACACTCCAACGCCGAGGTCGTTGACGAGAGGGACGTAGATGCCAGTGTAAAGCTGATGGTGAAGGTTCTCGAACACATTGGAGAGCTTGAGATCTGACCCCTTCTTTTCCATTTTAGAGAAATTTACTCCCTTTCGAGGGGGTTATCAGCCCCTTCCTCGGGCGTTTCATTGTTGATGGGTTCTGGAGTGGAGAGAAGAACTGCAAGGGGATTTTTTCCCAGTTCTTTTTCCATCTTGTTGAGCTCATACCACAGGAAGAGCACGCCTATTGCTATTCCGATAAGCACGAAAGGCCATTTTGGAGGCATTGGAAGTCCTCTATGCCACTTGTAGAGGAGGTAGTTCTGATAGAAGAACAGGTAGCTCAGCCAGGCCACCAAAATCGTTTCAACCCCGTATTCAATGAGCCTGAGTTCTATTCTGTTGTCCATGCACCCACCCGGGGAAAGGTTAAAAGCCCCCCGTTAAAACTCTTTCCCATGAGTGAACTCAGGGAGTACTTTCCATACGATGAACTCAGACCTCATCAGGAGGAGTTCATAGCCCTCGTAGACAGTGCCGTAAGAAGGGGAGAGAATGCCATAATCGAAGCTCCAACAGGCTTTGGAAAGACCGTCTCGGTTCTTGCCGGAGTTCTCCCCTACGCTAAGAGCATGGGGTATAAGGTCCTCTATCTCGCCAGGACCCACAAGCAGATGGACAGGGTAATTGAGGAGCTCAAGGCGATAAACGGGAAATCGCCAGTTTCCGGTGTTGAAATGAGAAGCAGGAAGGAACTTTGCCTTCACAAATACCTCCTTGAATTCACTACCGATGCCTACACTGCGATGGTCGTCTGCAAGAACCTGCGAAAAATGGGTAAGTGCGTCTACTTCGAGAACGAGAAGAAGAAAAAATCCGAGTTTGAGGAGGTAGTTAAGCTCTTTCTACAGGAGCCGTCTTTTCCCTCCGAGATTCTGGAGTATGCGAAACTCTTGGAACTCTGTCCTTACGATATAGTGAGGCAGGCAGCGTTTAAATCGGACGTGATCGTGGCCAGCTACCTCTACATGCTCAGCCCGACGATACGGGAGAACTTCATGACGTACCTCGACCTGGATTATTCCGACCTGATAGTGATATTCGACGAGGCACACAACCTCCCGGACCAGGCCATATCTGCCCTAAGCGACAGACTGAGCATCCACACGGTTAACAGGGCCATCTCTGAGGCCGATGAATACAATGAACATGAGATAGCAAACTTTCTAAGCGTTTTTGGAAGGGGACTTGAGCTTTTGTATTCAGACAAACTGAGGGAGAGGGAGGTTCACGAGGTCCCGTTATCTCCGGAGGTAATATTCTCCCACGTCGTATCAGTTTTGGGAATTGATGGCCGCTACCTTTTGAGGTTCCTGAACGATATGGTTGCCGTGGGTGATTCGATAAGGGAGGACAGGATAGAAAAGGGGAAGCCCCCGAGGTCTTACGTCGGGAGAGTAGGTGAGTTTCTACTGAACTGGATATCCGTTGCTGACAGGGAGGACTACCTTTTCCTTCTCAGCAGGGAGAAGGGTTTGAGCCTGGAACTGGTGGCCCTTGACCCCTCCCGGGCCATTGAGTGGGTCGGAAAGGTCCAGAGTGCCATATTCATGTCCGGGACATTAACACCTCTTGAGGCTTTCAGGGACGTTATGGGGGTGGAGAGGGCAAAGCTCAAGAAGTTCCCGAGGATGGTAAAGCGTGAGAACGCCCAGGTTCTGGTTGCGAAGGACGTCTCCACGAGGGGTGATGAGCGCTCCATAGAGCTCTACAGGAGGATGGTCGAGTACATCGTCGAGGCAGTTAAGTTAATCCCAAAGAACGTTGGGGTTTTTGCGGCATCTTACGAGGTTCTTCAAGGCCTCCTATCAGCAAACTTGCAGGTAAGGATCGAGGAGACTGGCAAAGCCGTTTTTGTCGAGAAGCAGGGGGTTTCTTCGGCTGAAAACGATTTGATGGTAGCCCAGTTCAAGGCTCACGCAAAGGGCAACGGGGCTGTTCTCCTTGGGGTTATGGGGGGCAGGAACAGCGAGGGGCAGGACTACTCAGGAGACGAGATGAACGGCGTGATTTTGGTGGGCATTCCCTACGCAAGACCCACCCCGAGGGTTCAGGCCCAGATACGGTATTTTGAGAAGAAGTTCTCCGGAAAGGGCCGCTACTACGGTTACTACCTCCCCGCTCACAGGAAGCTCGTCCAGGCTGCTGGAAGGGTTCACCGTTCGGAGGAGGAGAGGGGCAGTATAGTCATTCTGGACTATAGGGTCCTCTGGAGGTCTGTGAGGAAGGACCTTCCCGACTGGATGAAGGAGAGCATGAAGGCCGTTGATCTCGGCAGGATGAGGCTGTACCTGAGAAGGTTCTGGGGAGAAAGTTCCAGTGGAGCTCAATAGACTGTTGCTCAGCGCTGAAGCTTTTAGAAAAAGCTTCACCAAGGAAACTTTGCTCCGCAAAGTTTCATCAAAGTTTGTGGTTCTTAGCTAAAGGGCAGTTTCGAAAGGATTTTCCGTATAAGAGCCTCTTTTAGAGGAGAATTCATTACTCATATCGGGCTCTTATTTGCGAGTCGAGTTTGCTTTTTTAATCGACGCCCGTAGGGCGTCAAGGTGTTAGAAACTCCTTTTCAATTGAGCATGCTCGAGGAATTCACTCACTTTTTAGCTTCGTTTATTGTGAAACCCCCGCAGAATGGCAATTCTAAAAGGAACCACGAACCTTGATCAAACTTCTCGCAGGCGAAGTTTGCACTGGTGGGCCCGCGGGGATTCGAACCCCGGACCTCCACCTTGTCAGGGTGGCGTCATAACCAGTCTAGACCACGGGCCCAACCCAAGGATGGTGGACCGGCCGGGATTTGAACCCGGGGCCTCCGCCTTGCCAAGGCGGCGCTCATACCAGGCTGAGCTACCGGCCCACACCCACAGACGCCGTTATTCCCTACCGGAGCGGGTTTATAAATTTTATGGTTCGTTCAGATGCGAATCAAAAAGTTAATATGGGCATCAGCGTATCCTCTGCGGTGAGAACATGAATCCCCTTGAGGAAGCCCTGAAAATTAAGGATGAGATTGTAGCCTGGAGGAGAGACTTCCACATGTATCCCGAACTCAAGTACGAGGAGGAAAGAACCTCCAGAATAGTCGAGGAACACCTCCGGGATTGGGGTTACTCCATAAAGCGCGTTGGGACGGGTGTCATAGCTGACATAGGCGAAGGTGGGAAAACTGTAGCCCTTAGGGCAGATATGGACGCCCTTCCAGTCCAGGAGGAAAACGACGTTCCCTATAAGTCCAAAATCCCGGGAAAAATGCATGCGTGCGGCCACGACGCTCACACCGCCATGCTCCTCGGAGCAGCCAAGATAATTGCTGAACACAGAGATGAGCTGAATGGAAGAGTCAGACTCATTTTCCAACCTGCTGAGGAGGGAGGAAACGGGGCGCTCAAAATGATAGAGGGAGGAGCGCTTGAGGGAGTTGATGCCATCTTCGGCCTTCACGTCTGGATGGACTTGCCCAGTGGGATCATAGGCATCAGAGAGGGCCCCTTCCTGGCGGGTGCGGGGATATTCAACGGTAAGATAATCGGCAAGGGCGGTCATGGTGCTTCCCCCCACGAGAGTATTGACCCCGTGCCCATAACTGCCGAGGCCGTGCTTGCGTTCCAGACAATAGTAAGCAGGAACCTCGACCCGATAGAGAACGGGGTTGTGAGCGTTACATCTATCCACGGGGGGACGGCATTCAACGTTATCCCGGAGGAAGTTGAGTTTAAAGGCACCATCAGATTCTTCAAGAGGGAAGTTGGCGAGATGATTCAAAGAAGAATGAACGAAATTCTTGAAGGGGTAACCAGGGCCCATGGCGCTCGCTACGAGCTGAGCGTTGAGGAGCTTACTCCTCCAACGGTAAACGATAAGAAGATGGCAGAATTTGCCAGAAAAGTCGCTGAAAAGTATGGGTTGAAATATGGGGAGGTTCCACCCACAATGGGCGCGGAGGACTTCTCCTTCTACCTGCAGAAAGTCCCTGGAGCATTCCTTGCCCTCGGCATAAGGAACGAGGAGAAGGGAATAGTTTACCCGCACCACCATCCAAAATTCGACGTGGATGAAGATGTTCTACACCTGGGAACAGCTATGGAGGTAGCTCTTGCCTTTGAGTTCTTGAGGAGCTAATTTCCAAGTCTTTTTCCAATTATGGGTAGCTTTTTCTTCTTTTCTGCCCCAACATCTTCTGCAACCCCTTCTCTCAAGACCGTCAGAACGGCCTTAAAGCCGAGCTCCCTCGCGCGCCCTATTGCTGCTGGAACATCTTCCTCCTTCCCCCAGAGGAAGAGGCTTGCCTTCTCAGGTCTGCCCGGCAGGGGCTTGAGGACGTAGTAAGATTCTCCCACTTTCCCAGCCTCCGCGAGCTCGTGTACTCCGGCGAAGAGGTCTCTAAAGCTTGAGAACCAGGTATCGTATGAGTTCTGGAAACGGCCTGCTGCTAACTCGAGGTCTTTCACATCCCCCCATGGAATGAACTCCAGGGGTTTGACCCTCCCCGCGCTGAATCCCGAAGTATTGACTTCTACAAGCCAGTTCTCATAGATTACTTCCCCAAAGCCCAGCTTCTGGTAAAATCCAATGGCATCATCGCTCGGCTGGACTGTTAGCAGCTCTGCTTTTTCCGCAAAGTTCCGCTCAATGTACTCGATAAGAGCCTTTCCGATCCCCCTTCCCCTGAAGGCAGGATGGACTTCTATGAGGTCTAGGTGGGCTATTCTTCTTAGCTTGCCTTTTACGGGCTCCTCGGAGAGGAACACTTCGGCCTCTCCCACGATTCGCCCGTCCAGTTCGGCCACTATTGGACACTGGCCTTCAAGTAGGAGAGCATTGATGTGGATGGAACAGGTCTCAACGCTCATCCAGGGGCCACCGTGGAGGTATCTCTCACGAACTGAAAGGCCAGAGAGCTCCTTCCCCGCTGTATGAACCTCGACTATTCCCGTAACATCATCGAGAGTTGCCTTTCTAACCACGAGCCCCATAGGCATCACTCCTTCAGATATCCGAACTTTCTAAGGATGTGCATGATGGCCTCCGCCCCGCCGTCCCCGTAGGGTTTTTGAGTCACGTAATCGGCCTTCTCCTTCACGCTCTCCGGCGCCTGGGCTATAGCAACACGGTAACCAACGACGCGGAAGGCGTCGAGGTCGTTCTCCCCGTCACCAACGTGGGCGACCTCCTTTGGAGAGATGCCAAGGTACTCGCAGGCCTTTTCTATGCCAGTCCCTTTATTTATCCACGGCTTCTTTACGTGAATGGCAAAGCCAGAATCGACGGCTGTGAGCTCCAGGCCTAGCTCACGTATAAGCTCCCTAACAGCCTCGACGGGAATGGTTCTCCTTATGACGAGGCCAGCTTTCCGCTCCATCATTGAAAAGCTGAGTTCCACCTGGGGATAGCGCTTCTTCAGCTCGCTCCAGAGGATCCACTCCTCATCCATGTCAGCGAGAAAGACGCGCTTCCTCATCGTGCCGTCTCCCCTGAAGGAAAGCGCTCCCCCGTCCTCGGCTATTACCGGTCCGCTCGTACCTATAAAGACTGCAGCGGCTTCAGCAAAAGGAACTGAGTTCCCGGTTACGAGCATTACTGGAACGCCAAGGCTTTCAGCCAGGCGAATAGCCTTCAGGGCCTCGACGCTCAACCTTCTATCCCTGTAAGTTATTGTTCCGTCAATGTCGAGCGAAATTGCTCTAACTCCCATCTCTATCACCTTGAAAGGGTAGCGAAAGTCCAATAAAAGGGTTCCCATCAGTGATCCTTCATGATCTCCCTCAACACGCTCGTGGCGTATGTACCCTTCGGCAGGAAGAACCGGAAGCACATTCCCTCTCCAGGTATGTATCCGTAGGTTAGGCCAATAGGCCTCAGGAGCAGTTCCCTCCTTCCCCCCGGCTCGGCCATCGGTTTGGGAAGTCTCTTGAACGATTCAAGAGTCAGGCCTTCTTCCTCCAGTATCTCCTCTTCCAGCTCTCCGGGAATGCCCTTCGCTCTCCTCATCGCGAACCCGAAGAGCGGACCTGAAACCATCGCTTGGCCCTTCCTCACCTCCTTCCTGACAAAATCAATGTTGGTAGGTGTTACTCGGTAAGTCCTGTCCCTGTAGGGTATGCCCCCCTTGACCTGCACCACTATGTCACCTATGAGGGGCTCGTTCAGGGGCAGGCCCTCTTCAATCCTCCTCGAGAGGTAGAGGTTGAAGAGGTAGCTCTGGTAGGAGTGGATGAATATGCGCATTATCGGCAGTGGGAGGCTGAGAAATGCCCTCTTCCAGCTTTTTGTTTCCCGGTACCTGTGGAGGAGCGTTCTCTCGTACCTCAGAAATCCGGGAAACTCCTCAAGCGCCCTCTCAACGTCCCCGGTTTCCCAGAAGTTTTTTCTGGCTTCATCTCCTTCCATGCTTCCATCGTGCGCACCCAGGAAGAGCCTTGCCGCGCTTTCAAAGTCCCCTTTGAGGAGCAGCTTTCCTATAATGTGGTTCACAACCCTCCTCTCTCCAAAGCGCTGGTAGCCGAAGTAGTTGGGGAAGCCGCCCTTCTCGCGGAGCTCCCTCACTATCTCCTTGGTCTTTTCAAAGGCGTCTTCGCCGACTTCCCTGAGCATTATCCTGAACCTGTTGCCTATGAGATGGCCGAGCTTTATGAAGCGCCCGTAGGAGATGAAGCGGAGTTCAACGTCCCTGATCTTGACCCCTTCAACCTTCTCTCTGGCTTCAGCCGGAACGCTTATGTACTGGTAGGTTAGGGCGTGCCTGTCCTTCGTCCCGGCGAAGCCGACATCCCTGTGGCTTATGCCTGCTCTCTTGGCGATCTCCCTCACGGCCGCCATCGTGTCCCAGTTGCGCTTTTTGAGAAGGAATATTGCATGCTTTCTCCCCTCGAAGATGGAGGGGAGGGGCTCTTCGATAACCACGAAGTCCTCTGGATAGACCTTTATCCTCCCGCCTATCCCAGGCTTCTCACTGAGGTGTCTGAACTGGGAGAAGAACTCGCGGTAGTTCATTTCTCACACCAGCTTGAGGTGCCCTGTTACCCTGTCGACTATCTCCTCCGGCCCGGGGCCTATCGCCAGAACGGTTATCGTGCCGGGAGGAATTTCGGTAAGCCCGGCGTCGGCTATTAGCGCCGTTGGAAGACCAAGCTTCTCAGCCTCGGCCTTAAGCTTGAAGAGCTCCTCCAAGTTCTCGGCTTTGACTACGACCTTCTTCTGTCCCTCGTGGAACCAGGCTTTGAACCACTCCGGCCTCTCTTTCTGGGCTTTTATGGCCGCAGTAACTGCACCATGGGCAACCTGTACCGCGAACTTCCCCTTGCTGAGCTTTAGGTCTTTCCTCGAAACGATGACCTGTTTGAACTTGAAAACCCTCATGGAGAAAGAGAAGAAAAAAGGGTATATAAAATTAGCTCAAAGTCCCCCGCCCTCTGCAGGCCGGGAAGAGCCTTCGACAGTCTCCTCTTCCTTCTTTGGAAGCCCACCTGGGCGTTTTGCTTTTTTCTTTTCGAGGGCTTTTCTGAGCTTCTCCGAGTCGTTCCAGTACTTGAACGCCGCCCCTCCGAATACGACCGTCAGTACTATGAATAGTATGGCCAAAACCTTCCAGGTGTTTGTTTTGGGAGGTATGTAGGTCTTGGTTATGTTCATGAGCTCTTCGGCGAGAGGCTGGGATTCGTTGCCGAGTGAGGCAAGAGTTCTGTTGACGTACTCGGGTAGCTCATCCGGTGTGGGCCAGACTTTAACTTCTTTCTCAATTATCACCGGCGGGATGCTGTTGATCGTGAGCAGGTTGCCGAGGTAGAGGGTGTGCTCGTTTCCAATCGGGTCGACGTAGGTGAGGAAGCCTTCCACGTTGGTTAGGTTCTCGCCGAGCACCGTAAAGTCAGCCACGATGTTCTTTGAATCCTTGGCCTTTAAAGTGCCGAATTTTATCTCCGTCGGCCCGTCGAGGGAGTCTCCTATATTGAGGTGAAGCGTGACGTTGTTTACAAATTCGTACTCTGGATCGCTTCCTGAGGCTTTTATCGACAGCTTCATCTTTATGGAGTCTCCCTTGGAGGCCGTTACGTATTTAGCCCAGGTTCCGTTGTAGGCAAGGGCCCCAACTTCAAGTTGGGGAATTCCGTACACAGTTATTCCCCCAAGGGCCCCAGAGGATGCACTCTTTTCCTTGCCGCTCAGAAGGCTCTTGTCGTCGTAGTAGGTAACCACCGCCTTTCCGATGTCGTAGCTCCCCACCCTGGTCGGCTTAAGAACGTATACGAGGGCAGGCATGTTGCTGAAAGCTGGAAGACTCTTTATGTTCCAGCTCTTGGTGCTGCTAACCAGCTCGAAGCCGTCGGGAATCGGGGCGGCAACGTTTATGTCGTACGCGTCACCCCGTCCGCTGTTCTGAACGTTTATGGCCACGACAAGGTAATCCCCGATGAGAAGTTTTTTCGGAAGGGCGTCGATTGTGGCTTTTATCTCGGCCTCTCTGGTTGGTGGAGAAACCTGAACATCCTCTGGGCCGTAGACCTGGATTTTTGCCCTGTTGTAACTTGGCTCGGCCGTTGTAACGGTAAACTTCACGGGTGTGCCCGTTATGGTCTTGCTCTGGCCTACTGAAAGGAGGTACTCTCCGAGCTTTTCCTTGGCCTTCCAAACTTCCACTCCAACCTTTGTGGAGCTTACGGAAACGAGCTTGATTCCGTAGTTGGTGTTGTTGTACTTTACGGTCAGGCTTTCTCCCTTGTAGAGGAGGCCTTCGTGGATTAGGCAGTTACATGATGTTGTGGGCTTTGGAGTTGGGGTTGTCCCCCCGCCTGAGCTTGACTTGTGCTCTATCTTTATCGAAGTAGTCGCGACCTTGGGCATGTAGAAGTCGACGGTGGCACTCGTTGACGTTGTTTTATTCAGGTAGACGTAGACGAAGTTCTCATAAGAGTAATCACTGGAAATCTTGTAGGTTATTCCCCTGCCCTCCCCCGGTTTTAGGGTGAAAGTATACGGGGTGGTTGATGTAGGCGTTGTGGCGCTGAACTTCGCGGAACCATTGTCTATGGAGACAAGTTTTACCTTAACGTTCCCAGTGAGGGTTGCAGTTCCTCCCTTGTTTATTACCTTCCTTGAGACTTTCACAAGGGGAGATTCTATTGTGACGAGGAGGGTGGGAGTGCCTCCTGAGTTCCATATAACGATGTTAAACCTCATTACGGGGTTTTCAGTGTTGGGATAATAGCCATATTCGTTTTCCTTTAGGGTTAATTTCTTTGTTCCTTGAGGTCCCGATACTTGAATGATTGCGCTGGTCCAAGTTACGGCATCTATGTCCTGAATTTCAACTTGGTAACTCCCGAAAATTATTTTGTCCCCCATGACCACCTGTATTCCCGTAAGCGATGCCCATGGTAGTTCTGGAGCAGCCTTTGCAGTCTTCTCCATTAATCCGAGCTGGGCAGAAACCAGGATTAAAGCCAGAGCCAGTGCAAATGCTCTTTTCATCTTTTCATCCTCCCAAATTTATAACCGTTACAGGGTATGAAGATAAAAGGAGTATAAAGGCCTTACGGTGTCAGCCTCTTCCTGTCCCTCGGGAACAGGATGACTTCCCTGATGTTCGGAAGGTCGAGCATCTGCTTGATGAGCCTCTCGGCGCCGAGCCCAAAGCCACCGTGTGGAGGCATGCCGTACCGGAAGGCCTTGAGGTAGAACTCGAAGCTTTCCGGATCGAGGCCCTTCTCCCTTATCTGCTCGACTAAAACGTCGTGTCTGTGCTCCCTCTGGCCGCCGGAGCTTATCTCCACGCCGCGGTACTCGAGGTCGAAGGCCCTGCATATCTCGGGCTTATTATCATACTTCATTATGTAGAACGGCTTGGCCTCGCTGGGGTACTGGTAGAGGAAGTAGAGCGGGGCGTTCTCGTTCTCCATCATGTACTTTCCGAGAAGCCTCTCCCCCTCTGTGTCTATGTCCTCTCCCCAGGGAATCTCCTTGCCAAGCTCAGAGAGGATTTCAAGGGCCTTATCGTAAGTTAGGCGCGGGAACGGAAGTTTGGGTTCCTCAAGTTCAAAGTTGAGTATCTCGAGCTCCTTAGCGTTGTGCTCGCGGACGTAGTTAATCGCGTGGGCAACAAGCCTCTCGAGGAGCTCCATAACTTCTTCTTCGTTCTCTATGAAAGCCATCTCGCTGTCAATACTCCACGCCTCGTTTAAGTGGCGCGTTGTGTTGTGCTCCTCGGCCCTGAATATCGGTGCTATCTCGTAGACCCTGTCGAGACCGCTCGCCATCATTATCTGCTTGTAGAGCTGCGGGCTCTGGGCGAGAAAGGCGTCCTCCTCGAAGTACTTCATGGGGAAGAGCTCCGTCCCACCCTCGGTGGCGGTAGCGATTATCTTTGGAGTGTGAATCTCAATGAAGCCGTTCTCGTGGAAGAAGTCCCTCACCGCTTTGAAGACGCTTGAGCGTATCTTGAATATGGCCATGACTTCTGGCCTTCTCAAGTCCATGAAGCGGTTGTCCAATCTGGTGTCGAGCTCGGCCTTGACCTTTCCTGTCGGATCGAGCGGAAGGGGAGTTTCAGCCCTGTTGAGCACCACTATCTTCTCGGGCAGAATCTCGAAGCCCAGCTTGGCTTTGGGGGTGAAGTTGACTACCCCCTCAACCGCTACGACGTCCTCGCTCCTGAGCTTTGGAATGAGCTTGAAGAGCTCTGGATCAACCTTCTTTTTGGGCGCGGTTATCTGGACGATTCCATCCCGGTCCCGTATCCAGAGAAACTTTATGCCCCCGAGGTCCTTGACTTCCCAGACCCAGCCAGCGACTTTAACCTTCTGGCCGTTCAACTCCTCAGTAATTTCGCTTGAGTAGTGCGTCCTGTACATGGCAACCCCCAGAAAGAGTCGTGGGCACCTTTTAAAGGTATTCGTGCAGGGAATATGGAAACGCGACATTTCAACAACGAACATAACAGCTCTTGGCGAACTCCCTGAAGCTGCTGAATACCTCTGGCTTGAACTCCACGGGTTTTAGCCTCACTTCGGTGAGCTTTCCGACGGGAGTGGCTTTAAAGCAGGCCTCACCGTTAGCGTACGCCCTGAAAACCGTGCACTCGCTTTCTTTCACCCCAGGATTCCAGTCAAGGACAGCGGGAGGTTCCCCTTCGGGTCGAATTGACGCGATGAACGCTTCCCCGATTCCCCAGAGAGCTCCACCCCCCACGAGAACGTGTTCATCCGCCAAAACTGTTCTCAGTCCACCGTTCATTTTCAGCTTTAGCCTTTCTCCCCACAAGGGTTCTCCTGTGGAGCCAATTCCGGCCAGCTCAAAATCTTCCATGGCGAGAACTAGATCACCGCTGGGGCTTACCGCAATGTCGACGGCTTCCATCCCAGGAAATCTCAGCCCCCACTCAGGTTCCCCCTCGCCGTCCAGGCGGATGGCCCAGGCATCGTGGCGGGACTTTATTGGAACGTAGGTTTTCCCGACCACCACGGGATCACCCTCAGGGGTCAGCACGATTTCAACGGCCTTTTCCAGGCTCTCCGTCCCGTACGTCTTCCCCAGAAGAACATCACCCTCGTTATCGAGCCAGAGGAGCCACGCGTTCGATGGGCCTTCGCTGAAGCTGTATGTGTAGCCCGCAACCACTATTCTCCCTTCTCTGTCGATAGTTACGGACTCCGCCCCGTCCCACAGCTTGCCGCCGTAGGTTCCCCACCAGGTGAAGTTCCCATCTCCGTCGAGCCTTAGAACCAGGGCGTCGCTGACCCCAGCGCCGAAGCTTCTTGTTTCGCCGACAACTACGGCCCCACCGTCTCTTGTCGTCGTGAGGGCATTGAAGCTATCGAGCACACCTCCGTTAAACCTCCTGCCCCACAGGAAGTTCCCATTACCATCGAATTTGAGGATCACCCCAAGCATCATGGTGCGGGGTTCATTCGTTACTCCCACCAATACCACTTCCCCGTTACCAGTGACTTCAGCATCGGTTATGGTTACCCACGGGATGATCCTAAACCACTTGAGGCTTCCATCCCTTCCGAGCCTTGCCACGAAGCCTCCACTGAGGATTACCCTGCGTGGGCCATATTCGGCCAAGAAATGCACCTCTTTCTCTGCCACTCCCGCAGCAATCACGTCTCCGCCCCGTGTGAGGGAGATAGATACCACTCCGCCCTTCCAGTAGGTTTTCGCCCACTCAATCATCCTCCCCCACCAGCCTTGCGTTCAGTTCAAGGTACAGCTTCCACAAGTACTCGGGGTCGTCAAGCTCTGGACAGACCTCCTCAATAATGGGTGCTACCTCCGTTAAGAACCTCTTAGAGAGCACTAAAACGTCCTCCACGAACTCCAAAAATGGAACCTCGAATGTCCCCCTGTGTGTTTTCCTGGCATCCTCGCAGTCGCTCCATCCGAGAAGCTCGTTGAGGTAGTGAATCCTCATCCTTTCCCCGATGAGCTCAAAAAACACTGTGGTAACCCCTTGGTCCGCAAAGAGGCTCGTCTGGTATAGCTTTGTGCTGTCCCCTACTTTGAAGCCCAGCTTTCTTGCCTCCCTTCTGGGATACGCCATCTCCCCCCGCTCGTCAAAGTCGGGATCGAGAAAGGAGATGCAGAGATCGAGGAGATCCTGAAACATGCCGTGGAGGTTTGTATCCATCATCACGGGAGTGCATCCCGAGGATTTGAATATTCCGCCGATGATCAGCCTTCCATCAATTCTCATCAGGGTCGGGATAGGGGATGGAAAACACGTGGGGGCGTTGGGATCCACGTCAATTTCTATGTGCTTCCCGACGAGCCTAATGGGCTTTAAACTTCCGAGCCACCAGCTCACAGAACCACCCCCCAGAGTCCCTCAGCAGAATCCTGACTCTCTATACAACATTTCAACCTCGCGATAGAACTTTTGAAGGAAGTCGTAATCATCAGGTTCTTCCCCATGCTCTAGCCTGATTTTCTCAATAATTGGAGCATACTTTTCCAAGTACTCCCTGCTGATTTCCAGAACGTCCTCAACGAACTCTCTAAGCGGGAGTTCAACGACACCCTTGTGCTTGCCCCCGTATTCGGGACAATTGGTGAATTCAAGGAGCTCATTGTGATAGTAAATTCTCGCAATTCGTCCGGTAGAGCAAGCATAGTAAATACTGTTCCTCTCAACACCCCGATACACCACAACCTCATCCCCTTTTAATCTGAATCCCGCCTCCTCCGCATTCATTCTCTCAAACCTAGTTAGTGCCTTCACATGCGGATGCTCTGGCTGTAAAAAGTAATAACAAGCAGTCAATAAATGTTCAAAAAAACCGTAAACATTGCTCTCATCTCCTTCGAGTTTTCCCTTCCAGCAAGCCCCCACGAGTATGCGGTTTTTTAGCATAAAAACTAAAGAGAACGGGTCTGGAGAGGGCACGTACTCCGTCCAGACCCTCACAAACATGTGTTTACCCCGCACATCAAAATACTCGATCATCCCTTAACCCTCCATCCAAGGTACCTGTTATACTCCCACACAGCACTACCCTTCACCGGATACACCGTCTTCAGGACGAATTCACCCTTTTCGAACCTGAACTCCAGCTGAACAACATCAACCCCATCAACATGCAATCCAAGCTTCTTAAGATCCACTGGAATCCCAAAGTTCCTGTTGGGCACCCCATTCTTAAAGAATTCTTTTTGATAATCTGGGTCCTTGAGGGCTCTTTCTACTACCTCATCAAGGAACTCTCTAAGCTCACTTTCATCCTTGAAGACTTTTGGAAGCTGAACAACCCTTCCAGTTTCGGGATCGATGATTTTCTGACCTAAAGGCCAGAAAGTAGTAACGGGCTTTCTTGGACTCGTCATTTCATATCCCCACACATGCCTTAGGAAGGCATGGAGAAGTCCGCCCTTCTCGAGTTCAGCTCCCTTCTCAAGGACTACTTTGTACCTATTTCCGCTGTTACTGACTGCGAAGGATGAAGACTTCTCTGCAAACTTCTTAACCCCTTCCTTTATCTCCTTTATCGTCGCGCCGTGCTTGACCGTCTCCTCGACGGCCTCCTTTGAAACTCCAGCCCTGACGAGGTCATCGAGGGCCTTCGCGGCATCGTCGCCATGCTTTACTATGTCGTCGAATATGTGGGCGAACCTCTCCTTGGCCCTGACGACCCCATCACCAACCTCCTCAACGAGGTCGAGGCGCTTCAGCGTGCTGTAGAGCTTTCCAGGAACCTCAACGAGTTCATCACCGTGCCTTAGCACGCCTACCAGCTCATCGCCCTCCATAGCTAGGCTGAAAACGAACACCGAACCAGCGGCGACGGTGCACTTTATCGAGTCCTCTCCGTAGTCGGAACATGCATTATAGGCATCGTAGGCGTCCCAGAGTGCAAATCCAACCGAAACTATTGCCCCGATGATAACTGGAATTGGGACGAGCTGCGGTCTTATCTCTCCGTCTCCCCAGGAATAAGTGGTCGTATAGCCCGTCGAGAAGACCCTCGGTGCGGATTGTGGCTCTAGCCTCACCCACGAGCTCATGAAGATCCCGTTTCCAGATGTGATGCGCAGTTTGACGTAAACTGGCTCCCGGACGTTGAGGAAAACCGCAACCTTCTTGCCCAAGGGCTTCAGCCGGCCGAGGCTGACTTGCTCTGTGATGGTTCTCCCGTCACTGCTGATGAACACGGTGCCGTAGCCGGAGAGGCAGTTGGGCGGAACGTCCCATGTTACGACCGCGATGTTGCCGGTCTGTTCAACGCCGTCGAGGCGGATTGGGTAGGCCCCTGAGCTCGCTCCAAAGATGGAAAGCCCTGACCACGGCAGGGAAACGGCGGAGACTCCGGGCAGCGTCAGCAAGAGCAGGAGAACCAGCACCCCAACCATCCGGCGGTTCATCCATTCACCTCCAGATGGTTTCAACAATGGATGAATAATCCAGTTTTAAAAGAATTTTGTAAACTTAAAGTTGGAAACAAAAGTAGAAGCCGCTATGGGGTGCGAGATAATGCCACCAGAATCATCTCACATCGAGGGAAGAAACTCAAAAGCAAAGTGCCAAAAACAGGGGAGAACAGAAAAGAGCATCAAACAAAGGATATCCTAACTTCCTTGCCCGTTATCTGACTGAGGATGCTCTCAAGAACTTCTGGCTTCTCTGGAAGCTTTTTCTTGTCCCTTCCAAAGACGAGGATCTTGTAGTCCCTCTCTCCTCCGGCCTTGTAGACAACATTGACGCCAAAGACTCCAGCAGGATAGAACAGGTCAGAGGCCAGCTTCTTCAGCTCGTTCGGGTTTTCCGCCTTCATGCCCTCGATAACTCTAACGCGCTTTCCAAGCTCCCTTATCAGGGCTTTGATGTTCTTTCCACCTTTGCCGATGACCACGGGCACGTCCCCTTCTCCCACCATAATGACCACGAGATCTCCAGCCTCTACAGCCTTCTTAAACTCTATATCCACATCCCCAAGGAGCTTGTAAAGGAGCCTTGAAACCTTAACATCAAGCTCTGAAATTATTCCTTCTTGAAGTTTTTTCTCATCAGCGGGGCACAGAATGTCTTCACTTTTTAGACACACCTCACAGATGGGCGCCTTCATATTCTCACCTCCTCGCCTCTAAAAATGACATTAATGGGGCTAACCCTTAATTTAGGAAGGCATTTAAAAACCTTATTATCTCAAAGAATCCCAAAATTCCAAAGGGCACTAAAGCTCTCCTTCGATCTCTTTCCTTATCCTCTCAATGAACTCTTCCGTGAACCTGTGTCTCTCTTCAGCCATCTTTTTAGCCGTCTCCGTGTACATAAGATCCTTGAGCTTCAGAATCTTTTCCTCGAAATGTTGTAAGGAGTCCTCAATGCTCCTTCCATGCTCTCCCGAGTACATAAAGACCCTCGCGACTCCAATGGCTCCTATGGCGTCGAGTTTATCAGCGTCGCTTAGAATCTTTGCCTCAAGGGTCCTCGGCTCAGGCCCCCTGGAAAAGCGATGGGCTTCTATTGCGTGGGCTATGCTCTCAATCTTTTCTTCGGAGTACCCCAGGCTCTTCAGGTATCTCCTGGCTATTCGAGCACCTTCCTTTGCATGGTCTTCAACTTTTCCAGCACTTTCAAGTGGCCGGGCAATGTCATGAAGAAGTGCCGCAAGGGCCAGAACTTCGAGGTCTGCCCCCTCTTCCTTTCCTATGTGCATGCAAAGGTTGAAAACCCTCTCAACGTGGCTGAAGCCATGAGTCCCCTCCCTCTCAAAGAATTCCCTGGCAAATTCAAAGGTACGTTTTATGGTCTCCAGGGCCCTCTTGTCACTTATGAACTCCTCAACCCTCATTCCATCACCTGGATGGAATCATCGACGATTCTCTTTAAAAGTTCAACCATGCCCTCGTTAACTGCCAGCGAGATTCCATCAACACTCGGAAGGGCTCTCTTCAAAACTCCGTCTATGAGCCCCGAACTAGCGAGTGCCCGAACAACATCTCCCTCCCTCCAGCCTTGAAGGAGGTTCTCCCCCACAAGTAGGGAAACCTGTGCCAGGAGACCGTAGGCCCCCCAATTAGACACCCCGGCAGTGACGAGGACGTCTGCCTCAACTACACTGGCTATGAGCCTCCCTTTCGGCACGTGTCTCCTCACGATGTCCCTAACGTTCCCCATCCCCGCCTCGTTGCCACCATCCCCTATTGCGAGGGTAGGTATCCCCATCCTCCTCGCCTCGATAATGGCATAATCAAAAGCTCTACGTGTGACTTCAATACCGCTCATAGAGTAGTACTTCCCGTTCTCCGCCCTACCCGGCGTTTCAACGGCTAAAACCAAAGTGTAATCATCGATGTTGGGGTTCTCTACGAAACTGGCCCCAAATGGTTTTAATGCCTCCCTGACTTCCGGATATGTGAGAATCTCGGCCCTCCCCCCAAGCCGTTCAACGGCCTTCCAAATGGCCAATGCACCGGGCGGACCGTCAGTCTCAGCCCTCATGCTTGGTGGTATCGGAAAGCCGGTTATCAGGAGGACCCTTTCGATGTTGTTAAGAAAAAGCTCCGCTGCTTCCTCCAAAAAATTGAAATTCCTCCTCCTGTAATCAATGTAGACTCTGAGAATTCCCCTGTTGCCCACGTCGGTGTTTACCAAATGGGCAATCATTATTCCCCATCCACCTCATACACAATTATCCTGACTTTCTTGCCCTTAATAGCCTCTTTGAGCTCCCACCAGAGTGTTGTAGGC
Organism: Thermococcaceae archaeon; assembly: GCA_030156945.1. Lineage (GTDB taxonomy): Archaea > Methanobacteriota_B > Thermococci > Thermococcales > Thermococcaceae > Thermococcus. Next base: position 29,086 of record JASGLT010000002.1, read on the forward strand.
TCTTCGCTCCTGTGAGTAAGCTCCTGACCGTTTTCGAGCTTTACCTTTTTTTCTGAGTACTTAACAAAAACGCCATCCTTTCGGAATATCTCCTTCATAGACTTCCCCCCAGCAGTTTTCTGAGCTCATGAAGGGTGTGAATCTCATAATCTGCCATGTTGTAACCTTTATCACCCTTTCGGTTTATCCATACCGCGAGCATTCCAACCTCCTTGGCACCGTATACGTCCTGAGTAAGCGAATCACCCACCATCATAGCCTCTGAGGGCTCTATATCCAGTAAGTCCAGTGCATAAAGGAAGATCTTCGGGTGTGGCTTTATGGCTCCCACGTCATCTCTCGTGACGATTGCATCAAAATACCCCTCCAGTCCAGCCAGCCTGAGCTTCAGACGCTGGTATGAGGGTCCACTTGTGACGACTCCGAGCCTGTATCCCTCCTCCTTCAGCCACTCAAGGACGGGAACGGTGTCTGGAAAAACGTGAAGTTTGTGGGGATACCTTTCGAGAAGCTCCTCATATCGAAGCTCCAGATCAAAAAGGCTGAAAAAGAAGTTCCAGTCGTGCCACTCATAGGTTTCCCACCGCTTGAATATCTCTCCAAGAAACCGTTCCCTGGCAAGCTCTTTTGGTATCCCAAGCTTTTTTGAGAGCCTTTCATAAACCCAAGGCAGAAAAAGCATCATGAGGGGCCTCTCGGTAAGGAGGGTCTCGTCGATGTCAAAGAGAACGGCCCTCATCCTACCACCTCTTGACCAACAGGGCGAGAATCTCAGCCTCCTTACCGAGATCTGGGTCCGTTACAACACCCCATATCACGTCCTTCTCGGAGAGTATCTCCTGGAACTTGGCAAGAATCCCGTGAGCATCTTTTAGGGGGGCCTCCTCCCCGATCAGAAGGGCAATGAGGCCACGATCCCAGATGCCCCAGTGCCATTTGAAGTCTACTCCCCTAAGGATTCTCAGAATCCCCACGTTTCCTCCCTTTATCATGTTGAAGAGGTCCGCGTAGTCTATGTTGACGAGCATCTCGTTTTCGAGATAGTAGTGAAGTTTTGTGAACATTCTCCCTATGGCCCTCGCGGCCTGGGAATAAGCCTGATGGATGGGGACATCACTCCTCAGGAACTCCCAGAAGGAATCGTAGAACACGGTCTCGAACCCGTCTGCCCAATTGGGCTTTTCTTTTTTAACAAGCTCTTTCCGAGGCGTTAGAACGTAGGCCAGCTTTATCACCCTCTGGGGCAGGCTCTCCATTATTAGGCTCACAAGCTCAAGGTTTATTGTTTTGTCCTCAAAAACGAGCCAGAGAAAAGAGTCTTCGGGGATGTTCGAGAAAAAGTTCCTAAGCCTGTCTTCGTAATTACGGGAGCTCGAAAGAAGGTAGTAAGCAGGGTTAATCCCTATCCGATTAACCCCTTCTCCATCCAATACTTCAACTACGAGGCTCCCCGCATGACCTATTCCAACAAAAAAATGATTAAAGGACTTCATAACAACCCCTACTCAAGGGTTGCGTGCTTCTTCCTCATATCCTTTTCGGTCTTCTGGAAGGTGGCCATGAGAAGGGCAATGACTCCGTCAAGGAAAACCATTGTGGAGTCCTCAAAGAGGGTGCCCATCGGGGCAATCCACTTGTACTGGGTTAGCATCTGGCGCGCTATGTAGTCTGTGGGCACGTTGGCCTTTGTCCTTCCAGGAATTTCAACCACAACGTCTGCAAGCTTTCCAAGAGTGGAGTTAGCGTAGGATGTCAGCGCGACTACCTTTCCTCCCTGGGCCTTGGCAATCTCAGCGGCGTCAACTATGCTCTTTGTCTCACCTGACCCGCTTATTGCCACGAGCAGGTCACCTTTCTCGAAGGCCGGCGTTATCGTCTCACCAACGACGTAAACGTTGAAGTCCAGGTGCATGAGCCTCATTGCGAAGGCCTTGCCCACAAGACCGCTCCTTCCTGCACCGTAGATGAATATCTTGTTGGCCCTTATCATCTCGTCGACGAAGCCCCTAACCTGCTCCATTTTCAGCTTCTCAGCAACGCCCCCGATGTGTTCCACGATGTCTTTCATTGCTTTCTTGATCGTCTGCATGTATTCGCCCCAGAACAGGTCTATTATCTTCCTTGTCACCTCTTCGGGGTCCTCTGCTTTTGTTATGGCGCCGCCGACTATGATTATCGTGGCCCCAAGTTCGATGACCTTCGGAATCGTTTCGAGGTTTAGACCTCCGGCTACGGCAACGGGGACGTTAACAGCCTTAACTACCTTTTCGAGATCCTCAAGGGGGTTCTTGCCCTGGGCCTGCTCATCTATTCCCGTGTGGACGAGGATGTAGTGTACACCCATCTTCTCGAGCTCTTTTGCCCTCTTGACCTTGTCCTGTACTCCGATCAAATCGACCATCACGCGTATTCCATATTTTCTCGCGACATCAACGGCGTCCTTTATCGTCTTGTCGTCGGCAACTCCGAGAATTGAAACAACGTCCGCACCGTGCCTCGCGGCCATCTCGACCTCAAGTGCCCCAGTGTCCATTGTTTTCAGGTCTGCAACAATCTTTCTGTCCGGGAAGCGCCTTTTCATGAGCTCAACTGCCCTCATGCCTTCCTTTTTGATGAGGGGAGTTCCTACTTCAAGCCAGTGGGCCCCGCCCCTGGCAGCCTTTTCAGCTATAAAAATAGCCTGCTCAATGTCGGTAAGATCAAGAGCCACCTGGAGTATCATTTCCCGAGACCTCCAAAATTTCTCGTACTACCTCTCCAAGTCCCGGCTTTTAAAGGTTAGCCCCACATATTGACAAGGCAATGTCAAAGAGGCCAAAATTTAAAAAGCTTCAAAACATCTCTGTTTTGGTGGAAAAATGGTAACGTTCATTCCTTTCGGTGAAAAACCAAACAGGGAAGGCGTTCTGTATGCATTGAACCTGCTCAAAAGAAACAAGCTTATAGATGACTACATTATTGTAGAATCAACTCGGATAGGCCTCCTTCCAGACAGAATTCCTGCCGATAAGGCTTACATATCGGGGGAACACCTTGTGACTTATGGCATTGCAAAAAGGCTTCGGCCCAGGGCTTTGATCAGTGTTGACGCCCACACCGACCTCATGCATGATTACCTCGACCATGCTTCATGGCTTGCATATGCGCTCGAAGAGAGGTTTGTGGAGAGAGCGGCTGTCCTCGCTCCGGTTCTCATGATACCCACCACGGAGAGGACGAAACTGTGGACAAGGAGGGTCAAGGTATATCCAGCCCTTTTGAGAAGTAGAAAGGTAAGGGGAAAGTGGAAGGCATACAAGAACTTCCAGACCAACAGTGTCGACGAAATCCTGATGGAAGTCAGGAAATACCTTGGAAAGGAAATTTACCTCACCGTTGATATGGACGTTCTCCGGCCCGAGTACAGAATAGCGAGATTTCAGCATGGTGAGCTCACGGGAGAGGAGCTTCTGAACCTTCTCGAGGAAATAAAGCGCAGGTTTGAGGTGAGGGCCTTTGATATCACGGAAGTATCCGACAGGATGAAGCACTCCCGTCTTGGAAAGCGCATTTTCCTTGAAGTTTTCTCCCTGCTGAGCGGTGGTTAAAATGGTGCAGAAGGGACCTACAGAATGGGAAATCAGGAACATAATAATGCCCCTAATGCTCTCGGGAGCCAAAATGCTCGACAGACACTGTCCGAAGTGCAGCTCTCCGCTCTTTGAGAAGGACGGAAGGGTTTTTTGCCCCGTTTGCGAGCATAGAGAGAAGAGGAAAAAGGCCGAAATGAAGGTGGAGGTTAGGGGCGTTGAAGAGAGCTTAAGGGAGAAGCTGACCCAGCTTGCGAACTCTCTCCCTGATGACATAGAGGAGCTTGAGAAACATTTAAGGGTAATAGAGAAGATAATTGATCTGTTGGAGAGATATAAGCGACTGGAGGGATTGGAATGAAGAACCAGAGAGTTTTGAAGGCCATTGAAAGCGGCCCGAAGACCGTTGAAGAGATAGCCAAGGAGACCGGCATCAGTGCTATGGAGGTAAGGCACTACCTCTTAAGGTTCGCCGAGCAAGGTAAGGTCGAGAGCTTCCAGAAGGAAGGACAAATCCTCTGGAAGATTAGGGAGAAGAGCGAGGAAGAAGAGGAGTTCAAGTACGTTTGAGTCCGTGCCTAGATTTCTCACGTTTTTGGCTTAATTCCCAGGTGCAACGGGAACATGCTGAATTGCAGTGGGGGAGAAAGCAGCCAAGATGTACGCCCCTCCCAACTTAGACCGAGACACTCGATCTGTCAGAATAGGGAAAGAGAGTAGAAAAAGAATCAGGCCTTTTTAGCCTTCTTCCAGTACTCGTTGAACTTGGACTCGAAGAGGTCCTTTATCCTGAAGTCCTTTATCCAGACCTGGGTTTCGTAGTTGAAGTACCTTGCCGCCATGTCCTCGAGGGCGAAGAAGACCTCCTCGTCACAGATGAGCATCGGCAGTTCAATCTTGTCCATTACCTTGAGCTCAAGCTTCTTGGCCTTGTAATAGTCCATGATCTTTGAAGTGCTCATGCGCTGGAGAACCTGGTTGGTCACTATAATCTTGGCCTTGGCTCCCCTGTCAATGGCCTGGATGATGTCGCTTTCCAGGTTTATTGCGATGTATCCATCGTCTGCAAGGAGTATCTGCTCCTTAACTTCCTCGAACATCTCCCTCGTCTTGAGGGTGGCGTTCCTTATTCCGCGGACGATCCAGACCCTCTCGACTCCGTACTTTGGAATCTCGGTCTCGATGAGGGGCTTCATGAGCTCGATGAGCTCCTCCTTGGCCTTCTTCTTGGCCTCAAGCTCCTCCTTAACGCGCTCCTGCCACTCCTCGATGAACTTCTCGAGGATGTTCTCCGGGTGCACCGGCCTGTACTTGTTGACCTTGCCCGGCTGGCTGATGGCGAATCCCTTCTTCTCAAGGCTCCTGAGGACGTCGTAGGTCCTCGGCGCAGGGACCTCAGAAACGCTGGCAAGCTCCGCCGGCGTAAGGACGCCAAACCCAACGAGGGCTACGTACGCCCTTACCTCGTAGAGGTTCAACTCAAAGTGCTCCTGGAGCAACTCTACCATCCGATCCTTAACCATTTTTACCACCACCGAATTTCGTCATATGGTATTTGGGCATAATCCCATATAAATTTTTTCCTAAAGTTGCGGGTTTAACTGATTATTAAAAGTTGAAATCTGGGTTTTGACTTCCCATAATGTTAGAGGGTGTGCACCACGATGCAACTGCAATTGAACTTGCTGACATTCCAAATATATCAACTTGATGCGAAAAATGGTACAAAACCCATGAGAAAATACCAAAAAGTTACGTGTGCACCTGAGTTTTGAGCTCTTCGTAAAGCTCCACGAGAACCTTTTGGTAGTCCTCCGCTCCCTCTTCAATACGGTCCATTATTTCCTCCAGTTCCCTCGTTCTCTCCTCGCTCACAAGCTCCCTGTACTTGCTGACGAGGTAGTGATAGACCTTGATGCCCTTCTCCGTCGGAAGAAGCTTTTTCCTTCCCTTCGTTTCAACCACGTAGCCCCTTCTCATTAGCGTTTCAACGATCTTTGCATAGGTTGAAGGCCTTCCTATCTTTCTCTCCTTCATGAGTGCTATGACGTCACCCTGCGTGTAGAGGGAAACCTTTGGAGCCTTCCACTTCTTTGTCTCGACCACCTTGAGTTTTGCCCCCTTCTCCAGCCTTGGAAGCTCCCTGAGCGGCGGCGAGCGCAGTCTTGTCCAGCCGTCCTCGATTATCTCAACGTAGCCTTCAAGCTCTGCCTTGCCAACGCCGGCGTTGATTACGGCCTTCTCGTAGAGTATCTTTGCAGGGATCATCTGGCTCGTCATGAAGCGCCTGAATATCATGTCGTAGAGCCTGTAGTGGTTCCTCGTAAGGTTCCTCGGGAGCTGGATTATTCCATCGCGGATGAGCTGCATCAACCTGCCGGTGTCTATCGGTCTAGTTGGTCTTATGGCCTCGTGCGCTCCCTCCTCTCCCCACGGTCTGGGTTTGAAGTACTTTTCGCCGAGTTCCTGGGTTATGTATTCCTTCGCGACCTCTATTCCTGTGTTGCTGACGTGTGTACTGTCAGTTCTGTGGTAGGTACAGTTGTGGGAGACTGCACCGTTGGAGAGAAAGTTCTCAGTGGTCGTCGTGAAGTCGTAGAGTTTCCCCGTGTAGAGCTCTTCGTCAACCCCCTTCACTTTAACCCATGTAACGCCCGCCTCGACGAGGGACTTAAGGAACTCCTTCTCTGGGCTTTCCTCTGCGTACTCAAGCACCTTTGAGAGTTTGTCCCGTGGAATCTCTCCCTCCGGACGTTTGAGCCAGTTCCAAACGTCGATTACGGTTTCTTTCAGGATTCTGTTCTTGGTGCCGTTTTTGAACTTCAGCTTCCTGAAGACGGGAGCGACCGGGAGCAGGTCCCCCTCAAAGGCCCTCCGTGATGCCCTGTAAACGGAATACGCCTCGTCAAACTGCGCCCTTCTAATTCTAAGGTACGGGTATATTTTCTCCCTGAACTTTTCGAGGCTCCTGTTGCTTATTATCAAGTCCCAAACCCCAGTGCGTTCGTCCCGTCTGAGGTAGTTCATGATGCCGATCTGGTAGAGGTAAACGCTGAGCATCCTGAGAACGTCGCCCCTCTTTGAGGTCAGGATTCCCCTGAAGTTTGGCCCTTTCATGTCGTTGAGGATGGAGAAAGTTCCATCCGTGTCAAAATAACCTGCTATCATTGCGTTGATGTACTCCTCACGGAGTCCAAACACGAGCGGGTGAAGCTTTCCTTTTCTCGCTCCAAGTCTCCTGAAGACCTCGGCGATGATTGAGTTCGAGAAGCCGACCTGATTAGTCGTTTCAAAGACACGGAGGAACGGGAAAACATCTTCGAGTATGGATTTAACGTCCTTCAGGGGAGTCTGGGAAATCAAGACCTTGCTACCCCTCAGAGTTCCATCGCCAAGGACGAGGCCGAAGACGTACCAGAACCTCTCGTCAAGTTTGAAGTTGGATATGGGCTTTGAGCCTGCCCTTTGGCGGTAGAGGGACTTTACATGGGCCTCATAGTCATCAAAACCCCATTCCTGGAGAAGGTAGAGTGGAAGGACACGCCTACGAAGGTATTTGTACTTTGTGCTCGTTGAAATCCTTTCCCTAATGATTGGAGCTACCTTCTCGCTGAAATATTCCTCATCCAGCTCGACCATCACGTCGGTTATTCCGAGCTTTATCAGGAGTTTGAGGAGCGTGTATTCATCCCTTCCGCGGTGGCCGGTGTTGTAGGCGAAGGCAACGTAGTCCCCTTCCCTGACGTTCTTGGCGGAGACCCAGCCGAGCTTGCCGTCTCTCATCACGAGGAGACCATGGTCGGGAGTCGCCTTAACTTCGTGCCCATTTTTGAGCTTGATGACCTTGAGCGGCCCGTTCCAGTCAATCTCCCAGAACTTAAGGGCTTTTGCTTCTTTTGGCTTGAGGCCGTTCACTGAGAGCAGGTTCTCCTCGGACTTCTCCACAGCGTCCTTTATCTCCATGATCCTTCCGTCTGCAAGGCTAACGAGAGTATCGGGCGTGACACAGAGACCGGCCTCGAACAGATCCTGTGCGAGTCTCATCGTTTCGGGAGCCGAAAGCTTCAGGAAGGTCGAAGCATCTTTCAGCATCGCGTCCGTGGTGTAAGGTGGAGCTGGGTTAAGCTCCCTCTCCTCGAGCTGAACATCCTCGACGGTTACGTATTCTGGAGCTTCCACATCCTTACCATCTTTTCCGAGCTCAATAGTTACCTGTAAGCCGTTCTCAAGGGTCAGGCCGAGGAAGTAAACTTCGCTCTCCGTGAACTCCTTATAGCGCTCGATAATCCAGCCGAGAACCGGTGTCTGAACCCTTCCTGCTGACAGGTTGTAGCTCTCAAAGACCCTCTGGAGCTCCTGGCTCAGCTCGAAGCCTATCCATCTGTCCTCGATTCTCCTAACGATCTGCGCGTTGACGCGGTTCTCGTTGACATCTCTCGCCTCCTGGATGGCCTTCATGATGGCCGGCCTCGTTACCTCGTGGAACTCTATGCGTTTTATGTTGGGCGTGTACGGGGCGAGGACGTTCCTGATGTCCCAGGCTATCTTCTCACCCTCGGTATCGGGGTCGGTCGCTATGAGGATTTCATCAACTTCCTGTGCTATCTCGCGCATAGCAATGACGTTCTCAAGGGCGTCCCTGACGTTGGTTGACCCGCAGCGCGGGCACACTCCCTTCTTCTCCCAGTCCACGAACTGGTGGCCGCAGTCGCGGCATCTCTTGAGGGTGTCGTAAACGGGAATGAACTTAAGCATGTCGCCATCGTTCTGGATTAGAACGCCGTGGTAGCCCTCATTCGTGACGAGGTCAAACATATGCCCACCGCTCGCCAGAATAGTCAGCATCCTGTCCCCAACGCTTATCTCGTAGGCGACCAGGTCGCCTATCCTCGTCTTGCTCGGCTGACCGAAGAAGTTCGCTATCGTCCGGGCCTTGTTCGGGCTCTCGACTATCATGAGGGCAGACCTGACGAGGTCTTTGACTTTGGCGCTTATCTTGCCCTCCATAACGAGCCTGACCTTCTCCCTGTCCTCGTCTATCTGCCTGAGAATCTCATCGAGGTCGAGCTCCTCGAAGGGAACAATCTTGAACTCCTGGAAACGCCAGCGCATCTGCCTGACGAGGCCGTTGAAGACCTTCTCGTTGTCCACTATGAGAACGCTCAGACCCTTCGTGATTCCGCCCGCGAAGAGCCTGCTCGTCCTTCCCGTTGCCTGGATGTAGGTTCTGACATCGGGTATCTCAATGTACCACTTGCCCTCTTCCTTAACCAGGCTTATGAACGGATCCTCGGCGAGCTTTCTGAGAACCTCCTCGTCCCTGAGAACCCTCCTCAAGAACTCGACCAGCTCGCGGAAAACGCCGAGAACGTGATTGTGGAACTCGTTCTCTATCGGGAGGCCTTCTGCAAGGGCCTCTTCAATCTTAAGGAGTTCGAACTGCGGGATGTTTCTTATAAGCCTCCTCAGGCGGGCATGGAGTTTTTCAGCTGTCCTCCTGTCCTCGTCGCTGAGGAAGTCCATTATCTCGCTTAGCAGGCCCAGGGCACGGTATATGGTTGGCCTCTCAAGGTCTATACTAAAGCGGAACTTCGGAACGCCTGTGAAGACGGCGTAGCGTATGAGGTGCGGTAAGTCAATACCCCTGACGAGGGAGCCGTAGTAGGTGGCCGAGCCTATGAGGTAGTCCGCCTCGCCGTTCTCGAACTTCTCAAGGGCCTTCTTGTTCTTGGACGAGACGAGCTCTATCTTAAAGCCCCTCTCGCGGAGGTAGTTGGCAAGCTCTTCAGCGTAGCCAAGACCCTGATCAATTGGGACGAATATCAGGCCGCCCTTTCCGAGCCTTGTGAGGAGCTCCTCAACGTGCTCCTTGATGTCCTTGGTGGGCTTGAGGTAGCTGTCAACGACGTTCCTAAGGGCGCTTCTTCCGCTTCCGACTTCAAAGCCCAGAAGCTCGCGGTAGAGCTTTATCCTGTCGCCCCTCGCAGAGCCCGTGGCGGAGGCGATTATCATTATTCCAATCTTGTTCTTCTGCTTGAACTTTTCTATCTCCCTCTGAAGCTTTTCTATTTCCCTGTTGAGTCCATTCAGCTTCTCATTTCTGTCCTCGGAGTTCCCGTTTAGGTATCTTGACATCTGCTTCTTCAGCCTGATAATCTCCCAGGCCTTCTGGATTATCTCATCCGTAAAGCCGAGGAGGTAGAGGGAGCGGTCTATGTTCTTGCTCGCCTTAAGGAAAGCGTCGACGTCGTCAACGAAGATGAAATCAAAGTGTCTGCCCTTCAGAACCTCTTCATAGTTCCTGGCCAGCCACTGGGCGCTCGTAACGAGGATGTCGTAGTCCTCGTTCTTGATCCTCTCGAGCATCTCTTCCTTTTCCTTCTTCCTGAGGTTACCGTGGTAGTAGGCGAGCCTGACGTCGGCGTTCGCCTTCTCCATGATGGCCTCTATCTTCCTGACGGTCTGGATAACCAGAGGGGTCGTCGGGACGACTATGTAGCTCTTCTTGCCCTTGAGAGCGTGCCAGACGGCCATGAAGGCACCAAAGGTGCTCTTACCCATTCCCGTCGGCGCTATGATGGAGAAGCTCCTCCCCTTGAGAAGCCTCTTTACCCAAGTCCTCTGGGCGCTCCAGAACGTAAAGCCAGTTGCCTTCTTGAAGAACTCCTCTATCTCCCTCGTCTGGTTCTCGAGCTGGTATATCCTCTCCCACTCCTTGAGAGTCCCCCTGAGTTTAAGTGCCTCCCTAACGGCAGAAACGAGCTGGAAGTAGGAGTCAGCGTGAACGGGTTCATCGAGGCATTCAAAGCAGGGGTTTTTTGCCACAAGTCGTTCATCGGAAATTTTGCCCCAGCAGTTGGGACAGCTCTCCCTATAGATGGCCTTCATTCTCCCACCCTCTACTTCCTTATTTTGCAGCAAAAGGTCTTATAAGCCTTTTTGAAATTCCTCTTCGAGAACGTTTATTTCATGTTTGAGCCTTGTGGACAGCTCATAATCGCTAAAAACGCGTGAATACTCATCGAGAGCTTCCTTTAGGATATAGAGCACTTCTCTTCTTTTCGTGATGTGCGTAAGGGCTACGGCCCTCCTGAAGAGCTTGGCAAACTCACTGCCGCTCTCATCGGTGTTCAATGCAAAAATTAACTCCTTTAAGGTCACGTTTAAAGCGAGTTCCGGGACCTCTGCAAGAAACTCCATAGCAGTTGCCTCGGGGTAAATCTCCGTATGCTTTTCAAAGCTCTCGAAGAAAAACCCGTTTTCGTAGGCTTCTAGGGTCGCCGCAACATGTTTGCAATCTCCACCCAGGGGGCAGGTGCATGAGTTCTTACCAGTTTCCAGGTCAAGCACCACATAGTAGGGATAAGTTCCGAGAACTTTTGAGAAGAGTCTGTTCCCGTACTTAACCACCCAGAGGACTTTTCCTGACTTGTAGTACCGCTCACCTTTCTTAATAGTTCCTTCATCTAGCATGGGAGTTTTAGGGAGTTTTAAAGTTTTAAACCTTTGGGGAATCCAGGTAATCTTTTTTAGGACGAAAGAGTTACTAATAAAGTGTGGAGGTGATGACATGAAGAGGTTCGCAGGTTTTGCGATACTTTTGGCCTTTGTGCTGGCTTTCGCGGCGCTACCCTCCAAGGCAGGAGAGTTCCCGCACTGGGTCGAGAGCTACGGCACTTCTGGATGGGTGGAGTTTTACGATGCCGTTCCCCTCGATGACGGGTTTATAGTGGTTGGGAGAAGTGCAAAGAACGTTGACTCAGGCGACGCCCTCGTAATGAAAGTTTCCGGCCAGGGGGTTGTCGAGTGGGCAAGGGTTTACGGGGGGCCTGATGACGATTTTGCCTCGGGAGTTACCATAGGGCCGAACGGCGACATAATAGTCGTTGGTGCCACAAAAAGCTTCGGAGCCGGAAACTATGACCTCTGGGTTCTCAGGTTGTATCCGGACGGGGGGATAAGGTGGCAGAAAACCTATGGAGGACCTGGGGACGACAGGGGAATGGCAGTTGGTGTGGATCCCAATGGGAAGATTATAGCCCTTGGCGGCACCACAAGCTTTGGAAACTCCCCCGGAAAGACCTCCGACCTCTGGGTACTCCGTTTAAGCGGCATGGGCGATGTGATCTGGGCCAAGGCTTACGGAAGCATTAAATGGGACTGGGGGACGGCTCTCCTGTTCGATGAGAGGGGAAACATTTACATAGGAGGTGTTTACTTCTGCTCCCCCGATGAGCCGTACTCTCTTAGGGGCAAAGGCGGGGATGGCTGGGTAATTAAGCTAAGCTCCTCAGGGGACGTCCTTTGGAACGCAGTATACGGTGGGCCAGGAAACGAGTGGATATCCGATATGGCCCTACTTCCCGAGGGTGAGCTCCTTCTCGCCGGAGCCACGAACAGCTTTGGGGCAGGTAGCTATGATTTCTGGGTGCTTAGGGTATCTGAAAGTGAAGTCAAGTGGGTCAGAACCTACGGAGGTCGAGAAAACGACTCTTCATGGAGCTTACTCCTTAGGGGCTCAACGTTAGTCATCGGAGGATATACCGAAAGCTTTGGGGAGCTCTCCCCGCCTAATGGACTCATCCTAGCTAGTTCCATCAATGATGGGGCTATAGAGTGGGTAAAAAGTTACGAAGGACCCGGGGAGGACTACATCAAAGGCCTAATCTCCAAAGGATATGGTTTAGCCGCATGGGGCACCACATCAAGTTTTGCACCGGGGGTAACGGGTGGATGGCTCCTCAACCTTCCGCCAGACGGCAGTCTTTCCGAAGAAAACCTGAAGACTGACAAGTTTAAAGTTGCTTCACCTCGGATTACGACTTACCAGGTGGAGGTTTCAACGAGCTCCCCCAACATCAGCCCGATAACAACAGAACCCGAGGTTAGTGAGTCCGCCGCAAGCCCGATGGAGGTCTCGTTAAAGTCCCTAATCCAGTACTACGAGGGCGAACCTCCCAAGACAGCCACAAGCAAGACCTCGACAACCCGGACGAGCACAACCACCACTACCACGACGAGCACAACCACTGTGACGAAAACAACCACGACTACAACCACAACTACTACTACAACCTCCACGACTACAAACACGGCCACCAAAACGGCGAGCAGCACACCAATCACAGCCTCTTCACCATCACCAACCCCAGAGGGGGAGAAAGGGGGGATATGTGGGCCTGGAGTCTTCCTGCTACTTGGAGTGGGCGTCCTGGTTCTCAGGCGCAGGAAGTAAACCGCAACCTTTTTTATTTCCTGCCTTTCTATTTCACATGGTGATTGCGATGGATGTTTTTGAGCTCGCTAAGAAATACCACGACGAACTTGGGATAAAGGAGCCCAGCATGGCCACTATGGCGGCGGAGATTTTCGACGACCTCGGCCTGAAGATAGCAGGTTTTCTGCAGGAGGAAGGTTACTCCGTGGTTGGAACGAAGTTCATAGACTACGACAAAAGCCTCGTCCTCGACATCACAAAGGGAGAAAAAAGGTTCGAGATAACGCTGAGGAAGAGCTAATACCGGTTTTCGTATTCAAAGACTATCTCCTTCTTTTCTCCAGGCTCCACGGTGACCTTGAACTCAACGTAGCTGCGGACGTCCTTGATGGGTTCAAGGGTTGACTTTATCAGCGTTCCCCACTTGTAGTGTCTTACTATGACGGTCTTGGTCTCGTTTCCGAAGTTCTCAATGGTAACCCTTACCTTGTAGTAGGCGTAGTTATCATTGTGCCTCTCTTCCAGAACCGTAGTGGTTCCCTTCAGGTCGTAATCCCTTCCAATGCCAATCCTGAGGGTGTCGCCTTTTGCAGTGTGCTCTATCGCCCTCTCGCCTATCAAGAGGGCTCCATCGCTGGTTTCACGGTAAACCTCAACAACACCCGCCGGAAGCACTTCGTCCGTCTTGAAAGATATCGACTCATAAACCGGCCCTTCCCCATCCCTGGCCCAGCTTTCATAGAGGTACTCCCTCTCAAAAGATGCCACCATCGAGATGTAGGGATACATCATGGTGCTGGAGGGGTTGACGTCAACTACTCCGAGCTTGTATACGTAGAAAGCCTCAAGCTTCTCTGGCTCCCCCACGCTGACCTCTGAGGCCTTTTCCTGGACCATAGAGTAAAGAACCCTTGGCTGTTGGATAAGGGTGTATAGCTCAACATCGCCCGCAACGAGGAGAACCTTTGCACCTTTGAACTCCTGGCTGGTGGGGTTTTTCAGAACCATGTATCCGTAGAGCTCCGCTTCCTTCCCGATGTAGAGCTTGTATCTGCTCTCCCAGCTCATGTTGGCGACGCGGTAAGTTATGCTCACGTTGTACTTTCCAGCCGCATCGGCTTTTAAAACCGCGTAGACGCTTGATTCGCCCTCGAGGTTCTTGGCCCTAAAGTAGACAACTTCCCCCGGATTAACCAGGTAATACCCCTCGCCCTCTATGACAATCATGCCCTCCTTAAGGCCCAGGAACTTTCCAGCTATCTTTTCTCCGGTGACGAGCTTGATTTCCACCTCACTCCCAATATTGGCGCTGTACAAGTCGCCTTCGGAGCCTCTGCTAAATATTCCGAGAACGGTAACCCCTTCATCAAGGGGCCTCATTGTAACTTCCGCTATGTTGAGACCGGCGAGTTCGTTCAGGGGGATTTCGTTTATTCCCTCTTCAAGGTTGAGCTCAAGGACTTTCTCAACAACGCCTATTTTGGCCGAGTTGTACAGCACAACCGTGGTGTCGGCTTTGTCAGCCTTCCCCTCCCTAAAGGAAAAGGCAGCAAAGAGCAAAACTACAACAACTCCAGCCGCAAGAATGCCCCTTCTCTTCACCTTTTTCACCTCAAGAAGTATTGGCGGGAAACTATTTATACCCCCACCATTGCTTCGAACACGACTGAAACGAAAAGTTTGCAAATGGAAACCCTTTTAACCCTCCCCGGGGATTCAGAAGTGTCAAGCTGATGGGGTGATTGATATGGACAGGATTGCAAAGGCTAGGGAAATAATTGAGAAGGCCAAGGCTGAGAACAGGCCGCTGGTTGGGCCGGAGGCCAAGGAGATACTCAAGCTCTATGGAGTCCCGGTTCCGGACTTTAAAGTGGCCACAAACGAGGAAGAAGCTGTGAAGTTCGCTCGTGAAATCGGCTACCCGGTCGTTATGAAGATCGTTTCTCCGCAGATCATCCACAAGAGCGACGCCGGCGGTGTCAAGGTGAACATCAAGAACGATGAGGAGGCCAGACAAGCCTTCAGGCAGATAATGGAGAACGCGAAGAACTACAAGCCCGACGCCGACCTCTGGGGCGTTATAGTCTACAAGATGCTCCCGCTCGGAAAGGAGGTCATCGTCGGCATGATTCGCGACCCCCAGTTCGGACCGGCCATCATGTTCGGTCTGGGTGGAATCTTCGTTGAGATTCTCAAGGATGTCAGCTTCCGCGTTGCTCCGATAACAAAGGAGGAAGCTCTTGACATGATCAAAGAGATCAAGGCCTACCCGATCCTTGCCGGCGCCCGTGGCGAGAAACCGGTGGACATCGAGGCCCTCGCAGATATCATCGTCAAGGTCGGCGAGCTCTCACTTGAGCTTCCGGAGATCAAGGAGCTTGACATCAACCCGATATTCGCCTACGAGGACGGCGCCGTTGCAGTTGACGCGAGGATGCTCCTTTGAAGCATCTTTCCATCCTTTTAAAGAAAACTCTCGAACAGGAGATCTTCTTTTCTTCCCCCTGCCTTCTTGAAAGCCTTTTCACACCAGCTCACTTTTCCGACATCCGACGGCTCGTGAGCGTCGCTCGCAAAGGTTAGCCTTATGCCACGCCTCACGCATTCTCTTATGAACTCCAATTCGGGTACTCCATACCTTGAGCTTATCTCGAAGGCTTTTCCGGTGGCTTCAGCCAGTTCGAGGACTTCTCTAAGGCTTTCTTCCGAAGGAAAGCCGACGTAGGGAAAGTTAGCCCCAAAGTGCCCTATTATATCGACATTCTCATCCAAAAGCGCGAGTTTGACAAGCTCTATATACTCCTCCGGAGTTTGAACCCACTCGTGAACGCTCGCTATCACGTAGTCGAGCTTTTTGGCCATGAAGTCCGGAACGTCAACGCCATTGAAGGTTATGTTTCCCTCAACCCCGGCAAGAACAACGATTTCGGAATCCTCCGCCCACCTCTCTATCTCCTTGATGTAACGGTTGAAGGTTTTCACGGCGAGGTAATGGCTGTGGTCTGTTATCCCGAGCAGTTTGAGGCCCAGGTTCTCGGCGGCGGCTATATTATCTGCCGGTGACCCTATTCCGTCCGAATAAGTCGTGTGGGTATGCGCATCGTGGGGGAACTCCAGCATGTCCTCAACTAACCCCTTCGGTTAAAAAAGCTTCTGGACAGAATATCCAGCTCAAGGGACCTTGCTCTTTGACAAAGCTTTAAATAGGGGGAGGTTTGAAGATTCTCAGGGTGGTTGCCATGATAGAGCGCTCAAAGGTTAGAGTTCTCATAGCAAAGCCCGGGCTGGACGGTCACGACAGGGGGGCCAAGGTTATCGCAAGGGCCCTTCGTGATGCTGGTTTTGAGGTAATTTACACGGGCATCAGACAGACACCTGAGCAGATAGTCGAGAGCGTAATTCAGGAGGATGTGGATGTTCTGGGGATAAGCATCCTCTCGGGAGCCCACATGGTTCTGATACCGAAGATACTCAAGCTCCTTGAGGAGAAGGGTATAAAGCCCAACGAGGACATCCTGGTGCTTGCGGGAGGCATAATACCCCCTGACGATGCTGAACAGCTTGAAAAGATGGGCGTCGCCAAAGTATTCGGCCCGGGAAGCCCGATAAGCGAGATTATAAAGTTCATAGATGATAACGTCCCAAAACTGAAGAAGTTCAGAAAGGAGTGAGCAACCTTTATAATCCAGGAGTCGGATAATTTATCCGAGTGATGGGAATGATAGACGAGCTTATCGACAGAATGCTGAAGGGGGACAAAAGGGCAGCGGCCAGGCTGATAACCCTAGTCGAGAACGATGAGGAGAAAGCCCGGGAAATTGTCAAGAAGATACACCCTCATACGGGAAACGCGTACATCGTGGGAATAACCGGCCCTCCAGGTGCCGGGAAGTCTACGCTCCTGGACAAGCTCATCAGGGTTGCCAGAGAAGAGGGCAAGGTTGTCGGGGTTATAGCAATAGACCCAACTTCACCATTCACGGGCGGTGCTCTCCTCGGGGACAGGATACGGATGCAGAGGCATTCAACTGATCCAGGTGTTTTCATAAGGAGCATGGCCACGAGGGGCTCCCTGGGCGGTCTTGCCAAAGCAACGAACGACGCAATAAAAGTCCTTGACGCCTACGGCTGTGACGTGATCTTCGTTGAGACCGTTGGCGTGGGGCAGATCGAGGTCGACATAGTCAAAACTGCCGATACTGTTGTCCTCGTCACCATTCCGGGGCTGGGGGATGACATCCAGGCCATAAAAGCAGGTTTGATGGAAATAGCCGACGTTTTTGTTATCAACAAGGCCGACAGGGAAGGAGCAGATGCCACATACTTCGAGCTCAACCTGATGCTCGACCTCGAAAAGGAGCGCTGGGAGAAGCGCGGCTGGAGACCTCCCATAGTGGAGACGGTGGCAACTACAATGAAGGGCATGAGGGAACTTTGGGATGCGATAAACGAGCACAGGAAGTTTTTGGAAGAAAGCGGCGAACTCGATAAAAAAAGAAGGTTCCGGGCTGAGGAGGAGGTTAAGACCATAGTTTCAGACAGGGTGGCGAGGATTGTTGGGAAAATGCTGAGTGACGAGGAGGTTTCTTCGCTGATAGATAAAATCGTCGAGCGTGAAATCGATCCTTATTCCGCGGCAGATGAAATTCTTGAAAAAGCCCTGGGGGTGAAGGCATGATAAAGAAGATAGACCACGTTGGGATAGCGGTTAAGAGCCTCGAAGAGGCTATAAAGGTCTGGGAAGGCCTGGGACTGAAGGTTGAAGAAATCGAGGAAGTGCCCGACCAGAAGGTTAGAACTGCCATAATCCACGTTGGAGAGAGTAGGATTGAGTTGCTCGAGCCCACCGCAGAGGACTCTCCTATATCCAAGTTCCTTGAGAAGCGCGGAGAGGGAATACACCACATAGCACTCGGCGTTGACGACATCGAAGAGCACCTCGAAAAGCTCAAGGAGGGGGGCTATCGCCTCATCGATGAAAAGCCGAGGATTGGGGCCGGCGGTGCCAAGATTGCCTTCGTGCATCCGAAGTCCGTTACGGGGGTTCTTCTTGAGCTTTGTGAGAGGAAATGAATTTTACCCGGCATTTTTCTTTAATGTTTGTTACTACCCTCTGGAGGTGTGGAGAGGTAAAGTTATATATTCCATTGTGGATATTCCGACGTTAGGTGTGAGGGATGCCATATATCGAGAAAATTGAAATGAAGGGCTTCAAATCTTACGGTAACAGAAAGGTTGTAGTTCCGCTTTCTAAGAAGTTCACAGCAGTAGTGGGTGCCAACGGGTCAGGAAAGAGCAACATAGGCGACGCTGTGCTATTCGTTCTTGGAGGACTCTCCGCGAAGGCGATGAGGGCAACGAGAATCAGCGACCTGATTTTCGCGGGCTCCAAGGCCGAGCCCCCCGCAAAGTACGCTGAGGTTGCGATGTACTTCAACAACGAGGACAGGGGATTTCCGATAGATGAAGACGAAGTTGTGATAAAAAGGAGAGTTTACCCGGACGGCAGAAGCACATACTGGCTAAACGGGAAGAGAACGAGCAGAAGCCAGATACTTGACGTTCTCAGTGCGGCGATGATATCCCCAGACGGTTACAACATAATCCTCCAGGGAGATATCACGAAGTTCATAAAGATTAACCCGATCGAAAGGCGTCAGATAATTGACGAAATTTCCGGAATAGCAGAGTATGATGCAAAAAAGGAGAAAGCCCTCCAGGAGCTCAAGCAGGCCGAGGAGAACCTCGCCAGAGTAGACCTCCTTCTCCGTGAGGTTAAGACGCAACTTGACAAGCTCGAGAAGGAGAGGAACGATGCCCTGCGCTACATCGACCTTAAGGAGCGCGTTGAAAGGGCAAGGGTAATGCTCCTGCTGGGTGAGATAAGGAAGCTCGAGAACCAGATAGCTGAGGGCACCACGAGGAGCAAGGGGATAGAAGCGGAGATAGCAGCAATAGACCAGAGGCTAAAGGACATTGCAGAGGAGCTCGTGGCCAAGGAGAAAGAGCTCAACGCAGTGGAGAGGGAGATAGAGGAGAAGAGCGAGGACGGCATGTTCGAGGTCACCAGGAAGATCAGCGAGGTGACGTCGAAGATAGAGATGGCCAAGAAGAACATAGAGCTTGCCAAAAAGGAGATTGAGGAGAGCCAGAGAAGGCTTGCAAAATCAAAGGAAGAGTTGAAAAAAGTCTCAGAGGAAATCGAGAAGAGCAAGGGAGCAATATCAAGGTGGGGCAAAAGGCGTGAAAAGCTCATAGCCGATATCAAGGAAAAGGAAGTTGTTAAAAACGAGCTTATCGTAAGGCTTGGCGAGATAGACAGGACTTTTGCCATGGCCAAAGAAGAGTTCGACAAAGTCGTCAACGAGCTTGAAGATGCCAAGAAAGAGCTCTACATAAAGGAGAGCGATCTCAGAAAATTCGAAGAAGAAATCGAAAACCTGAAGAATAAAATCGCACAGAATACCGCCAAAAAGAACTCTCTGAAAGTCCAAATAGAGGCTGCGAAGAGAGCTCTTGAGGAAAAGAGGTCTGAAATATCAGAGGTAGAAGGGAGAATATCAAAGATTGAAAGCAGGCTGAGGAAGGCAGAGAAGGAGCTTGAGGAAAAAACGCCAAAGCTGAACAAAGTAGTTAACGAAATATCCAAAGTTAAGGAAGAACTGATAAAGGCCGAGGCCCAAAAGGAGGTCGGAGGGAACCGCGCTGTTGAGTTCCTCAAATCCCAAAACATACCGGGCCTTTATGGAACCCTGGGAGACCTGATAAAGGTTAGGAGCAGGGAGTACGCTACGGCCGTTGAGGTTGCCCTCGGCGGTCACTACGATAACGTTGTCGTTGAGGATGATCGCGTTGCCGAGAGAGCTATAAAGCTCATAAAAGAGAGAAAGCTCGGAAGGGTTACTTTTCTGCCTCTAAACAAGATAAAGCCCCGCTCACTTCGGGAAGGCTTCTCCCTTGGAGTTCCAGCCATGGACGTGGTGGAGTACGATCCCAAGTTCAAGAACGCGGTGGCCTATGCTCTGGGCGACACTCTCATCGTGAACGACATGGACGAAGCGAGAGCTGTGGGAATTGGAAAGGTGAGAATGGTTACTCTCGAGGGAGAGCTGCTTGAGAGGAGTGGAGCAATAACCGGCGGATACTACAAACCGCGCGGAAAGCTCAGTGTTGACACTGAGGGGTTGAGAAGGAAGCTCGAGTCTCTTGAGAGAGAAAGAGAGGGCCTTGAATCGGCTATAAATGCCCTGAAAGTCGAGATTAAGGGGCTTGAGAACGAGCTGTTCGAGCTTAGAATGAAAAAGAGTGAAGCCTCCAAAGACCTCCAGGTTGCTCAGAAGGAACTCGAGAGGCTTATAAATGAGTATAAAGCTCTGGAAGATGAGATCGAATCAAGTGAAGGGCTGATAAAAGTAACCGAGAACAAGATTCACGCCACAAAAGGCGAAATTGCAAAGCTCCAAGGAAGAATCGAAAGACTCGAAAAGAAGAGGGAGAAGCTCAGAAAGGCCCTTGAAAACCCCGAGGCCAGGGAGCTAAATCAGAAGATCAGGGAAATAGAAGGGGAGATATCCAAACTAAGGGAGGAACTCAGCAGGGTTGAGAGCAAGCTTGAGAGCTATGAGGTGAGGCTGAACGAGGAGCTCCTTCCAAGAAAAGCGGACTTGGAGGAAGAAATAGAGGGGCTGGTTAACAAGATAAACGCCCTCAATGCCAACATAGCCGAGAACGAAAGTGCAATTGAACGTTTGAAGAAAGAGCTTGAAGAACTAAAGAAAGCCGAGGAGAACGTGAAAGAGGAAGTTAAAGAGCTGCGTGAGAGGCGTGAGAAGCTGAAGAACACCATAATCGATCTCCGCAAGGAGAAAGACGAACTCCTCGCAAAGATGCAGGAGCTCAGAATCGAGGGCAACACGCTGAAGATAAAGCTTGCCCAGTGGGAGAACGCCCTCAAGGAAAGGGAGAGAGAGCTTTCTCACCACGATCCTCAGGTCATAAAGGGAATAAAAGAGATTCCCGTGGAGCTGGAGGCTTTGAAGGAGCAAATAGAGCAGATGGAGGAAGAGATACGCTCCCTCGAGCCCGTGAACATGAAGGCAATAGAGGACTTCGAGGTCGTGGAGAGAAGGTACCTGGAGCTCAAGAGTAAACGCGAACAAGTTGTTGCGGAGAAGGAGAGCATAGAGGAATTCATAGAGGAGATCGAGGGCCAGAAGAGAAACGTCTTCCTCCAGACCCTCAATGAAATTGCCAAGAACTTTTCAAGGCTGTTTGAAAAGCTCTCGCCTGGAGGGGAGGCCAAGCTCGTGCTTGAAAATCCAGAGGATCCCTTTGCTGGCGGACTCGAGGTTGAGGCGAGGCCCGCTGGCAAGGACATCAAGAGGATTGAGGCGATGAGCGGCGGCGAGAAGGCTATAATAGCCCTGGCATTCATCTTCGCAATACAGCACTACAAGCCGGCCCCGTTCTACCTGCTTGACGAGATAGATGCCCACCTTGACGATGCCAACGTCAAGAGGGTGGCTGACCTAATAAAGGAGGCCGCTGAAAACAGCCAGTTCATAGTTATAACGCACCGTGACGTGATGATGGCCAACGCAGACAGAATAATCGGAGTCACCATGAAGGACGGCGTGAGTAGGGTGGTCTCGCTCAGTCTTGAGAAAGCCAGGAAGATACTCGAGGAAATAAGGAGGAAGAGCGAGGCCGAGCACAGGGAGATGTTCGGGCGATTGGAGGATTAACGGCCCTAAAAAGAATCCCGAGCAATCAAAGGTGATAAACTGATGGAGTCCCGTAGAGAGGAGGAGATAACTCCCATCGACATACTCCTCCAGCTTGTGCAGATGGGGAAAGTTGATCCCTGGAACATCGACATAGTTGACCTCACGTCCAAGTACATAGAGAGGCTCAGAGAGATGCAGGAGCTCGACCTGAGGGTTTCTGCAAGGGCAATTCTGGCAGCTTCCATCTTGGTCAGGATGAAGACTGAGGCCCTCCTCTATTCGGATGAGGAGCAGGAAGAGGGGGAGGAAGAGAAGGAGAGGATCAGGGTTGATGTTGAGCCCCTGGCCCCGCCTCTGAGGAGGGTGGAGCGTTACTACACCTTTGATGACCTGCTGGATGCCCTGATGGACGCCCTGGAGGAAGCAGAAAAGAGGAAGCCAAAGGTCAAGAAGAAGGAAAGGATAGAGGAGCAGGTGTTCGTGGTTGAGGACTTCCGCGTGGACATTGAAAAGCACGTCCACAAGCTCTACGATATAGTGGCGAGGATTTACGTGGAGAGGGGTGAACCAATACCCTTCTTCGACCTTGTTTTTGACCCGAGACCGAAGATAATAGCAAGGACTTTCCTTTACCTGCTCTTCCTGTCCAACATGGGGAAGGTAGACCTCATTCAAGAAGAGCCCTTTGGGGAGATATACGTTGTTCCCGTCATAAAGGGAAAAAAGGCTGCCTAGTCCCTCTCTGTTTTTCTCGCCGGGCGGAATGTTATGGCCAGGTAGGGTGGTTGAGATCCTATATAGAAAACTCTCTTCTCTTTGTTCACGTAGAAGCAGTATTCTCCTGGCGGGATGGCCTCCAGAAATTTGCTTGGCTTCGTGAAGCTAAAGAGCTTCCCGTCATAAAAAACGCACTCATAAGCCTCCTCTATTTTGGAAACCCTCTCCAAGATCTCCTCCCACGACAGCCTTTCACACTCAAGGGTCGTGCAAACGAGGGTTTTCCTTCCGTCGGTGAACGCAAAAACACCTTTTTTAAGCTCAATTATTCTCGCTCTGTCCAGAAAATGCCAGAGGGCGTCGTAAATCTTTTCTGGCCTTCTTCTCTTGACAAGCCTCTTTACAAGCCTTTCCTTTGCGTGCCTTGTGAGGAGCATGAGCTCAAATCAGTCCCAGAGTTTATAAACATCCCCGCATATCTAATACCATGTATCTCCGGACTGAGCTGATAGAGCCCAGAGTGTACCAGGAGGTAATATACGCCCGTTGCAAGGACACCAACTGCCTTGTGGTACTCCCGACCGGCCTGGGAAAGACCCTAATAGCCATGATGATAGGGGACTACAGGCTCTCCAAGTACGGGGGAAAGATCTTGATGCTCGCTCCCACGAAGCCACTCGCCCTCCAGCATGCTGAGAGCTTTAAAAGGTTTTTCAAGCTCCCGCCAGAGAAGATAAACGTCATAACGGGTGAAATTCCTCCAGAGAGGCGTGAAAAGCTATGGAAAGAGAGCATAGTCATCACAGCCACGCCCCAAACCATCGAGAACGACGTACTCGCCGGTAGAATAAGCCTTGAGGACGTCACGCTTCTCGTGGTGGACGAAGCCCATAGGGCCGTTGGCAACTATTCCTACGTTTTTATAGCCAAGGAATACTTAAAAACTGCTCGGAACCCATTAATTCTTGGATTAACGGCTTCACCCGGTAGCGATGCAAATAAAATTCGCGAAATCGTTGAGAACCTTGGGATAAAGCGGATTGAAGTGCGGACTGAGAACTCCCCGGACGTTAAACCCTACGTTCAGAGGATAGAGTTTGAGTGGGTAAAAGTTGAGCTGCCCTCAATTTACAAGGAGGTTCGCAAGCTTCTCAGAGAGATGCTGAAGGAGAGCTTGAAGCCCCTTCACCAGGCAGGGTTCGTCTCAACGCACTCTCCGGATATATCGAAAAAGGAAGTGCTTGAGGCGGGCTCCAAAATAAATCAGGAGGTTGCCAGGGGAAACTATGAGGTCGGAAGCCTCAGGATACACCAGGCCAAGGCCATTAAGCTCCTGCATGCGATTGAACTCCTCGAAACTCAGGGTTTGAGTGCTCTGAGTGCTTACATAAAGAAGCTGAGGGAGGACAAAAGGACAAAGTCAAGCAGGAGTCTCATGGAAGACCTAAGGATGAGGAAGGTTGTTTATCTCCTCGTACAGGCAAAGGAGGAGGGGATAGACCACCCCAAGATGGAGAAGCTCAAAGAGCTCCTCAAAGAACAGCTGGGGAGGAAGCCTGAATCGAAGATCATAGTTTTTACGAACTACAGGGAAACCGGGAAGAGGATAGTGGAAGAGCTCAAAAAGGCCGGGATTTCCGCGGAAAGATTCATAGGCCAGGCAAGCAGAGACAATGACAAAGGCATGAGTCAAAAGGAGCAAAAGGAGGTTCTCGAGAGGTTTTCCCGTGGTGAGTTCAGTGTTCTTGTGGCAACGAGCGTGGGGGAAGAGGGTCTCGACGTACCTGAAGTTGACCTTGTGGTGTTTTACGAGCCAGTCCCCTCGGCAATCAGGAGCATACAGAGGAGGGGAAGGACGGGAAGGCACAGGCCTGGAAGGGTCGTCGTTCTGATGGCAAAGGGGACGAGGGACGAGAGCTACTACTGGGCATCCAGACGGAAGGAGAGGGGGATGTTTGAGGCGGTTAAAATTATAGCGAGAGAGCTTGAAAAGAGATATCAGGAGGAGAAAGTCCCCATGAAGGGCGGAAAGATCGTAAGGCTTGACGATTTCCTCAAGCCCTCCTCTAAGGTGAAGAAAGAGGAGAAAGAAGAGAAACAGGTTCAGAGAGAAGAGAAAGTCGAAGTTCCGGTGAAGCCCATTTTCGTGCGCAAGCCTAAGGGCATCGTGGTCTACGTTGACAGCAGGGAGCTCAGGAGTGGAGTTCCCAAGCATCTAAGGGAGCTTGGGGCCGATGTGGAAGTCAAGACTCTTGATGTTGCTGATTACGTGGTAAGTGAGGATGTTGGGATAGAGAGGAAGAGCGCCAACGACTTCATTCAGTCGATAATCGACGGGAGACTCTTTGACCAGGTTGATAGGCTGAAGAGGGCCTATGAGCGGCCCATCATAATCATAGAGGGGGAACTCTACGGCATAAGAAACGTCCACCCCAACGCTATAAGGGGGGCTATAGCTGCGGTTACAGTGGACTGGGGAGTTCCCATACTCTTCTCCTCGGGCAGGGAAGAGACTGCCCAGTTTATTTATCTCATCGCCAAGAGGGAGCAGGAGGAGAAGAAGAGGGAAGTTAAGCTCAGGAGTGAGAAGAAGGCTCTAACCCTAGCCGAGAGGCAGAGGCTCATAGTTGAGGGCCTACCAAACGTATCGGCGACGCTGGCCAAGAGGTTGCTTAAGCACTTCGGGAACGTTGAGAGGGTTTTCACGGCAACCGAGGAGGAGCTGAAGGAAGTTGAGGGCATTGGAGATAAGAAAGCCAGGGAGATAAGGAGGGTCATAACGGCCCCTTACGTTGAGGAAGAGGACAAGGCTTAAGTTTTCAAAATTGTAGTAGAGACCGCCCCCGGGAAACCGCGGGGGATGAGCGTCTCGGCGAGCCGTGATTCCCCTTCGCTCCCCGGGGGCACACTTCAGCCAAAGATTGCCCTAACACCAGTTGCGGCAAATATCAGGAGTTCTATCATCTTATAGGCTTCCTCCACGCTGTTTGCTTCAAACTCGACAGTCTTGCCGTCTATCCTCCTGACAAGGGGGCAAAGTTCGGCTGCATCAGCAAAGCCGCTGTTCAGGAAGCGCATTCCCACTTTGACCGGCTTTTCCACGCTCAGGGGTTTTATAGCTCCCTCTTTCCAGCGCTTTACAGCCTCTTTCGTCCCTTTCCTGAGGAGGTCCTTTATGGCATCCATTGAGGGGCTGATAGCGGAGTATCTTGAGAAGCTCTCCTTGAGGGGGACACCAACGGTCTCCGGAAGTGCATCTCTCACGTCACTTTCAAGCAGTGCCCTATCACCAGCGACTAGAATGACGGGGACGCCCCACTCTCCGAGCAGATAGGCGTTCAGAAGGGTCTCGCTGACGGCTCTCCCGTTCACGGTTATCCAGTCTATTGTGGAGCCACTGTAGGTGTGTTCAAAAGTCGCCCTCCCCACTCCACTCCTTGCGTGATAGCCAAGAAAGATAGCCACGTCACTACCCTTACCTCCAGCAACCATGCTGAGTGGCCTCGGGAATCCCCTAACGAGCTTCACAAAGCCGGGCATCTCCTCGGGGATGATGTTCACCATGGGGCCGTGACTGTCGGCGACAACGACTTCCTCAAAGCCAAGCTCGTGGAGTGTCATTGCGGTTATCTTAACGACCTCAGTCGCTATTTTTCTAGCCTCGCCATAGAGCGCCTTCTTTACACTCAGGTGTTCGGGACTGACGACGTGGGGCAGGCCCTCCAGGTCGAGGGATATGAAAGCTCTCATCGATACCACCTTTTTTCTGCAGGAATGGGGACAATAAATCCCTTTTGATCGCGAGATAACTACCGGGAATATCCCGCGGGCAACCCAACAACTGCCGCTTATGAAAAAGGTTTTATATGTCTTCCTTCATAAAATAGAGTGGTGATACGTATGCAAATCGTCGAAATAGACATAAAGCTCCCCTACAAGGAGAGGGGGGCCATACTGTCGAAGATCGTTTCCAAGTTTGGTGGCAGGATAAGGGACATACACTTCCACCCGCCTGACCCCATGGGTGTTGGAGAAATTAAGATGGAGCTAGAAGTAGAAAAAGAGAGGAACGTAATCTCGGAGCTTAAGAGGCTCCTGAAGGACAGCAGGTTCTCCTTCAGGATACTCAGCGAGGCTTGACTTCTGCCTTTCTTCTCTCCCCAGTTCAAGTTTTCGAGTTCCGGATTTTTCCCATGAGGCTCAACGGCAACAGTGACAGCAACACCAGAACTCCGACTCCACATGTACTCTCATTCTCGGACGTTGATGAACTACTGATTTCAGTCTTCTTGTTCGTGGAGATGGAGTAGTTACTGTGGTTCGTCTCCTTGGGGGTGAAAGTTGTAGAAGATTCAGAAGATTCCACAGTCCAGTTCTCGTGAACCGCCGGACAGGAACAGCAGTGAACGTTCCGGTATTTGACGGGAGAGGGAATAACCGTTACCCCCTCCTCGGACACGTGAATCAGCGGGAGTTCTATAAGGGTGTTGTTCTCGTAGAGGTAGATTGAAATGTTCATCGGTCTCGGAGGGTATTTTTTGGTAAGGTACGGGGGGCTAAATATGAATCTATAATCCCCGCTGTGAAACGTGTAGTTATCCTCCACCCACATGCTCCCGTTGAAATAGGCTATCCCTCTCCCAGGAGGCACGATCAAAAGTCCATCTCCTATGGTTATCGCACAGGAGTCGTTGACCGGCTCAAGTCTTGACGTCAACTCTTCCTTCAAGGGAATCCTGTACCTTGACGAAACGACGATCCAGTCGCCCTCAATTTTCAGGGGCAGACACTTCCTGTTCCTGAGAGTGAAGAAATCAAACGGTAGCAAGTTATGCAACCAGGCATCGTAAGGGTTGAACTTGTCCTCAAGGCTCAAGTTCTTCTCGTTCCCAACGGCCACCAACTTAACGGATTCATCCACCCTGTACAGGCTTCTGTTTCCAATAGGATACTCGTAAATCAGAACGTAAGGCATTGAAATGTTAAGGTTCCCATGCTGAGGCACTTCTCCAATCTTCTGGATTGCACCGTTGCAGTAGCGGATCACAGCTAAATGATCAGCGCAGGGGGGATGCTTCATTGGAAAACTCGTGTTGGCGGAGGCTGGAAGAAAAAGATACAGCCAGCCCTTATAAAAAGCCAGGGGTGGCAGCTCGAACCCCGAAAAAGCCATGTAATCAACGTAGTAGGCACCACTCTCATTGACATAGAAGATGAAATAAGTCCAAAGGTCAATGGGCATGAGCTCTGGTACATGTGGACGAGATACTGGAAAAAGGCCGGCTTCTTCGTAATAGTCGTATTCGACTCCCACGAGGGCCCCTTTGGAGTCAGCGTAGATCACGAAGGGCTGGAGCGAAATCCCCCAAGGGTAGTCAGAATACTCCTGGGAGGATACATTCTGGAGGGACAAGACAAGAAGAAGAAAAATGGAAAGCGCTCTAGCTGGCTTTAGCTTAGACATAATCGCACACCCCTTTCAGGTATTCTAGGGCTTCCACCCTTACATCATAATAATAGGCCCTTCTTGGAGGCTTTCCGAGGACTTGGACGTAGTCGCAGGCCCTCTGGCGGTACACGGGGTTGGTGAGGACCGCCCCATCGCATTCAAACTCGTAATAGATGTTGTCAATGCCTTTGTAGTTGCGAAGGTTCTTTTTGGCATCGTCAACATACATCTTCCACTTTTTTAGTGTGTCACTGTTGGCTGGGAGAAGATTTCCCTGGTAGTAATTGGGTTGCAGAAACACCCAATCGAAGTAATATGCGGCGTGGTGGTTGTATGATTTTCCGGAATTAAAGACTCTAAGACTTTTAATATCATCTTCAGAGGTTGTGCGCACATACGGTATCCATATGAACTCAAAGTCCGCTTCGTGTATCCTGTTAGCAAGCTCAGAGATCACGGTCTCCCAGGAAGCTCCCACTGCGTTGGCCTCGAACATCATTGGACACTCGTAATTCCAGTAGAACCCTCTGAGGTTGTAGTCCGAAGACCTCATGAACACCTCGACCCATCGCTTCCAGTAGTCTGGTCCCCTTGGAGTGTCCGATCTGTACTTGTAGTAGGGTATCCCAACGTAGTAGGGCATAGTCACGTTCTCGCTCAGAAATTCCGAGAGGGTGTATGCATCTTCTCTAGGGTTACCTGTGTAGATCATAGACTTACCCTCTATGCCCCAGCCGGTATCGAGGATAACAAGGCTGTCAATCCCCACTTCCCTCAGCTTCTCCTGCACGGTGCTCATGGTGGTGTCTCCGTGATACTTCATGAGGCTCCTGAAGTCTCTTCCATCCCACTTAAGGTACCACAATCCAAACGTTCTCCCGTATCCCATTTTACAACCTCCTACCTCCTGATGGTCTTCAGAATTACATACACAAATTGAACTTATAACGTTTTCTATTCTAATTTTTCATACGCTCTAAAATAGTAAGCAAAACTTGGAAATACAAGGGAGAAGAAAAGGACTATCCTTTAACGCCCCTGTTCAGCTCCTCCAGCTTCTTTCTGGCTTTTTCAACGGAGCCTGCCTTCTCTACTGCGGTTCCCGTGACGATGATATCAGCCCCAGCTTTTACGGCAGTCCTGGCCTGCTCCTCTGTCCTGATGCCGCCGCCGACTATCAGTGGAACGTCTATAACGTGCTTTACGAGGCCTATCATCTCGGGAGGAACTGGCTGAGGTGCACCACTTCCCGCTTCGAGGTAGACGAGCCTCATTCCGAGGTACTGGCCGGCTAAAGCGTAGGCTGCTGCTATCTTCGGCTTGTGCCTTGGGATGGGCTTTGCATCCCCGACCCAGCCCACGGTTTCCCCGGGCTCAATGATCAGATAGGCCATTGGAATCGGCTCTATGCCGTAGCGCTTGACCTGAAAGGCTCCTAGCGCCTGGGCACCCGTTATGAAAAACGGGTTCCGCGAGTTGAGAAGGCTCATGAAGAAAATCGCATCGGCGTACTTGCTTATCCCTCCGTGTGAACCAGGGAACAGGATCACGGGAAGGTTTGAGCTTTCCTTTATGGCTCTTACAACGCTGTCGAGGACTTCCCCCTCAGCTCCAGTTGAGCCGCCAACCATTATTGCATCAACACCAACTTCTTCGCTCATCCTCGCCAGCTCTCCCGCAAGTTCGGGCGAAACGTCGTCCGGATCGAGAAGAACGAAGTGGAGCTTCTCCTTTTCTAGCTTTTCGTGGATGTAGGTTTCGATTTTTCCAAGCTTGAGCATATTTACACCCCCATAAACTTTCTGATGTCATCTTCACCCGTAGATTCGTCAATTAAGAGACAGTGCACGCCAAGACTATCAGCATGGGCACACATAGGTTTATCACGGGTTATTAGAGAGTATCCCCTCTCAAGGGCAAGGGCCAGGAAATAAGTATCAAATCCAGAGGGAGCCTCGGCAGACGCTATGGTCTTAGCGGTATCATATAATTTCTCTTCACCAATAATCTCAAAGGAGTTCTCAACGGCATTCCCAAGTCTCATTGCGAATTTTTGGTCGCCGCTTAGTCTTTTGGCAACACTGATAACTTCCACAACAGCAACTCTGGGGACTGCGACTTTCTTGTCCTTAGAAAGGGCTAGCACAAGGCGGCACTTATCAAGAATTCCCCTTCTCTGCTTCAATTGAGGATGATTCGAATTGTAAAAAAAGGCTCCTATAATGACGTTTGTGTCAATAACGAACCCTCTTTCTCCCTCTAACATCGTCCAGCACTTCCTCGATATCTGTGTTAACGGGGATTCCCCCAACACTCTCCATTAAGTCCCAAATTGTTTCTCCAACAATAACTTTAACCTTGGCTCCCTTGGGGAGATTAACTTTCTTGAGGGGCCTAAACTTCTCCCCATCATAGACGGCCTCGATAACTGTTCCCATAGGTTTCCACCTTATTCAAATATCTCCCCAGCACTTTTAACGGTTTTCCAACTTAGGTTGAGCTTGGCGAGTGTTTTAATCAGAGCCGTGTCAGGCTCTTCCTCGAAGCGATAGAGGTTTGTATTAACTCTGACGTCTCCCGCCCCAAATCCTTCAACTGGTTCTCCGAACTTCGAGACCTCCAGTGATAGCTTTTCCTCAAGCCTTTCTTCGCTTGGAATCAGGTAGGCCCTCAAAAGTTTCGCTTCCCTCAGGAGGTAGTCTATGTGCCAGTGGAGTTTCTTATTTTCACGGAAGTGTCGTTCGACACGCTTTTCGAGAGAGTTCATTGCAGAGCCTACGTAGACGTAATACCCGGGAGGGATATGGAATAACCGGGCTTTCGTGTGTAGCTCAAGCTCCCTGTCAACCCTAATGATCAGGAAGTACGAACCCCTCAACTCGTCACCCTCAGGGGATTTTATAAACCCTTGCACTTAAAGTGATTCCGGTGTGAGGTTATGGAAGAGAAGAGAAAAAAGAGGCCCGTTGACGAGTTTCCTTGGCAGGAGTACGATAGAGAGGAATTTGAGGAACGTTTCCCCGCCCTGGCAAGGGAGTTGGAGGGAGACGAAGGTATTCCTATTGAGGGATACCGAAGGAATGGGGAAATTGAAGAGGATGAAATGAGGGATTTCTCGGGTTACAATCCGACGATAATAGACTTTCTCAGGCGCTGTGAGACCGACGAGGAGGCTCTAGAGATAATAAACTGGATGGAGGAGCATGGGGAGATAACCCCTGAGATTGCAAAGGAACTGAGGATAACGCTCGTGAAAAAGGGGGTAAGGGCTTTCGGCCCGAAAAAAGAATGGGGATGGTACGAGAGGCACAGAAAAAGGTACTGACCCTCATATGTTTCCGATTCGCTGCAGGACCATTCCCTCTATCCTTATTGGCTCCGTTCTTCTCGAAAGTACTATGGCCTGATCGAGCCGGGCCTCGTTTTCTGCGTGTATTGTGAAGAGCGGGTCCCCTTCCTTGACCTTCTCCCCAACTTTAACGTAAAGCTCAATTCCAGCCCCCTTGTCTTCGGGAGCTCCAGCTGCTCTGGCAATCCCTGTTATTGCCCTGTTGTCTATGGCCGTTACATATCCGGAGGTTTGGGCCGTGAAAGTGTACGTCTTGTCTCCAATCGGAATCTCCTCGGGTTTTATGTTCGGATCTCCTCCCTGCGCCTCTATTATCTCCTTCATCTTTTCCCACGCTTTACCGCTTGTGAGAATCTCCCTGGCCATTTTCTTCCCCATGCCGGTGGGCGCCACTCCTCCCATTTCCAGCAGTATCCCCGCAAGTCCAGTTGCTTTTTCTATCAGGCTTCCAGGCCCATTGCCGGTTTGAAGGGCGGAGAGAGCTTCTCTTGCCTCGAGAGCAGGCCCAACTGTGTGCCCTATGGGCTGGCCTCCATAGGTTATTGCTACCTCCACGTACTGACCGAGTCTTTTTCCGAGCTCAATGAAGTCCCTTGCGAGGGATCTGGCCTCCTCCACCGACTCAACCTTGACGCCTCTGCCGGTTGGGATGTCTATGAGGACGTACTGACTTCCCATCGCGTATTTCTTGGACATTATGCTGGCGAGCATGAGGCCGGGGGGGTCTATGCTGAGGGCCCTTTCTGCCTTTATGGTTATGTCATCTGCGGGAGCGAGGTTCAGAGCGCCACCCCATACCAGGCATGCTCCGACCTTCTCCACTATTCTCTTTATCTCCTCGAGAGAGAATGTGACGTTTGCGAAGACCTCCACAACATCAGCTGTTCCAGCTGCACTGGTTATGGCCCTGGAGCTGGTTTTTGGTATAGTGAGCCCGGCTGCGGCAACTATGGGCACTACGAGGATGTTAGTCTTGTTTCCAGGAACGCCACCGATGCTGTGAACATCCATTATTGGCTTTCTGTCGATGTCGAGCATATCACCAGTCTCTGCCATTGCTATGGTAAGAGCCGCTATTTCGTCCATGTCAAGACCGTTTATTTCAAGGGCAGTGACAAAGGAACTTATCTCGATGTCCCTTAGCTTTCTGTCCACTATGTCCCTAACTATTGACTCTATCTCTACCTTTCGAAGTTTTGACCCGTGCATTTTCTTTTTAATGTACCTAACGCTCTCGGGCGTGCCCGATGGCACTATCGTAACGACTTCCCCCTCGGATAGGTTGTAGAGCTCCGTAATGTCCCTGCTAACACCTATTTCTCCCTCCCCAACAAGGTTGCTTACTGCCAAACTCCCATATATTGTCCTTTTACCCGTCTCAATTTTCACTAGATCGTCCGGATGCAGCTTTGCCTTCTTGGCATCCTTCTCGTTGATAAACACTGTGTATCTACCGCTGTATACGTCCAGAATTTTCACTCTCGCTCTCATTATTCCTCCCTCCCACTGGATTTTCAAATATAGGGCAGTTACGTTCTTAAATCTTTTCGACAAAATCCGGAAGAAAAGCAGGCTCTGATGAGCTTAAAGCTATCCAGAAAATTGTAAAAATTAGCTACTCGTCTTCTGAGCAGACTCAACGGCGGCGGAGGGGATGTATTGTAGCTCTCCAGTATTAAGCAGAACCCTAATCACATCGCTCACCACTGAGCGTATGGCGGGGGCAAGGGGTTCATCACCGTGCAGGTAGTAGCTTATCACCTTCTCCAGAGGGGTGCTGAATAGCCTCCCCTTGAACACATAGACTCTCTTTCCGTCAAACTCGACTATCCTATCCGGATAGCCGAGCTTCACTTTCATGGCCCCACCCCCATTATAAAATCCTCTAACGGTGTATTTTAAAATTTAACGCCACAAGAATGTTTAATAACAAAGCAGAAGAAAAGTTCAGAGGTTGCGAACTTCTTCGTCTATTGATTCTTCAAGGGCCTTCTCCCACTCTTCAACGTCGAAGTCTACCAGCTCGCTCTCGAGGTCTTCCTTGAGGCTGGTGACACGCCTCTTAAGTGCCATCTTTGTCTCCTCGTCGTAGACTGCGTAATAGGGGGTGCTTCTGCTTGAGATGTAGAGCATCAGCAAGATAATGTTGAGTACCGCCAGCACGACCACAAGCCCGAGGAGTAAAGGCGCTGCCATCATCTATTCCCTCCGAATATTGCTTTGAACACCCTCCTTATCGGGCTCTCAGGCTGCGGAGGCTCCCATCTTACTCCTGCAAGTTTTGCAGCGAGCTGTTTTATGGCTATTGCTGCGGGGCTTGTGGGGTTCTTTATTACAAGCGGAACACCGTAGGCAGAGGCCCTCTTGACCTCCGGGTCTTCTGGGATCATGGCGAGCACGGGCACTTCGAGTATTGCCTCTATTTCCTCCTGGGTAAGTTCGGTCTTTTCGTTAGTGGTCCTGTTGAGTATGGCCCCAAGCGGAAGGGTTCCAAGCTTCTCTGCTATCAATTTGGTCTTCAGGGAGTCTGTTATTGCGGAAATTTCGGGGTTGGTAACTATGATGAGCTCCTTGCCTATAAGAAGGGCGGTAACCGATGTCATCTCCAGGCCAGCGGGGGCGTCTATAAGTATGAAGTCCGCCATCTGCCCTATTTCTCTGATTAGTTCCCTCAGTCTTTCAGGCTTCGCCTTTTTGACTTTCTCCAGGCTCAGACCACCCGGTATCACTTTCACCCCTGCAGGTCCCTCGTATATTGCGTCCTTGAGGTCGGCCTCCCCTGCTAGAACGTCGTGGAGGGTTATTGGGATGTCCTCCATTCCAAGTACAAGTCCAAGGTTTGCCATGGTTATATCTGCGTCAAGGAGTATGACCTCCTTTCCGAACTGTGCTAAAGCAACACCCAGGTTGGCTACCGTTGTAGTTTTACCTGTTCCTCCCTTTCCTGAGGCAAAAACAATTGAACGGCCTTCCAAAGTGTGCACCTCCATCAGTGTTCAGATGTCTTCAATTGACCCAAACACTCTGGGTAATTTACGTGTTAGGAATATTGTAGCTTATCTTTTATCTTTTGCGGTTTCGAATTTTCAAAAAACAAGATAAAAAGTAGAGGTTGGTGCACCATAACAAAAAGTGACTACTCTTCCGACACTTCGTCCTGACCATCTTTAGCCTTTCTTGCCACGCTCTCCTTGAAGGTTTCTG
Organism: Thermococcaceae archaeon; assembly: GCA_030156945.1. Classification (GTDB taxonomy): domain Archaea; phylum Methanobacteriota_B; class Thermococci; order Thermococcales; family Thermococcaceae; genus Thermococcus. Next base: position 63,317 of record JASGLT010000002.1, read on the forward strand.
CAGCCTCGCCAAGACTCCTGAAGAGCTTGAGCATCTCCATGGGCAGGGTAAGGACTATCACGTTGCTCTTGTCGCTTGCAACGTCGCTTATGGTCTGAAGGGTTCTGAGCTGTAGTGCCATCGGATGCTCGCTGATAATCTGCGCGGCCTCCCTGAGCTTTTCAGCCGCCTGTCTCTCGGCTTCAGCCAGTAGAATCCTCGCCCTCCTCTCACGCTCGGCCTCCGCCTGTTTTGCCATGGCCCTCTGCATTCCACCTGGGAGCTCAACGTCTTTGATTTCGACGGTTGTGACCTTTATTCCCCAGGGATCCGTTGCTTCATCGATTATCTTCTGTAGCTCCCTGTTGAGCTTCTCCCTTTCGCTCAGGAGCTCGTCAAGGTGCGCCTGACCGATGACGCTCCTCAGCGTAGTCTGGGCGATCTGGCTCGTGGCCACTATGTAATTCGCGACCTGGGTTACTGCCTTTACCGGATCAACCACGCGGAAGTAAACGACCGCGTTGACCTTCACAGGGACGTTGTCCTTCGTTATGGTCTCTTGCACCGGAACGTCAAGAACGCGAGTACGGAGGTCAACTATCACTGCCTTTTCGAATACCGGGATTATGAAGAACAGTCCCGGACCCCTTGCTCCAACGACCCTACCGAGCCTGAATATCACTGCCCTCTCGTACTCCTTCACTATCTTTATTGCGCTTGCCAGAAAAATCAAAACAAAGAGCAAAACTATTCCCAAAACAAAAGTTCCCACTCCAACCATCACTCACCACCTTTTTCTGACTTTTCTACGATAAGAGTCAGCCCGTCCATACCAACAACCCTAACGGTTTCCCCAACCTTTATGGTGGTTCCATCCTTCGATACGGCCTTCCAGAGTTCACCGCGAACTTTGACCATGCCCTCGGGGTCAAGATCCTCTGTTACCTTTCCGATGAGGCCGACCATCTCTTCGCGTCCCGTTTTTGGTTTCCTCCTATGGGCCCTAACCACAGCTGCCATCCCAAATAAGAAGAACAGTGCCAGAACCACGCCTGTGACTATTATGGCAATCCTCAGTAGGCTAAAGGTATCCTCACTGACGAGGTACACGTTGCCACCTCCCTTTCCAAAAAGTATCAGCCCTCCCATTACGAAACTCACCAAGCCCGCTATCGTGAACATTCCAAAGGTAGGAGTTAGGGCCTCTGCTATAAAGAAGATCATTCCGAGAACAATGAGGATCAAACCTGCAGCGTTGTATCCAAAGTAGCCCATGCCAACTATTCCCAGAACTAAGAGGATTGCTCCAAGGGTCTCAGGCACGTGCCATCCTGGCGTTAGGAATCCTATAACCAGCCCGAGCATTCCAACAGTGAGTAGCAGATAGGAAACGGCGGGATTCGAGAGGAAGGAGACTATTTGGTAGCTTAAAGAGGGGTTAAGTTCCCTTATTTTTGCTCCCTCAAGGTCCAAAGTCACATATCCCTTCCCGGCGACCGGAACTTTGGTCTTCATTCCATGGGCTTTTTTCAGGAGGTCACCAATATCGTTTGCTACAACCTCGATAACACCCGCTTTAAGGGCCTCTTCGGGAGTTAAGCTGAGATCCTCCGTAACGAACTTAACTGCGGCGGTTTCGTTTCTCCCGCTCATTTCTGCGAGAGATTTCATATAAGCGGCGTAGAAGTTCTTTATCTTTGCCGGGGCGGTTATAATGCTACCGTTTGAGGAATATCCTAGGATCGGTTCGCAGGCCCCTATGCTCGTTCCGGGAGCCATCGCAATGAGATGTGACCCCATGGCTATGTAAGTCCCGGCAGAGGCCGCTATGGCACCCTTTGGATAAACGTAGACTATTACTGGAACCGTTGAGTTCTGTATCAGGGAAATGATTTTCATCATTGAATCTCCGAGGCCTCCGGGCGTGTTCAGTGTTATTATCAGGGCATTGGCATTGTTTTCCTCCGCAGTCCTTATGTAGCTCTCGAACTGGTCAACGGTGTATTCTGTTATAGTTCCCTCTATCTTCCCCACATAAACCACTTTGCTTTCCCCTGCAGCGGCTTGGGGAATCAGGAGGAACGATACTAAGATGATGACAACTAACAGGCTGGGTCGCATCTTCATCAATCTGTATACCACAGAATAACGTTTAAATGTTTCGGTTTCCGAAGTTGCATCTAAAAATGTCCGCCGATGGGTAAGTAAGTGAAGTTAGATATTTAAGAAGGAGTGGGATACTAAAAACGATGAAGATTGAATCCGGAACCCTCCAACGAATCGCAACCGAATATAGGGTTGCAAAGGGAGAGAGGAAGAAAAAACTGGCATGGGAGATAGTGTGGAGACTTTCCAGATACTCGATCATAGAGCCTTTTTGGGACTTCGTACGGAGAGAGCTTAAAATCAACCCCGAACACGTTAAAGAAGCCATGAGATTCCTCGAGGAACTTGGAGAGCTTGAGATAAAACGCTCGGTTGATGGAAAGAGACTGTATGTTTCGACATTAAAGAGGGTCAGAAAAGCCCCCAGAACCCTCGATGAGTGGGTAGGGAGGATAAATTAGGACATCATAGACCGTTATTTATAAAAATTCCACCCGGAAGTTTTCTGGGAATTCTAAAGCGTTCAGGGTGCTAAAAATGATAGACCTCAAAAAGACCGCCCACGAAATGATAAAGAACGGTACCTGGAAGCTCAAGGGGAATACTTTCTATCAGGCACTCCGACTGAAAAACGGCGTGGTCGGAATTGTAGCATACAACGGGGACTTCCTCTTTCCAGAGACATGGGGAAGAAAGGAGAGAAAAGAGGCGAGGGAAAAGCTCTCCTTCATCCTTGGTCTCGATACTGACCTCGACTCCTTCTATTCAGAGATAAGCGATTCACCGTTTTCTTTCCTCGCGGAGGAGTTCAAAGGCTTGACCGTTCCCGCCGCGCCCTCACCCTACCAAGCCATCGTTGAGGTGATAGCACAGCAACAGGTCAACTTCGAGTTCGCCCAGAGGACGATAAGGAACCTTGTTGAAATGGCCGGCGAAAGAGTTGGGGACCTCTACGTCTTTCCCACAGCTGACCGGATAGCGCCCCTAACACTTGACGAGCTTAAGATGGCGAAGCTCGGCTACCGTGCGGGATATACAAAACACGTCACGGAGCTTTACCTGAAGGGCGAGCTGAAGCTTGACCTGTGGGAGATGGATGAGAAAGAGGCCATAAAGTATCTTACAGCCTTCCGCGGGATAGGAAAGTGGACTGCGGAGCTCTTCCTCGCCTACGGACTGAGGAAAAATACCTATCCCGCCGGAGACCTTGGGTTGAGGCGGGGAATAGCCAAAATATTCGGGAAGAGTGTGAAAGAAGTCAAGGAAAGGGACGTCAGGGAAGTTCTTGAGCCGTACGGCAAATGGAAGGGCCTGCTGGCCTTTTACATCACCTGCTACGACAGGAAGACCGAACTGGAGAGGAGAAGGATTAAATAGTGTTCAAAGTTACTCGTTGGTGGTGGGAGAATGCTCGTTGACATGCGAACGTTAAACATCCTAATCGGGATGAAGGGAAGGAGAAAAGCCATTCCTGGAACAGCTGAGAGGATGCTCGGCCGTCTTGAGGGTCTGTTGAAGGGGGAAGACAGCGTTTCCTTGCTCAAAAGACTGCGGGAGGAGGGTTATGATTAGAGCTTTTATAGACACCAACGTTCTCCTCAATGTGTGGTTTAAGGAAATCGATCCTAGAACATCAAGACCACTCTGGGAGGCCTCACTTCGTGTTCTTAAACTCGTTGAGGGAGGTAAAATTGAGGGTATAGTTTCCATCTTTACAATCATGGAGTCGGTGCACGTTTTTAGGAGGAAAGGTGCAGACCCAAAAATAGCCCAGAGCGATATTCAAGATCTTGGTCTTGAGGTTTACATCCCTGAAATTCCTGCATTGCTAGACGCCCTTACATACCAGCTTGAGCTCGGGATTGACCCTTACGATGCCGTTGCCCTTTCCTCAGCAGTTAATTCCAACTGTGACGTTCTGATTACCAGAGACGAAGAATTTAAAAAGAGGGGGAAGAGTGTGATCAAAATAGTGAGTCCTGAGGAATTTCTCTCTTATCTCGAGGAGCGTGGGCTTCTGTGAGTGAAGAAATAGTGATCTCTCTTCCGAAAGGAAAGTTCAAAGCCCTAAAAGGGCGGGATATAGATGAACTTATCAGAGAAAACCTCCCGAAGGCTGAGGAAACTCTCAAGGCGGAGAGAGAAGAGCATCTGCGTGAGAAGATCAAAAAGCTCGAGGAGAAGCTGTCCGAAATAGAGGGCCAGCTGGATGAGCTGAGGGAGTTCTACGAAAAGGCAAAGGCCGATAAGGAGAAGTTCCTGACCGTGAGAGACGAGCTGAGAGAGGAGAACGAGAGGCTGAGAAAAGAGCTGGAGGAAAAGAAAGTTCACAAAACGTGAACGAATCGTTCATGGAGCGTGAACGAAAAGTTCATAAACCATGAACGAGAGGTACTACCATGCACGAGCTGCTCTCAACACCCGAACGTGTGAGGATTCTCGAAGAAGTTCTGCCGAAGAGTACAGTGGGGGTAGAAGAAGTCGCGAAAAAACTAGACGTCAGCAAGGGTCTGGTCTCAAAGACCCTTCATCTTCTCTTAAAGCACGGGATCGCCGTGAAAAAGGGGAGAAAGTTCCACATCCTTGACACTCCCAAAACTCGGGAGCTTAAGAGGTTTCTGAACTTCATTGTGCTTTCGGAGAGGCTCAACGGGCTCAAAGAAGACTGGATGCTCGGTCTTGGTGTTTACGGGAGCTTTGCCTCCGGAGAGAACAGGGAAGACAGCGATATTGACGTTTGGGTGTTCGCTAGGAGAGAGGAACTATTAAAGTCAGCAAGGCTAAAGAGGAAAATCTCCGAGCTTACGGGCAGAGAAGTTGATCTGATAGTTTTAACGCCGCCGAGGGTTTCAAGGCTCCAAAAAGAGGACCCTGTCTTTTACTATTCCCTCGTCTACGGCTCGATTGTTATATGGGGTGAGAGACTTGACAGGATTCAGTCTTTGCTTAGAGCGGGGTCTGCTGAGAAGAGTTCCACCTTCCAGAGAGAAAGCGTTGCTGAGCATTAAGAGGGCCGAAGAGTGGCTGGAAGAGGCCAAGAGGAACAGAGAGTTCGGCTCATACAGGACTTCCCTAATGGCCTCCTACCTCGCGATGTTTCATGCTGCCAGAGCAGTGCTTTTCCGCGACGGGTGGCGGGAGAAAAGCCACTACTGCGTCGCAAGGTACCTTGAGGAGTCCTATGTGAAAACGGGGAAGCTTGAGGAGTACTGGGTAGAGCTCCTCGACAGGATGAGAGAACTCAGGCACGAAGATCAGTACGACGTCTCGTACACTCCCGAGCCCACTGAAGTTGAAGAGGCCCTTAAAGTCGCTGAGAAGTTTATTGAAGTCATAAAGTCTTTCATTGGTGAGGAACAATGAAGCTCATCATTAAACCCGAAAAAGGCCTTGGGAAGATAGAGGTCGAGCTTTCTGAAGAAGTTGGGGGAGAGGTAAAGAGGCTGAGTGAGCGTTACGGAGTTCCTCCCGAGAGGGTTATCGAGGTTGCCCTCACTGGTGAGTTCAGGGAACCTAAGGGAGACCTTGAAGAGCTTGAGAGAAAAGTGAAGGAACTTGAAGAGAAGGTCTGGGAGCTGGAGAAGGAGTATGCACCGCTCCGCTTCAAGGCCTACGGACTGAGCGAGGACAACAAAATCCTCGCCATTGAACTCACTGGCTTGATAGCCGAGAACAACCAGCTAAGGCGTTTTTTGAAGCTTCCACTGAGGCGAGATCCGGAACTGAGAAAGCTTATATCCTATTACATGAGATGAGCCTATGCGGATGATGACAGCGAATTGCACCGAACTTTCGTGATGATGAGGACTGGCCCTGACGCCGTCCCGGGCGGGCAGTGAAGAATCCAAGACGGGCTGAGCAGGGGCGATGACGTACCCTATGAGCGCCGAGCCCGTCCGGGGCGTGATTCAAACCGCACCAACTTTTTCCAGAACCCTCGGCACTTCCACCGGTTCGAGGGCAGTCTCGACGATGTAGCCCTTCTCAGCTATGACCCTTCCAACGAGCTCGTCCCTCGTGTAGCCGTCCAGAGTTCTGTCGCCGTAGAACATGAGCTCGGGCAGGAGTAGGACTCCGAGATCCACCTCGGGGAGCTTTCTCACTTCCCTCAGCACGTCCCTGCCAGTTAAGAGGCCCGCAGTCCCGATGTTGCCGCCGAAGAACTCGTTTTTGACGGCCACCACTGGAATCCTCGGGAAGAGCCTCCTCAGCTCCAGATAGGCCAGCTCGCCCGTGAAGATGTACACTGGAAGCTCTGGTTCGATTTCAAAGGGTTCAACATCAAGCCTGAACTCCCCGAGGAGTGCCTTGAATATGGGGGGAATGACGACCTTTATCTCAAGCTCATCGTCCTTTTTGAGGGCTGTCTCCTTCACGAAGAGGAGCTCTTCCCTTGTGAGTGGTCTAACGTTTCGGTTGTATCTTGTGACTCCAATAGGAAAGAGCCTGACCTCGGCAACGCCCATTGAATTAAGGTCTTCGATTATCTCTCCGATGTCGTCCACGTTGTATCCGGGAGTGAGGATTATGTCCGCGATGACCCTGAAGTGCTCGCTGGCCATCGGCAGAAGGTCTATTAGCCGAGAAGCGAGCGGCGTCCTCATCAGGGCGATCCTCTTCTCCTTCTTCGTCGTGTGGACGGAGATTTGAATCTCATCCAGGCCAGCGTTGTAGAGGCTCTCTATCCTCTTCTCGTCGAAGCCGACGTTTCCGGCTGTATCTGTAACGCGCTTCCACAGCTCGGGATAGTGCTCGCTGACGTAGGCTATCCTCTTCTCAAGCTCCGGGTCGTTGAGCGTGTCGTGGAAAGAAACTCGGTATATCATCTCGGGAGGGTTCTGGCGGAGGTAGCAGAAAAGGCAGTAGCTCCCGCAAGGCCCGGCCTTGCTCGAAGGGGGTATAACGACGAGGTCGTCCCTCTCGTCAACTCCGTCAAGTTCGTACTTGGTTATCATCCTAAGCCTGAAGTCTTCCGTAAACTCGAACATGTTCTAAGTGGTGGAGTCTGGTTTAAAAAGCTTTGAGGAGAAGAACGGATGGTGGTAGCATGATAATCGCCGTAACGGGAACGCCCGGAGTTGGTAAGACGACCGTATCAAAGCTTCTGGCTGAAAAGCTTGGTTACGAATACGTTAACCTTAGGGAATACGCCCTTGGGAAGGGCATAGGCGAGATGAAGGGTGACGAGCTTGAGGTTGAGGTCGATGAGCTGGCCTATAACTTTGAGAAGGATTTCAAGGGCAAAAACGTCGTCGTGGATGGCCACCTGAGTCACTTCCTCAACTCGGATCTGGTAATAGTCCTAAGGGCGAACCCTAAGCTGATAGCCGAGAGGCTGAAGGAGAGGGGCTACAGCAGGGAGAAGCTCGGGGAAAACGTCGAGGCCGAGCTCGTTGATGTAATCCTCGTCGAGGCGCTTGAGGAGAACGAGAACGTTATCGAGGTGGACACGACGGGGAAAACACCCGAAGAGGTCGTGGAAGAGATACTGAACCTCATACAGAAAGGGGTCAGAAGAAGGGTCGGCATAGTGGACTGGAGCGAGGTCTACGACGAGGTCTTGCCCTATCTGCGCCTTTGAGATCTTCTCTTCCGTTTCTTCTTCGGTATTAGTCTTACTGGACTCCCGCAGTCGGGACAAATCCCTTCCGACGGCATCTCCTCGAACTTCTTTCCACAGCCTATGCAGATGTAGTTCCAGCGGATGACCCTTTTTATCCCGCGCTTTAGGGTTCTGAACTCGATTCCCAGCGTTCTAGCAATGTTCTGGAGGTTGTAGTCGTCGGTGAGGAGGACTCCGTTCACCTCATAGGCCAGCGCTAGGACTTCGATGTCGGCCTCGCTAAGCTCTCCGAGCTCGCCCGTCTTCTTTGCCGCTTCTTTGGCTGCTTCTATGCTCTCCCTCGACGGAAGAACCACCCTGACCTTGCCCGCGCTGATGAGCCCCTCAAGAAAGAGCCTCGACTCCGGGTCTTTGACTTCTTCAACGACACCTGGAGTAGTCAGGCCTTCCACATCCGCTCCCTGGATGAAGAAGGCAGAGTCTATGACCGCTTTTTTCGTCCGTTCCTTTTCATCGCCCATAATGAAACCTTGAAGAAAGGCTTTTTTAGATTTGCGTCGAAATGGAGTTGGTGAGGAATGTGAAGGTCGACCTCAACGCCGACCTCGGCGAGAGCTTTGGGAGATACAAGCTCGGCCTCGACGAGGAAGTTATGAACTACATCACCTCGGCGAACGTCGCTACCGGCTGGCATGCGGGAGACCCTCTCGTCATGAGGAAGACGGTAAAGCTCGCGAAGGAGAAAGGTGTAGCCGTTGGCGCTCATCCGGGCTACCCAGACCTTCTCGGCTTCGGCAGGAGGTACATGAAGCTCACTCCAGAGGAAGCGAGGAACTACGTCCTCTACCAGGTGGGGGCTCTCTACGCCTTTGTAAGAGCCGAAGGCCTGGAGCTCCAGCACGTTAAACCTCACGGCGCCCTCTACAACGCCCTTGTGAAGGAAGAGGAGCTCACTCGCGGGGTAATCGAGGGAATGGTGGACTTTGACAAAAACCTGATCTTCGTAACGCTCTCTGGCTCACGGGCGGCGGAGATTGCTGAGGAGATGGGCGTTAAGGTTGCCCACGAGGTTTTCGCAGACAGGGCCTACAACCCGGACGGAACTCTCGTCTCAAGAGCAAAGCCGGGGGCGGTCATCCACGACAGGGAGGAAATAGCCGAGCGCGTGATTTCGATGGTCAAGGACGGCGGCGTTAAGGCAATCAACGGTGAGTGGGTCGAGCTGAAAGTAGATACCATCTGCCTCCACGGGGACAACCCGAAAGCTGTAGAGATAGCCGCGCACATCAGAAAAGTGCTGGAGGAGGAGGGCGTTAAGATAGTGCCGATGAGGGAGGTCGTCCGTTAAGTTTATGGATGCGTAGAGAAAGGTAGGAATGGTGGGAAAATGGGTGTTATTGAGGCAGTTTATGAAAATGGTGTGTTGAAGCCTCTGAAGAAACTGACACTTCCAGAAAAGAAACGGGTCAAGATAATAATCCTCGACGAATTCATTAGGGACTTAAACGACGTATTTGGGCTTTTCGAAGAAGACATAGACCTTGAGAAGCTCCGGAAGGAGTGGGACAGGGATGTATCTAATAGACACTGACGTAATAATCGACGTTCTTCGAAAGGTCGAGGGCTCAAGGGAGTTCATCCTCGAACTGGTCAAGGAGGGTGCTTTCATTTCAACAGTAACGATTGCGGAGCTGTTTTCTGGTAGAGACACAAGAGATCCCATAAAACGCGAAAAACTCCTTCGCTTTTTGTCCCATTTTGAAGCTTTGCCGGCGACGACTGAAATCGCGGTTCTAGCCGGAGAACTTAGGAGGGACTACGGACTTTCCCTTGGGGACGCGATGATAGCGGCCACTTCAACAGTGTACGGCCTCACAATCGCCACGGGAAACGTGAAGCACTTTAGCAGAGTTAGGGATCTTCCAATTTTGGTTCCACCGTACAGGAATTCCAAAGGGTGATACTGTGAATATAAAACCCTTCGGCGACTCCGCCCTTCTCATTTCCTTCGGCGAGGTCATAGACGACGAAGTGAACGCGAGAGTCCACGCCGTTGCGAGGGCAATTGAGAGAAAAGACTTCGAGTGGCTGGTGGAGGTCGTTCCCGCTTACTCTTCTCTGGCGGTCATCTTCGATCCGCTAAAGGTGACTTTCGATGAAGTCAAAAAGGCCGTTGAGCCGTTGCTTGAGGTGAGCGCAGAAGCCTTCAGGGGGAGGAGAATCGAGGTACCCGTCATCTACGGGGGTGAACACGGGCCTGATATTGAGTTCGTAGCGGAATACAACGGGCTGAGTGTTGACGATGTCATCGAGATACACTCCGGAAAGACCTACCGCGTTCACTTCCTCGGCTTCCTTCCAGGGTTTGCCTACCTGAGTCCAGTTGATGAGAGAATAACAACCCCAAGGCTGGAGAGACCGCGTCTAAAAGTTCCTCCAGGCTCAGTTGGGATAGCTGGAAGGCAGACCGGCATTTATCCGCTCGAAAGCCCTGGCGGCTGGCGCTTAATAGGGAGAACTCCGCTGAAGCTCTTCGATCCGAAGAGAGAGCCTCCAACGCTCCTCCAGCCGGGCGATGAGGTTAGGTTCGTGCCGATTGATGAGGAAGAGTTCCGGGAAATCCACAAGGCCGAGTGGGGGTTAGGGAGTGATTGAGCTCCTCAGCGTCCCATCGCTCTTAACCGTTCAGGATGCTGGGCGAACTGGCTACCGAAAGCTCGGCGTTCCGGTCTCGGGCTTCATGGACGACTTCTCAGCCAGGGTAGCCAACTACCTCGTCGGGAACCCCGGTGATGCACCTCTCCTCGAGTTCCTGCTGGCCGGACCAAAGTTGGAGTTCAACGCCTCGGCAGTCTTTGCGGTGGTTGGAGACGTTGAAGTCAAACTCAACGGAGCCCCCATAGAACCCTGGATGAGCCACTGGGCAAAGAGGGGGGACATTCTCGAAGTCGGCACCTTGAGGAGCGGCCTTTACGGCTACATTGCCTTTGCGGGCGGGATAAAGTGCGAGAGACTTTTAGGGAGCTGTTCGACATATCCAAGGGCCGGCCTCGGGAGGCCGCTGAAGGCAGGGGAGAGGCTTAGTATTGGCTACGCTCTCTTAACGGGCAGGGAAGGACGCTTTTTGCCGCCAAAGCTGAGACCGGACTACTCGCGCAATAAGGTGGAAGTCCGCGTCGTTCTCGGGCCAGATTTGGATCACTTCACCGAGGACGGCATCGAGACCTTTCTGGGCTCGACTTACACTGTAACGCCCGAAAGCGACAGGATGGGCTACCGGCTGGAGGGGCCGGTTATTGAGCACTCCGAAAAGGGGCCCGACATCGTTACCGGCCCGCTCGTCCCCGGAAGCGTCCAGGTTCCGGGAAACGGAAGGCCGATAGTGATGATGAAGGACGCTCAAACCACGGGCGGCTACGCGAGGATAGCGACCGTTATAAGCACCGACATTCACCTACTCGCCCAGAGCAGGCCTGGGACTAAGGTGAGATTCAGGGAAGTAACTCCAGATGAAGCGCGGGAAACTTTAAGGAGGCGCGAGAAGACTCTTGAAGCCATTCGGAAGTTTCTCGATGGAGAGATGAGGGCCTATTCGATAAGGGCATTGGAAAAGAGCTTCACGGTATTTTCGGGGCTGGAAAAAAGGGAAAGGGACTTCCGAAAGTGCTAATAGAGGTATTCGCATCCTTCTTAGTCCTTCTTCCTCATGACCTTGACCAGTTTGTAGGTCTTTCCGTCACACTCCACGTCCCCAAGTATTTCGATTATTTTCACGCTGTCACCTTCGAACAGCCCTTCCGGCCTGAACAGGTCGGCCTTCTCCCTATCGCTGCAGGGGGCGAAGTGCAACGTAATAACAGAACCAAGTATTGCCATTCTCGGCTCCACCGCCACCTCTATGCTGGGCTCCACGACTTCCACAACGCGAACCTTGCCCTCGTGAAGTGGACAGGAGTGGGAGGGCATGCTCCTGACGCGAAGTATTTTGTACCTTCTGCCGGGTTCAAGGTTCCCAACGCACACTCCTGCAAGCTTGCACGTCTTGCAGGGCTCAGCCGGACCGTAGAATATAAATTCGACTCCAGGTCTTGCCAGTTTTTCCCCTACCAGAGTGATTATTGCCATTCCAAACACCTCCAGTGATGATCATATTACCCCAGTTATTTCGGCGGCCCTTTTTGCCGCTTCACGCGTTAAACCATCCTTTCCAAGTATAGTGTACCTTTCCGGTCTTATTTTATGTGCTATAGTAAGGGCCTCGATTATAACCTCTGGGTCGATCCCAAGTTCGTACGCATTAGTTGGAGCCCCTACCTTCTTTAAGGTTTCCCTAATCCTCTCCCATTTCAGGCCGTGTAAGTAGGCCATTATTATCGTGCCCACTCCAACCTGCTCTCCGTGAAGGGCCGGTTTTGGGGCTATGGCGTCAAGAGCATGGCTGAAAAGGTGTTCGGCTCCACTTGCGGGCCTGGATGAACCCGCTATGCTCATGGCAACCCCACCGCTGATGAGCCCCTTGACTACCTTCCTCACGGACTCTTCGTTTCCCAGGCGTATTATGTCGGCGTTTTTCATGACCATTTTGGCACTCATAAGCGAGAGCGAAGCGGCGTACTCGCTGTAGTACTCTCCCTTTATCCTGTGAGCTAACTGCCAGTCCTTAACAGCCGTTAGGTTGCTTATTATGTCCCCAACGCCTGCGGCAAGGTAGCGGTAGGGGGCGGTTTTGATGACTTTAACATCGGCGATGACGGCCACTGGTGGCACCGCTTTGAGGGATGTCTTCAGACCGAGATCCTTTATGGATGCGTTCGCGCTAGCTATGCCGTCGTGGGAGGCCGTTGTGGGGAAGCTGATGAAAGGTCTGCCTGTTTTGAAAGAGGAGAACTTCACAACGTCTATTATACTCCCTCCGCCCACGGCCACAAGCCACTCTACCGCCTCATCTTCGACTTTCTCGATGACCTTTTTGACTTCAGCCATCGTTGCACCCTTCACAGTGAGCGATACAACATCGAATTCGCTTTTGAGGCTGACTTCAACGTCCTTCCCTGCTATCTCCTTTGTCTTGGGACCGTACACAACAAGGGCCTTCTCTCCAAGCATGAGCCTTTTGGCAACGTTTAAAACCTCTCCCTTTAGATTCTCGCCAAGTAGTACCTCCCTCGGCAGTTGCATTAGGTGCATCTCTCATCCCCTACTTCTCATAGGGGTGGGAAAAGCTTTAAGGCTATCGGAAGAATGGCTTATGGTGGTTAAATGGGACTAACCGAGTTCTTTTACGAATACTTTGTAGCCCCCATAAAGGAGAACACAGGCTACAATCCGGTGAACACCTTTGTTTACGGTGTAATCCTTGCGGTGGCTGTTTTTCTCCTTTACAGGCTTCTCAAGCGCATGGGGATTAGTGTGAACGAGCGTTTCTTCCGGGCTCTGATGCCCTATATAATCCTCGGTCCTCTCCTGAGGAGCATGACCGACGTCGGAATACTCCCAAGAACTTACCTCACTGTGAGTCCCGGAGCTTACTTTGTGATAGCCGGTTTTGCAATAGCCTCGCTCTACGTAGTTTGGAAAAACGTTGGGGTCGGGGAAAAACTCTACTCGCTCTATTTTGAGTTCGGACTCATCCTGCTCGCTGGGCTTGTCTTTATCCTCCTGATAAACGCGGAAAAAGTTAGCGTGAACTTAAAAGTCCTGGCATATTTTATTCCGGCCCTAATCGGTGCTGAAGCTGTTGTGTGGCTGCTCTCAAAGAAAATTCAGCTTATAAGGGGCAACTCCATCCTGTTTTACACTCACTTCTACGACGCCACAACGACCTTCATCGGGATTGACTTCTTTGGGTTCTGGGAACAGCACGTTCTCGCTAGGTGGCTCATAGACCTCACGGGAACCGCTGCAACGATGTATCTTGAGAAATTTATAGTGCTTCTTCCGGTCGTGTGGGCACTGGATAGGGTTCTTAAAGATGAGGATCCAGACCTGATAAATTTCGTAAAATTGGCAGTATTCATCCTTGGCTTTGGGCCGGGGACGAGAAACCTTCTTATTATGCTGATGGGGGGATGAAAATGGAGACGTCATGGAGCGAACTCTCGTTTGATATAGCGAAAGAGATAGAGAAGCAGATAATGCCCCTTTTTGGCAAAGAAGAGGCTGGAAAGGTTGTTGGAACCAACGTAAGTGGTGACGTTACAGATTATGTGGACAGGGTATCTGAGAACGTTGTAATATCCCGGCTTTCTCCTCTTGGCATCAACATCATCAGCGAGGAGAAGGGATTCATCGACAATGGTGGGGAGTATACAGCTATAGTAGACCCAGTGGATGGATCCTACAATTTTGTCTCTGGGATACCGGTTTTTGGATTTAGTTTTGCCATTTTCAAGGGGAATAGGCCGATTTACGGCTCAATATACGAGTTCATCACTGGGAACTTCTACGAAGGCATTCCGGACAACGGGGCTTTCATGAACGGAGAAAGAATCCGGGTGAGGAAACCAGAAAAGGGGAAGGAGGCCCTGAGCTTTTACAGCAGGGGCGAGTTTCCGGAGCTGGTTAATAAAGTTAAAAGGATTCGGGTTCTTGGGGCTATAGCAGTTGAGCTCGCTTACCTGGCCAGGGGGGCCCTCGACGGCGTTGTGGATGTGAGAAACTACGTGAGGTACACCGACATAGCGGCCGGGGTGATAATAGCGAGGGAGGCTGGAGCCATAATAACCGACGATAGTGGAAAAGAAATCAAGCTGCGGCTAAACGCAACCGAAAAGACAAACATAGTGGCCGTTAACGATCAAGAGCTCCTCAAAATGGTGTTAGAGGTGATTGAACGTGGAAATTGACAGGTTCGTAGCCCGGAATGGAAGGATGACCTCGGCACTCTTTTTTGTGAACATAGGGGTGTACGTTCTTGAAGCGGTCCTCAGCCGCAATCCCCTCTTCATAAGCACGGCCGTTCTCCTTCGGTGGGGCCAGTGGAACTACGCAGTTATCCACTACGGCTGGTGGTGGCAGTTATTCACTGCAATGTTTGTGCACGTTAACCTGATTCACCTGGCCTTCAATACCTACTTCCTCCTGATAATCGGCAGGCAAGTTGAGGCCGCTCTCGGATCCAGGAGACTGCTCGGGATATACCTGATTTCCGGCCTAACTGGAAACCTGCTTACACTCCTATTCCTGCCCCCGAATTCAGTTAGCGCTGGGGCCAGTGGTGCCCTCTTTGGAATGGTTGGGACCCTCATAGTAATGATGGGCGTTATAGGAGGGGACGTTCAGAGGGCGATCCTGAACGCTTTAATTCTCTTCCTGATAAACAGCATATTCCCAGGGGTTAACGCGGTGGCTCACTTCGGGGGGCTTGCAGTTGGTGCTGCTCTGGGATACTATTACGGCAAGAAGGCCAGGAGGAGAATCCTCGCCATGTATTATGGATACCTGCCATGAGGAATTCAAAAAAGCTGGTGCGGGGGCGGGGATTTGAACCCCGGAACCCCTACGGGACGGGACCCTCAATCCCGCGCCTTTGACCAGGCTCGGCAACCCCCGCGTTGCCAAAGTATAACGCTCTGGTGCATTTATAAATTTTATGGTGACTTTTCTCCTTCGGTAAGCCACTGGAACTCCTTCTCCAGCATTGCAACTTCCCTTCTTTCCATGGTCTCAGGGTCCAGAACGAGGACAATTCCTGCATCCCTGCTCGATAAGTTATCTTTCAGTGCCAGCAGGAACTTCATAACGGCATCAAATCCGTTGTATAGCTTTAGGTAGTCCACTCCATCAATTATGAGGAACGTGTCTGGGCCCGAGTTCTCGAGAATGGCATGAAGGAGTGGGGGCAGTCTTGTGGGATGGATCACGTTCTCGGTCTTATCAACTGTTGCCGCTGTTATCCATAAGTGGGGAATGTTGCGTTTTCTGTAAGGCTCTGGATTCCGGGTTACTGCGAAAACTCTCCCTCCTTCCAGAAGCCCGAGCAGTTCTTGAAGAGGCAGGGGTTTTATCATGTAACTTCCTACCTTAAGCTTGGGGTTTCCGCTTCCAACCCGCTTTGGAGTTAGTTTTACCGCTATGTTTTCCTTTATCACGAAGGCTGAGAGGGTTATAATCAGCATTCCTATTGCAACAAGAACGTCGTCAAAGACCTTCATGAACTCTATTGGAAAAACATCATTCAGGACGTTTGTGAGGTATCCAAGCCAGAATATTGCCGCCCCAGTGAATAGAAAGGCAGATACCTTTGCTCCTCCCAACCTGCTCATTAAGCTTCTGAGAGAAAAAGCTGTGTAAACTGCCCCGGTGAGAAACACGAAGGCCACAACCTCGGCACCCAGCTTGACAGCTTCGTAATTCATGACCCCGCCCCCGGGGTGGAGTGAGTTCCATCCTTAAAAAGAGACCAAAGTCCTAAATAAACCTTTCCCGCCAAAAGGGTAGTGGGCCGTGAAATGTAGCGAAACCAAAAAATTTATAAACGGACTTCCCGTCTATGAGTTCGGGTTGAGGGCCGGTAGCTCAGCCTGGTTAGAGCGCGGGACTCTTAATCCCGTGGTCGGGGGTTCGAATCCCCCCCGGCCCGCCAGAAGACGTTTCTTCTCGAAGCGTTCCCTTTGAGAAGGGACGTGATTAAGAAATCTGTTAAAGAGGTAGAAAAAATGAGTTTTGAAAGTTTAGGACTATCCGAGGCCACAATAGCGGCCGTAAGACAGAAGGGTTTTGATGTGCCAACTGACATCCAGAGGGAAGTGATACCCGTTCTTCTTTCCGGTGAAAAAGATGTCATAGGGCAGTCACAAACTGGGACCGGAAAAACGGCCGCCTTCGCACTGCCAATAATAGAGGCCATAGATCCCGCTGAAAGGAGCGTTCAGGCCATAATCCTGACCCCAACGCGGGAACTGGCCCTTCAGGTTGCCGATGAAATAAAGAGCCTTAGGGGGAGAAAAAGAATCTACGTCTATGCCGTCTACGGAGGCCAGCCTATAGGGCCCCAGATACGCGCCCTTGAGAGGGGCACTCACATCGTGGTCGGAACGCCAGGAAGAGTTCTTGACCACATAAGGCGCGGCACCATCAACCTCAGCTCCGTTAAGTTCTTCATTCTTGACGAAGCCGACAGGATGCTCGACATGGGGTTTATAGACGACATTGAGGCCATATTCCGTGCGACGCCGAAGGAAAAGAGAACCCTGATGTTCTCCGCCACGATGCCACGGGAGGTTCTCCTCCTTGCCAAGAAGTACATGAGGGACCCAGAGGTCATAATAGTCAGCAGGGACGAGATAGTTCCCGAGATGGTGGATCAGGAGTATTTGGAGGTCGTGCCCGCGAGGAAGTTGAGAACCCTCAAAAAGATAATTGACGAGAGCGATGATTTCTACGGAATTGTCTTCTGCGCCACAAAGAGGGAAACTCGGGAACTCAGCGAGAGGCTCAAGCTTGAAGGATATCGGGCGGAGGCCCTTAACGGGGACATGAGTCAGAAGGCCAGGGAGAGAACTTTCTGGCGCTTCAAGAACAGAAAGGTAACGGTCCTCGTGGCTACTGATGTTGCGGCCAGGGGGCTCGACGTACAGGACATAACCCACATAGTGAACTACTCCCTCCCAATGACCGCAGAGGACTACATCCACAGAATTGGGAGGACGGGCAGAATGGGCAAGAAAGGCCGGGCCGTTACTTTCATAATGCCCGGGGAGTTCAGGCGCCTCCGCTACATAGCAAGGACTGCCGGAGTGGAGATCAGAAAGTCAGAACTCAGCGAGGACATTCAAGTAGAGTATGGGGAAAGCTACCAAAAGACTTGGAGTGGGAAGAGGAGAAGATACTCAAGGCGCTATTAAGCGTCCCCGAGGTAGAAGGTTATCAGCAAATCTTTCCCTTCTACTTCAACTTCTATCCACAGGGCATCGCTCTTATTGAGACTCTCCCTAAATTCAACATTTTTCATGCTCTTATCCAGAAGCCAATCTGCATACTGCTCTGCAAAGAACGGGTGGTAGTAGTCGCCCAGCATGGGATACTCTATCCTCCAGTAGCTTCCGCTTCTGTAGCCTTGTGGGAGTTCTCCATCCCCCAGAGACTTAAGATCCGGGTCAAACTTCGCCCCCAAATCCTCTTCAAGGGACTTCATCATAAGGGCGGCGAGAAGGTCTTCATCAGAAGGTTTCATAGTGTAATCCTGTTTTAGAAATTCAACTCCGCTGAATATCCCCACGAGCCTAACCCGGGCTTGGCTCTCACCGAGGGACACTTCGTAAAATTTCGCACTTGCTATTGTGGAGTTCCTCCTCTTCCAATGGCGGTAGTAGGTGGCTAGATCCATTGGGGGTAGTTTTTGGTCTAGTACGATGTACCAACCCTCCACGTTTACAAGGGCTGCGGCATGGCCCGAACCTTCGGTAAAGTTGATCTCCATGGCATAAACTGGGGTATAGTTCATTGCAAGGAGGAGCGCGACGGTGAAGACGGCGTAGTCTGTACATATTCCCTTTCCGGCCTTCAAGGTCTCTGAAGGTCGCTGAATGTATCGATTTTCTCCTTTTTTGACTTCAACGGTGCCGTTTGGATGCACCACAATCTCGGGCGATGGCTCTTTTGCCTTTTCCCAGTCATAAGTTAGCCAAACCTCTTCCCAGGCAAGAACGTTCCATACGCTCCACAGAAAGTCCTCCCTCTTCAGCTCTGCGGCAAGAGGCTGGAGGGAATCTATTTCGTCTCTCGAGATGGCACAGGATAGAGCATCTTCGAAGGCATACCTCCAAAGTATGCCCTCACAGGAGGCCTCAGTGCCTTCGGAAGAGACTATGCTGCTCTCCTGGTTGGAAGAGCCAATAATGGTGGTTGAAGGTTGTGACGAAGAGCTGAGAATCTGCGTAGTAGTCTCTGGAGCAGGTTTTGAGACAAGACATCCGGATAAAACGAGCGAAAGGCTAAGGATGAGCACGGTGAGTGTGTGTCTCCACATGAAATTGGGTTTGATTCAAACCTTTATAAATTCATTCCAAGTATCGAAAGGTTTAAAAATGCCCTCCTTGAGGTATAGGACGAGCGCTCGGGCAGTGCCGGGGTAGCTTAGCCTGGTCAGAGCGCTCGGCTCATAGGGCCGCTCCCCCTCGGGGGAGCCTGAGAAACCGAGAGGTCCGGGGTTCAAAGCCCCGCCCCGGCACCACAACAGCCCTTTCTCACGAAAGCGCTGGCGGAAAGTTAGCATGCGTTTTTAAGCAGGCTAATTTTATGAGGGTTGACTTACCGAGTTGCTAAATTTACAGGATTTTCTCACCGTATAGTGCCCAAAGGGCACTAAAAAGAAAGTCAAAATCACAATTGGCTAGAAGATTTCGGAGTTAAACCCACCTGAACTTGCCTTCTTGGAGCATGCACTCCCTAACAGGCTAGCTCGAGGAGAAGGGCGCAATTTGGTCAAGCTTTTTCCAAAAGCCTGTGGGCAAAGTTTCATCAAAGATTGAATGCCCTCTTAAGCTGTCGGGTTTTCAGTACTCCTTTGTGTTTAATGAACTGTTTTCAATTGGTTTCTGAGGTATAGTGCCCGAAGGGCATTAAAAAGAAGAAACGCTAAAATTTGGTTTTGCTCAAGAAAAGCCTCAAATGAGGGAAAAGACAAAGTAGGAAAAGAGGCTCAGTAGTCGATTTCTCCCCTCTCCTTCAGCTCCATGTACATCCTCCAGGTGATTACAGGCTTCTTTGCTGCCAAGACGTCATCGACCCTCTTCACAGCGGTATTGTATGGTGCGCCCTTGACGGTTTCCGGGTTGCTGTAGGCCTCTTCGCTGATCCTCTTGAGGGCTTCAACGTAAGCATCGAGCTCCTCCTTGCTAACCGTCTCCGTAGGCTCGATCATGAGAGCCTCGTGAACAATAAGCGGGAAGTATACCGTCGGCGCGTGCAGTCCAAAGTCGAGGAGCCTCTTCGCAACGTCCATTGCCGTAACACCGGTCTCCTTCTTCATTGGCTCTGCTGAAAAGACTGTCTCGTGCTTCCTCAGCTCCTTGCCCGGAAGCTCGTAGCCCCTCGTACCCTTGAGCTTCTGGGTGAGGTAGTTGGCGTTGAGAACTGCCACCTCGCTGACCTCTTTAAGACCATCCCTTCCCATTATCTTGAGGTAGGTCAGGGCCCTGACAATAACCGCAAAGTTGCCGTAGAGCTCCTTTACCTTGCCTATGCTCTTCGGAACGTTGTAGTCGAGGTAGTAGCGGTCGTTTTCCTCGTCATAGTTTACGAGCGGAACCGGAAGGTAGTCCTTAAGGAAGTCCTTAACTCCAACGGGCCCGCTTCCTGGACCACCGCCGCCGTGAGGAGTCGAGAAGGTCTTGTGGAGGTTGAGGTGAACTATGTCGAAGCCCATGTCTCCGGGCCTTATCTTTCCGAGGACTGCGTTTAGATTAGCTCCATCGTAGTAGAGCAGACCCCCGGCTTTGTGAACTATCTTCGCTATCTCAAGTATTTCGTCCTCGAAGATGCCCAGAGTGTTCGGGTTTGTGAGCATTAACCCTGCCGTCCTCTCGCTCACCGCGTTTTCAAGGGCCTCGAGGTCAACCGTGCCGTTCTCGTTGGAGGGTATCTCTATCACCTTGAAGCCTGCCATTGCGGCGCTTGCAGGGTTCGTTCCATGTGCCGAATCCGGAACGAGCATCTCAGTCCTCTGGGTGTCTCCGCGGTCGAGATGGTAGGCGCGGATTATGGAAACGCCCGTGAATTCGCCGTTCGCTCCCGCCGCCGGCTGGAGTGTGAAGCGGTCCATTCCGGTAATTTCCTTCAGCCACTGCTCAAGTTCCCACATTATCTTGAGCGCTCCCTGGACGGTTCTCTCGTCCTGGTACGGGTGGACGTAGGCAACACCAGGGTGTGAGGCAATCTCCTCATTGATCTTGGGGTTGTACTTCATGGTGCATGAACCCAGCGGATAGATGCCGGAATCAACGCCATAGTTCATCTCGCTCAGCCTGGTGTAGTGCTTGACAACTTCAGGTTCGCTCAGCTCGGGGAGGTTGAGCGGGCTCTTCCTCCTCAGCTTCTCGGGAATCTCAACATCAACGTCCTCGATGGGCTTGGGTAGGGTGTAGCCTACCCTTCCTGGGCGTGAGAGCTCAAATATTGTGGGTTCGTCCCATTTAGCCTGACGGAACATCTTCATCACCTCACAGCTCCGCCTCTCCTATTATATCCCTGAGGGCATCTACGAGGCCATCGACCCACTCCTTCCTCGTGGTCTCAGTTGCAGCGAAGAGAGCAGTCTCTCCAAGCTCTGGGAAGTGCTTTCCGATGTAGTAACCGCCGTGGATGTTCCTCTCAAGGAGCCTTTCGTGGATCACGCTGTACGGAACCTCAAACCTTACCGGCACGTCCTTGAAGTTGATTCCCTCGAAGGGAACCTCCGCGACCTCGTCGAGACGCTTCTTCAGGTAGGCCGTGTTTTTGAGTATGACTTCACCGAGCTCCCTAACGCCTTTCGGGCCGAGGGTGGCGAGGTGTATGGCCGCTGCGACGGCAACGAGGGCCTCGTTGGAACAGATATTGGAGGTGGCCTTGGCGCGCCTTATGTGCTGCTCCCTCGTCTGGAGCGTCATCACGAAGGCCCTCTTTCCGTCGGCATCCTTCGTCATGCCTATTATCCTTCCCGGCATCTGCCTTATCAGCTTCCTGTCGTTCTTAGTTGCGAAAATTCCGGCTCTCGGACCGCCGAAGTTCATCGGGCTGCCAAAATAAGCAGCTTCACCGACGACGATGTCAGCCCCAAGCTCTCCGGGTGCCTCCACGATACCGAGAATTGTTGGATCAACTCCGACAACGAAGAGTGCACCAGCATCGTGGGCTATCTCTCCGATTTCCCTGATGTTCTCCTCAAGGAGGCCGAAGAAGTTCGGTATCTCGACGTAAACGCCGGCGGCGCCCTTGACTGCCTCCTTGAGCTTCTCGATATCCGTCTGCCCCCTTTCGTCCCAGGGAACCTCAACCGTCTCAAGGCCCGGGCCAGCGGTGTAGGTCTTGAGAGCGAGCTTCTTCTCGGGGCTGAGGTGCTTTGGAACGACGAATTTGTTCCTCTTCGTTACGCGGGCAGACATCAGGGCGGCTTCTGCCATCGCCGTTCCCCAGTCGTACATCGAGGAGTTGACTATCGGAAGGCCGACCAGCTCGGCTATGAGGCTCTGGTACTCGAAGAGGGCCTGGAGCATGCCCTGGCTTATCTCGGGCTGATAGGGGGTGTAAGCGGTGAGGAACTCGCTCCTCTCGATGAGGTACTTGACGTGGGCCGGGACGTAGTGGAAGTAGGTTCCAGCGCCAAGGAAGCTCGGCATCTCGAGGACGGTCCTGTTTTTGCTCAGCGTTTCGTTGAGTTCTGTGAAGACATCATACTCACTCTTTCCCTCAGGAAGGTTGAACTCCTTCACCATTCCCCTAGGCACGTCGGAGAACAGGTCTTCAACCGAGGAAAAGCCGATCTCCTTCAGCATCTCCCCTTTATGGGCCGAGTTTGGGATGTAATGCTTGCCCATACCTATCACCTTCTGAGCTTTAAGATGCTCGAAGGTATTTCGGGATGAACAATATATGCTTTGTGATCATAAACATGCTAATGATCAGACATGAACATTTGCTGGGAGCTGAGAAATGTCCCAAAACACAATCAAACTGACATCGAAACGCTAAGCTTTTATACGAAAAGGCCCTACTTTGTTCGGTGATTCTAAATGGCGAAAGGTCTGACAGAGAAGGACCTCGGAAAGTTCAAACTCCTGGGCAACATAGACGCCTTGGGGAGAAAGCTCGTTTTTCAGGTGACGGAGATAAGCGTCGAGAAGGACGACTACTTCTCAAGGCTCTACCTCTACGACGGCAGAAGGGTTAAACCCTTCACCTCTGGAAAGAAGGACGTCAACCCGCGCTTTTCTCCAAATGGAAAGCTCGTAGCTTTCACCTCGAGGCGCGATAAGGAGAGCAAGGAAGCCGAGCTCTACCTCATCCCAACCGACGGCGGCGAGGCGAGGCTTTTAGCTAAGTTCAAGTACGGAATTAAAAACCTCCGCTTCACAGAGGACGGAAAGGGCATAGCGGTCGTTACTCCTGTAGACGTCGAGAAGAAGCCCAAGGACGACGTCCACATCATCAAGGAGCTCCCCTTCTGGTTCAACGGAACTGGTTGGGTCTACGGGAAGAGGAGCTTGGTTTACCTAGTTGACGTCGAGAGCGGGAAGAAGAAGCGTATAACGCCTAAAAACCTCGATGTTGGCCAGATCCGCTTCCACAAAGGAAAGCTCTACTTCACCGCCCAGGAAGACCGCGAGAGGAAGCCGATGGTGAGCGACCTCTACGTTCTTGAAGGCAGGAAGGCAAAGAGGCTGACGCCGGGCAAGTGGAGCATCTCCGACTTCATCCCGCTCGACGATGGCACTTTCATCCTCAAGGCCAACACGCGCGAGCGCGGGATTCCAACGAACACCCACATCTACCACTACAACCCTGAGACTGGCGAGATGAGAAAACTGACGAGAGACCTCGACAGATCAGCTTATAACTCCCTCAACAGCGACGTTAGGGGTGCTCAGAGGGCCGAGCTCGTCTTTAAAAACGGCTGGGTTTACTACGTTGCCACCGACGGCCCGAGGGCGAACCTCTTCCGCGTCAACCTCGACGGCAAGATCGAGCGCGTCATCGGTGGGGACAGGAGCGTCGAGAGCTTTGCAATAGGCGATTACATAGCCTTCACGGCCCAGGACGCGGTTACGCCGCTTGAGCTCTACCTCCTCCGCGACGGAAAGGAGAAGAAGGTTACCGACTTCAACGGCTGGATTAGAGATTACAGCCTTTCAAAGCCGGAGCACTTCACGGTTAAAGCCAGCGACGGCGTTGAGATTGATGCATGGGTTATGAAGCCCACCAACTTCGAACCGGGCAAGAAGTATCCGGCCGTTTTGGAGATCCACGGCGGGCCGAAGACTGCCTACGGCTACGCCTTCATGCACGAGTTCCACGTTTTGACCGCCAAAGGCTTCGTCGTCATCTTCTCCAATCCGAGGGGAAGCGACGGCTACGGCGAGGAGTTCGCCGACATAAGGGGACACTACGGCGAGCGCGATTACCAGGACATAATGGAGGTCGTGGACGAGGCTTTGAGGAGGTTCGACTTCATAGACCCCGAGAGGATAGGCGTTACCGGCGGCTCCTACGGCGGCTTCATGACAAACTGGATAGTTGGGCATACAAACCGCTTTAAAGCGGCGGTAACCCAGCGCTCGATATCGAACTGGACGAGCTTCTTCGGCACTACCGACATCGGCTACTTCTTCGCGCCCGACCAGATAGGTGGCGACCCGTGGAGCAACACCGAGGGCTACTGGGAGAAAAGCCCCTTAAAGTACGCGCCCAACGTGGAAACGCCGCTCCTCATAATCCACAGCATGGAGGACTACCGCTGCTGGCTTCCTGAGGCACTGCAGTTCTTCACATCACTCAAATACCTCGGCAAAACCGTCGAGCTCGCCCTCTTCCCCGGCGAGAACCACGACCTCAGCAGGGGCGGAAAGCCGAAACACAGGGTTAGGAGACTTGAGCTGATAGTAGGATGGATGGAGAAGTGGCTGAAGGGCTAAGTTCCCTCTAACATTTTGAGCCTTCTCTCAAGCTCTCCAATCCACTTCTCCTTTTCCGTGTTGAACTTCCGTATGCATCTCCGCTGAGCGAGGTATATCCCTACCAATCCTAGCCAGAGGACTGCGAGGAAGCCGACATCGGGACGTACCAACCAATAGAGAATCAGCGAAAGGACGAAGTTAATTCCGAGGATCTCAGCAGGCCTAAGAACTCTTAAAATTCTGTCTGTAAAGATGCCAAGCAAGAGAACAAGACCCCAGGTAAGCCATATCCAGTAGTCCACGTTTATCCCGAGGGGATTCACAGGCAGGAGAGTCCATGGGAACCAGCTCAGCCCGGAGCAGAAGGGTGGATTTGTGCGTTTAAGCTCTCTCAATGTTATCTTCCACCAGTTATTCTCTAACACCCATGAATGCACCCCTGAGGAGTAAAAAAGAATCATTGCGAGAATAAAGGTCAATCCCCAGCCCACAACCATATCCCCATAGGCGTGTTCGGCTGTCCCCACAAAGTAAAAGATAACCGCCGAGAGAAAGTCGCTGGAAAGACCAAAATGAACAGCAACACAGCACCAGCACTCAAGTATAAACTCTTCCTGACGGGCAAGGGGGATGCCCCAAAGGTTCGGGCAATGAGAGACACAGCCATCACGAACAAAAAGGCCAAGAAAGACAGCACAATGAACAAAAAGGCCGAAGGATACAGGTAATCGCTTAGGATTTCCTTCAAGTCCGGCTTTCCGGCAAAAACGAATTTTGCCGTGAATTTTTCACTCCTACCGTCCGGATATACTACAGTGAGGGTAAACGTGCTTTCCTTCCCCAAGAACATCCATCTGATGTCGCCTGAAAAAGGCCCCTTAAATTCGCGAACTATTCTGTAGAGGGCATCTTCAGGCTCAAATTTAACCTGAGCAGGTGGATAAAACCATTTGAGACCTTCCTTCCAGTACCATGCGAACTCCACATCCCCACTTGAATTAACCCGAAGGAGGACTTCGCTGGGTTCGAGAGCAAAACCATTAACAGAGCTCAGGTATATCCCAAACTTCTCATTTGAATCTCCTGTCACGTTGCAGGTCATCTCTCCCGGGTGAGCCACTGAGGGACAGCTAACTTCAACAGATGAAACAAAGCTTGACGTCAGGAGGAGCACGAACAGGGTAAAGAGAAGCCTTTCTCATAGTTCTCCCTCCATCTTTCTCTCCCTCAAAACTCTATCGAAGGTCTCCAAAAGCTCCCTCACCTCGGGGCTTCTTTGGGTTACTGGAATCTCCTCGATGCTGGGTGCGCTTTTGATCTTCGAAGCTATGAGGTAAGGATGGATGAAAGCAAGCACCAAAAAGCCCGCAATAAAAGCCGCATCGCCGCCAACCAGCAACACCAATGCAGATGCCGCAAAGACTGATGCTGGGAGTGCGGTTTTCCTCATCAGCCTGTTCACCTCATAATCCTGGTTAACCAGAAACAGAAAAAAGAACGCGAGAAAACCAATGAGCATCGGCCAAACCCCAAAGGGGAACATGGCCAGAGGTACCCACTCGAGGCCTGTAATGGGTGCCTCTCGAATCAAGTAAGAGTAACCGCTCTTCTTCGCATTCCTGACGAAGAAGAGCCATTCAAGGGTTAAGCCCAGGAGAACCGAGCCAAGAAGCAGGAGCTTCACATCGCTTGCTATCCTGAACGGTGTTGCCAGGAAGTAAACCACCCACGGGGACGCTAAGTGTCCTAGGTAAAAGAACAGAAGGGCAGAAAATATGAGGAAAGACCTTGAGGGTTTCGACGGCTTGAGCCTGCTTTCGTTTTTGTTGTTTTCATCAAACGTTTCTTCCGCGCGCGTGACCCTCAACGCTTCGATAAGCTTAGCCAAAAGTATGATGCTCCCTAATATGGCAAAAACAAAGCCGAACTCAAGCAGAAGGCCGAGTACTTCTCTGTCTTCCCAGGGATACGGAACCCTTCCCGAAATGTACACAGTAACGTTCTTCTCCTCAATCCTTCCGTCTTTGTGGATTATAACAAACCTCAGGATGTTCTCCTTGTTGTAGAACACCCAATAGTGCTCGAACTCAAGCCACACGCTATCGGCTGCTTCCCTCATGGAGTTTTCGAGATTCATCGAGAAGTTGAATGGGGCAAAGACGTACTCCCTTCGGGGATTAACAACTATTTCTCTGTCCCAATCCTCGATATATTTCATAGCCCATATCCAAGAGTCCACAGTGATTCCGTTGAAGGACTTCAGATAGAGCTTAACGCTCTCGTTTGCGTTATCAGTGAGCTCACATTCCAGCTTAAGGTCTGGAGCAGCTACATGATTGTTACACACTATATCCGAGCCCGCAACGCCCGGAATAAACATCAGTAAGATAATGCTTATTGCTATTAACCTTGCCCTCATTTAAGCCCCCAAATAGTCATACCATAAAACTTTTTAAAATTATCTTCACTTCATAAAACCATGACAAAACGCTGGATATTTGGGGTAGTGATTCTTGCCATCCTACTCCTTGGCCCGGTAAAGGTTAGCGGACAGAGTTTTTCAAGTGAGAATGAAGTATCCCTTCATTGCGGCTCGTTTAACCTGACAGGAAGTTGGGACGAAATCCGGGGACTCGGATGGAACCTTAGAGGAGAATGCGTAATCCTCCTTCCCAATCCCACCAACGAAAGCATCGAGTATTATGATGCCTACTGGTATAACTTGAGCCTCAGACCAGAGAACGTTCGCTTTAACTACTATTTCTCTACCCTCCCAGAGGTCTGGATAACCCCCGGAGGAACTATCAATCACAGCATGGTAATCGAGGGCCGGGTTGATAGTTTAAGTGCTCTGATAAGGTTAATTCGAGAGGAGAAGGTTTTAATAAGGGGTAGGGGAAATCTCATAGCTCGGACTAAGGAAAACACCCAACAAATCCATGTTCCAATCAGGGCAAACGTAAGTGCTCCCGTGGAGTTTGATTGGGTCAGTGTTGTCCTTGTCCTTACTGCGCGCATACTCCCGTTTCTCTGGCTAATCCTCCCGATGTCGGTAACTATAGCTGCCAGTAAGAGCGAAGGAAAGTCACTTGGATGGGGGATTTTGGCTACATACGGAATCGTTGTGGTTCCTTTCCTTGGACTTCTATCCAACGTCTCCCTAAAAACCCAGCTGATAGCTGTAATTGCTATTGAGCTCCTCCTTCTGGCAGTGTGGATTTCCATCCTGAACCGAACAACCCCCAATAAGCCAGAGAAGGTGACGAAGTTCCTGGGAAACGCTGTTATCCTCTTCCTGGGTTTTTCGATATTCACCGCAATAGCTGGAGCCTACGTTGAGGGAAGCTCCGTCGTTGCAGGAGGGGTTCTCTTTTTAATCCTCATTCTCCTGGGGGCATCATATTACTTCATCGGAAATTTTGTTGGAGAGGAAGAAAAGAAGGGCAGAACTCCAAAAATATATACGCCCCCGTTTGGGATGGGGCTCTTCCTCTTCGCTTATCCGACCATCGTAGCGCTCCTGGTAGCGGGGTGGATTTCCGCATCAATCACTGTGGTCTCAACGGCTGTGTTGCTCTTCCTGATTGGGCTGAAGCTTGAAAAAGCCGCAAGAAAAGCCGAAAGTGCCGATCAGAGCGTGTAATCAAGCACCTTCCCAGCCTCTTCGATGTGCTCTGGATAGACGTTCTTTATCCCCGGGTGCAGGGCCTTGATGACCCTTCCGATGAGCACGAAGAGAGTTCCGGCTATGATGGGGAGCTCGTTCACGACGTCCTCTTCAAGCGGCCTGTCGCCGGGTATCTTCTTGAGGACGTACTTTCTTATCGGCTCTATTTCAACGCCCTCGTCCTCAATGACTGCCCTGAAGAGGTTCATGCTGTTCCTGAAGCCCTTGGTGAGAGGCAGGTGCCTGAGCTTTATTGTATCGCTTCCCTCGGCTATCGCGTTCTCGTAGGCGACCTCGAAGAGATCCGCGAGCTTCTTCTCGACGATGTCCATCATCTCCTCAGCGCGAGGCTTGATAACCGCGAGTTCACAGGTTCTCTCGAGGATCTTCTGGAGCTGTGGGTAGGGTATTATCATCTCCGCCATGCTCTCACCTCCTTCTCCTCTTCTCTCCGGCAATATTTTAGTAACATAAGGTATTTAAATTTTTCGTTTGGGTGGCATCTGACGGGAGACCGTATTGGGGAGAAACGGCAAGATAGCATGATCTAGGGGAAGAAAAAAGTATCCGGGAACTTTGGAATAGAACCTCCGAACTATCCCAGGAATCCCCTGATCTCAGCTGCCTCGACGATGAGGGTTGGATCGACCTCTCCCTTGAGGATCCTCGTGGTTATTTCCACATGCCTCTCGTCCCTCTCGTATTCCCCCGCCATCTCGGCTATTCTCTTCAGGAACGGGAACTTTTCAGCCGCTTTTGGGTTAAAGTACCTGAAAGCGAACTCAAGGTCAGTATAGAGGCCGCGGTAGTAGTTTGAGAGCTCGTCGAGCTCCTTCTCGCTCAGGACACTCAGGCCGAGGAGCTCAGGGGGTATGCCGAGGGAGTAGAGTGAAGCGGTGAATTTTATGGCCCTTGGGAGTGCAGCCCCGTTAACCTCCCTCGAGTAGCCGAAAAGGCCGATGTGGAGCTTTCTCTTCCTCCTCGATGGTACGTATCTGGCGACCTCCCTTATTAGGGGTGCCAGGGCCTGGAGCTCCGAGGAATACCTCTGGGTGTATGGCTCGAGAATTCCAAAAACCTCCTCCGGAACGGGCTCGGCCTCCTTCCTCCCGCTGCCCTTTATTGCCTCGATGGCCTTTATCACCTCCCCCGGCGGGTTGTCGTACTTGAAGGAGCTCTGCACCGTGTAGGTCTGGGCGCTCGGGTATTCTCTGAGAACGGAGCGGAAGTTTCCGGGCGTGAAGTGTCCTCTGAAGGGAGCTCCCCCAACCCCTATTATCGGATATATCTCAACGCTCGTCCTTTCCTCAAGCTCCTGGAGCTGGTACAGGGCGATCTTGTCATAAATCACGGCGCTTATAAGCCCGTAGTTCATCGCCGGGTCGCTTCTGGCCAAAAATACCCTCTGGTACTCGAGGTTTTTGTCGCTTAAATACTCCTCAACGATCTCCGCCGCCGACAATATGGCCTCCCTCGTCTCGAAGAGGGGAATAACGTTGATCTCCTCCGGATAAAAGCGCCCTATCCACTCGTAGAGCTTGATGTCGTACACGCGCTTGTACTGCTTCCAGACGATGTAGCGCTTGTAGAGGTGGTAAACCCTGTTTATCTCGGCCGAGGACGTTGTCATGGGGAGTATGACCTCGAATATCGGCGCAATCTCCTCGCCGTAGAACAGCTTTGCATAGTCGGCGCTCCTCGGTATGGCTTCAAGAGTCTCGAGGAGGAGCTTTGCCTCGGCCCTTTCAACGCTCGGGTTCGGGACGCGCGGGGTTAGCCTGAGGTCTTCACCGAGCTTCCTCTTTCTAAAGAAGTGGCCGTAGCGCTCGAAGAGCTTTTTGACGACGAACTCGTCAACTTCCTTCCCCTCGAAGTCCCACATCTGCTCGTCCGCGCCCAGAACGCTGAAGGCGTAGAAAGCCTCCGTGATCTCGTCCTCACCGCCCATCTCCGGATCCCTTGCGAAGAAGGGTATGAAAACGTTGTCAGGATGCTGGGTGCTCATTACCCTCGGTACCACCTTGACCCTCCCGCCCCTTGAGATGCCTGCTACTTAAGAATTTCTGCAAAAAAACTGGAGAACATACAAATCCCGCCAAAAGCCTTTTTAAGCGGGTTGACTTTCTGTCACCATGCTCGGGGTAATCCTCGCATTTCCAGAGAAGCGGTGGGAGAACTACACGATGCCTGTAAAGGACGAGCCGGTTGTAAAGCTCACCGAGATGAAGCTTAAGATGAGCAAGAGGATTGAAGAGGTTCTGACTATAGTTCGGAAGGACAAGCTCAGGATTTATTCCCTCCACGTCTCCACTCCAATTCCGATCGTTGCCAGAAACAAGATGGAGGCCCTCCTCAAAGCGATGCCGGATGAGCCCTTCTTTCTCGCCGAGGGCAACATGCCGCTCATCCAGCCCTTCCTCGTGAACTACCTTATCGGCCTCTACCTTGAAGACGAGCCCGAGGCGGTCATCCCAGTCTGGAGGGATGGAAGCGCCGAGGTTACCCACGCCGTCTATGAGCCAGACGCACTTAGCGAGGCCATAGAAGCCGCGCTCAGCGAGGGACACAAGTCTCTTAGCTCTATCACCGAGTTCCTTGATTTCGAGCCGGTTTCCGTCGAGGAGCTGATAAAGAGAAACCCGAAGGTTTCTCTGAGCTTCTTTAAGGTTAAGAGCTCGCTCGACAGGGCTTTCGCGGAGGAGAATCTGGAAAAATAAAGGAGACATTAGAGCCCAAGCCTTCTCTCTACGGCCTCCGAAATCTCCACTGCCACAAGAATCTTGAGCAGATCCGGAACTATGAACGGGGCCACACCGACTTCAAACGCCTTTCCAAAGTTGCCCCCAAGGTAAAATCCCAGACGGAGCCAGCCGAACAGGTATATCAGTCCCAGTGCAACTATGGAGGCGAGGAGTTTGGCTTTTCTCCCCTTGCCTTTTGCGAGACCTGCAATAAACGCTGCAAGTGGAAAGGCAACTATATATCCACCCGTGGGGCCGTAAATGCGGGCTATTCCCCCAGTGAAGTTGGCGAAGACTGGAAGTCCCACTGCTCCGGCCATGTCGTAGGCAAGGACGCTGAGAAGGCCGAGCCGGCCACCGAGGATAAGTCCCGCCAGTATAACCGAAAAGACCTGGAAGGTGAGCGGAACCGGGCCTATGTTCACGCTTATCTGGGCGCTAACAGCTATGAGTGCAACGAAAATTCCCGCGTAGGCCACTTCCCTGCTCTCCATGCAACCACCGAAGGGGGAATCCGTTAACTTTTAAAAGAGTTTGGTTAACCGACCAACATGAGGGGGATGCTATCCGACAGTCACATCAAGAGGACCATCCTGGAAAGGCTCAGAGAGTCCCCTGCCTCTGGAGAGGAGCTTGCTAAAATCCTTGGAGTGTCGAGGGTCGCTGTTTGGAAGCATATAAGGGAGCTTAACGAACTGGGGTACGAAATAAAGCCCTCAAACAAGGGCTACGTCTTTGTTTCTGAGCCCCACATCCCGTATCCATGGGAGCTTCCCGTTAGGGCTTATTACCTCCCTAAAACTACCTCAACGATGGACGTTGCCCATAAAATCGCCGATAAAGTTCCCCCGGACACTTTTGTAATAGCAGGGGAGCAAACTGGGGGGAGGGGGAGACGGGGCAGGAGGTGGGTCTCTAAGCCGGGAGGCCTGTACTTCTCCATGATATGCAGGCCAAAAATTCCCCTGGCGAAAGTTGAGAAGCTCATGAACCCGAGCGTTCGGGCTATAGGAGGCGTCCTTAAAGGCCTCGGGCTGGAGGTTGAGGCTTCGGAGGAGGGGATTTTCTCTGAAGGACGGAAGCTCGGGGGCGTGCTCGTCGAGGCCACCGGAGAGCTCGACCTGGTAAGATACGCGGTAGTTGGAGTTGGACTGAACGTCTTCAATCAGGTGCCCGATGGCGCGGTTTCCCTGTCCCAGCTTTTACCGGCCCCTCCGAACCTTCTTGAGCTCTCCAGGCTCCTCCTCCCGAGACTCCTTGAGGAGTGCAAATCTTTTTTAGGGGGGAGTGTGAGGGAGGGGCGATGATAGAAGTAAGAAACCTCCACTTTGCATACGACGGCAGGGAAGTGTTGAAGGGGATAGACTTCGCAATGGGGAGGGAACTCGTTGCCCTCGTGGGGCCGAACGGGAGCGGCAAGACGACGTTTGCAAAGCATCTGAACGGACTCCTCAAGCCAGTGAAGGGGAAGGTTCTCGTTGACGGCATGGACACGAAGGAACACACGGTTGCCGAGCTGAGCAGGGTAGTTGGCTACGTGTTTCAGAACCCGGAGCACATGTTCTTTGAGGAAACCGTTTTTGATGAAGTTGCCTTCGGGCCCCGAAACCTCGGGATTGAGGGGGAAGAGCTGAGGAAGAGGGTGGAGTGGGCTCTTAAAGCCGTTAATATGAAGGGGTACGAGAGCAGGAGCCCCTACTCCCTGAGCGGAGGGGAAAAGCAGAGGCTGGCGATAGCGTGCATTCTGGCGATGAAGCCTAAGTACCTCATACTCGATGAACCCACCACCGGACTCGATGCCCGCTCTGAGAGAAGCGTCGTGAACGTGCTGAAGTCCCTGAGGGAGATGGGCCACGGGATACTGCTAATAACTCACGATATGGGGCTCGTTCTTGAGCTGGCTGAGAGGGTTGTTTTAATCCACGGAGGCGAGAAAGTCTTTGATGGTCCCGTTACGGACTTCTTTTCACTTCCACTGACTAACTATGGTCTATCCAAGCCGGAACTCCTCAACCTGGCGGAAGAAACTGGGGTCGGATTCGTGAGGACCGTCGAGGAGCTGGTTGGAGCCCTGGAGGTGAAGCTGCGATGATGTACACCTTTTACCTGGAAAAAGATTCCTTCCTCCACTCTCTCGACCCCAGGACGAAGATAATAGGCTCGCTTTCTGCAATGGTTGCAGTTTTGCTTTTCAACCATCCCGCCGTAATGACGGCTCTTTTTCTCCTGATCCTTATTGCCGGCAGGGTGCTGGGAAAGGTCGAAATCGGGGAACAGCTGAAGTTCTTGAAGCCCCTGCTCCCCCTTGTCATACTGACCATTGCCCTCTGGCCGCTAATCTACAGACCCCGTACCCTCGGACTTCTATTTGGGGCTTCCTTCGCCCTGCGATTGCTAACCCTCGGCCTCATCACAATCCTCCTACTCGCCACCACGAGACAGCGGGAGCTTATAAGGGGCTTTGTAAAGCTCGGCCTTCCCTACGAGCTCGGCCTTACGGTCTCGATAGGCCTCAGGTACATCCCGACCCTCTACATTTTGGCCAACAACATAATGGACGCCCAGAAGAGCAGGGGGTGGGAGGTTGAGAAGGGCAACATCCTCGTCAGGTTGAGAAAGATGAGCGCAGTGCTGATTCCCCTCATTGTAGCGTCCCTCAGAACGGCTCACGAGCTAAGCATAGCACTTGAGACAAGGGCTTTCGGAGCGAGCAAAAAGAGAACCTTTTTGAGGGACATAAAAATGAGGAGAAGGGACTACGTGGCTCTAATTCTCATACTCCTGCTTCTTGGAACCGCGGTTTATCTCAGGTACTCTCTTGGAGTTGGCTACGTCAGGATTTACGGGTAACTTCGCTTTCCCCACACCCCCGTAGGATCACTCCAAAACACATTTAAGCGCTGCCTCCCATTTCCCGGAGGTGGTTAGAATGCTTGAATCCTTGGTTCATTTCCTCCACGAGTACTTCATAGACCCCATGTACACGAGGGAAGGCTACAATGCAGTAAACACCTTTGTCTACGCCCTCCTCTTCGGGCTGGGCGTTATTTACAGCTACAAGTACATAATCAAGCCCCTGAAAATAAAGGTAGATGAGAGGCTTTTCTGGGCCGTGACGCCAATGGTGATCTTCGGCTCAACTGTGAGGGCCCTGGTTGATGGGGACGTTCTGGAGCCCCACCCGCTGATTCTTACTCCCGGAATCTTCTTCACGGCATTCCTCCTAATACTTCCGGCCCTCTATGCTGACTCCCGTCTGGGGAGCTATCCCAAGGTGACCGTTGGGTGGGGCACCCTCTTATCCCTCTGGGCGAACTACCTCCTCGTGACTCATGCAAAGAGCTGGGAGCCCTATGGGTGGACCCTCCTCCACACAGCGGTCAGCTGGGCGGTGGTTCTCCTGTTCTACAGGTTCAAACCCTTCGAGAAGCTCTACCTCTATTCTGTGCTGGCCCACTATTTTGACATGGGCTCCACAGTGGTTGCCATCCACTTCTACGGTTACAGGGAGGTGCACTGGATAGAGAACCACCTCGTCCAGTGGTTCGGTGCCTACTTCTACTACCCCTGGATAACCCTGATCCTCATCGCGGTCTACTACGGCCTCAAATACCTCGTTCCGGATGAGGAAGAGAGACACTACTGGTATCTGGCCATCTACATCCTTGGCCTCGGTCCGGCAATAAGGGATCCAGCACAGATGGTTCTGGAGATAGGGGGGTAAACTACCTCCCCCTTTTGTCCCTACCTTTCTGTCTGTCTTTCTCCCCGAACCTCTTTTCAGAACGGGCAGCTATTTGCCTACCTTCTTCTATCTCCCTCTTCAGTATCTTCGCCTCTTCCTCGGTCTTTCTCACGCGGAAGACCCTCGCTATCCTCTCGATGGCTTCGAGCTTCCTAACGATGCCGTCGAGCCACGTGAAGACGTCGCCCGGATACACTATCAGCCCATAGACCTTCCTGAAGTGCTCCGCTATCTGGGTCGGGTGCTTTCCGCTCCTCCTGAGCTCGATTATCAGGTTGCTCACCCTCTCCATGGCGTACTCGGTGCAGTCCTCCTCGGGGCACATGAAGAACTCCTGGTAGATGGTGAACAGCCTCTCAGCGGCGTTGGGGCTCAGCTCGGGGACGACCTTATCGAGTTCTTCAAGTATTGAGGCGAAGCTCGGCGAGAAGACGTTGGCGCTCAGCCTTCCCCTAACTGCTCCCTCAAGCTCCCTCTGGAGAGTCCCGCTGAGGTAGATGTTCTCGAACGGAAGGAGCTTGACCGCTATCCACCTGACTTCCTTCTTCCCCAGGTTTTCCCTGATGAAGGTTGCCTCCTTCGGCAGGAGGAAGCTCATACTGACTGCCCTTCCGTAGGGCGTGACCTCAACGATTGGTCTCTTTATCCTCACAAAGTCGAACTCCTCAAGCTTTTCAAGGACTTTTTCGGCGCTCTGGTTCGCTCCTAGGCACATAGATTGGACTTCCTCGATGACGTCCAGTCTATTGAAGACGCAGGAATGAGCCAAGACGTTGTCCTGCTCAAGCTCGTCGCTCCACTCCACCTGGACTGGCTCGATGGGTGCCGTCAGGAGTTTAAATGCAACTTCATCTTCAGTTCCTTCCATCTGGGCAGAATACTTCCTTCCAGGTTCGACGAGGAGGTAAACCTTCCCCTTCTCGTGATAGAGCGGCCTTCCGGCCCTCCCCAGCATCTGGTGGAACTCCCTAACGCTGAGCCACTTGTTGCCCATGGCAAGGCTCTCAAAAATTACCTGGGAAGCGGGAAAGTCCACTCCAGCTCCGAGCGCCGCCGTCGTAACCACGACGTCGAGCCTTTGAGCCAAAAACTCCATCTCCGTGAGCTTCCGCTGCTTGTAGGGAAGGCCGGAATGGTAGGGCTTGGCCTTGAGTCCTTTGCTCGTCAGGTAAGCGGCCAGCTCGTGCGTCCTCTTCCTGGAGAACGTGAAGACTATGCTCTGCCCCTTGTAGCCCTGCTTAGACTTTCTCATGGCCTCGGCCCTGCACAGGTTCGCTATGTGCCTCCACTTCTCGCTCTCGTTCCTCACTATGATTATGTGCCTCTCCAGGTCAACGGGCCTTTCGTCGTAGAGCACCAGTTTTAACCCGAGTTCTTTCGCCAGCTCGTCAGGGTTGCCAACGGTTGCAGAGAGCCCTATGAACTGGGCCTTTGGATAGAGCTTCCTCAGCCTCGCTATAAGGCCGTCGAGTCTCGGTCCGCGCTCCTCGTCGTCGAGCGTGTGTATCTCGTCTATCACTATGGTTCCGACGTTTCCTATCTTTCTCCCGGCGCGGAGGAGGTAGTCTATGCCTTCGTATGTTCCGATGATGATGTCAGCATCTATGCCCGTATCAACGACCACGAGCTCGTCCTTGGTCTTTATCCTGCTCATGCCAACTCTTATCGCCACCCTCAGGCCGAGCTTGGAGTAGCGCCTTTTGAAGTCCTCGTACTTCTGGTTGGCCAAAGCTACCAGCGGGACGAGGAAGAGGAGCTTTTTACCGTGCATTGCCTTTGGCACCCCAGCCAGCTCGCCTATTAGGGTCTTCCCGCTGGCCGTTGCGGAAACAACCAGGAGGTCCTCGCCTTCGAGGAGGCCGTTCTTGACGGCCAGGCTCTGGACTGGGAGGAGCTCGTTCACTCCCTCAGACTTCAGGAC
Organism: Thermococcaceae archaeon; assembly: GCA_030156945.1. Lineage (GTDB taxonomy): Archaea > Methanobacteriota_B > Thermococci > Thermococcales > Thermococcaceae > Thermococcus. The sequence continues at coordinate 99,631 of JASGLT010000002.1, forward strand.
TTCCTTGAACTTCTCGGGGACTGGAAGCTCGTCCACCTTGATCTTCTCGACTTTAACGTGCTTGGCCTTGAGCTCGTCCCACTTGGTTATCTCCGGGTGTTTGGTCGGGTCGAAGCGCGGGTCGAAGGCGTAGAGGACTTTATCAAGGTCGCGGAAACGTTCAAGAAGCTTCTTAGCCTGGTCAAACATGGCTATGCTCTTGAAGCGGAAGCGGAGCTCCCTCTTCAGCTCGTCCTCGGCACAGCGCTCGCAGATGTACTCGTTGTGGTACTTTATGCGGTTGCCCTCAGTCAGGACGGTTATCCTGCCCCCCAGCAAACAGAGGCGGCACAGCTCGGCCTTCTCGACCCGCTTGTTCTGGAGCCTCCTCTTGAAGTAGTCCTCCCACTCGTCGGCGTTGACGATGACGATTCTGGATTGGCGGAGAAGCTTCTCTATCTCCTTCGGGTTCCGGTACTGACTTCCCTCAAGGACTTTGAAGAGCCTCCCCTCTCTCATTATGAAGCGGTAAATCCGGTCAGCTTTAAGGTTCTGCATTTGGGATAGCTTTTCGGGCTCGTTCTCGATGAAAAACGCCTCAAGCTCGTTCTTCTTCCTTCCTGGCCTCACGACGAAGAGCATCGTTTTTTCCTCCGGGACCCTCAGCTAGAAGCCGTCATCGTATGAATGCCAGCACTCCTTGAAAGTGTCCATGATAATGCTCACTTCAACCTTTTGGAGGTTTCTCCCGAAATACTCCTTGAGCTTTCCTGTGAACCTTTTTACTTCGTCGTTGTCACGGAAGTTTGCCTTTATGATAACTTGAGAAGGTCCGCTCCTCCGGTAGAGGGCCTGGACGTTCTTCAGCCTGGCTATTCTCTTTAGAATCGGGTCTACCGTGTGGTCGTCTATGGAGAGGTAAAGCTCAAAGAAGGCCTCTATAAACTCATCCAGGAACCCAGGGTTTACAACTGCTGAATAGCCCTTAACCGCCCCAAGCCTCTCCAGCTTGTCCAGTCTGTTCTTTACGCTGGCCGGAGAAAGACCCACTCTCTTACCGAGGTCAGTGAGGGTAATCCTCCCATCTTTCCTCAGGATTTCAAGTATCTCCCTGTCCTTTTCGTCTATGCCCGGCATCAGCTTCACCAAAAATTTGGAAATCAGCGGGTTATCTTTATCTCCCTCATGAGCTCGAGCGGCTCTGGATTTTTCTCGAAGTAGTCCCTGACGGGCTTGAGGAGCTCGATGAGATAGTCGGCGACGCCGTTCTTGAGGTCGAGCGGGTGGAGCTTTCCTTCCGCGAAGTCCCTCTTGAGCTCCTCGAAGGTGGTGTAGGTTACGTCCCCTCCGAACTTCGCCGGCCTGTGGATGGTGAACTCCGCGGGCTCTTCCCTGAATATGATGTACTCGGCCCAGTCCAAAACGGGGTTGTAGTTGACCTCCTTAGCGGGGCAGAAGGCCTTCCTGAGCTTTTCCTTTATCTCCTTGGGACTGTCGTGGATGAAGACAGCGGAGTAGGGCTTGCTCTTGCTCATCTTCATCTGAGTCTTGAGCTCTTTGAACTGCTCCTCGCTCTCTATCGGCCAGACCGGCGGTTCCTGAAGGCCGAGGAGTAAATGGTGGTGGAGAGCGACCGGCTTGAGCTTCTCGCCATTCCATTCGAGCGGGTGGTACTTGAGCTTCTGGGCGACCTCTATGGCAATGACGTGGGCCTTCCTCTGGTCCATTCCTGCGTGTGCAATCGTAACGCCCTGATAGAATATGTCCGCCACCTGCATTGCCGGATAGATCAGCTTGGCGAAGTCTATGGCCTCGCCCATCTGGCGGCCCATTATCGTTATCGAGCGCATAACCCTGCTGAGTGTGACGTTCTTGGAGATGTCTATGACGGTCTGCCAGTAGTCGCCCTTCTCAAGTATCTCGCTCGCCAGAACGAACTCCACCTTCTCCGGGTCTCCGCCCATGACCTTTATGCTCTGCTTCATTCCCTCCTTGAAGTAGGTTAGCGCGACCTTCTGGATGACCTCAAGGTCTCCCCCGAGCTTGTCGTTTATCCAGCTGTGCCAGTCGGCTAAAAAGACCCTCGTTTTGACTCCGGCCTTCTGGAGGTCGGCTATCTTTGCTCCGGCCATCAGTCCAGTCCCGAGGTGAATGTAACCGCTTATCTCGAAGCCTATGTAGTGCTGGAGTGGAGCACCTACTTCAAGCAGATGCCTCAGGTTTTCCTCGGTAAGAAGCTCCTCCGTCGGCTTCCTTTTGATGAGCTCGATCTTCTTCTCTATATCCATTATAACCACCCACATTCTGGAGGGTAAAATCCCTTTTAAGAGCTTTGTCTCTGGAGGGAAGCATATCCATGTAAACTTCCTCTGAAATCTTTCCATATTTTGCTATGGCTGTTTTTGAAAAAGGTTTATAATAAACCTCGTGTATAAAAGGGACGGTGATGACCCGATGAATAAGAGTGCATTAGTATTGGCAGCCCTTGTGCTGTTCTCCATTTTTGGAGTCTTTGGAATGCCGAAGGCCAGCGCTGCCGGAGAAGTTGTCATAGCAGTTGACCTCGCCCACGGCGAGAACCCCAAGGGATTGACAGACTTGACATACAAGAACGAGACACTGACCGAGGGAATGCTTAAGGTTCTGACTGACTACACTTTCGTCTACTTCGGTGACGCCAAGTACGAGGCAGACCTCGGAATCAAGAACATAGGCGACAAGATAACCTACGAGGCCCTCAAAGAGAACAACGTCAAAATACTCGTCCTTGGCCAGCCCACGAGCCCGCTTTACCCCGAGGAGGTTGAGGCCATCAAGAAGTGGCTTGAGGAGGGCGACCACGTCCTCTGGATTGCCGGCGATTCTGACTATGGAAACGGTCCCAAGACCATCAACTTTGTTAACAGCGTCCTCGACCAGCTCGGACTCACCAACCTCCGGCTTGACCAGGCTTCAGTTGAAGACCCCGTCAGCAACGCCGGAGCTCCCTACCGTGTTGTTGCCTATGCCAACCCCTGGGACGACACCCCCAAGAGGGACATCATCGTTCAGGGCTTCGAACACGATGGAGCAGTTCTCGCCCACGGTCCGGGTGTTGTTGCCTGGGTTGATGGTGTCGATGGTAGTGGGGACTGGCACAAGCTTACTCCCGAGGAGAAGCCCGAGAACACTTACGTGCTGATTCGCAGTACCGGTAACTCCGTCATAAAAGAGAACGAGGATCCCGCTGCGAACGCTTACACTGCCGGTGAGCAGGGTGAGTTCCCCATTGCGGCTGCCCAGATTATCAAGCTTGAGGGCAAGAACCCAAGCGTGATCATCGTCAGCGGCGAGACCCCAATCGGCGGCTACGAGCCCATGTGGGCCAGCGTTTACTACCAGAAGCCGCTCGACGGGCCAAAGGTCGTTCCAAACATCTTCAAGTGGAGCATCGAGATGACAAAACCCGAGGAGAAGGCAGGTTCCAGTACCTGCGGTCCCGCGGCTCTCATAGGGCTTGCAGTGCTTCCGCTCCTCCTCAGGAGGAGAAAGTGAGCTTCCAATCCCTCTTTCTTTTTAATCTTGCACAAAGCTTTTTACGCACTTCACCGAAACTTTGTGGGGGGATGCTGTCATGAAGCGCTTTACTGGAGTCCTGCTGATACTCGTTCTGGTTTTGAGCATAGTTGCCAGCGGCTGCATTGGCGGAGGGGGAAGCAGTGGAGGCAGCACTGAGACCTCTGGAGAAGGGGTAACCCTGACAATTGTCACAAGGCACGACGCAACAATCCAGTACAAGGTAAAGCAGCTCTTCCTTCAGAGCGAGATAGCTAAGCAGTACAACATCAAGGACATCAAGTTCATAGGTGTCTATGAGTCCCTATGGCCGAGCTACATAAAGAAAGGCGCGGACGTCGGCTGGGGCGGAGGGCCAACGCTCTTCGACAACATGTACAGGCTGGGTTATCTCGCCCCGATAACCGACCAGAAGATACTCAACCTCATAGGCAATCAGATTCCGGAGGAGCTTGCGGGAATGCCGATGGTTAGAAGGAATGGAACCGATGTCTACTGGATAGCTGCGGCACTTTCTTCATTCGGTTTCACTGTGAACAAGGACGTTCTCAACAAGCAGGGACTTCCCTTCCCAGAGAAGTGGGAGGACATAGCCTCACCTGAGTGGGCAAGAGACCCTCAGATGTACGGCATAGCTGACCCCACGGGGAGCACATCCAACACGAGGATATACCAGATAATCCTCCAGGCATTTGGTTGGGATGAGGGTTGGAGGATAATGAGGCTCATAGCGGCCAACTCCAAGGTCTATGAGGCAAGCGATGCCGTCAGGGATGCTGTCATCAACGGTGAGATAGCCGCAGGAAACACCGTAGACTTCTACGGCTACACTGCCATGAAGCAGAACCCGAACTGTGTCTATGTCATCCCAGCCGGAGAGAGCATAATCAACGGCGACCCGATAGCCCTGCTCAAGTACAGCAAGCATCCGGAAGCTGCTCAGGCGTTCATCTACTGGGTTCTCACCGAGGGACAAGCCGTCTGGATGAGCCCCGAGATAAACAGGCTCCCGATAAACGCAGAGGTGTTCAACAAGACCATAACTGAGGACGAAGCTAAGATCCTCTTCAAGGGCGAAAACGCGGGGAAGACCTACGCTGAGGCGGTGCCGGCGCTGGTAAAGGCGTACGAGCTCACGATATCCAGTGAGGGTATTCCCTTCGACGATGCCAGAGCCCTCAAAACAGTCAACGCTCTCCAGTACTACTTCAAAGCAACCCTCGTCGATGTAAACGGCCCGCTACACCAGGCCTGGATGGCCATAGTAAACGCTTACAAGGAGGGGAAGATCACTCAGGAGCAGTTCGAGGAGCTCAAGAACAAGCTTACCGCGCCCATTGAATTCAAAGATCCGGAGACCGGGCAGATGGTAACCTTCACAGAGGATTACGCGGCCAAGATCAACGACAGGATTGCAACCGACGCGGGCTTCCAGAGCCAGCTCATGGATGAGTGGCGCAACGCCGCCCAGAAGAAGTACAACGAGGTTCTTAATGAACTGAAAGGCATGACCGGGTGAAACTTCCACCCTTTCATCTTTTCAACACTTATTGACACAAACTTGTTTAATTCTTCAAACCAAACTTTTAATCCTTCAAGGGAACCCTTTTAAGAAACATTTAAAACGAGCATCTAGACCTCATGTTGTTGGGTTGATGGTAATTCGAGCGAGGTGAGTATCCAATGAAGGTCAGCAGATGGAGTGAGAGGCTGTTTGGGACACCTTTACCAGACGGGGTTGTGATGACCTCCTTCCTGTTTCCCCTGCTGTATCTGGTGGGCTTCCTGGTGATCCCCGTCTTTGTGATGCTTGCGACTGCCTTTGAGTACAACGGGCAACTCTCGGCCCACTGGTTCAGCAGCATATTCAGATCGCCTTACTACTTCAATCCACTCCACCCGGACGGATACCTGGTAAAAACGCTAATTTACGGAGGGGAAGAGGTCTACCACTTCTATGGATGGGACTTTGGAGTCGTCATAAACTCCATACTCGTTTCGATCTCGGTAATGATACTAACTACGATTCTCGGAACAGTCTTCGCATTCATAATGGCCCGCTACGACTTTCCAGGCAAGAACATAATGAGGGTTCTCCTCTTTATCCCGCTTCTCGTCACGCCCTTCGTCAACGTCATCGTTGTTAAGAAGATGTTCCTCCCGGACGGAATCATAAACTGGATATTCTACGAGCACCTTCACCTCTTCCCGAAGCCAATCTGGATAGATGGACTTGTAGGTGTCATCATCGCCCAGACTATAACCTACTACCCAATAGTATACCTCAACGCCTACGCGAGCTTCATCAACATCGACCCCTCCCTGGAGGAACAGGCAGAGAACCTCGGCAGCAGGGGCTTTCACCTCTTCAGAACTGTAACATTCCCTCTCGCACTTCCGGGCATCATGAGTGGTGCAATACTCGTTGGAATCTTCAGCCTTGAAGACCTCGCGGCTCCAATAGTCTTCCAGGGGAGCCCAATAGCCAAGAAGCTCATGTCCTATCAGATTTACAGCTCATTCGTTTCGGGATTTGCGATAGGAAACCCCCAGATGGCAGCCCTTTCCCTGGTCATGCTGTTCCTGGCGGTGGTGATGTTTCTCGCAGTGAGGTGGTACGTCGGCCTGAGGCAGTACGCCATGCTCAGCAAGGGCGGAAGGTGGAACCCGAGAGTTGCAAAGCCCAAATGGTGGCAGGCTCTCCTGATAGCCTTTGTAGCAGTTCCAGTTCTTCTAATCACGGTTTTCCCACAGATAGGAGTCCTTTTGCTGGCCTTCTCCAAGAGCTGGTACGGAACCTGGCCGACCGGGTTCACGCTCGACAACATAAAGGCCATAGTTACCCAACCGGACATCGAGAGGGTTATCATAAACAGCCTCATGTATTCGACCGCAGCGGTGGTTATCATCATCCTCCTGTCACTGGCATCATCCTACGCATCGAACAGGTTCAAGAATGCCAAGCTCGCTCCGGTGATAGACAGCCTCGCCACGATACCGATAGCCGTTCCGGGAATCGTTATAGCAATGAGCTATTTCTTCTTCTTTTCAACGGTGCCGCCGTTCAAGGGAAGTAGCCTCGACCCCACCAACCTGCTGGAGTTCTTCCCGGGGGCGGCGCTCATTCTGGCCTACTCTATAAGGCGTCTGCCCTTCGCGGCGCGTTCCATCTCGGCCGGGCTTCAGCAGGTTCACGTCTCCCTTGAGGAAGCTGCCATGAACCTTGGAGCCGGAAGGTGGAAGGCCCTCATGAGTGTCATAATCCCCATGATATACCTAAACCTGTTCGGTGGAGCAATGCTGAGCTTCGTCTACTGCATGAGCGAGACCAGCGTTGGCATTACCCTCGGTTCGATAAACTCTACCTGGTATCCGATAACGGCGAAGATGAAAGAGCTCATCATCGGAGCGGTTGGGAGCGCCAACCTTGCCGCCGCTCTCGGTGTCTTCCTGATGGCAGTGCAGATTACGGCCATAGTCATAGCGAACGTGATAACCAAACAGAGGTACTCCTTCATAGGCCTTACATGAGGTGAGAATGATGGTGGACGTAAGACTTGAAAACGTTGTTAAGGAGTTTGATGGCGTTCAGGCAGTTAAAGGTATCGACCTCCACATAAAGCACGGCGAGCTCTTCACACTCCTCGGTCCGAGCGGCTGTGGAAAGACGACAACCCTGAGAATGATAGCAGGCCTGGACTACCCCACAAGCGGAAAGATATACTTCGATGACCAGGAGGTAACCTATCTTCCCTCCTACGAGCGCGGTGCAGTCCTCGTCTTCCAGAACTACGCACTCTGGCCGCACATGACCGTCTTTGACAACGTAGCCTACGGCCTCAAGCTCAAGAAGCTTCCCAAAGAGGAAATAAGAAAAAAAGTTGAGTGGGCACTTGAACTTGTCAAACTAAAGGGCTTTAAGGATCGCTACCCCACACAGCTCTCCGGAGGTCAGCAACAGCGTGTGGCTATAGCCAGAGCCCTTGTGGTTGAACCGAAGGTTCTCCTCCTCGATGAGCCTCTCAGCAACCTCGACGCCAAGCTCAGACTTGAGATGCGTTCGGAGATAAGGAGAATCCAGCGCGAGCTCGGAATCACGGTTATTTACGTGACCCACGATCAGGAGGAGGCCATGGCGATAAGCGATAGGATAGCAGTCATGAACATGGGGACGGTTGAGCAGGTGGGAACGCCGAGGGACATCTACGAGAGGCCGAACAGCGAGTTTGTGGCAAGCTTTATGGGTAAGACCAACGTTGTTCCGGCAAAAGTCGTTGAGAGAAATGGAAACACCGTGACCGTGGAATTCGAGAGCTTCCGCCTTGAGGGGCTCCACTACGAGGGAGATAAAGATGACGTTGTTCTCGTCATAAGGCCCGAGAGGATAAAGCTCCACCCGGTTGAAAACGCGGTCTCAATTCAGGGCATAGTTGACCTCGTTGAGTACTACGGCTTCTTCACGGAGGTAGTCGGCCTTTTTGGGGAGACCAGGATCATAGCAAGAACTATAAGCGACAGAGAGGTTCAGGAACTCAAACCAACACAGCCGGTAACCTTCTACATGGAGCGGGAGGACATAATAGTTCTTCCAAAACAGCTTTGAGCCTTTCTTTTTAATCTCCTTGGTGATTCCAATGCTCAACCTGCTGAGAGAGGGCCAAGTCTATGAGCTTCTCCTGGTCTCAAAGTCAAACTTAACTCCAGTGGGCGTTGTTAGGAGGGGAAGGAGGCTTCACTTCAGGTTATTCCCTGGAAAAAGCTTCAGAGACCTGCTTGAGAGCAGTTATGCCGCCATCCAGATAACGAACGATCCAGAGCTTCTCGTCAGGTCCGCATTGAACCTTGAGCTAAATCTCAAATTTGAGTCAGAAGGTGAATACCGGTGGGTATCCAACATGCCCGGATGGCTTGGGGAGGTTCAGTGCAGTAGAAAGATTTGGGAGGACGAGATAGGAACGACCGAAGTTCTGGAGTGTGAGTTCGTTCCTAAAAGAGAACTCCCCGGAGAAATACCGCTTAGGCCCTTCAGCAGGGCAGACTGCATCATCATCGAGATGGCAGTCCTTTTCACGCGCTACCTGGTGAAACCCGGGGATAAAACTAGGGCAAAGATTCTGGAGCTTTACAAGCTTTACCGGCATCTTGGAGGAACATCGGAGACTGCCGAATATATCCTTGCACACTTGACAAAGGGGAGTCAAAAGTAAAGTTTAGAGAAAGTCTTTTTAAACAGATTTCCAGCGGGAAATGTTTTAAGGAGGTCTTCTCCCCTTTTTAAAGGTGATAACATGGCCAGAAGGCTGCTTGCCCTGCTGTTGATTTTCGTGGGAGTTTTGGGGGTAATCAATACAACACCAGCCCTTGCGGCAGGCGAGTATTCGTACACCTACAGCGAGTACCTTCACCAGCCGGCGCCCGTTGTTCCAGCGTTTGCGCTTCCAGGAGGGAGTTTCGAACTGTACGTTAAGGAGGGAGTTTCAGTCAGTTCAATAGAGGCCGTTTCAGTGCTCCACGGACCGTATCAGCTTGAGATCCAGGGGAGCTCACCGGGAGAGGATGGAATGACAGTTTTGACCGTAAAAACGCCTGAGGACATAGCGCCGGACACGTACTTCCTGCTAATAGAAACCAATGAGGGCACCCTCGTCCTACCGGACGGCCTGAAGGTCTTCAATGAGTGGCCAAAAGAGCTCAAGCTCGCATGGACGAGTGATACCCATGTTACCACTGGCGCTAAAGTTGGCTACGTCTGCGGCGACTACTTCCAGAGCAACATCTACAAGCTCGAGGAAATGTGTTCTGACCCGATCCCGCTCCACAGCGTAGTCGCTACATACAGCGCCTACCTCTACTGGGCAATGAAAGGGGCGACCCTAATGATAAACACTGGGGATGAAGTCGATACCAGCGGTGACATGGTGGGGTACAAGATTCTCTTCGACATAGTTAAGGACACCTCCGCCGCTGACATGCCAGTCGTCGGCATAAAAGGTAACCACGATGATCCCCCCACGGTTTACACTCAGTTAATCGGTCCAAAGTACTTCTACGTGACGGTGGGCAACTTCATCATAATAGGCCTTGACACCGGTGGCGACCAAGGATATGTAACCATGGACCAGCTCGAATGGATGGAGAAGGTGCTCGACGAGCACAAAGGCTACACTCCGATAGTCTTATACCACCACCCGTACTTCTTCGATCCGGGCTGGAATTACCTCGGTGGCATCCTTGAGGGCCTTGATCCGGATTCTGACTGGGACCAGATTAAGGGACACCTCCGCAGGAGCTGGTCATCACAGGAAGAGATTTCAAAGCGCTTCCTTGAGGACATAGTCAAGTACAACGTACCGGTCACCATGAGCGGTCACATACACCACGACATGTACTGGCTATACATCGACAAGAACGGCAACGAGCACTATTTCCTCACCCTGACCTCTACAGGTGCCCCCGACAAGGAGACCAACCCGGCCACGCACCCGGGCTACAGCCCCACCTGGTACGGAAGCAACCTCGTGGTTGTACGGGAAGACGGAAGTGTTGAGATGCCATACGTGACCGTTGAAATAGAGGACGGCAAGGTTCAGAGCGACTTCATGAGCGTCCCTGTCCCCCAGAGGTTCTTGGCCTTCCGGTATGTATCGGAGGATGGCACAGCCGTCAAATTCATAAACAGGCTCGACGAGACAGTCAGCGGGCCGATCGTTCTCCCAATACCGGCAGGAGCAAAAGTTGACCCTCAGGCTACGAACATAACCTACAAGGTTCTCGGGGAGAAGCAGATAGCGGATCAGTATTACATTATGCTGAACATTACAGTTCCGCAGGGCGTTTCCCAGCTCGTAATCAGCACCGGCGCCGATACCGAGAAACCCGCCCTTCAGATAGCATACCTCCAGCCGAACAAGCCCAAGCCCAATGCGAACTTCATGGTTTACTTCACGGCCCAGGACAACCTCGGAATAAGGGACCTATACGCGGTCATATATGACGAAAACGGAAACCCCGTCAAGTACGGCAAGGTGGACAAATTCCCGGGAGAGCCCTCAAGCGGAAAGCCAGGTGACACCTTCTACCTCGTTCAGCTTCCGGGACTCGAAGAGGGCAATTATAAGGTGGAGATAATTGCAGAGGACTTCTACGGCAACAAAGCAACTACCACGAAGGAGATAACAATATCCGCTACCAAAAAGACCACCACGACCGGGCAGTCCGAAGGGGAGAAGAGCACCTGCGGACCTGCTGCCCTCGTTGGCCTTGCCATTGCCCCTGCTATCATGAGGAGGAGAAAGTGAGTCTTTCTTTCTTTTTTATCCCCTTTCTGTCCGTTGAGATAAGGGAATAGTTTTTAAACCCTTTCTTTGGAGGGTGATGTGGTGATGACGGTGAAATTTAAAGGCAGGGTCTTTGGCAACATAGTGAGAATTGAATTTGACATACTCACTCTTAGCGAGCTTAAAATTGATGATCTGAGAGATTTTGATGTTGACTCAATCAAGCTTGAGCTCAAACCAACGTCATCTGGTGTAAAAATAACCGGAGTGTGGGAAGGCAGGGTGGATGATGTTGAGAACGGCATCAAGGCTGCAATAAGGGAGACTCAAAAGCTGCGTGAGCGGGTTTTGAACCGCATAAAGAGCAGAGCCGAGGCTATTAGGAGCGCAATGAAGCTTCTGGGATTCGAAGAGAACGTTGAGGGCTACGGAAGCTTCCTCAGGTTCAGCAAAAAGGTTGGTACGTATGAGATAGTCGTGATGGCCTCCACCACGGAGGACGTAGTCAGGGTGGAGGTCTACGGGAACGACAAGAAGATAATATCCCCGGAAATGGAGAACGTATTCGAGGACGTTGAGGTTGAGGAGCTCGAGATATACGACCTCGACAACGAGAAGGAAGAGAGGCTCGTGATAAACCTTGAAATTCCCAGAAACGAGGAGAAGCCCGAGCGCAAGATAGTGGAAGCAATAAAAATGATAGAGAACATGCTTATGAGCTGATCACTTGTATCTGCCGTCAAGCTGGAGCTGCTTCAGCTTCGCCGTTATCCCTTTCAGGGGCGCTTTGTCTTCGCTTATTATTTCTCCAGTCTTTGTGTCAATCTTGGCGTAGTACAGTGCCTTCTCACCCGCCACTTTAATGGTTATGTAGCCCTCTTCCTTGTAATGGGTGAGTCTCTCTGTTCTGAGGTTCTCTTCGCCATACCGACTCTTCACATACTCCCGGAATTCCTCTTCAAGCCTGAGTTCCGTAAACCTTACATCCTCCGTTTTGACCTCTCCCGTTTTCCTGTCAAGAACCAGCTTTCCTACTCTATGGCTACCCTGGAACTCTGCAACCCAGTCCCCTTCGAGTTCCAAACTCTTGAGTTCTGCAGTTTCATCCACCTCCTTGAGCTTTTCGATGGCTATCCTCTCTGCAACGTCCCTCTTTAGAACCCTATCAGACTCCTCGACAATCCTGCCGTCCTTGCTAACCTTAACAGTTATCCTGTGAGTATCGTTTTCCGCTGAGACCGTGTAGGAGGCCTCATCATCACTAACGCTCACCACCCGGAACTCGGGATACTTGGCAGAAACAAGATCACTGGCACTCTCCGGAGTTATCTCGACAAAGTAATCGAGAACGTCATGGGTGGACCCATCTATTTTGACCCTTGCCGTCCCTCCTTTGCCCCTCAGAGTGAGCTCAAGAAATTTGTGCTCAACCACCCTACTATCCACTAGTTTCAGGCCTTTGAGCGGGAAATTATCCTCAATAAGTGGCTTCGCCTTTTTGAAGGCCTCTTTGGGCGACGGCAGAGTCGCTATCTCCCTAAGCTCCCCGTTTTCAAGATTAACCTCCAAAATAACCACTCCATCTTTAACTGCAACGTCTGCGATGGCCACTTTCTTCCCCCTTTCAATGCTCAGAATATTGCCCTTGGGATGCCTGGACTCTATGAGCTCTCTGAGGGCCTCTTCGCTAATTAATGTCTCCTCGTAAGTCGTTTTTCCGGTGTAGCCGTTGAACCTGAACTCAAAATTAAAGCGTGGGGTTTTTCCATGAACCTTAACCTTCCAGCCATCTTTTTCTGTGGATATCTCCACGGGCTCCTCCCCAACCCTTTCAACGAGGAGCTCCTTAACCCTCTCTATGAAGTACTCCTCAGGCAAAGGCTCTATGATGAAGTCGACGTTGTCGTTTTTTACGTCGATTACTGCAGTGGCACGGTTATCGCCGACTTTCAGTTCAACTTCGGCCTTTTCAGGTACGTAGACCTTTTTCCTTTCCTGTATTTTGATGCTGTTTTCGGGAACTCCAAGTTCTTTGGATAGAACATCCTTAAGCATTAAAACGGCCTCACTCGGACTCAAGGGAGTTTCTATTTCCCTCTCGGTTGCATATATGGTCGATGAATCGTTTAGGAGGGCCTTTTTTAAGGGGGTGCTCAGATTGGGGTCGGAGGATGCACGGGTAAAGATTTCATCCCTCCTAAGGACGAGGGCTTTATCCTTATCATCCCCTTCCTCCACAGTCCACGATACTATGTAGCCCGCGGACAGGCGTACCTTCATAGAAGAAGGCCTTATTTCCTCGGGCTTTATCGGATATCTGCTTCCGGCGGCTTCAGCTATCTTACCCATGACCTCTTCGGGGGAGAAGTCAAAGAGAAGAGGAGCGTCAAGGTCGAACTTAACAAAGGGATTCTCTTCAGGCTCTTCCTGTGTTTCTTCTTCAATCTCGGGCACTTCGATGCCGTAGTTTGAAAGGGTATTTGCAATCTTTTCTGCATCCCATAGAATAACCCTACCCCGATACTCCCTCGCAACAACGCTCCTCGCATCCTTTGTGAATCCGAGCGGAGAAACTATTATGCCCCTGTCTGCCCTATGCTTTTCCAGAAGGTCACCAAAAACGTTGATGTCCTTTGAGGAAGCTATAGAACCAGTGTGGATTTTTATGAGGAGCTTTTCAGTTCCGGCAAGTGGATCGTCCCTTAAGGCGACTATGTCTATGCCCCACCTTTCGCTGTCCTGAACCCGCTCGTAGTTCTTAAATCCCATGAGCTCCAGTACCTCACTGATGTACTCGATTAGTTCATCACGCGAAAGCTTCCTCACCAGGCTTGGAGTCCACCCCATTACGCCCACCATCCGCATAATATTGGTGACTTTAGCACTGACTGTTATTCACCGCAGGTGTCCAAATAAAGTTTATTAAAGGGCATATTTAACACTTTCCCGGTGATGGAATGTTCAGGCTCACCGATTTCACCTACGATGGAAAGACTGTTTTTCTGAGGGCTGATCTTAACTCTCCTGTGGAGAACGGGAGAATAACGAGCGATGCCCGATTTAGAGCGGTTTTGCCGACGATTCAACACCTCCTCGACGACGGCGCAAAGCTTGTCATAGCGACCCACCAGAGCAGACCCTACAAGGGAGACTACATAACCACCGAGGAGCACGCCCAAATCCTGAGTAAACTTCTCGGTCAGGAAGTTGAATACGTGGAGGACATCTTCGGGAAGTACGCCAGGGAGAGAATAAGCTCCCTGAAACCGGGAGAGGCTATAATACTCGAAAACCTCCGCTTTTCGGCCGAAGAAGTGTTCTACAAGCCGATAGAGGAGTGCGAGAGGACGTTTTTCGTTAGGAAACTTGCGCCGTTGATAGACTACGTTGTGAACGATGCCTTTGCAGCAGCTCACAGGAGCCAGCCCTCCCTCGTTGGCTTCGCTCGATTAAAGCCGATGATAATGGGGAAGCTGATGGAAGCTGAAGTTGATGCATTGAGCAAAGCCTACGAGAGCGACGAGAGGCCGAGAGTTTACGTCCTGGGCGGCGCAAAGGTGGACGACTCTCTCCGCGTTGCCGAGAACGTTCTGAGGAAGAGAAAAGCCGACCTTATCCTTACGGGTGGCCTCGTCGGACAGATATTCACCCTCGCTAAGGGCTTTGACCTCGGGGATGCCAACATAGAGTTCCTTCACAGGAAAGGCCTCCTTGGGCTCGTAGACTGGGCGGAGAAGATACTCGACGAGTTTTATCCCTATGTCAGAACGCCAGTGGACTTTGCCATCGACTATAAAGGCGAGCGCTTAGAGGTCGACCTTCTGAGCGAGGACAAGAGGCTGTTTGACCAGCATCCCATCCTCGACATAGGCTCAAGGACCGTTGAGAAGTACCGCGAGATACTGATGGATGCAAAAATAATAGTCGCAAACGGTCCGATGGGCGTCTTTGAGATTGAAGAGTTCGCAGTCGGCACCGTCGGTGTCTTCAGGGCCATTGGCGAGAGCCCCGCCTTCTCAGTGGTGGGCGGGGGACACTCTATCGCGAGCATCTACAGGTACAACATCACCGGGATAAGCCACATCTCAACGGGTGGCGGGGCCATGCTGAGCTTCTTCGCAGGAGAGGAGCTTCCAGTCCTCAAGGCGCTGAAGATAAGCTATGAAAAGTTCAAAGACAGGGTAAAAGAATGAGAGAGCCCTCCCTTTCAACCTATGGTTGCTCTCTCGAACTCGGTCATAGCCAGACCCACCAGGAGGGCCGCCAGGACGGTTAGAACACCCAAATCAACACCGAGGGAGAACTTCGCCACACTCGCCCCCACGAGGAAGTGCCTTGCACCGTCAACGGCGTAGGTTAGGGGATTGATGTAAGCTAATGCCTTCATCCAGCCCGGCATTGTGTCTATGGGGTATATCGCGCCGCTCAGGAAGGTCAGCGGGAGCATGAGGACCATCATCACCATCTGGAAGCCCTCCATGCTCTCCATCTTCAAAGCCAAGCTAACGCCAAAGCCCGAGAAGGCCATCGAGAGCAGGAAGCCGACGCCGAGGGCCGGGAGGAAGCCGCTCAGCTTGAGGCTCTCCGCGAGCGGGTAGGTGAGGACGAGTATTATCGCTCCCTGAGCCAGCGTCACGAGCGAGTCGCCGATTATCCTCCCCAGGATGCTCCCCTTCCTCGATGCGGGAGCAACAAGGACTTCCTTGAGAAAGCCGAACTGCTTGTCCCAGATGACGCTTACCCCCGCTATGAAGCTCATGTTGAAGACCGTCATGGCAAAGATACCCGGCGCGAGGAAGGTGAGGTAGTCAACTCCTCCGAAGATCATCTTCGCCATGGGGTTGTCGAAGACCCTGCTCCACCCGAGGCCGAAGAAGACGAGCCAGATGAGCGGGTTGATTACCATCCCGAGTACCCTCGACCTTGCTCGGATAAACCTCTTGAGCTGCCTGTAGGCCATCGTGGTTAATGCCTCCATCATCTCACCTCCTCCTCATCCTCATTCTCACGAAGGAAGCCATCGGGTTTTCAGGGCTTTCATCCCTTATCTCCCTGCCCGTCAAGTGGAGGAAGACGTCGTTGAGCGTGGGCCTGTGGTAGGTAACCTCGAGGATTCTTATTCCCCTCTCATTTGCGAGCTCGAAGAGCCCCGGGAGCGCTTCCGCTGCATTTTCCACCTCAAGCGCCACCCTGCCGTCGGGAAGAACCTTGCATCCCCTGATGAACTCCCCCTGGAGACACTTGAGCTCCTCGGGAGCTTCAAGTTTAAGATAGATCACGTCGTTTCCAACGAGCTTTTTGAGCTCCTCGGCAGTTCCTTCTGCAATTATCTTCCCGTGGTCTATGATGGCTATCCTGTCCGCCAACATCTCCGCCTCGTCCATGTAGTGGGTCGTGAGGAAAATCGTCATGTTGTGCTCCTCCTTCATCGCCCTTATGTAGTCCCAGATGTGCGCCCTCGTCTGGGGGTCGAGGCCTATCGTCGGCTCATCAAGGAAGAGAACCTCCGGCTCGTGGAGTAGGGAGCGCGCTATCTCAAGCCTGCGCTGCATTCCGCCGCTGAAGGTCTTGACTGGTTTGTCTTTGAACTCCCAGAGCTCGACGAACTTGAGGAGGCGCTCCATCTTCTCCCTCAGCTCGTTCCCCTTCAGCCCGTATATTCTCCCGTGGATGTACATGTTCTCCCACGCTGTCAGCTCCCTGTCGAGACTTGGATCTTGAAAGACTATGCCTATCCTCTTCCTCACTTCCATCGGCTCCTCAACCACGTCGTGGCCAGCGACGACCGCCCTTCCAGCGGTCGGCCTTAAAAGCGTCGTGAGGACGTGCACCGTTGTCGTCTTTCCTGCCCCGTTCGGCCCGAGGAAGGCGAATATCTCTCCCTGCTTGACCTTAAAGGAGACCCCTTTAACGGCCTCAAAGTCCCCGTACTTCTTGACGAGGTTCTCAACAACTATTGCTTCGCTCATTCCGTTCCCTCCTTTATCTCGCCCAATAGAATCAATCTAACCCTCTTCGTGAACTCTGCAAATTCCTTCGCGAGGGCCCTCTTCTGCTCCTCGCTCATCTCGCTGATCGAGCTGAAGGCCTCCTTGAGAACCTCCGCCAGCTCTCTGCCGCCGAGCCTCGCGAATTCCCTAAAGCGCTCGGCCATCTCAAGGACTTCCTTTACCTCGTACTCGTGCTCTCTGAGGTACTCTTTCCCCTTCCCGGTTATGTGGTAGAGCTTCTTCTCCCTTTTTCCCTCGCCGGCGACCTCAATGAGGCCAGCTCTCCTCAGAGAGGCGAGGATAGGGTAGATTGTCCCCGGGCTCGGCTGGGGCATGCCGTACCTCCTCTCAAGCTCCGCCATTATACCGTAACCGTGAAGCGGGCCTTCCTCAAGGATCTTCAGGACGAGGAGTTTGAGGTGCCCTCTAAACTTCGGCTTCTCCATTTCGTTCACCGATATATCAGTTGATATGTCGAGTTTATAAAGCTTTTGCGCTGCAGAATTGGAATATCTTATGCAATTACAAAGTTTTTAGTTATGACAAAATTTGACATAATTGCAATATCGGATACTTTTATAAACAAAGCGGTGCATTAATCAGCTTGAAAGGTGGTCCCCAATGGAAAGGCCGCTAAGTTTTTTGCTCGTTGCACTGTTTGTAAGTGCCCTTATTTTGCAGATTCCACAGGCATTTCCAGCCTCTTCCGGAGGCTCGCTTCAGTTAACCGGCGAAGTTCTCGGATGGGATGCCGTGAACATAACCTGGACGCAAGTAAATGGTACAAGGGCCTACTTAGTGTACAGAAGTGAGAGTTTTGAGAATCTTCTCGCCGACGAGAACTTAATCGCGGTCGTAAACTGGAGCAAATACCCCGAGTACCACAGAGGATGGAGCTATCTCCCCAATGAAACTGTTGAGTATAATGGGAGCATATGGGTTGCACTGAAGCTGACCAATTCTCCGCCTGGAGGAGAAGGATGGAAGAGAGTTGGTCCGGTTATTCCGGTGAACTACTATTCCGACTCCTCTCTGGAAGGAAACAAAACATACTATTATGCCGTTATTCCGCTGTTTGAAAACAACAAGAAAGGAAAGCCCTCCAACAGCCTTAAGGTCAGAACTCCTCCCGAGCCCTACAGGATAGTCGTCTATTACATCTCCTGGGGGGTTTATGCAAGAAAGTTCTACGTGTCGGACATCCCTTACGAGAACGTCACCCACGTCCTCTATGCCTTCCTGAGGCCCCTGGAAAACGGAACAGTCACCTGGGCCGACCCGTGGGCAGACCCCAGCAATCTTGAGGCTTTGGGAGAGTTTAAAAAGCACTACCCAGCGGTTAAAGTACTCGTCTCGGTGGGGGGTTGGACCCTCAGCAAGTACTTCTCCGACATAGCGGCAGACCCTGCAAAGAGAGAGGAGTTTGCAAACAGCGTCCTGAGGATAATCAGAAGGTACGGGTTCGATGGAGTGGACGTTGATTGGGAATATCCAGGTGGAGGGGGGATGAAGAGCAACCACGTAAGGCCCGACGACGGTAAGAACTTTGTTCTGCTCATGAAAAAACTCAGGGAAGTCCTCGATAATGCGGGAAAGGAAGATCACAAGCACTACCTTATAACCGCAGCCGTTTCTCCGAACCCTGAGATAGCAGGGAGGGTTAACTGGAGCGATGCCATGAAGTACATTGACTTCATCAACGTAATGGCCTATGATTTCATTGGACTCTGGAGCAACTGTACGGGTCATAACGCTCCCCTATACAAGAACCCTACGTCTCCGGTTCCGGGAAGCGTTGATGAGGCCGTTAGGTGGTATACATCTCGCATCCCTCCTGAGAAGGTAGTTCTCGGGTTACCCTTTTACGGGAGGAGCTTTGCCAACGTCCCTCTGGTGAATCACGGGCTTTTCCAGCCCTACAATGGGACCCCGGATGGAACATGGGGATCAGCGGCTGAAACTCATGGTGTGATGGACTACTGGGATATTGCGGATAGGGTAGATAGCGGGACGTATCAGGAATTCTGGGATAATTATTCACTCGTTCCCTGGGCGTACTCGGAGAAGCTTGGGATTTTCATAACGTACGATGATCCAAGAAGCGTGAGGATAAAGACGGAATACGCGATAAACAATACCCTGGGAGGAGTTATGGTGTGGGAAATCACAGCCGACAGGAAGCCAGGAACAGCGCAGCATCCTCTGCTTGAAGCAATTCTCGATGCACTTGAGGAGAAGCCCCCGGCCTGGATTCCAGATGAATACTCGCTGGGTTCCAAAGCCCCTCAGCAATTTACGGTGGAAGAGCCGAAAATTGGTCCCGTTCCAGCCTCCACCTCGCCGCCCCAGAGATCCACATGTGGGCCGTCTGTTCTGGTCTTAATCACAATTTTGGCGGCTGCTTTCAGGAAGAGGTAGTGTTTTTATTTCTCTCCCTCCTATTTTTGTTGGTGGTGTTCATGAGGCTCATCATTAAACCTCTCTTCGACGTGGAGCTTCCAGGTGGCTTTGAAGAAATTATTCGCTCAAAACTGACTGGGAAGGAAGTAAAAACGGGTGAGACCATCGAGATAGACCTCCTTGGAAAGCCCCTTGCCTTCAGGGTTGTCCTCGCCGATCCAAGCCCGATGAAGGTCTCGAAAAATACAAGAATCGAGATAACGAGAAGCGAAGTGGAGGAGTTAACCCTCGAATTCGATTATGAAGTCAGAGAAGTGCTTCCTTTCTCGAAAGGCCTCGTCGTTGTCCTTGAAAACGAAGTTCGAATATACAACTGGACCGGGCAAAAGCTTTATAGCAGGGAGTTCGAGGAACTGAAAGAAGTTAGGGTGGCAGAAGGAAGGGTGGTGGTAGTCCATGGAAGCAAAGTCACGCTCATTGAGCCTTAAGGGCTTCACTTTCGAGGAGGGCTGGGAGGAGAAGAAAAAGAGAGCTGAGAAGATAGTCGAAATCCTTATGGAGACCCACCCGAGGGAGAAGCTCCTCATCGGCGACCCCTACCGAACGCTCGTCCACTGCATAATATCCCAGAGGATGAGGGACAAGGTTACATACCGCGTCTGGGAGGAGCTGTTTAGGAGGTACGGGAACATCGAGAAGATAGCCAACACTCCAGTAGAGGAGATGCAGGAGTTCCTGAGAAAGCAGGGTGTCGGCCTCTGGAAGACGAAGGGCGAGTGGATAGTTAAAGCCTCCAAGATAATCCTTGAGAAGTACGGGGGAAAGGTGCCAGATAATATCCACGAACTCATGAAGCTCCCAGGAATAGGGAGGAAATGTGCGAACATAGTGCTCGCTTACGGCTTCGGAAAGCAGGCGATTCCCGTTGACACCCACGTAAACAGAATAAGCAAGCGCCTTGGCCTGGCTCCCCCGAGGGTCGCTCCTGAGAAGGTCGAAGAATACCTGAGGGCTTTAATCCCGAGGGATAAGTGGATATACGTCAACCACGCGATGGTCGACCACGGGAGGAGCATCTGCCGGCCGATAAACCCGAAGTGTGGGGAATGTCCGTTGAGGGAGCTCTGCCCCTACGCGAAGGGCCTTGTAACGGAGGAGCACCTGAGGGGATGATAGGATGAAGGTCGGCCTCTCGACCACGGCATTTAACGGTTCAACCCCAAGGGAGTTTGAAAAGTGGCTCGACACTGTCAGCGAACTTGGTTTTGAGTTCGTGGAGCTGGTTAGTGAGTGGCCCCATCAAATAACTCCAGAAAACGTTCGGGAATGGATAGAGGTTCTGGAGACCTTTAGTATGGCAAATACCCTCCATGCTCCCTTTATAGACCTCAACATCGGCTCCTTTAATGATAAGATAAGGAGGGTTTCTCTTGAGATTTTGGAAGAAGCTTTCGAGGTAGCTGCGACCCTCGGCTCAGAAGTCTTAACTGTTCCCCCTGGCTACTGTTCTCCCCTAAGCAGGAAACACCGGGGAGTATCTCAAAATTCATAGAGCCTCCCTACGGGAACTCTCGAGGCTCGGAGAGGAATACTCTATAGCCTTCGGCGTAGAGAGCATGCCGAACTTCCCGATTTTGGATGCTCAGACTCCCGAGAGCCTTGATGAACTTATTGAGGGAATCGATTTTAGAGTAACTTTCGATGTGGGACACTTAAACACGACCACTCGTGATTTTGATAGTTTTATTGAGACTTTCAGAGAAAGGATAGTTCACATTCATCTTCACGACAACTTTGGCAAAAGGAATGAACACCTTGCCCTTGGGGAGGGTAACATACCCTGGGAGCGCGTGCTTCAGAGGTTGTCGCCCAAGACTTGGGCCCTGGAAGTCGAAGGGTTAAAAGAGGCTGAGCTCAGCTTGAAATTTATTAAAGAAAAAGCGGGGGAGCTATTGTGAAATAATCCCTTAGAATTTCCGAGAGCACCGTAAGATTTATAAATTCCCCCCGTGTCCCATACATTGGGTCGTGCCGCCGTAGCTTAGATGGTAGAGCGCCGGACTGTTAATCCGGCGGTCCCCGGTTCGAGCCCGGGCGGCGGCGCCATTGTGGGCCCGTAGCTCAGCCTGGTCAGAGCGCGCGGCTCATAACCGCGTGGTCGGGGGTTCAAAGCCCCCCGGGCCCACCACAGCAGCCCTTTCTTACGAAAGCGCTGGCGGAAGAAAAAGTATGCGATTCTAACAAGCTAGCTTTTGAGTGGGTTTACCCTCGAGTTGCCAGATATACTGGATTTCCTTGCACAGTATAGCGCTCGAAGAGCGCTAAAAAGAAAGCTGAAATCACAATTAACGAGAAATTTTGAGAGCAAACCCGCGCGAGGTTGTCTTTTTAAGGGCATACTCTCATCAACGGGCAAGTTCAAAAGGAAGGGAAACCTTTTTGGTCAAGTTTTTTTTCTAAAAGCTTGCTGGAGAAAAGTTTCCTCGAACTTGCTCTCATGGTGGTGCAAGCAAGTAGAATTAATAAAAAACCTCTCCTCACTACATCTTCCCAAGGAGCATAAGTATCCCGAAAACTATAAACAGAACTCCTGCCCCTTTGTGGATAATCTCAAGGGGAAGTACTTCTTTAAGCCGGTCTCCGATTACAGCACCGATAAGGTTTACGGCAGCGAGGCCCAGAGCTGCGCCGAGAAAGGCAGTTTTCCAGCCGTATTTCGATGCAAACGCGATCGTGGCTAATTGAGTCTTGTCACCAAGTTCTGCAAGGAAAATAGCGATAAAAACGGAAAAAATGCCGTCCAACGCTATCACCTCTTTAGAGCTTTGAAAGAGCTTCTTCCATGCGGTTAAGGGCTTCTATGAGCTTCTCCTTCTCTGTGGCGTAGCTTATTCTTATCCACCCCTCCCCCTGTTTACCGAAAGCTGTGCCCGGGATAACCACAACCCCTGCGTTGTCAAGGAGCCAGTTTGCGAAGTCTTCACTCGTCATGTCCAGTTCCGGGTCTATCTTTGCCCAAATGTAGAAAGCTCCCTTGGGTTTAAATGGAGTTATATGCGGCATGTTGTTGAGGCGTTTGAGAACGAGCTTCCTCCTTTCGGCGTACACCTTTCTCATGTTCTCAACGGCTTCCCAGCTTCTTTTGTCCCGAAGCGCTGTTATGCCCGCTATCTGTATGAAGGAAGTGACGTTACCAATTATGTACGCGTGGAGCTTTATCATGTCTTTTATGACCTGTTTTGGGGCTATTGCAAAGCCCAACCGCCACCCCGTCATGGCAAAAGTCTTGGAGAAGCTGTTCGCGAGGATAGTGTTGTCAGGAGCGAACTTTATCATTGGATAGTGCTTGGCTCCCTCGTAGAGGAAGTGCTCGTAGGGTTCATCGCTGAGGATGTATATGTTGTAATCCTCCGCCATGTCAGCTATGGCCTTTACGGTCTTCTTTGTAAGCACCGCACCGGTGGGATTGTTTGGGTAATTTATTACAAGCACTCTTGTGCGTTTTGTGATAAGCTCGACAAGTTCATCGGGGTCAACTTGAAACTTATTCTCCTCTCGGAGGGGGATTCTCAATATTCCCGCTTCGGCTATTTTCGCATCCTCAACATAGCAAACGAAGGCAGGGTCTGGGATTATGACGTCATCATCTTTTTCGAGCAGGCTTTCGAATGCAAGGTAAGTTGCCTCGTAAGCACCGGCCGTTACGATAATGTTGTCTGGGGAGACATCAGCTTTGTAATGGGTCTTGTAGTACTCTGCTATGGCCTCCCTGAACTCCGGGATGCCGGCGTTGGGGGTATAGTGAGTATAACCTTCGTCTATTGCCCTTTTTGCCGCTTCCTTTATGACTTCGGGAGTGTCAAAATCCGGCTCCCCTATTCCGAGGGATATAACGTTTTCCATGTTTCGAGCTTTTTCAAACAGCTCTCTGATCTTGGAGCGTTGGAGGAGGTTAATCCGGCCGGCCAGGAAATATTTGCGTTTTTTGTATTTCATGAACATCACCTCAGACATCGACAACTAAAGAAGTGGTTTTATAAATGTATCGGGTTAAAGGGTTTCGACTAGGGCGGATTTTTCCATCAGGGCCTTCAGATTTTCTTTGTTGCATTTGGGGGGAGTTACTTCAACCAGGCCAGTTTTCAGAAGGAATTTGGAACACTGCTCGGGGGTTTCGAAACATATTAGGTAGTTTAAGCCCCTCTTTACTCCGTTCTTTTCAATTGCAACCTTAATCTGATTAGTGCCCGCCAGCCTCAGAAGTAGCTCACCTCCATAGGTTTTTGCATGATTGGTTCCGCGTTTGAAAGCTCTGATCGCTAAAAGGGCAGCGAAAATGACTTCTTCTATGCATTCTGCCGTTACCAGTTGTACGTTTCCCCCTATTAGGGGAATCAATTTTTTTGGATCATCAACTAGGACGCTTTTAACTGTGAATTTCATGGATTCACTCTTCATATTATCCCCTTTAACCTGTGATGCAGGAGTTGTTAAAAATACTTCCGGTGCACACTGGTGTGCATCGTAGTGTATTTTTGTTTTAAAGAGGACTTTTTTAAAAAATTTTTGTGTTTGATATTATCTTGGTATTAATTCAGAGCCATAAAGTATTTAACTAATTAAATTAACCATACATTCAGCTACTCCAACTTGGGTGGCAGGCGATGAGCAAAATGAAAATCATCAGCGTTCAGCTTCCGCAGGGGCTCATAAATGCGATGGATCAGCTTGTTAAAAAGGGTATCTACCCCAACAGGAGCGAAGTCATCAGGGCAGCTATTCGAGAACTGCTCAGGAAAGAACTTTATCGGATTGAAACTGAAGAAAGCTCAACTCCTGATTATATACTCAAATAATCAACTCCGCTAAAATAAGCCGGTTAAACCAGGATAATCCCTTAACTGGTGGGGGTTGGGACAATGGTGTTTAAGTTGTTTGAACAGGCAGGTATAAACATCGATTGGGACGATGAGAAACCAAGAAAGGGCAAGTTTGACATTCCGGAGGGAGAGGACCTTGAGGATTTGATAAAGATAGCAATTGTGGGTGTCGGCGGTTCTGGAAACAACACAATAACAAGGCTTTATGAGCTCGGTGTTCAGGGGGCCGACCTAATAGCTATGAACACCGATGCGCAGCATCTCGCTCGTACTAAAGCACACAAAAAGCTTCTTCTGGGCAAAGAAATTACACACGGCAAGGGGTCCGGAGGTGACCCAGAGATCGGATATAAAGCTGCAGAGGCGAGTGCTCACGAAATAGCTGAGACCATAGGGGATGCTGACCTCGTCTTTATTACGGCCGGCATGGGAAACGGTACAGGAACCGGGGCGGCACCCGTTGTTGCAAAGACAGTGAAAGAAAGGGCCAGACATAACGGGAGGTTCAGGGAGCCACTCGTTGTAAGTGTGGTCACTTTTCCATTCCGCAACGAGGGAAAGATCAGGATAGAGAAAGCAAAGGCAGGGATACAGGCCCTTCTCTACTACTCGGACACCGTGATAATAATTGAGAACGATAAACTACTTAAATTGGTGCCTAAACTCCCGATAAACGCCGCTTTCAGATTCGCCGATGAAATAATCGCCAGAATGGTCAAGGGGCTCACGGAGACTATAAAGCTTCCGTCCATGGTCAACATAGACTTTGCTGATGTCTACAGCGTGATGCACAACGGAGGGGCGGCTTTGATCGGTATCGGCGAGAGCGACTCAAGCAACAGGGCAGTGGATGCCATTCAGAACGCCCTTGAGAACAAGATGCTTGACGTCGAGTACGCAAGTGGTGACAAGGCCCTCGTTCACTTCACGGTCGGACCTGACGTCAGTCTTGGGGAGATAAGTGCGGCCATGGACATAATCTACGATAGGCTTGGTGAAAAGAGCGAAATCAAATGGGGTGCAAGGATTGACGAGGATATGGGCAAGGTTGTTAGGGCAATGGTGATAATGACGGGAGTTAAATCACCAAACATTCTGGGAGGCAGTGAGGCTCTCCGCGTTGAGGGGGACTTTAAGTCCAACATAATAGTGCCGGGCGCTTACAACTTCAGCAGGGAGCCGGTAAGGGATGACAAGATATACTCTTTGATCTCGAGAAACAAGGAGAGGAAGCTATCGGCCAGAGAACTCAGGGCACTGGAAGACTTTCTTGATCTCTGCTGATTTCCTCTTCCTTTACTGATTTTCTTACCGGGTGGTTCTCATGGCTGTAGTTATTAGCATAGCAAATCAAAAAGGGGGCGTCGGGAAAACTACACTTACGATGAACCTCGGGTTTGCCCTTGCATCCATGGGGAGGAAAGTTCTCTTGGTTGACATAGATCCTCAGTTCAACCTGACATTCAGTCTTATAGGCATGAAGGTGCTTGAATGCGGGGAGAACAACGTGGGAACTCTAATGATGAGGGAGAGCGATATCAGGGACACCCTGATCTCTGTCAGGGAGAACCTTGACCTGATTCCCAGTCACTTAAACCTCTCGGCAAAGGAGATAGAGATAATCAACGCATACAACAGAGAGAGGCGGCTTGAGAAGGCTTTAATGCCGGTTCTACCCGACTACGACTATGTCTTAATAGATAATCCACCGAGCATGGGCGTTTTTCTTGTGAACTCTCTGACGGTTTCGGATTACGTCTTAATCCCCCTTGAGCTCAGTTATTTTGGCGTGATCGGCATGCAGCTCATGTTCAGCCTAATGAGGATGATAAGGGAAGAGACCAATGAAAATCTCAAGCTCCTTGGCCTCGTCCCGAACAAGTTCACCAGGCAGACAAAAGTTCCGAAGATGCGCCTCAAGGAGCTTAAAGAGGCATATCCAGACGCTCCTATACTGACAACGATTCCTAAAGCAATAGCGATTGAAAAGGCTCAGAGTGAGGGGAAGAGCATTTTTGAATTCGAGCCCAACGGTAGGGCTTCTCGCGCCTTCTTAAAGCTTGCCAGAGAGGTGGTTGAGATTGTCGAAGGATAAACTCCCGAAGCTTTTTGATGGCTCGGTTGATGAGCTAACCCGCCCAACCAGGCAAAAGGTTCAGAAAAATAGGGCCCTCAAAGAGGAGAAGATGCAGAAGACCCTCTACATAACGAGGGACATGAATCGCAAGCTCATTGAGCTCTACGCTGAAGAGGGGAGGAGGCAGAGCATCATCGTGGAGGATGCCGTAAACCTCTACTATTATCTGAAAAAAGCTATGGGTGAGAAAAAGTTTGGAGAGCTCATGAGTGCGGTTAAGAGGGAAGACCCCGAGTTTCTCAGGGAGTACCTCATCAAGTTGAGACTATAGGTCACTCACAGAACGTCTCCACGATTTTCTCTATTATTTTGCTCGTTTTGGCCCTGTCGCTCTTGTAGAGGTAGGGTATCCGTATCACTTCCGCTTTTATCCCGTGCCTTCTAAGCTCTTCTTTCAGTCTTTCACAGCTGAAACCCTGGTCGGGGCCGATTGCTATCACGTCGGGGTTTATCTTCTTCACGAGTTTCATGTCTATCGTGCCTGGTGTCCCGATGTAGACCTCATCGACGTACCTTATTGCCTTCAGGAGTTCGGCCCTGTCTTCTGCTGAATTTATGGGCTCCCGTTTCTTATGCATCCTCACGGTCTCGTCGTGTGCAACTATAACAATCAGCTCGTCTCCAAGCTCCTTGGCCTGCTTCAAAAAGTGTATGTGGCCAACATGAAGTATGTCAAAGACTCCCCCAACCAGGACCCTGATTTTCTTCCGTTTTTCTTCCATTTCATCCCACCGTGACCTGCCAGATTTTATCCTTGGCGTGGTGAATGTTCTTCACGGCCTTTCCCTTGGGCTTCTCCTTCATTTTCCTGCCGTCCATGAGCGCTATCCCTATCGCCAGGGGCCTTCCGTAGTTCTCCTCGACGACGAAGACGAAGTCACCTTCCTTGATGTTCTCGTCTGCGTCAACTATGCCAGCCGCCATGACGTCAGCCCCGTTTAGGATGTACGGGACTGCGCCCTCATCCACAACGACCCTCCTCGGCCACTTCCTAAGGTCTTCCTCGTTGGACAGCTCGTAGAGCGCTATGACGAGGGGAAAGACCAGCTCCTTCCTTCTTATGAAGAAGGGCTTCCCGTTCACGAGGAGGATTTCGGTGGTCTTGTCGAACTCAGCTACCTCAACCCTGTCCTTCTTGTCCAGCATCTTCTTCGCTATCTCCTCGCCGAAGATCTCGCTCATCTCTCGGATTATCTCCTTTATCTCCTTCTTGCTGACCGGGTGCTTGACCTTTAGCTCCATCAGACCACCTCCGAAATCTCTTCGTGGAGCCTCCTCGCGGCCTCGCGCGGGTTATCACTACCATAGATAGAGCGCCCAACTATCACATAGTCCGCTCCGGCCTTAACAGCGTCCCTTGCCTTTCCGCCCTGTGCACCCACCCCAGGGGTCAGAATCTTTATCCCTTCATCGAGCTTTGAGCGTATGTACGAGACGCGCTCGGGCCTGGTCGCAGGGGCTATTACTCCAAATGGCTCCAGCTCGTTTGCAAGTTCAATCAATCTGTCCACAACGGGCTGGATGAACTCTTTGGCTCCGGGATGACTCATCTCGACAACGATGATCGTTTTTCCAAGCCCCATAACGGCCTCAACACTGTCCCTGCCTACGAAGCCGTGGGCAATTATGTAGTCCGCTCCTGCCTCGAAGACCTTACTCGCTATCAGCCTGTTCGTGTTCGGTATATCGGCCAGCTTGAGGTCGGCTATTATTGGAAGCCCCGTGACCTGCTTGAGCTCGGTGATTATTCTCAATCCAGAACCGATGATGAGAGGCCAGTTTACCTTAATTGCCCAGAGATAATCTGCTGTGCATTCTGCTATTTCGAGGGCTTTCACCCTATCGTAAACGTCGAGCGCCAGGACGAGCCTGCTCTTCCTCATCTCCTCACCTCACGAGGGACTTGAGCTCCTCTGGAATTTCATTTTCCTTGAGGGTTATGGCCACATGGTATGCACTTTTCATGGCGTCCGAGGGGTTTTCAGCCCATGTCACCACTATCAAGTCTCCGTCGGAGAATTCCAGGGTTCCTTCGATGTTCCTTGCCAGTTCTCCCATAGTGTCCTTTAAAGGCCTCCCATCCTCGGGAAAGACCGGCTCACCCTCCTTTACGGTCAGTATCATTGCACCCCGTGCGAAAAATCTTATGGCCTCGTCCCTCAGCTCGATGCTCTTGAACTGAGGCGGGTTCTTGACCACTATGGCATATGCAGGCATCCCCTCAACTTTTCCAACGAATTGCACCTCTGAGAAGAGTTTCTTAAGCTCCTCAAGGATCTTTTTTCCTCTTCTACTTAGAAAGTGCCCTCTTTGAGCTGCCTCTATGGCACCTATCCAGTCGAGCTTTTTCAGAAGAGTCCTGACGCTTCCTTCCCCTATATCGAGGATTTCTGATATCGTTTTTCTACCAACGGGACCTTTAAGCAGAAAAACTGTCGCTATAACATCTTCAAGCGTGAATTCCGGATAAGCACCCCTCTTCCAGCTCATTGCATTCCCTCCAGAAGAAGTAGGAAAAGGTGTTAAAAAAGTTGCCGAAGGGGAGAAAAGTCGTCAGAGCCACCTGGGCTTCAGCCCGGCCCACATCCTCATCTTCTCGTGGGCGATTATCCTCGGTATGTTCCTGGCCTCCTTCGGTCCGGGGTTCTTCATGTAGAAGGCGTTGACCTCGTAGACAGTTCCGAACTCCTTCTTCTCGATGGCTATCTTTCCGAGCCTGGCGAGGTCTACGAGCAAGCCGGCGAGAGCCGGGCTGTCGTTTATCCTGCCGGTGATGACAAGCTCGTCGTGGGCGCCGTTGAAGCTGACGTACTCGATGTGCATGGCGATGAACTTCTTGTCGCCGAGCGGTTCGAGGAAGCCGGTCGGCTTGATGTAGTGAGGAGCGTCGTAACCGAGCAGATCCTCAACGACCGAGCTCTTGGTGAACTCCTTGCTCCTGTTCCTCTCCTTGTCAGTCAGGGCAAGGAAGTCCTGGTTGCCGCCGATGTTGAACTGGGCTATATCGAGGACGTAGCGGTTCCTCTGGGCGAGGTGGCTGAGAACATCAGCGGTGAGCGGGGTGGCACCGGTGGCACCGTCGTCACCGAAGATAACGAGGTTGCTCTCCTTTGCCAGCTCAACGAAGACCGGGTCGTTCGCTATGAGAGTCGGAATGGCGTTGACAAAGGCCGCTCCTCCGGCTTCCTTGGCGTACTTGGCGGCGGCGTAGGCGTAGAACTGGGTTGCTGTGAGCCTCTCCTTGTTGTTTTCCTCGATGGCCTTCTCAAGCTCTTCCTTGCTCTCGAACGGGACGAAGGCCTCGGTGGTGCAGACGTTCACGAAGACGTCGGGCTTAAGCTCCTTCCACTCGTTAACGAGGTGATCAACGGCCTCTTTGAGCGTCATCTCGTCATCGAGGCCAGTGGGCGTGAGTGGAAGGTTCCTGAGGCTTCCGAGGTGGACTCCTTTCCTTATGGTCAGCCCTTTAAGGCTCTCTGGGGCCTGCGGGTCGTAGCTCTTAACGACCTCGTAGAGGTCCTTTCCAACCTTTGCGGCATCAACATCGTAAGAACCGACTATTTCAATGTCCTTTATCTTAATCGGGAGCTCGTCTGTCAGAGGAACGCCGTAAGGCTCCATCTTTCCGGCTTTTATCTTTTCAAGCCCGCTTGCGAAGATGCTGGCAACGTACCCCTGTCCGAGTATGACAACCCTCACCATCTTCTTTCACCTCCTTTGGTGCTGTAAGATATTTTACAGTAGTTAAATAGTTTTCGGAGGCAAAACTTTCTCGGCGACGAAATAGAGTGTTAGGACAACCCGGACGTTTGTCAGTACTGCAAGGGTAATGAAGAGAGCCTTTATCGAGGCCGCAATCGGGTACAATAGGAAGAGCATCGTCAGGAAAGTTCTCTCGTCCCTCTTTCCGGGAAGTTTTCTTAGGACTGGCACCTCTTTGTAGGCGTCCCTGCAGAAGGCTCCCTTGAACCTCTCCGTTGAATAGCTGACCATCACCGAGCCGAGGAGAGCAAGGAGTGCCACAAAGTACCAGAATGGTTCCCCGAGCGTCGCGTAGGCCAGCAGTGCCAGGAAGCTCCCGTCAACGTAGCGGTCGAGTATGGAATCCACATAACCGCCGAACTTGCTTGACCTTAACTGCGCCCTCGCAAGCTCGCCGTCAACGCCGTCGAGGATTGAGCTTAGCTGGTAGAGTATTCCCGCCAGCGGAAGGCTCACCAGTGTCGTTAGCGCCGAGATAATGCCGAGCAGGAACGTTACGACCGTCATCTGGTTCGGTGTAACTTTCTCTACCAGCAGTTCACTGACCCTCGTTGAAATCCTCCTGTTCAGGTGTCTGCTGACGAACCCGTCTCCCGTTCCCTTTACTGCGGTTTTGACGAGCATTCTCCTCGCCCTTCTGATGTCTTGTGGGGTATCGACATCTATCCATCCAAGGCCGTCAACGAAGGTCACTGGAACCTTTGCCCGTTCCATAACATCGCTCAGGGAGTAGTCGCCGTTCTTCTCGCTTTCGAGGACTTCTGTAACTTTGAAAATCCCTTCATCGAGTATGAAGAACCCAGTATCAATGGCATCCCATTCCTTGAGCCCTTTCCCGATTTTCCAGACCTTTCCGTCCTTTACCTGGACTTTCGTTGCCTCCTCAATATAAACCCATCTTGGCCCCCTGTCCGCTATTAGTCCTCGCCCTCTTACCGCCCTCTCGATGAAGTCCCTGGAATAGACATGGTCGCTCATTGTCAGTACGAACTTCCCTGAGACTTTCTCCCTGGCAAGGTGAAGGGAATGCCCGTTGCCTTTCTTCGGCTCGGGGTTTATTATGATTTCAGCGTCAAAGTCGTGACTCTCTATGAACTCCTGGTAAAGAGGGGCGTACCTCTCGTTGGTGACCACAACGAACTTTTTAACACCGTTTTCCTGGAGCAGCCTCATCGTCCTGTACAGAATCTCCCTTCCGGCTACTCTGACAAGTCCCTTGGGCTTTCTACCCATCCTTGTCCCGAGGCCAGCCGCTAGGATCACTGCCGTCTCTGGAACCATGGCCATCACCTTTTTAACGGCACGCTCCAAGAGCCGTCAGAAGGACTCAAACGCTCGAGATTAAATTAACCCATAGTATTTAAAAATTTTCGGGTGAGCAAAATGCGCGTTGCGGTCCTCTACTCAGGCGGGAAAGACTCGAACTACGCCCTCTACTGGGCGCTGAAGAAGGGTTTTGAGGTGAAGTACCTCGTGTCGATGGTAAGCGAGAGCGACGAGAGCTACATGTACCATGTCCCAAACATACACCTCACCGAGCTTCAGGCCAGGGCAATAGGGATTCCCATCGTCAAGGGCTTCACCTCCGGAGAGAAGGAGAAGGAAGTCGAGGACATGAAGACCGTCCTTGAGGGGCTGAAGATTGATGGAGTCGTTGCCGGCGCTTTGGCGAGCGAGTACCAGAAGCAGAGAGTAGATAGTGTCGCCAAAGAGCTTGGAATAGAGAGCTTCGCCCCAGCCTGGCACAGGGATCCAGTTGATTACATGAAGGAGATTATAAGCATTTTCGACGTGGTTATTGTCGGAACCGCCGCCTACGGCCTGGACAA
Source organism: Thermococcaceae archaeon (assembly GCA_030156945.1). GTDB lineage: Archaea > Methanobacteriota_B > Thermococci > Thermococcales > Thermococcaceae > Thermococcus. The sequence continues at coordinate 131,440 of JASGLT010000002.1, forward strand.
GAGCTGGCTCGGCAGGAGGATAGACGAGGAGGCCCTGGAAGAGCTGATAAAGCTCAACGAAAAGTACAGGGTTCACGTTGCTGGGGAAGGCGGTGAGTTTGAGACCTTCGTAAGGGATGCACCCTTCTTCAGGGCGAGGGTTGTCTTCGACGAGGTCGAGAAAAAGTGGGAGGAGTGCAGCTATTCGGGAGTTCTGGAGGTAAGGAGTGCACACTTAGAGCCGAAAGGCAGTTCTTGGTAGTACCGTTGCTAATTCATGAAAATATTTATAATCTTCTTCCCCTTTTTACGTTGGGTGGTTGTTTATGATAATCGTGGAAGACCTTGTTAAGAGTTTTGGGCCGACGACAGCAGTGAGGGAAATAAGCTTCTCCGTGAACGATGGCGAGATATACGGCCTTCTTGGACCTAACGGGAGCGGTAAATCGACGACGATGAAGATAGTGGCCGGAATAATACCGCCAACGTCAGGGAAGGTAACGGTAAATGGAATTGACGTTTCTGCCAATCCTCTCAAAGTTAAGGAAATCGCAGGATACATCCCTGAGACTCCAGCACTTTACGAGAGCCTCACTCCAATGGAGTTCTTCTCATTCATCGGAAGCATAAGGCGAGTTCCCAAGAAGGAGCTTGAAGAGAGAGTTGAAAAGCTCTCCAGGGCCTTTGGGATAGATTCCTTCCTCGGGGAGCTAATAGGGACGCTGAGCTTTGGTACGAAGCAGAAGGTTTCGATAATCTCCTCCCTCCTCCACGATCCCGAGGTTCTCGTTCTTGATGAGGCTGTAAACGGGCTCGACCCAAAGAGCGCGAGGATTCTGAAGGAGCTCCTCATTGACTTCAAGAAACAGGGGAGGAGCATACTCTTCTCGACCCACGTGCTGGAGGTCGCGGAGGCGCTCTGCGACAGGATAGGGATCATCTACCGCGGTGAGATCGTCGCCGAGGGGACTCCAAAGGAGCTTAAGGAATTCACAAAGGAGGAGAGCCTTGAGGAGGTATTCCTGAAGCTCACCGAGGGCAAGGGCGAGGTGGAGGGCATAGTAAAAGCCCTGAGGGAGGCGTTCTGATGAAAGTCCTTGAAGTCCTCTATCGCGAGGTCGTTTACAGGAGGATGAAGGACAACCCGCGTTCGGCGGGCAAGATTTCCTTAGGTCTCGGCTCTTCCGGAGACCTGAAGAAGACCCTCCTGTTTCAGACAGCTATGTACGCAGTGTTCGGCCTGATGCTCTTCCCTTCGCTCAAAGGAGAGCGTGATGCAGTGCTCGTTATGGCCTCCACGTACGCCATCCTGCCGTTTATACTAGCTTTCTACGCCACGGTTACGAATTCTAGTTACATAGCTTCGCTCGACCTTTTCAAGCCACTCCTTCCGCTCCCGATTAGACTCGGCGGGAGGTACATGAGCGTTCTACTGCTCCTTGAATCTCTACCAGCGATGGCCTTTATGCTCCCTGGGGCCGTCAGGATTGGGATGGCCGTTTCAGTTGCATCTGGATTGTTAGTACTCCTCTGGTCTGCCGTAGGTCTGATGCTCGGCCACGTTTTTGGACTGCTAGTTTACTACGCCTTTGGAAAGACCTCCTCTGGAAGGTTCGCGGACCTCAAGAGCCTTGCCAAGGCTTTGGGGGTCATCTTGATATTCGGCCTCTTCTACGGCTTCCGCTACTTCCAGGATTACGTCCTCCATAACTACGCCTCTATCAGGGAGTCCCTCGGCGGCTATGAGTTTATCTATCCGCTCTCCGTGCTCTCCGTCGATAGGCCGTCGTTCTCGGCACCGCTCGCTGGAATCTACTTAGTCATCCTGGGAGTTGCCTACTATGTCCTTATCTCCCGCCTTTGGGTGAGGATAAGCGAGGGTTCTTACACAAGTGGAAGAAATAGGAGAGCGTGCGGACTCAGGGTGTATCCACCGGAGCTGGCTCTGATGGTGAAAGACTTCAAAACCGCGCTGAGGAACACACCCGTCCTTACAGGCCTGCTGGTGCCCATAGTTATCCCCATCATAAACGTGGCGGGAATTTTTTCAAACCCAGATATCGGGGCGTTCGGGGGCAGGCTCGCAACCATAACTTTCGTGGCGGCGCTCGGCTGGGTCTCCGCGGTTTCTGTGGAGACCCTCACCAAAATAGAGGTGAAGTCTTTCGAGCTCCTCCTTTCCCTTCCGCTTGAGAGGGGTCGGTTCCTCAGGAGCAAGCTCCTGACTATGGCGGCGATTCCATCGGCGGTGGGAGTCTTGGCGCTGCTCGGTCTGTCCCTTAAGGGTTTTTCATCCCCAATCTACCTTCCGATGGCCGTCCTCGTCCCGCTGGCGACCTGCGGCACCGCCCTCCAGGTGTACTACCACGGCACAGAGGGCCTGGCCCTGCCTCAGGGCGGCATTTTGAAGAGCCTGGCAGTGCTGATCCTAAACGCGGTGGTAGTCGGCATCATAGCTGGTTCGTGGTACCTCTCGTATCCGATCGCCCTTCTCTTGACGGTTGCAATAGATGCCCTCCTTCTTTGGAGCCTTAACAGGTGACGTGGAATATTCCCAGCACTTTTTTCTTTTCGTAGAGCTCGTTGAAGGCTTCGACGGCCTTTCCAGTTGGTAGCTCAAGGACTTCTTTCCCCTTCACGAGTTCTCTGCTCTCAGGTAGGAGTGACAGCTTTCCGTACATCCCAGTTCCCACGATGAGGACGTCAAAGTCCTCGGTTAGGTATTCCTTCAGCTCTTCAGGGTCGAGCTTATGGCTCGTCCCGTGTTTTCGCTTGCTTATTTCCTTCTTCCTGCGCTCGACCCTTCCGCTTGGATAGAGGACTATGTCGTGTTCATAGGTGGTTCCATCAACGGTTATCTTCCCGAAAGCGGGGTATTCGAGCCTCACGCTCTCACCCCAGGCTGAGTGCATCCTGGAGTATCTCCTCGTGGTCAAATGCCAGCGGGAGCTTTAGGGCCTCCTCTATCGGGAACACGAAGACTTCCTTGGCGTCGTCGCCTGCCTTCAGCTCCCCCTCCCCGATGCAGAGGAAAGCAACCGTTACCGTGTGCCCTCTGGGGTCCCTGTCGGGCCTTGAATAGACGCCCACCAGCTTTACTGGCTTCACGTCAAGTCCCGTCTCTTCCTTAACCTCGCGGAGGAGGGCCTCCTCAACGGTCTCCCCGTACTCAACGAACCCTCCAGGGAGGGCGTAGTGGTCTTTGAAGGGCTCGTTTTTCCGCTTTATCAGGACGATTCCGTTGTTGTAAACTATCACTGCGTCAACCGTAAGGCCGATACACCTGTGAATTTCTGCCTCAAAGCCGTATTTCTCTGCCAGCGCCTTTGCTTCGTCTCTAAAGGAAGATACGTCGGCCTCTCTCGGGGCCTTAACCAGAAGAACGTACCTGTCCATTGAAACCACCTCAGGGAAGTCCCTTCTCATCATCATTCAGCGTGCTGACGTTTCATCATCGGCGTTGGGAATTGGAAGAGAGGGTTTATACCCTTTTCACCTCGACTTTCATTGCAAGCTCGTTCACTTCATCCATAGAAAAATCAACGCTCCTGTTCTTGAGGAACAGCGCCGTAAAGGCAGCTGCTCGTTTAAGGGCCTGCACGAAGGGGCACTGGGAGTAGAACCAGGCAAATGATGCCAGAAAAACGTCTCCTGCCCCCGTGGAGTCGTCTATGTCCGCTCTTGGAGGGGTAAACTCGTAGGCTTTACCTCGTATAAACGCCAGTCCTCCTTTAGAGCCTTTTGTGATAAGAGCCACTTCAAATTCCTCAGGAGAAAAGCCTCTCAGAAGGGATATCTCCTTTGAGTCCCCGTGGATTATCTTTGCCCCTTTGAATATTGATGCATCGACCTCTTTGGGCTTTACAACTCCGAGTTCGGTGGAGCGTACAAAACCCTGGAGGTCTATTGCGACGAATCTTGAGCTTTCTAAAAGGTGCTTTAAGTCCTCAGCTCCAACCTCGCCTGCAACGGGGTTCACTATGATTAAGTCATAGTGGTTGTGAGGTATTTTTAATTTAGCGGCCCGAGAAATCAACTTGAGAACCCTCCTATCTGAGTCAAGGTATCTGAGTTCGTATGAAGTGCTCTCTTTGGAATGTGTCACAAGCACATCGATTCCGAGATTCTCCAGCTCTTTGAGCCATTCTCTCGGGAAGTCCTCTCCTACGCTCGTAGCTATTCTGACTTTGCAGTATTTTGAGAGGGCTAATGCGGAGTAGTACGCTCCCCCTCCAATCCTTTGAACTCTAGTGCCTTTGTTTATTATCACGTCCTTTACCAAGTGCCCCAGAACAAGACATCTCATTTTTGCTCTCCTAACTTTTCTTTTTTCTTTAAAGCGGATAAAAACTTTTTGGCCAGCGACCGCAATCTTTATAAAGATATAAGCGAAAAGTTTAAAAAGAGATGGCCTCTTGGGGTGGGGCTATGAAGCGATTGGGGAAAGTTTCTCATTATGCCAAGCAGGGTTTTCTGATACTCCGTTCAACGTGGGTTCCTGCCCTCAATGAGCAGGTGGTTGATAAAAAGCTTAGGCCGGTTGGCCTTGTAAAGGATGTTTTCGGACCCATTGATGCCCCCTACGTTGCGGTAAAGCCGAGAATTCAGGACCCCTCCAGGTACGTTGGGGAAGTTCTTTACGTTGCCAAAAGGCAGAAAAAAGATAATAGGGGCCAAAAAACGAGAAAAAAGCCCAAAAAGCGCCCCACCCCCAAAAGAAGGGGGTGAGAACCTTTGGATAGTAAGATGAAGTGTCCCATTTGTGGTTCCGATAAGTTGTTCTACGACCCCCGCAGGGGGGAGATTGTCTGCTCTGTCTGCGGTTATGTCGTGCAGCAGAACGTGATTGATGAAGGTCCGGAGTGGCGCGCCTTTGATTCTGACCAGCGGGCAAAGCGGGCCCGCACTGGTGCACCGATGACGCTGATGATCCACGATAAGGGCCTTTCTACGGACATAGATTGGCGTGACAAAGATGTTCACGGAAACCAGCTAACGGGAATGTACAGGACAAAAATGAGAAGACTCAGAATGTGGCAGAGGAGGATGCGCATAAACGATGCCGCCGAGCGTAATCTGGCCTTCGCCCTGAGTGAACTCGATAGGATGGCCGCCCAGATGCATCTGCCCAGAAGGGTTAAGGAGGCCGCGGCGGCTTTATACAGGAAGGCCGTCATGAAAAAGCTGATAAGAGGTCGTTCTATAGAGGGTATGGTGTCCGCTGCCCTCTATGCAGCCTGCAGGATGGAGAAGATTCCGAGGACTCTTGATGAGATAGCTGCAGTCTCCAAGGTTACCAAAAAGGAAATAGGAAGGAGCTACCGCTTTTTGGCCAGGGGGTTGAACCTCAACCTCAGACCCACGAGCCCCATAGATTACGTTGATCGCTTTGGTGACGCCCTCGGTGTGAGCGCAAGAACAAAAAAGAGAGCGAAAGAAATCCTCAAAGAAGCGATAGAAAAGGGAATGACCAGCGGAAAGGGGCCTACCGGTCTTGCGGCCGCTGCATTATACGTTGCATCCCTGCTCGAGGGGGAGAAGAGAACTCAGAGAGAGGTTGCAGAGGTAGCTCACGTGACTGAGGTCACGGTCAGAAACAGGTACAAGGAGCTCGTTGAAAAGCTTGGAATAAACGTCCCGATTTGAGGGATGGGCTTGAAGCTGGCTGTGATAAGCGACACCCACTACGGGGACAAAACGAGAAACCTTCCCACCTTTTTATTTGGGCATCTTGAGAAGGTTAAGCCTGAGCTCGTTCTTCATGCCGGTGACGTAACCGATCCCGAACTCCTGGAGAGGATTGAGAAAGTTGCCCCGGTTCTTGCAGTTAGGGGAAATGCTGACCGCCTAAACCTTCCGGAAGAGGAAGTGGTTGATGTGGGTGCCCTTAGGATAGGGCTGATTCACGGCCACCAGCTTTTCTCCCTTAATGCTCACTTCCTGACTCTCAAGGCTCTTGACATGGGGGTGGAAGTTCTGGTTTTCGGCCATACTCACAGGTTTTATCACGAAATGCATTCCCTGCACGGCAGAAGAGTCGTACTCATTAATCCTGGTTCCCCGGTTTTCCCCAGGATGGACTCGCCGGGGTTCGCGGTTCTTAAAGTTTCTGGGGAGAACGTGAGCGTGAAGAGAATCACTTTCTGGTGAGTTGTAAAAGTATGAAAAAAGGATAAAACATCCTCAGCTCTTGAGGGCGAGCTTGATGTCCTCGGCCTTGACGGTCTTCCTGCCGGCGTGCTTTGCGAGGTCTACTGCCTTCTTGGCGATCTCCAGGGCCTTCTCCTCAAGGTGCTCGGCGAGAACCTTGGCTGCCTCCTCGCTAACGCGGGGAGCTCCGGCCTTTCTTATCAACCTGTCAACCGGGGCAATTGGCAACTCAGCCATTCCTTCCACCTCCTAACAATTGTCATGCAGGCATCTGCGTTTTATTCTAAGAACAAAGGGCTATATAAACTTTTTGGAAACGGAGGTTTCTGGGAGCCAGTATCATTGACAGAAGGATGTTAACATGAGCAGGTTCCAAGTGCTTGGCCCAAATTCTGGTAAAATGCTGGAGGTCTTCTTCCAGCCGAGTTATTGGGAAACCGGGAAAACACCCCATGTTATCATTTGAGAGATTTTGGGGCTCCAAATCTTAATAGAAGACAGCAAATTGGCGGTCTCATGGAAACAAGTGGTCATTGGTAGACATTACGGTTCATGCTTTGACTACTTTTAATGGGATGGGTAAACTTATAACGTCCCATGCACAACATTTAGACCCGTGTTCGAAAGGCTTATTAGTTAGGGGCACCTAATTAGAAGGGAGGTGTGAAAAATGCCCGAAAAGTTTGACAAGATATACGACTACTATGTGGACAAGGGCTACGAGCCCAGCAAGAAGAGGGACATCATAGCAGTTTTCCGCGTGACGCCGGCGGATGGCTACACCATTGAGCAGGCGGCCGGGGCTGTGGCAGCTGAGAGCTCTACGGGGACATGGACGACGCTCTATCCGTGGTACGAGGAGGAGCGCTGGGCCGACCTCTCGGCCAAGGCCTACGACTTCCACGACATGGGAGACGGCAGCTGGATAGTCAGGATAGCCTACCCCTTCCACGCCTTTGAGGAGGCGAACCTTCTTGGATTACTCGCGAGCATAGCCGGAAACGTCTTCGGAATGAAGCGCGTCAAGGGGCTCCGCCTTGAGGACCTTTACTTCCCCGAGAAGCTCATAAGGGAGTTCGACGGCCCGGCCTTCGGTATCGAGGGCGTCAGGAAGATGCTTGAGATCAAGGACAGGCCGCTCTACGGTGTCGTTCCAAAGCCCAAGGTCGGCTACTCCCCGGAGGAGTTCGAGAAGCTGGCCTACGACCTTCTCTCAAACGGCGCCGACTACATGAAGGACGACGAGAACCTCACGAGCCCGTGGTACAACCGCTTCGAGGAGAGAGCTGAGATAATGGCGAGGATAATTGACAAGGTCGAGAACGAGACGGGCGAGAAAAAGACCTGGTTTGCCAACATAACCGCCGACCTCCTCGAGATGGAGCAGAGGCTTGAGGTTCTTGCCGATCTCGGACTCAAGCACGCTATGGTTGACGTCGTCATAACCGGCTGGGGAGCACTAAGGTACATCAGGGATCTCGCGGCCGACTACGGGCTTGCCATCCACGGCCACAGGGCAATGCACGCGACCTTCACGAGGAACCCGTACCACGGCATATCAATGTTCGTTCTTGCGAAGCTCTACAGGCTCATAGGAATTGACCAGCTCCACGTTGGAACCGCGGGAGCAGGTAAGCTTGAGGGCGGCAAGTGGGACGTCATCCAGAACGCGAGGATCCTCAGGGAGAGCCACTACAAGCCCGATGAAAACGACGTCTTCCACCTTGAGCAGAAGTTCTACGGCATAAAGGCCGCGTTCCCGACGAGCTCAGGTGGCCTCCACCCGGGCAACATACAGCCCGTCATAGAGGCCCTCGGAACGGACATCGTTTTACAGCTCGGAGGCGGAACCCTCGGCCACCCGGACGGGCCTGCTGCCGGTGCAAGGGCAGTCAGGCAGGCGATAGATGCCATAGTGCAGGGAATACCGCTCGACGAGTATGCTAAGACCCACAAAGAGCTCGCTAGAGCTTTAGAGAAGTGGGGCCACGTTACTCCGGTCTGAGCCGTTTTCGGGTTAGTTTTTCTTTTTCCCCTCGTGTTCTTTTTTCTGTCTTTCCGGTGTTTGCATGAGTGTTTGGCATTACTACCCACTCAGACCGAAAAAGGTTTAAATACTTTTTACTAACTTCGAGTTAGGGAAAGGTGGTGAGAGCTATGGAGTCAAATCGAGACCTTGGAAGACTCCTCGATATCCTGGGTAATGAGACGAGGAGGAGAATACTCCTCCTGCTCACAAGGAGACCGTACTTCGTCAGCGAGTTGAGTCAGGAGCTTGGCGTTGGGCAGAAGGCGGTACTGGAGCACCTCAGAATACTGGAGAGTGCGGGGCTGATCGAGGGGAGAACAGAAAAGATACCCAGAGGCAGGCCGAGAAAGTACTACACGATAAAGCGCGGCTTCAGGCTTGAAGTACTGCTCACTCCATACACGTTCGGCACAGACATATACGAACCAAAGAGGCCGGGGGCTTCAGCCGAGTACCAGCAGGCGAGAGAACTGATAAAGTCAACGGAGCCAATTGAAACCAAGATAGACGAGCTGGTTCAGTTTCTCGATGAGGTGCAGAGACGCATTGATGAGGCCATGAGAATGAAGCAGGAGCTTGAGGAAGTCCGCCTGCTGGTTGAGACTTACATAGAGAACCTTATGAGAAGGGTTGCCCAGGAAAACGAGGCGGAGTTCGAGAGATTACTGAAAGAGCTCAGACCTAAACTCCCAAAGAAGATATTGGAAGACCTCGAGAGCTTTTAGGAAGTCGTTAAAGGAGAAAGCTGAAAAAGAGAGACTTTAGAGTATTTTGCCCTCTTCCTTCATCCTGACGAGCCTCGTTATGTATCCGGCGATCCTGTTTCTTATGGTTTTGCTGGTAACGTTGGTGAGTTCAGCTACCATCTTCTTGTTGTGCTCGAAGTCGCGGGTGAACTTGTCCGGATACCTGTCGAAAAGTTCCCTTGCAGTCCTCTTAATGAACGTCTGTTTGATGTTCCCCATCTCACATCCCTCCAGTTATCCTGAGTTTGACAGCCGTAACCCAAATAACTGGAGCCCTTTTTAAGGTTTTCCCGGACTGGAACCCCCGTACTTTCTGCACTTTTCTTGTAGCGGTGGGTTTTAATAGGTTTTCATCCAATGATCAAACATGATTAGGGAAACGATAAGGTGCAGGGGTCACAGAAACGTTAGGGCAACCCATAAATCAACCCTTGAGTTTACAAAGGAGGATTACCTTACCCCTCGAGGGGACTGTATAATTTGCGTGGAAGCGGATAAGGGCCTGGCGGAGTTGAGTGCGGAGTTTAAGTCAGCTCTGAAGGAAGGACGGAAGCTGCTCATCAGGATAAAGGTAAAAGACCTCGTGGACGAGATTATTGCTGAAGGAAGCCCCAAGCTGATACTCGATCACGAGTATTCCATGGTCGTCAGAAAGAGTGACTACATCGACCGGAGAACTCTTGCTATAAGGGCAAACAAAGCCGCGAGAGACGTAGATCGAAGGATCGTAAACCTGCTGAAAGACCCTCAAACCGAGGCTGAGGTGGAGCTCATAGTGCTGTAGCTTGGAAATTTGACCCACCCTTCGCATTTTCGATCTCCCCACTCCAAATTTCCCAGGTTGCCAACCTTAAACTTCATAAAGGAGCCTTCACAAGTGTGTTTTAAGGGTGGTTTGATGGAAATAGAGGTGAGAGTGCGGCCCGTCAAGTATGCGCGGCTTGAGATTAAACCAGATGGGAAAGTCGTTGTCACGGCACCCCCAGGTTTCAACGTTGAAAGACTCATAGAGAAGCACAGGGGGTGGATAGAGGGCAAACTAGCGGAGATGGACGGCCTGAAGGAAGTGGCTGAAAGCGGATTTCCCTTCAAGGGGGAGTTCTACAGGGTGATACGCGGTCCAAGGCCGAAAGTTCATGAAAGGTTCAAAACCATAACACTCCCGCCCGATCCTCGGAGCTTCATGAACTTGTTGAAGAAACTTCTCCGCAAGGAACTCTTCGATCTGGTTGAGCACTACTCGAAGGAGATGGGGGTCAATCCGGGTAAGGTTTTTATCAGAGACCAGCGGACGAGGTGGGGAAGCTGTTCCCCCTCAAAGAACATCAGTTTCAACGTTAGGCTTATAGCGGTTCCCGAGGAACTTGAGAAGTATGTGGTGGTTCACGAGCTGGCCCACATCAAGTTCATGGATCACTCGCGAGATTTCTGGAACTTTGTGGGCAGGTTCTACCCCGACTACAAGAGTGCCCGGGCCGAGCTTAAGAAGTGGTGGAGCATAATCGAGCTCAATCCCTACTGGCGTTGGCTTGAGGGACGACAGTAGTGGCTCATGAATTTGGCTTTAGGGGGTTTTCTCTTACTACTGGAACGCCCAGGGTCCTGAGGATCTCTGCCAGCTCCTCTGGCTGGTTTGTCGTGAATGAGACGCTCCAGCCTTTGATTCTTTCAACGAGGACGCAGGCCTTTCCGGGGTAAGTGTAGTGTATCATCCCGCTGCAGCTCATCCAGCCCTCTGAAATCCTAACGAGCTTTATCTCGTCGAGCCGGATCGTCTTTCTGGCGAGCAGGCCGAGGGCACTGCGGATCTTCAGCCTCTCCTCGTCCACCTCGATTCTTAACTGCATCAGGTCAAGAACTATCGCCATAACCGGGAGGAAAATAATGAGAAGGGGCGTTAAGTTTTCGCCCTCTATGTATGAGGCTCCTATTCCTATAGCCATTGAAATGAAAGCCGGGAGCATTATGAGGAACATCTTCCAGCTCCTGACGGTCTCGGAGTAGATGGCCACCACCGAGGGATTTTCCACTACCTCTTTAAAGCCCTTTTCCAAAGGTTACCGGGTGATAAGATGGTCAGGATAATGCCCGTTGACAGGCTGAGCGATGAGGGGGTAAGAGAAATTCTCACAAAGTACCGGAAGATAGCGCTCGTCGGCGCCTCACCGAAGCCGGAGCGCGATGCTAACAGGGTCATGCGCTATCTCCTCGAACACGGTTACGAGGTCTATCCAGTGAACCCGCGCTACGATGAGGTTCTCGGAAGGAAGTGCTACCCGAGCGTTCTTGACATTCCAGATGAAATCGAGATCGTTGACCTCTTCGTTAGACCAGAGTTCACGATGGACTACGTCGAGCAGGCGATAAAGAAGGGCGCGAAGGTGGTCTGGTTCCAGTTCAACACCTACAACAGGGAGGCATTCAGGAAAGCGAAAGAAGCGGGCCTTATAGCAGTTGCTCACCGCTGCATAAAGCAGGAGCACGAGAGGCTTATCGGGTAATTCCAAGGAGCTCAAGAAGTTCTTTGGTGTTCACCACGTCAATCTCCTCTATTTCCTTCAGTCTCTTGTCGTTGCTCCGCAGGGGGCTTTTACCTTTAGAGCTAATGCCACAAAGTCAGCGTCATCTTTGTCGGGGGTTATTTCGAGTGCTAGAGGTATGAACTCGGCGTAGAACCCCTCGTTTACAAATATGACATGCTCTTTAAGAACGGACAGTATCTCCTCGAACTCTTTCTCTTCGATCTTTGCTTTTTTCAGGATTTTTTCCCTGTGCTCGTGATGCTCTTCCAGTGCAAACTCGGGACTTATAATTCTCCCCGATAACAAGAACACGAGCTCTCTGGTTGCTGTTGATTTCCCGAAGAAAGAGAAGAGCACGTTTTTGTTAACTACGAGAAGAATATCTTCTCTCAAGGTACTCGCCCCTTCCCATTTTCGCCTTCCGTCCGAGTTCTATTGCATCCTCTTCCGAGAGTTCGGAGTTATTGAGCATCTCATTGAGCCTTGCGAGGGTTTTCAGTCTCTCCACGATAGTCTTTGCTATCAAGTCGGCCAGCTTTTTGTCCACACTTGGGGGTACCTTGACCACTATGTCTCCCACGCTATCACTGCTCTTACCACGCCGTTCTGCTTGTAATGGTTTATCCCCTGTACCTCAGCACGTGAATGTCCCTGACGACCCTGTGCCTCTCCTCGTAGTCAAGGTATCTCCCGAGGACTTCAAAGCCGAGCTTTCCGAGCCACTTCCTCTCCTTCCGGTATATTCCACCGCCGCTCAGCTTGTATGCTGGGAAGACGAAGACAACCTTTCTGTTTCTTTTCAGAACTTCAGCAAAGCTCTCGAAGACCGAATAATAGAAGCGGTCGAGCTCGTTGGCCAGCTTTATGGCCTCGCCCCTGCTCGGGTGCCTCTTGAGGGGCTTTCCGAGGTAGGGTTCGGTGACTATGGCGTCGAACCTCTGCCTGAAGCATCTCTTGAGCCTCCTTGCGTCGCAGACTTCTAAGTGAGCCGAGTTTTTAAGCCTGAACTCTTTCCTCAGCCAGGCGAGATTCTTCTTGGCATCCCTAATCTGCCCCTCGTCGCGGTCGCTCCCGTAGGCAGTAAGGCCCTGCAGAACGAACTCCTGGACAATTGTTCCAATGCCGCAGAACGGGTCAAGAAAGCTTCCCTTTCTAACCTCCGTCAGGTTCACCATTATCCTCGCGAGCCGGGGAGGAATCGAGAGGATGGGCTTCTGGACGGGCCTCTCGACGTCGAGCTTCTTCAGCTCGAAGGGGTCCGTTACTCTGACGGTTTCACCGACGAGGAAGCTTCCATCCTCCCTGAACAGAAAGACGAAGTCCTTGACTTCTGGGAAACCCTTGAGGATGAGCTCCGCGGGCATGGCATATGTTTTTGCGGGCTTGAAAAACTTAGCTGACCCCTCCTCCTTGAACCTCCTCTTTATCTCGCTTCCGAGCTTACGCCAGAGCTTCCAGTCGTTCTTCCCGTATAGGCTGACCGTGAAGAGCTTGGAGTACTCCAGCTCCTCCAGGGCCTCTTCTCCCTCTCCAATTATCCTGACGAGCTTTAGTGATCCACCCAGCCATCTAAAGTAGCGTTCCAGAGTCTTTGGAGACTCCAACAATATCCAGTTATTCCCCTTTTCGATTATTCTGATCTTTATTTCAAACCTCTTTGCAAAGGATAGGAATTCTGCCTCACTCAGCTCAGTGTTTTTTCCGAGGATAACGGCGTACATGCTTTGGACTGCTGGGGTTTCCTTATAAACCCTTTGAGTTACCCAAGGGTTACCTTAATAAGATGGTCTGCCCTAAGAATGGATGAGGATGTTGTAGAATTATCATACTCATGAGGGGGATATAAATGCTGGTTAAGGAGATCATAAAAACGGTGGAAATAATCCCCGACCCTTACGTGAGGGCAGTGACCTATGCTAAAATCGGAGAGCGGTTGGCGAAGGCGCGGGACAAATCCTATAAAACGGCCTTTCTCAAGGCCATGGAGAGCGCTAAGGCAATAGAGGACCCTGTCAAGACCCTACGGGCTCTTTTGTCGGTTGGCTATTCCATGGGGAGAGCCGGGCTTAAATCGTCAAAGCGCATATACTCCCAGGTTCTTGAGGACTCTAGGCTTCTCCCACAACCCCAGAGGGACGTTTTGATGCGTCTTGCATCATCGTACATGCTCGGCCTTGGTGAAGTTGGGGAGGCCATAACATACGCTCTCGAAATAAGCGACCAGGAGCTCAGGGATGAAACCTTGCTGACAATAATTCGGTTCAACACTCGCAGGATAGAGAGGGAGAGCATAAAGGTGGCTTACAGGCTCAGAAGGAGCAAAATGGCCCTTGAATACATGGAGAAAGAGCCTTACAGGTCGAGGGCCGTTCTTGAGATAATAAAGTCCCACATAGCCCTTGGGAGCTATGAAACTGCGGTTTATTATCTCAACTTGATAACAGAGCCTGAATGGGCAAAGCAGGCCTTTAAGGAGGTTTTGTTCCTTCTCAGGGACAAGGGTGTTTTAGACCACCTGTTGGATTCGCTTGAGAGCGTGGCAGAGACGTTTGTGGAGAGGTTTGGTGAGGGGTTTATTCCGGAGCTGGCGCTTTCCTTTGCTCTCGCTGGAAAAGGCGCCGAGGCAGTAAGGCTCTTAAGGAGATTGGAGAGCATCGAGGAAATGAAGAGGATTGCTATGCAGCTTTTGGAGCTGGATGGAAGTGTTGTTGGCGAGTTTGTGAGTGCTTTGAATGAAGAAGAGGCCGCTGTAGTTGGGAAGGCTCTCATGAACGCCATCCTCGAAAACCCCAAGCTGGGAAGCGATGAGATAGTTAACGCCATAGGTAGCAGCACTCAAAGCGAGGAAGTATGGGTGAAGGTTGCTCGATACTACTCCCTGCGTGGTGATCTTGCCCTCGTGAGAAAAATAGCGAGGGTAATAAAAACGCCGGAGCTTCGTTCCGTGGTAATGGCGGATATTGCCCATCGTCTTTTGAAGGAAGGTAAAGTTGAGGAAGCGATCGATGCCGCCCTCGAGGTTAGGGATAAAAAGTTCTCCTCCATAATTGTGGCAGAAATCCTGATAAATGCCCTTGAAATGGAGCTGAAGGAGGAGGTGAGAACATGGAGCGCCTCCGAGAGCTCATGAGGGGAAGGAAGAAAAACAGGCTGGAATTCCTAAGGGGAGTCGTTGAAGTACTCCTGTCGGGGGAGGACGTATATTCCGATGAAGTCCTCTTCAGGGACACTGTGGAGGAGATTTACTCGAATCTGAGAAGCATGGTTATTGATGAGGGCAAAAAAGAGCTTTTGGATGCTTATGAAGATGCCGTAATCCTTAGGGCCATGGTCTCCGGGCGTTACGGAGACGTAAGGGAAGTCCTTGAAGATATCATGAAAAGGCTGGAGGTGTAGTCATGCTGTACACCCTTGAGATAAAGACGAATGAACGGTTTGAGATAGTAGACATCACTGATGAAGTACAGAAAGCTGTGTGGCGCGCTAAACTCCGCCACGGAATGGTGGTAGTTTTCTCTAAGCACACAACCACCGGTCTCCTCATAAACGAGAATGAAAGCGGTCTCATCGATGACTTAAAATCCAAGATGAAGGAGTTAATCCCCAAGGGTGCGGGATACAAGCACGACAGAATCGACAGCAACGCCCACAGTCATATTAGGGCGTCTCTCCTTCTAAACCCGGAATTAGTGGTGCCGGTTGACCAGGGGGAACTTCAACTCGGGACTTGGCAGAGAATACTCTTCGTTGAACTCGATGGCCCCCGGTACAGAAAACTGCTCGTAATGGCCTGCCCATGTCCAGAGTTCCCCGAGGAGTAATTTTTGCCAAATTTGAATTTTTGATTTCTCAGACGTCTTTTTGGTGTTGGGAACCCCATTGGAGTTTCCGGAGCCGTAAATAATTGTCCCGCGGCGCTGGTTTTGATTATTGGGTGTACTGCGCCATATGCGCTATTCTCTCGAGCAGTTCGTTGAACCCCTCGTACGTGACCAGCGATAGGGCTAGTGGCTCCTGTTCGAGGCGCTTCTTTATTATCTTCCTGAGCTCCTCAACCCGCTCCCGCGGAACGAGGTCTATCTTGTTGATCACAACTATTATCGGCTTTTCGTAACGCATCTTGAGCATGTGGTGGAGCTTCTCCATTCCCCTGTGAAGACCAACTGTTGCGTCAACCATATGGATAATGATGTCAGCCGAGACTATCTCGTTGATTATTTCGCGGAACTTCTCTTCACTCAAAACCTTCCCCCTCAGCTCCTTCTCAGGGTCAAAGAGACCTGCAGTGTCTATGAGGACGAATTCATCAGCTCCACCCAGGGGATTTTTCATGCCCTTTGGAATCTTCAGCTTTCCGAACCGTTTTCTGATGATTCCCTTGGTGGTACCGGGAATGCTCTCGACCTCACTAACTTTACTCCCTGTTAGGGCGTTCATCAGGGTGGACTTGCCGACGTTTTCGGCACCTATAATCGCAACCTTTATCATACCTTCATCCCACCTTTACAATACCATCCCGTACTTAACTTGGGGTTCATTATTAAAGGTGATTGCCATGCCAAAGCGTGTTAAGATGGGGCATCACTACTATTATGTTGTTTCCCCGGAGGAGCTTGGGTCAGGGGGTTTTCGCGGCAAGAACATAGTTATGGAAGGATTCGTTGAGGACAAGCCTCAGATTGAGTTCTATCCCAGCGACATTCCAAGCTGGAGGACTATCTTCAGGGTAAATGGTATTTCGGTTAGATTCGTTGGGGCGCCATGCTTGGGGGAGGGGGACAGAGTAAAAGTTTACGGGCGTTTTGTTGGCGACTGCATAATGGCTACTGTACTTGAGACGGAGAGGGCTATCTTCACTACGGAGGAGTGAGGATGCTTGAACTTTTCATTGAGCTCGGAAACCTCAAAAAGCTTAAGAGGACGGGGTGGGTCTTACGGGGAGTTCCAAACCCCGAGAGCATAGCTGACCACGTCTTCAGGACGGCCCTAATAACCCTTTTTTTGGCAGACGAGCTTAAAAAGAGGGGCGTTGAAATCAACCCCGATAAAGCCCTTCGAATAGCCCTCCTACACGATATTGGGGAGGCGAGAATAACCGATATCCCCCAGCCGGCCCTCAAGTACGTTGACAAGTCCGAAGCGGAAAGAAAGGCCGTTGAAGACCTTTTGAAAACCAGCCCGCTCCCTGAGGAATACTACCAACTCTGGCTCGAGTACGAGGAGGAAAGCACAGTGGAAGGCCGACTCGTCAGGTTCGCAGATAAGCTTGAAATGCTCATCCAGGCCCTTGAGTATGAGTCCGCTGGTGTTTCGGGCCTCGACGAGTTCTGGGGCGTCCTTGAAAGTCTCAGGAAGAGCGAGTTCTACGGGCATTTCAAAGAGATAGTTGACGGTCTTGAAGACCTGAGAAAACAAAAGCGTTTGCTTTAACTCTTTTGTTTACCCAAAACGTTTAAATTACTCACTTCTGTCCTCTTTACGGTGGTTCAAATGAGAAAGGCAGGATTGTTGCTGACCGCGGTTCTTCTGCTGGCCGTTTTCTCGGCCGGCTGTATATCGGGCTCTTCGGGAGATACAGGCACATCTGAGAAGGAGGTAACGCTCATAGTTTTCCATGCGGGTTCCCTCAGCATACCTTTCCAGGGGCTCGAAAACGAGTTCTCCGCATATGCTGAGAAGAACCTCGGCCTCAAGGTGAAGTTTCAGGACGAGGCGAGCGGGAGCGTAAAAGCGGTAAGAAAGGTCACCGACCTGGGCAAGAAAGCTGACATCGTGGCTGTCGCGGATTACACCCTCATACCCCAGATGCTCGTCCCCAACTACACGGACTTCTACGTCCTCTTCGCAACGAACGAGATCGTCATAGCCTTCACGGACAAGAGCAAGTACGCCGACGAGATGAAGGCCCATCCAGAGAAGTGGTATGAGATACTCGCGCGCGACGATGTTTCCTTCGGCTTCTCTGACCCGAATCAGGACCCCTGCGGCTACCGCTCGGTAATGGTTATGAAATTAGCTGACCTCTACTACGGCAAGCCCATCTTTGAGACGCTGGTAGAGAGGAACACCAACATCTACGCCAACGGCACCCAGGTCTATGCTCCGAAGGAGATTCAGGTTAAGAACAACAGGATCGTCATAAGGCCGAAGGAGACCGACCTAACCGGCCTCGTTGAGTCCGGAAGCCTCGACTACTTCTTCATCTATAAGAGCGTCGCCGAACAGCACAACCTCAGCTACATCACCCTGCCTGACGAGATAAACCTCAAGGACTTCAGCAAGGCCGACTACTACGGACAGGTCGAGATAACACTCGGTTCGACAGGGAAGACTATAAAAGCCAAGCCAATCGTTTACGGTGTTACAGTACTCAAGGACGCGCCCAACAGGGAGCTGGCGATAGAGTTCCTCAAGTTCCTGCTTGGGGAGGAGGGCAGGAAGTTATTCGAGGAGAACAACCAGGACTTCCTGAACCCGCCGGTGGCCTTCGGAAACGTGCCCGAGGAGATAAGGGGGCTGGTTGAGGTTAAGGGGTGAGGTTTTTATCCACCTCTCATATTATTTTGGTGAGAGAGCGATGCGCCGGGATTACACCCTCTACCTCTTCGCGGCACTGGGGACCTTCCTGATAGCCTACATAGCCGTCCCGATAGCGGTTATTTTCCTCAAACAGGCCTCCGACGTGGGGATGCTGGTTAAAACCCTCCACGACCCGTACGTGATAGAGGCCATTAGAAACTCCCTTCTAACCGCGACCGCGACCGCTCTGATTGCCCTCCTCCTCGGTGTTCCGCTCGGCTACGTCCTGGCAAGAAAAGATTTCCCCGGAAAGAGCGCGGTTCAGGCTTTGGTGGACGTCCCGATAGTCATACCTCACTCCGTCGTAGGCATAATGCTTCTCGTGACATTCTCCAACTCAATCCTCGACAGTTATAGGGGGATTATAGCCGCGATGCTCTTCGTTTCTGCCCCGTTCACGATCAACGCCGCAAGGGATGGGTTTCTTGCGGTTGATGAGAAGCTTGAAGCAGTCGCCAGAACACTCGGCGCTTCCCGCTGGCGGGCGTTTCTGTCTATTTCATTCCCGATGGCGTTTCCATCCATAGCGAGCGGGGCGATAATGACGTGGGCGAGGGCAATAAGCGAGGTCGGTGCGATACTGATAGTTGCCTACTACCCGAAGACCGCTCAGGTTCTCATTCTGGAGTACTTCAACAACTACGGTCTAAGGGCATCTAGGCCTATAGCAGTGATTATGGTGAGCCTGAGCCTCGGAATCTTCGTAATACTCCGCTGGCTGGTGGGGAGGAAGAATGCTGGAAGTTAGGGGAATCTCCAAGGATTACCGTGAGTTCCATCTGAGGGATGTAACGTTCTCGGTAGGGAGGGGGGAGCACTTCATAGTACTCGGGCCGAGCGGCGCCGGGAAGACAGTCCTCCTCGAAGTGATAGCGGGTATAATAGAGCCCGACTCTGGAAGGATATTCCTGAACGGGGAGGACATAACGGACCTACCGCCCGAGAAAAGGGGCCTGGCTTACATACCCCAGAACTACGCCCTCTTCCCGAACATGAGCGTCTTCGACAACATAGCCTTCGGCCTGAAAGTGCGGAAAGTCCCGAAAGCTGAAATTGAGCAGAAAGTAAGAGAGCTCTCGGAAGTCCTCGGCATTTCCCACCTTCTCAAAAGAAAGCCGAAGACCCTGAGCGGTGGTGAACAACAGCGGGTTGCTATAGCGAGGGCCCTGGCAGTTGAGCCTGAACTTCTACTCCTCGACGAACCCTTTGCCAACCTCGACGTACAGACGAGAGGAAGACTCATTAACGAAATGAAAAGGTGGAAGAAAGAGCTTGGCTTCACTGCCCTCCATGTCACGCACTCCTTCGAGGAGGCCGTGAGCCTGGGCGATAGGGTCGGAGTCATGCTCAATGGACGGCTCGTGCAAGTTGGTCCGGTTAGAGAAGTGTTCTCACGGCCAGCGAGCGAGGAAGTTGCAAAATTCCTTGGTTTTGAAAATATCGTTGAAGGCGTAGCCGAGGGAAGAGTTCTCCGCGCAAACGGCCTCGTGATAGAGCTTCCCATTGAGGCTTCTGGAAAAATCAGAATCGGGATAAGGCCCGAGGATATCGTGCTGTCTGACGAGCCTCTGAAAAGCTCGATGAGGAACACCTTCCAGGCCGAAGTTGTTGGCATTGAGGAACTCGGCCCTCTCGTCCGCGTAAGGCTGAAGGTCGATGGAGTGGAGCTGTCTGCATTCGTTACCCGTTCTTCTGTGCTGGAGCTTGGGATTGAGGCTGGAAAAAACGTGTGGGTGGGCTTCAAGGCGAGTGCCGTCCACGTCTTCTGAAAGAGG
The DNA here is from genome assembly GCA_030156945.1 of Thermococcaceae archaeon. Lineage (GTDB taxonomy): Archaea > Methanobacteriota_B > Thermococci > Thermococcales > Thermococcaceae > Thermococcus. The sequence goes on from JASGLT010000002.1 coordinate 151,220, forward strand.
ATAAGAAATAACTGCAGAAACAACCAGTAGTTTTATCGCATATCACTTGGTCTTTTGATAAATGTGAGGAGCCCGGATTTTTTGAGTTCTAAGTGGAGCATATGTCGTTTTGGAACATTTGATCCATAATGACCACAACACTTTTACAGGAGTTGGAAACGTGTTAATGCACTCCTTGATCCTGGGGAGCAAAACTGGGCTATGGGAGAGGTAACCCTGCTCTTGCTCAATCTGAGCGGCTTCTACGGGCGGTACGTCTACGTTAAGCTTGAGCTGGCCGCGAGGAAAAACCAGAGTGAGAGGCTCAAACGCTTAGCGATTCTTCTGAGGAAATGTAAGATCTTTCATGTTGCCCTAGCCGTGATCTTCTTGATTCTCCTAGGAATTCGTATAGAGGGGGTCGGGGACTGGTTTAGAGGTGCTCTTCCTCCCTTCTTAGCTTTTCTCTCACTTCGCCCCTTATTGGCTTTAGGGCTTTAGCGTACTTCTCAAGCGTCTTGAGCAGTCTCTCGACCCTCTCCTCGTACTTCTCGTCCTTCAGCTCATCGCCTTCAAAGAGGTCGTCCACGTTGTAGAAGAGCACCTGTCCAACCGGGAGCATGCGGTAGTTCACCGCCGCTAATCTAAGCTCCTGGAGGAGCCTAACCCCGCCGGTAACGGCCGAGACCGTCACTATTCCCACAGGAAGGGCCTCGTACTCGTCGAAGATAGTATCGAGGAGTACCTTGAGCTCTCCCGGGTAGCTTCCGTTGTATTCGGGAGCTACTATTATGAGGGCGTCCGCCTCAAGCATCTTCTTCCGGTAGAGCTCCATTTCGGGCGTTATTTTCCAGCGGTGGGTGTAGCAGAGAAGGTAATCTTTGACATCAATAAGCTCTGCTTCCCAGCCGAGTTCGTAGGCCTTTTCGGTTATGTACTTTGCCACCTTCTCACTCTTTCGCCCTCCCCTTGCCGTTCCCAGTATTATCTTCAACCTCATGTTACCACCATGATAAATTCGTTTCCCGGGACTTTAAGATTATCCTTTCGAAGTGGAAAACTTCGATGTCCGGATTTTTCCATTTCTTTAGGCAAACCTTTTTAAGTTAGGGTAGCCTAATTAATGTCGAGGTGAATCAAATGGTGAAGGTTGGAGAAATAGTTCCCGACTTCGAGGCAGATGCATACTTCCCGGAGAAGGACGAGATAGGGAAGCTGAAGTTTTCTGACTACAGGGGCAAGTGGGTCGTTCTGGCCTTCTATCCTGCTGACTTCACCTTCGTCTGCCCGACGGAGCTTGAAGAGCTGGCAGAGTATTACGACGAGTTCAAGAAGGAGGGCGCTGAGATAATAAGCGTCTCAACCGATACTGCTTATGTTCACAAGGCCTGGCACGACAGCTCACCGGCTATAAAGAAGGTTAGATACCCGATGCTTGCCGACCCCGCAGGAAAGGTGTGCAGGCTCTTCGGCACTTACATCGAGGACGAAGGGATTTCCTGGAGGGCCACGTTCATAATCGACCCGGACGGGAAGGTTGTCCACATGGAGATGCACGACAACAGCATAGGCAGGAGCGCGAAAGAAATCCTGAGGAGGCTTAAAGCCTCCAAGTTCGTGCGCGAGAACCCGGGAATGGTCTGTCCGGCCAGCTGGGAGCCTGGCAAGGAAGCCCTCAAGGTCAGTCTTGACCTGGTCGGCAAGATTTGATTTCCCTTCTTTTCTCACCTTCTTGAGAAGGACTTTGAACGTGCGTGCACCATTGGAAAATTTGCTCCGGACTTAATTTTCATGTTTGAAAAATGCTTCCGAGGCTATTTTCACTTTTGGATGGATCGCTTTTGGGAAGGGTTCAAAATTGAGTATTTCGTGTGGGTTCAATTCCATGAATGTTCGACCTTCGAATTTCAAAGGTTTGACAGGTGGAATGCCCCTATGTTTTAGGAGAAACTGCCACAGCGCGGTTCGAAGCTTCAATTTGGCAAAGGTAAAACTAATAAGCAAGCCAACTTATTTTAGATTCGTCTAACAAATTTGGGGGTGGATAAATGATAGGACAGTTCCTCATCACGTTTAGAGAAGTTTTGGAGGCTGCGATAATCGTGGCCATCATCATCGCCTACCTGAAGAGAACCAACAGGGGAAGCCAGATCAAGGACGTGTGGACCGGCGTTGGCCTTTCCGTGCTCGCGAGCGTCGTTTTGGGGGCGGGGATACTCGCGCTCTACGGCGGTCTTGAGGAGAAGGAGCTATTCGAGGGAATAGCTTCATACCTGGCCGTTATAGTGCTGACGAGCATGATATACTGGATGGCGACCAAGGGGAAGAACATCAAGGCAGAGATAGAAAGCAAGGTGAGCAAGGCCATCAACCCGCTCGCTTTGATAGGCTTCACCTTCATCGTCGTCTTCAGGGAGGGGCTTGAGACTGTGCTCTTCCTCACGCCCTTTGCAACACAGGACTTAGCTGGGACTCTGGCGGGACTTCTAGTGGGAACAGGTGCCGCTTTGGTACTCGCCTACCTCATCTACGGAGTGGGCATGAGGATAAACCTCAGGACGTTCTTCTACTACAGCTCGATACTGCTCGTTTTCGTTGCCGCTGGTTTGGCCGGCTACGGAACCCACGAGCTCATTGAGTGGGCAGAAGAGGAGGGCATGCACCTCGGCTTTATTGAGGAGACAGCCTACAACCTCGGCATTCCCGAGGAGAGTGTATTCCACCACAAAGGAGCTATTGGCTCGATCTTCGCTGTTCTCTTCGGCTACTCCGTGAAGATGGAGTGGGGAAGGGTGATAGTCCAGTTCGGGTACCTAATAGTTGCCCTCTACCTCGTGCTGAGGGCCTATGGGAAGGAAATTCCAACGGCAAAGGTCGGAAAGCGGCCGGCGGTTTCTGAGTGAACCCCTCTCCACTTTCCATTTTGAAACAATAACCCTTATAGTTCTGGCAGTAAAAGATGTTCCAAGGGGTGGGAAAATGAAGCGGAGAGCTTTGCTTGCATTGCTGGCTTTGGGTATTTTAATCGTCCCCGCGGTGAGGGCGGAAGAGTTCGAACCCTCTAAGGTGCATTTCTACATGTACGGCGCTTACTGGTGCCCCCACTGCCGCAACGTTAAGGAGGGCATAAAGGCAAACTTCGGGGAGGAGGCGTTGACGTATTATGAAATCGAGGGAGTGGA
>JASGLT010000013.1 GCA_030156945.1 Thermococcaceae archaeon
AAATTTCCCTTGGATGCCTGGAATTGGCTTAATAATGATGGATTTTCCTGATAATCGACCAGAGTAAAGCGGGTTTGTTTCCCTTTTAACGCCCGAAGGGCGTTGTACTATGAGGAAACCCTTTGAAAATTGTCGATTAAATGTGAGAATCCCCAGAATAAGGCGAGTATGCACGGACATTAACTTTTCAAACAATCCAGTTGAACCAGTTAATAACATTCCGCCAGCGCTTTCGTTAGAAAGGGCTGATGGCGGGCCCGGCGGGATTCGAACCCGCGACCTCCGGCTTAGAAGGCCGGCGCCCTATCCTGCTAGGCTACGGGCCCTCGCTCCTAACCTTCCGGAGCGCTCTTATAAAAGTTGCGGTGGGAGAAAAGAGGGAAAACTCAGCGCCGCCTCCTGATGAGGAGCGGCATGGCTGCGAGGCCCAAAATGAAAGCAGGCCCACAGATGCCTCCTTCCGTCTCCTGCTTGGGGGTTCCAGTTATTTCCTCCGGAGTCTTCCCCTCGACCATTAACTCTGTCCACTGCTTTAGCCAGGTCTCGTAGTTCTCCCCCACTTCCTTGGGATCGAGCATGACGCCCTCCTTTACATCAACTGCGTACTCAAAAACCTCCGGGAGCTTGACGTTCTTGTTGACCGGATACATCCACTGGTTGAGCGGGAGCTTATCTTGGGCCTCTTCGCTTATGAGGAACTCTATGAACTTCTTCGCAAGATCGGGGTGCTTTGCACCTTTGACAATCCCGGCGCCTTCAATCTGGAGGTAGTTGCCCTCGGTAAAAGCTACGGCCCCTACATTGGTGTTGTTATCGTAGTAGACGGTAGCTGCTGGAGATGTGGAGTAGCTCAGAACCAGCGGGTACTCCCCGGCCATGAAGGCCTTCCAGGCCTCGCTCCATCCTTTTACTATCTGAACATCGTTCTCCTTGAGTTTCTGCCAGTATTCCAGCCAGTCCTCGTCGTAGACTGCTATCGTCCACAGGAGAAACGCCATTCCGGGGGAACTGGTGCGGGGGTCTTCTATTATGAGCTTGCCCTTCCATTCGGGCTTCGTGAGGTCTTCAAGGCTCTTGGGCGGGTTCTGGACCATGTCCTTGCGGTAGTTGATGGCTATGTACCCGTAGTCGTAGGGGGTTAGGTGGAATGTGGGATCAAACCTTTTCACTATCCACTGGGGAATGACATCGGCGTTTGCTGGCCTGTAGGGTTCGAGGATTCCCGCATCAATGGCTTTGGCGAGATAACTGTTGTCTATCCCGACCACTACATCGGCCTGTGGGTTGTCCTTTTCGAGTATGAGCTTGTTGAGGACTTCTCCTGCGTCACCTATCACGACAAGGTTGACCTTGACGTTGTACCTCTCCTCGAATATCGGGATTATCTCCTTCATCCACCACTCGATGCTGGAGTATGAGTACACCGTTAGGGTTTCTTCGGCCCTCGCCTGCCCCACCGTCCCAATTGAGGACAGGAGCAGAACCATGAGGAAAAGAGCTACCCCTCTTCTCATTCTCCCACCTCCATTAAGAGGTTGTTCGTTTCAATAACTGGATAATTGGAAGGATGTTAAAAAGGTTGTGGGGGTGAAAAACGAGAAGGGTCACCCTTCTTGGGGTCTGTTGCCCTCCATCTTGATTACGTAATCTGCAGCGTTCTGAAGGGCAACGGAGAATCCGGGTTCGGCCCCAATAACAACGGTCTCCTTGCCCTTTCTCTTTGCCTCCTGAATTATTGGCAGGAAGTCCGCGTCCCTCGTTGCAAGGGCTATGATGTCAATATCTGAGTTGTAGATTAGCTCCATGGCTTCAATAGCTATCCTGACGTCCGTGTCTCCCGCTACTATTATGGGCTCAAGACCCTGGTTGACTATCGCCTCTATGAGCCCCTGCGGTGCGTACTGGTTCAGCACAACCTTCGCTATCCTGATTTTCCCAAGCTTTGAGAGGGCTTCCACGATGTCTTCGAGTTTTATTCCGAATTCTTTCCTGAGGATGTTGGGGCCATCGATGATTAAGCCAATTGTTTTATTTGGAATCTCGGGAACTTCTTGAACGGGTCGCTCTTCTTTTTCTTCCCTCTCTCCCCTGCGAAGGACGCGGTAGAGGGTTTTTTTCATTCTCTACCTCCCCCCTGGGGATTCAGGATTATCGTGTAGTCTGCAGCGTGCTTAAGGGCAACGGAGAATCCGGGTTCGATTCCGATAACCGCTGTCTCCTTGCCCTTCTCCTTCGCCTTCAGAATCACCGGCAGGAACTCCGCGTTACGGGTTGCTATGGCTATGACGTCAATGTTCGGATTGTAGATCTCTTTCATAGCCTCCACAGCAAGCCTGACTCCGGTCTCCCCCGAAACTACGATGGCCTCAAACCCCTGGTTTGAGACTGCCTCTATTAACCCTTGGGGCGCATACTGGTTTAGAATCACCTTTGCCACCCTGATATCTCCTATCTTCTCGAGCGCTTCCACGATGTCTTCGAGTTTTATTCCGAATTCTTTCCTGAGGATGTTGGGGCCATCGATGAGGAGGGCTATCTTTTTCCCCCGTTTGGGCTTGTGTCTGATCATGCCTATACTCCTAATCCCATCCTTTGTCATCGAAATTATTCTCTCCCAGCTTCCTCCCGGCATCTAAGACACCGATGTGATGTTTCACCATGGTAATTCGAGAATCTTTTAGGATGAAGAGGTATAAAAATGTTGAGTTCATTTCAAAGGAGCCTCTTGTAGTAGTACCAGAGGCCCCTGATGATGTCCCTGACCTCTATCATGGTGAACATCTCCGTCCTGTCAATGAGCTTTGCCGTTTCCTCCCAGCTGTGGGCCTGGAGGACGCGGTATATGAGGAGCTTTATCTGCCTCTCGTCGAGGTAGGGCTTCATCCAGCCGTCAAGGAAGTAGAGCTTCACTATCGGCTTTACAGCGTCCACCACAGTGTCATAGGTGAGAACCTTCCCTGTGAAGGCATCGAGGCGCTTCTTCTGGGTCTCAGTCAGGTGAATCGGGTAATCCACCGCCTCACCGAAGGGCGTCTCGAAGAGCCAGCGCGCTATCTCGGGCTCAAGCCCCCTGTGAGTATCTCCTAACCACTCGGTGAACCTTATCCTGAACTCGTCGTTGGCCTTCTTGATGAGCTCCTTCGCCTTCTTGCTTATCGGCTTGAGGACTATGGCAGTAAACTCACCGCTGACCGGGTTTCTGGCCGGGCTGAGGTGCACAACCGCGAAGCCGTTTCTGACCCAGAACCTCACCAGCTCTTCGCTGGCCCCAAATCCCGAGCCTATCCAGTCGAGGCCCTTTTCCCTCGCCTCCTTCTCAAGGAGCTCAAGGGCCTTGCTTCCGAGCCCCATGTCCATTGCATCCGGGTGGGTCGCTATCCTGACTATTCTATAACCCTTCAGCTTGGCGAACTCCTTAAGGTAGTGGTGCTTGACCATCATGTCCGGGATGATGTTCCCGCGCGGCTTGTAACCCTTGGCCATCTTGTCTACCACGCTCTTTGGAATTCCACCTTCCTTTGCTATCTGGACGGCCGTGACTATCTTGCCGTTCTTCAGGCGGAGAACTCTCGCCTCGTGGTGCGGAGCATCAGCTAATAGGGCCACGTCACTCGGCCTGTTGCGGTAGTGGGCCAAAATGTAGATGCCAACGAAGTGCCTGAGGTCTTCCCTGTCGTTCTCGAACCAGTCGTCGAGGTCCGGCTCCTCCAGATAGACCTCCTTCCGCTTTATCAGCTCGTAGTCCTCCTCCGTCAGCTCCACCGGCTCTGCATCGAGCAGGAGAACGTCAAAGAGCCACTTCTCTATTGGATCACCGTAGGCGTACCTTATGGGCTCGTCCATGTGGAGCTCCTTAAAAGAGCGCTTCTCCCTGGCTTTCTTCAGGAACTTAACGGAGAAGCCTCTTCCAGCGCCCTCGTAGCCGTGGATCGTTGAGGAATAGACGACGCGCGGCTTGTTGAGGTACTTGTGAAGTATGGGCACGTGAATTCCCGCTGCTTCGTCCAGGAGGTAGAGGTCAGCGTTCTTCTTGTAGCCCTCCGCCGGGGGGTAATAGCGCAGGCCTATCTTCCTCGCGTAGAGCTCCTTTATGAGGCCCTTCTCCTCGACGACGTAGGGCTTGAAGCCGAGCTTTTCCAGAGCCCTCTTGGCGAACCTGAAGAGGGACTGGACGTTCTCAAGCTCGGGCGCGGTAACAACTATCCTCGTCCTCTTCTTCAGGGCAACGGCGAGGCCTACAGCAGCTATTCCGGCGGAAACGCTCTTACCCCTGCCCCTATCTGCCGTGAGGACGAGCATTCCCTCCTTATCAACAAGCTCCTCGAAGGCCTTGAGAACCTCCACCTGTCCCCTCGTAAGGGCCATCTCGTACAGTTCCCTCGGGAAGAGGGTCTCCTCCGGAATCTCAACGCCACTTCTCGCCCGTACCTTTGCCTGGCTCTTGCTCTTCTTGGGCTTCTTCTTCGCCTTTCCGCTCTCGGTGATGATGTATATCCCGTCGTGCTGGGTGAACTTCCTTATGAGCCTCCTGTTGAAGCGCTTCTTGACGTCCTCTATCGTGTAAGGCGGCGTCACGAGGCTCTTGTGGAAGCCCGTCCACATGTCCTTCCACTTCTCGAACGGGTGGGCGAGGATGAATATCAGCCCGCCGCCGCGGACTGTCTCGATGATCCTCCCGAGGTCGTTGGGAGAATAGTCGTAGCTCATGTCCAAGACTAGGAGGTCATAGGTTCTTCCTAAGATTTCTCTCGTGTGCTTGAAAGTAACAGCCGTAACGTTCACCTCGGAACCGGCCAGAACGTCGAAGTGCTTTCTAAATGCTTCATAGCGCTTCCTTCCAAAGGTCTCCTCGCCGAGGGCATCCGTGGCGTAGAGAACCTCGATTTTATCCTCGCTCTCATCTCTAAGGCGCTTTTCGATGAGCTCGCCAACTATATCGGAGAGAACCCTCGCGGAAGCCCCAGCTAAAATACCGGCCAGCTCGGCCTTCTTCAGCGTGTCTCCCTCAATGACTATCATTCTCCTGTGGAACTTCTCAAGGGCCTGAGCTAAAGCAGTCTCGGTGATCTTGAGAACCGAATCCTTAACCTTCTCGCCTTTAGCGTACTCCCTCACTTCCTTATCAAAGCGGACCTTGACGGTCACGGCCGCCACCTCCCGGATAAAAGGGAGAAGGGGGATTTAAAAAGGTTCAGTAATTAGAGAAACGTTCTAGAATAGACGTTATTTCTTTAACTTTAGGCAGCCACTCATCCGGTCTTAAATGATATTCGACTTTTGTGCCATCGATAGGTAAACCCGAGGAGAGAAGCGCATTTACTAACTCATTCTTTGCAGTTTCATCTATGATCCATCCAAGGTAAACTTTCAATACTCCAGTCCCCACAAAACTAAAAATAGCTCTGCCATTAGTTAATTCTCCTGGCGGAACCAAGTTTAGTGATCCCTGCTTTGATGTTCCCGGTTTGAGAGTCCATCCAAGTTCTCTTGCTTTGGAGGATAACTCAAGTATAGCACTTGCAAGAGATGGATTTCTTGGTTCGATCTCGTTTTTAACGTAGTCAAGGAACTCCTCAACAGACCACTTCCTCCGAGAGCTTTGGGATGAGGAAGTCTTTTTTTCAGTTGTTTCAATGCCAAACAACTTTGGGACAAAAATCTCATATAATTCCCCGCTCTCATCTTTGAATTCATAATAATCAAACTCCAACGCATATAAGTCAAAAGTTGAATGAGATTTCAGGAATCGTATCATAGTTTTCAGGCGTTTATCAAGAGAATCCATCGCCACTATCAGCTTAAAATTCCCCTCAGACAAATTTTTGATAATGCCCTCTGCTACATCTTCTGGTATCTCGAACTCGTAATCTTCTTCAATTTTGTTGATAAATCCCTCCGGATTGTTTGTATACTCCTCCCATATTGCAGCAGCATAGTCGAGAATTTGAGCTATGACCTTTCTTTTATCTGCATTCCTTGAGAGTTTGGTTTCAATGAGGTATATATCGCCTTTATTATCGATAGCAAGAATATCAATAGGCCCAGAATAGGTGTTAAATTCTCTGATTGTGACAATGAAGTTCCTCTTTTCTGAATGTATCTCCTCAAGAGGGATGAGTTCTGGATTCTCCAAGATATACGTTTGGAGATATCCCTCGTTCTTAAACTCGGATTCCTCGGCCTTACTAACAATTCTCCCATCTTTAGTGATCAATATTGCCATATTAACCACCAGATAGTCACTGTGTAAATTAAAAATTCACACAGCGATTTAAATATTACTGAAGTTTCTCGATACCCATCGAAACGCTAAGCTTTTATACGAAAAGGCCCTACTTTGTTCGGTGATTCTAATGGTGAAATGTCTGACCGAGAAGGACCTCGGTTTCCGAAACCTGTTCACTTCTCGAACACATAGAAGTACCTCTTAAGGCTCTTGTGGACTCTTTGATAGTACTTTCCGACGAGGGTGAATCCCACGGCTTCCGCTTCTCTCTCGCCGTCGAAATCTGCAGGGAAAGCTATTGCAAGCCTGCCCCCCTCCTTAAGGACGCTGTATGTGCTCCTGAGAACCTTCCTGTATAGATCGTCTCTCCTTCTGCCTGCGAGTGTTGCGGAAGTTCCATATGGGGGGTCTGTGGCGATGGCCTCGAACTCTTTGCCCGGAAAAACCTTCTCAAGCTCGGTTGCGTCACCAAGCTTTAGAACGTAGTCTTTTATTCCGTAGTGTTCAAGGTTTATTTTAGCCCCCTCAACCATCTCCGGCTTTATATCAACCCCGTAGACCTTTAAGCCAATGAGGCCGGCTTCGATGAGTATCCCTCCGGCCCCCATCATGGGGTCGAGGATTTCCTTACGTGCCTTCGTGAGGTTCACAAGAGCCCGTGAAACCCTGGGGTGGAGCGAAATGGGCCTGAAGAATGGCCTATGGTGGGCTTTTCTTCTCTCGAAGTCTTTTGGATCAAAATAATGAAGCCGTATCCCTGCATAAAGTTTCTCCCCGCAGTAGACTCTCACGAGAGTTTGGGGAGAGGAGAGGTTTACTCGGTGCCCCTGAGAGGTTATGACCGCTCCGAGCTTTCTGGGGAGATCCCGGACGTTATGGGAGCAGTTGGTCATGGTCTCGGTGTCAACTTTGAAAGTCCCTTTTATCGGCCATTCTATCTCCGCAGCCATCTCAATGAGCCCTTCGACGGACTCTGCCTCCAGAAGGAGCTCTCCGTATTCATGGGCGAGTCCGAGTCTCTGGAGGAATGGAAAAGCTCGTTCATCAGCATCAAGCTTCAGAAAAAGGTAATCCCTGCCGGAAATTTTTCCACCCGATAGCTCGAGCATCGCCTTGACTTCGTCCATCGCCATTTCCGGAAGGTTCCCGAGGATTTCCAGGTAGAGCATGGTATGGACTAACTGGGCCAGCTTTTAAGCCTTGCCGCCCTTAGCTGAACGCCCGTCGTGGAGTATGCTTTTTGTTTCAGTTTGGGTTCTCACCTTAACCTCCCATCTCCCCGTTAAGCACAACCCATCCTGTATAGATGAGAAAGGCTATAACCCCGTACTCAATGAGTGAAGCAAGCCCTTTACGGCCCCTTAGCCTTAACTTTTGGGCGAGTATAACCGTTCCGGCATAGCTATGGGTGAAGAGGATGGCTGTGAAGCCCAGTCTGGCGAGTCTGCCCAGGTGGATGGTTTGAGAGCTTGAGAACGTCAATAAGCCCAGGGAGGCGGTTCTGGCGGCTTCACTCGTCAGACCATAACCGCTCATAACCATAAGACCGGCAAACAGGAGGAGCGGAAGTGAGGTCCACTCCACCAGCTTGAGGGCGATTTTTGCTTTCATCAGCTGGCCCCCTCGATTTCATCGATGTATGCATCGTCGGGATATCCTGCACTTTCCCATGTCCCGAGGAAGTTGTAGCTGACGAGCTCTATTTTCGTCAGGTACTTTATCCACTTGTAGCCCCATCTTCCCGGCACAACGAGCCTCGGACTTATAGGTTCTCCGTTGAACTCATAGGCGATTATTATGCTCTCGTCGTTCATGGCCGTCAGTAGATGCAGGTCTGTGGTATAGCCGTCGGATGCATGGAAAGCAACCTTGAATGCCCCACTTTTGGGCTTTGCTTTCTCAAGGAGTGTCTTGAGTGGCACACCTTTCCAGGTGCCGTTTTTTCGGGGCACTTTTGGGTTGTCAACGCAGTATAGCGGCGCGCTCACGTTCACGGAGGGGAGGGCTTTCAGTTCTTCGAGCGTCATGTTGTAGGAGTTCTCAACGAGCCCTGTTACCTCAATAACTGTCTCTCTTTCCGTTGGAGGGCTTGGAACGCTGTTCCCTCCCCGAAGATACGTGACCCCAGCTAAAAGCGCTAAAAACAGGAGTGCAAACAGCAACTTGCGCATAATATCACTTCAAGGGGGGTTAGGGCAGGGAATATAAAAGCATTTCTGGACAATTATGGTTATTTTGGCGAAGACAGTAAAGCATATGAGCACTGCTTGCGAAATATTTTGGGTGTTGCTATGCGGAAGCTTTTGGTTTTTGTCCTTTTGGCACTGCTGGTGGTTTTGGGCGGGTGCATAGGAGGAACCTCCGAGACCCAGACGAGCACTTCGGAACAGCCTTCCACATCAACTTCCACTATGCCCCTCGGCGAATGGAAGGCAGACGGGATAATAGGCGAGAACGAGTACAGCCACGAGCTCTCCCTCGCCGGCGGGAAGCTGGTGATCTACTGGAGGAACGATGACGAGTACCTTTACATGGCCCTCAAGGGGGAAACGACGGGATGGATAGCGATAGGATTTGAGCCGAGCCGGGCTATGAAAGACGCGGACATGGTCTTTGGGTGGGTTGAAAACGGAGAGGTGAAGATTGTAGACGCCTACTCCACCGGAACTTACGGCCCACATCCGCCCGACGAAAACCTCGGCGGGAGCAGTGACATTTTAGAGTACGCTGGAAAGGAAGAGAATGGAGTTACGATAATAGAGTTCAAGAGGAAGCTCGACACGGGAGACCAGTACGATAAGGCATTCAGCCCCGGCCAAAAGGTGAAGTTCATCTTTGCAATGGCAGACAGCGACGACTTCACGGCCAAGCACAACGTAGCCAAAGGGAGCGGGGAACTCCAGCTCGAAGGGTGATGAGAGATGGAGCCGTTTCAGGTTCACGCCATTTTGAACTCCCTTGCTCTCCTCTCCTTCCTTGCGGGGGCTTATCAAGCTAAAAAGCACGACCTAAAGCGCCACCACCTCTTTGTCTACTCGGCTGTGGGGCTTCTCACGCTCGGAGTTGCCTACATGCTCTACACCATCGGCGGCGTCCCCTCAAGCCACGGGAAGCTCGGCCTCTTCGTGTACCTCTACGTCCTCTTCGCGGCCACGAGTGGGAAGCTCTTCCTTGGAAGAAAGCTCAAGAGGGAGCAGCACAGGCTTATAGCCATCACGGCTGTTCTACTGCTGGCGCTTCAGATACTTTTCGGGCTTTATCTCTACGTCCTCTAACCCTCTTTTTTCAGCACCACGAACTCTTTGTACTCCATCACCTTGGCGAAGCCCTTTCTCAAATAATATGAATAAGCCCCAAGCTCCGGGAAGGTTATCACATATGCCTCCTCCCCCAGCTCCTTCAGTCTCTCCACCGCAAACTCCAGGAGCCTTGAGCCGTAGCCCTTTCCTTTGTACTCGGGATGAACCATGAAGAACTCAATGAGGCCGGTTTTTTCGTCTTTTATCTCCTCGGGCACCCACCATACGTCTTTGCCTTCCAGATTGTAAACGAGGGCAACGGTTCCCGCGACCTTTCCTTCACTGTCCCTCAGAACGTACAGCTCGTCGAATTCCTTCCCGAGGCGGAACTCAAGGAAGGGCTCGTAAACTCTCTTAAAGCCCTCAAAATCATCGGGGGAGGGCTTATTTTCCACCCATTCGAGAGCTGGATAGGCCCCATTGGTAGACTGATACACCCTGAAGACGAACTTCAGGAGCTCGTCCTTGAGGGAGAGCGGGTTTTCGACCCTTTCAATTTTCATGGTACCACCGTTGCCCATTTCAATGGCCATCTAAAATAGGCTTTTGGTTCGAAGGGAAAGCTTAAATATTAGGAAAGCCTAACTAATCTGGTGATAACCATGAACTATCTGGAGATAAAAGTGCTCGATGAGAACGGCGAGGAAAAGCCCCTGAAGGACTTCGTCCTCGGAAAGTGGACGGTCCTCTACTTCTACCCCAAGGACAACACGCCCGGATGCACGACTGAGGCAAAAGAGTTCAGCGAGCTCATTGAAGAGTTTGAGAAGCTCGGCGTCCAGGTTATTGGCGTCTCCCGCGATTCACCGGAGAGCCATGAAAGATTTAAGGAGAAGCACGGCCTCAAGGTTAAACTTCTCAGCGACCCGAACGCGGAGCTCCATAAGGCACTCGGGGCGTGGGGCAAGAAGAAGCGCTACGGCAGGGAGTACGAGGGGGCGATAAGGAGCACCTTCATCCTTAATCCAGAGGGGGAGATCGTCTGGAAGAAGATAAACGTTAGAGCCAAAGGGCACGCGGCTAAGGTTCTTGAGACCGTTAAAGAGCTGATTGGTTAGTTTTCCTTTTCCAAAAACTCTTCAAAAACCTTCAAGAACTTCTCCGGCTTTTCTTCGTGGGGCAAGTGGCCGCATTCCTCCATAACCACCAGCTCAGCGTTGGGAAGGGTTTTCGCAAGTTTCTCCCCGCTTTCGAGGGGCACTATCCTGTCCTCCCTGCAGTGGACTATGAGTGCGGGAACTTCAAGGCCCTTCAGCTCCCTAGCGATGTCCGGGAAGCTTGAGTACTTCATCACCCAGAAAAGCCCTCTATCCCAGTCTCTAGCTTTTAGAGGCGCCTTATATCCTTCCCTGACTTCGTCGGTCAGCTTGCTCTGGTTGTACCACGCGTTATCAAGAACCTCCTCAAGTCTTCCCACCGAGGAGCGTATGAAGAGCGGGAAGAACTTCTCTGTGAGCGGGAGGGAGTAAAGGATGCGCTGGAGCGTGGAGGGTTCCCTCGGACTCCATGCAGGAGCAACAAGCACGAGCTTCTCAACCCTCTCGGGGGCCTTGAGCGCCACCAGTAGAGCGACTCCAGCTCCGGCCGAGTGCCCCACGAGCACTGCCTTCTCCATGCCAAGCTTATCCATGAGTTCTATGGTCAGCCCGGCCGCCCCTTCCGGCGAGTAGGGGTTGCAGGGGAGCCCACTCGGATCTTTCCTCTCCGTGAAGCCGAAGCCCGGCCTGTCGAAGGCCACGATTCTACCACTGAGGTTGCTTGAGAGAACGTACCTCCAAGAGTAGGTGCTCGCCCCAAAGCCGTGTAGAAGGAGGATGTTCTCGCCCTCTCCCGGCCTTTCGACGTAGTAGACCTTCAGCCCGCAGACCTCAACGAACTTCCCCTCTTTCGGGGCAACTTTCTCGACATCTTCTCCCGTGCTCGGAACTGGAATTACGTGAAGGAACACCAGAATCAAAACGAGTGCGACGAGAACTTTTCGCCTTTCCATGCCCTCGGCCCCCTATCAAATCTCCACCATTTCCTCAAAAACCTTATTAGTTCGGCCTTCCTAACCATAATGGTGATACCATGAACGAGCTTGAAGCCTTAGCCCTGGCCCTTGAGGTCGAGAAGAACGAGCTTAATTTCTACCTGAAGCTTGCAAGGAAGGCCACGGACGAGAGGGCTAAGAAGATGTTCCTATTCTTAGCCAAGGAAGAGGCCGAGCACTGGGGCCTCTTTGAGGAGAAGTTCGTGGAGAGGCTCATAGAGAAGTGCGAGCTCCCAACTGTTGACAAAGAACTCGCAGAAAAACTGATCGTTGAGGAGCCCGAGACCCTCAGCGAGGTTGATGCTGTGAAAGTAGGTATGGAGCAGGAAAAGCTCACCTGGGAGTTCTACGAGAAGGCCGCAAAGGAGGCGGAACACGAGAGCGTCAGAAGGCTCTTTGAGGAGCTGGCCAAAGTGGAGAAGGCCCACTACGAGCTTCTGAAGGCCCAGTACGACTCGGTCATGAAAACGGGCATATGGATGGACTACCAGGACTTCAGCTTGGAGGTGGACTGATCTCTCTTTCAACCAGCACGTTAACGAGCTTTACTTCTTTCCCCAGCTTCCTTTTTAGTGCCTCAATGATCTCGGGGTCGTTAACGTCGATAATCCTTTCGTTCTCGATGAGATTTATATGGGGCTTTGTGTTGATTTCAACTCTCGTCTCTCCCCCAACGGAGAAAAGCTCAATGAGACCGAGTTCTTTAAGGGTCATCAGGTTGGAATAAAGCGTCGAGAAGCTAACGGTTGGAAAATCTTCTCTAATTCTCTCAAGAAGGCTGTTCAGTGAGGGATGCTCGCTTCCGATCTCGTTTAAGACTTCAATCAGCTTTAACCTCTGGGGCGTCATCTTGTAGCCATTCTCCCGGAGCATTTTAACCGCTTTTTCCTTCCACATGCTTAGATGTGTGCCCTCCAGGTTTATAAGCCTTCCTAATTAGAAGCAATTTCTAAATAGAAAAGCTTATTAAGTAGAAGCAACAACTAACAACTGGTGAAACCCATGTCGGAACACAACAGAAGGCTCGTCGAGAAGGCGGGCATAGATGTGGAGAAGCTTTTGGACATGCTTTTGAGGGCGGCCGCGGCGGAATTTACAACCTACTACTATTACACCGTCTTGAGGAACCATGCAGCCGGCCTTGAAGGAGAAACCATAAAGGAGATCGTTGAGGACGCGCGCCTTGAGGACAGGAACCACTTCGAGGCCCTGGTTCCAAGGATATACGAGCTCGGCGGGGAGCTTCCGAGGGACATCGTGGACTTCTCGAAGATGGCCTGGTGCCGCGATGCCTACCTTCCAGAGGAGCCGACGATTGAGAACATTCTAAAGGTGCTACTTGAGGCGGAGCGCTGTGCGGTTGGAGTGTACACGGAGATATGCAACTACACCTTCGGCAAAGACCCGAGAACCTACGACCTGGCTCTGGCTATCCTCCACGAGGAGATAGAGCACGAGGCATGGTTTGAGGAACTCCTAACAGGAAAGCCGAGCGGCCACTTCAGGAGAAGCAAGCCCGGAGAGAGTCCGTATGTTTCAAAGTTTCTGAGGTGATTCCCTCCCCACATTTTTGATGAAAAAATTTATCTGGGAAGAATTAGACCTTATGGTGGTGATTCCATGCTGGGGTTGAATCCTGTTTCGATATCTAGAGAAAAGCCTCTCTCCAAGGAAGAGATTGCGCAGGCACTCCGCTGGGCAATTGAGGCCGAACTTGACGCCATAAACTTCTACGAGCAGTTTGCACGGTTCATAGAGGATGAAAAGCTTAGAGCAGTTTTCTTGGATGTTGCCAGGGAGGAGAAGGCGCACGTCGGTGAGTTCATGGCACTGCTCCTTCACCTCGACTTAGAGCAGGTGGGGGAGCTTAAAGACGGTTTTAAAGAGGTAGAGGAGATGACCGGGATCAGGACTGAACTCTCCCCCGGAGACCCTGGGAAACAGACTTCAGACTACATGAAGGTTCTCAAGGAGGCCCTCATGGGCGCCGTTGAAAGGGGAAGGGTTCTTTACAACGCACTGCCCCGGACGAAAATGCTTGGCCTGCAGTCCTATAGGGTCGATGTGATAGAGCAGAAGGACGGCGTTAGGGTAGTAAAACAGGAGTACAGGCCGATACCACTTCTCACAAAGAAGTTCTACGTTGGTCTCAGGGAGCTCAGTGACGGCTCATTTGACCCTGCAGTTGCCGTCAAGGCAGGGGAGCTCCTCGTTAAGGACGAGGAAGCTCTGATAGTGAATGGACTTCTCTCGGCAGGGGTCAAGAAGGTTCCGCTCACAGATTGGGTGACAACTGAGGAGGCACTGGACAACCTGATGGCAGCACTCCAAACTGCCGGGGAATCTTCTTCCGGACCTTTCGGCCTCGTGATCAACCCCAAACGGTATGCAAAGCTGCTCAGAGTCCATGAGCAGGGAGGAAAAATGCTGATTGAAGTCCTCAACAAGGTGTTCCGTGGAGGGATCTTTGTAACACCCAACGTGGACGAGAACAAGGTAATAGTTTTCGCAAACACTCCTGCAGTCCTTGATATCGTCATTGGACAGGAGGTGGATCTTAAGGAGCTTGGGCCGGAGGGGGAGGAGGTTGCCTTCTTGGCAAGTGAGGCCCTTGCCCTAAGGGTCAAGGATCCGAGTGCCATCGTTGTCCTTGAGTGACCTTTTATTTACCCCCTCTCCTGCGTTTTTTGTTTTTGTGACTCTGTTTTTCATGTCCCTCTTGTTCTGGGGACACACCAGTGATTTATGCAAAAAGGGTTATATATTTCGAACACCAAACGTATAACTGGTGAGGTCTATGGTTGAGCCACTCGTTAAGAAGGCCTCCGAAGTTGAGGATAAGGCGGCCAAAAGTTATACTGAAGGACTGGCAAAGATAAGGGGCCAGGGACTGAAGTACACTGCCACGGAGGCCGTTATAACGCGGATAGCCGTTGACACAATAATTCACAAGCATCTGATGAAGGCCATCCTTGAGGCTCAGAAGGAGCTTGAAAAAGTTGGAAAAGGATATGAGCACGTTAAAGAGCCGATGGACATTGAAATATCGGGGGAGCAGGCCCTTCTTGTCAAGCGCTTCGCCGAGATGCACCTTGAGATAGAGAAGGACATGATAGAAACCTACCAGAAGATGGCGGAGAAGATGACCCACCCGCTCTTCAAGGGGCTTGCTGAAGCGCTCGCCAAGAACGAACAGGAGCACCACAGGCTCCTGGCGGAGCTTATAGCGAAATATAAGGAGTGAACTGAAGGGGATTTGACCGCTTGAGGTTCTCCACTTATACTCTTATTTTCCCTCGGAAATATGGGGCATAAAATGTGATGATTTTAATGGGAGGTGAGTGAAAATGGTAGTCCTCGATGAGCCGCTCCCCTACGTGGGAGTGAAGCCAATTCAGGTGATAACTGCGATAGCAGTACTGATAGTAGGCTACATCGTGGCAAAGATAATCGTTAGAGCCTTCAGAAAGGGCCTGAAGAAGACGAAGCTCCCGGAGCTCGTCGTTGAGTTCCTTGGGAGGTTCCTAAGTGCCCTCCTCTACGTGGCGGTGCTACTGCTGGCAGTTAGGGCCTTGGGCATCGAAGTCGGTTCAGTAGTTCTCGGCCTGTCAGCTGTTATAGGCTTGATCTTGGGCTTCGGTATGCAGGACACGCTAACAAACCTGGCAGCTGGAGTCTGGATTGCCGCGTTAAGGCCGATTGACATGGGTGAAGTCGTTGAGGTAGCTGGAAAAGTCGGTAAGGTTAACGCGGTCGGCATAATGAGCACCGAGCTTTTAACAGCTGACAACGTGCTCATAACGATCCCCAACAAGCTCGTCTGGGGGAATGTAATCACCAACTACACCAGGATGCCCACGAGGAGGGTTGACGTCAACGTCGGCGTCGCCTACGGAACAGACCTCGACAGGACCATTAAAATCGCCATGGACCTCATGCAGAACCATCCGAAGGTTCTCAAGGACCCGGCTCCGACGGTGGTTATAACTGAGCTCGCAGACTCTTCAATAAACCTCCAGCTCAGGGCCTGGGCGAAAACGGAGGACTACTGGGCGGTCAAGGGTGACCTCACCAAGGGCATCTACGAGGCCTACATGAAAGAAGGAATAGAGATACCCTTCCCGCAGATGGATGTGCATATCAGGGAGATGCCCCAGTGAGGTCTTTCCTCCTTTCCCATTTCTCAACCCCGCCCTCCACCGGGAAGAACACGGGGTTTGGCTCGATTTTCTTCTCTTCCTTTAGCGCCTCGTACCGCTCTGCATCCCTCTTCTGGAGCTTTTTGAGGAGGTGCTGGAATTCGTACTCCAGCTGGCCCCTCGTCACGGGAATCTTCTCCTCGAGCTCCAGAGCCTCTATCTTCCCGACCTCAAAGCGGTAGCCCCGCCTCTGCGACTCCTTCCACACTTCGTAGAGGTATGCATTTATCGCCCTCAGGGGCTCGGGATGGTTTTTGAAGCGCTCGAGCTGGGGATGGTTCCTGTAGCCCCTCGTCTTGCCCTCGAGCACTTTCTTGGCGAGCAAGCCCTCCCTCCATAGGGCGACGAGGCCTTTGGAGTCGAGGTATTTGGGGTGGAGGGACCAGAGGCGCGTAAAATCACCTCCAGAGGTAGGGCAGGATGCTGTAGCCCGTCCACAGGAGCGGGCCGATGTTGAGGAGCAGGTGGGGTATGAACGTGAACACCATCTGCCCCGACTTGCGCCACACGATAATGTGGAGGTAGCCGGATATTGTGGTGAGGAGCACGAAGATAACTCCAAAGACGCTCTCAGGATCGACAACCTGCAGGAACTTCGTCCAGAACAGGGTGTGTATGGCCCCAACGTAGACCGAGAAGAGCAGAAGGCCGATTAGCCTGTAGGAGAGCTTCGGCTTTTCAGGATAGAGGTCCCACGAGTCGAATATGTAGAGTCAGAGGAGCTGCTCGCTTGAGGCATTGGCGGGCGCCCAAAGGAGGGCCGTGAGGAGGACGCCGAGCATGTAGGGGTTTTCCACCTTTATTGGCGCCATGTGGGCGAACGCAAGACCGAGGAGGATTACCCCAACGTTCACGTAGAACCACACGGGCGGCTTCTCCGGGAGGGGAGTCCCGTAGCCTGTGAGGCCCCTCCTGAGCTTCGAAAGCCCCCAGGCGAGGGAGTAGTAGAGCGCCATCGGTATCAAAGCGCCCTTTAGGCCGTAGAGCCAGCCCGCTATGAGCGGAAAGACTAAGGCCACAGCCGTCGCGATGATGAGGTCAGCTCTGGACGGCTTCCAGGTCGTTGGGTCGTAGATTTGAGCACTCATTTCAGCACCCCCTTTTTGTCGGATAGATTGCCACTTGCCCCGAGGGTTTAAATCACTTCTCCCCACCAAAAAGGAACTCCACGAGGACTTTCTCCCTGAAGAGCCTCTTTCTGAACTCCATTATTGGTAAATCGCCCTGAACCAAGAGGTCCTTCCTTATGTCGCCCTCCTGGGTCTCCACCACTCTCTTGTCCTGGTGGAAGACCACCTTGTTGAAGGGCATGGCAAGCTTCGACATAAGCCCATCGAGGGCCCTTATCCCGGTGAGCCTCATGTAGAAGCGGAGGTAGATCATCGTTTTGTCCCTATCAACGGGCGCGAAAAACGCTACCACCCTCGTCCCCTCGCTTATGTGGTTCTGCCAGACGTTCGGGAATATGAACTCAAGGTAGACCCTCGACTCTTCCGGATTCAGCTCCTCCGGCTTTTTGACCCTCTGGCCCCTGTCCTCTTCGTTGAAGACGTAGAAAAAGAAGCTATCTTCGTCAATCCACTTCACCACGGGCCCGTGGACGAGCGTCCTGTTCCCCCTCCCTATGGTCGTGTTGTGAACGAAGGGGAGGTGCATAACGTCGAGCTGGTTCTCAACGGCCCTCGGGAATGGAACCCTCCAGAGCTCCCGGAACTCGGCGTAGGCGAACCCCTCATCAATGTCGTCGAAGAACCTTGGCTCGCCCTTCGGCTCCTCCTCACCGAACCAGAGCCACACCATGCCTGCCTTTTCGGCAACGGGGTAAGCTTTGACCCTGAACTTTTCGGGAACCTCGTAGCTTTTCCCGAGAGCAGGGATGAGCCTTACCCTTCCCTCCCCATCGTACTCAAAGCCGTGAAATGGACACTGGATTCTGTCCCCCACGACCCTTCCTGCGGAAAGCCTCGCCCTCCTGTGCACGCAGAAGTCCTCAAGGGCGTGGACTTTCCCTTTGCCGTCCCTCCAGAAGACGAGGTCTTTACCGAGCCTTCTAACACCGAGGGGCTTTTTTCCAACCTCCTTTGACGAGAGAACCGCGAACCACATGCTATCACCACGAAATAAGCCGGACTTCAAAAATGAATAAAAATAAAACCTCACGGCTGGAGCGTTCCGGCGTAGACCTGCCACACGAGTATGGTCTTCGAGACGAAGCTCAGTATTATGTAGACCTTCTCGCCGTAGAGGTAGTCCGCCCATTTGCCCCACTTCTTGTACTGGAGCACCATGTTGAGTGGGAAGAGGTTGAAGAACACCGCTATGCTGACGAATATCCATATCACGAAGCTCGGCGGGTTTGAGCGGAGAATTATCATGAAGATGACTATCCACGGCATTATCCCCGCGAAGGAGCCGAAGATGAAGGGGCTCCACTTGACCCTCTCGGTGTACTGGTTGAGGAGCTCCATGAGGTAGCCGAAGAATATCATTGCCGCGTTGATGGAGAACATGAGCATGAGCGTCCCTATGTCCGAGATGCCGACGAGGAGGGCTATGATGACCACCATGATCGAGGAGGTCACCGAGTACTCGGCCCAGCGGTAGGGGTTGATGCCCTTGGAGAGGTTCTTCTTGTAGGAGTCAAAGAGCACCGTTGAAACCGCGAGATGGGCCAAAGCCGTCAGGAACGGGAAGAGAGCAATGAGATACACCAGCTTGACCTCAAAGAGGTTCTCCGTTACCGTCAGGAGGCTCCTCGTGGCCTCGTCAAACTTGAGATAGTTCCTGGTTACGGTAACGGTGAAATCGCTGGAAAGCAGGAGTATGAGGACACCCTGTATCAGGTGGAAGGCTCCCGCTATCATGTTGAGCCTTTTCAGAGACTTGAACTTATCATCCATGCACATCACCAGGTTAAGTAGTTCGTCAGAGGCATACTTATAGTTTTGCCTCTCTTATCACTCCGCGTATATCATCTTCACCGTCATTCCGCCGTCAACGACGAAGTTTACGCCCGTTATGAAGCCGGCCTTCTCGTTATCAGCCAAGAAGGCGCAGATGTGGGCTATGTCCATTGGATCTCCAACCCTTCCGGCAGGGTGCTGTTCGTGGTCTATGGGCCTTAAGTTCGGCTCGGAGCGCAGCTTTGACTTCTTCCAGCGCGATGTCTCTATCCAGCCCGGGCTTATCGCTACTACCCTTATCCTGTACTTTGCGAGGCTTATCGCTAAGGAGTGCGTCAGTGCCAGGAGGCCGCCCTTGGAAGCGGAATATGGCTCCGTGTCCGGCTCGGACATCAATGCCCTTGTGCTCGCGATGTTGATGATAACTCCCCCTCCGCGCTTTATCATCTCCTCCGCGGCATATCGGGAGCATATGTAGGGCCCCGTCAGGTTCACCCTTATGACCCTCTCCCACTCTTCGAGCGTTCTTTCGAAAATGCTCTTCACTGACATTATCGCTGCGTTGTTAACGAGTATGTCCACCCCGCCGTAGAGCTCGACGGTTTTCTTAACCATGTTCTTTACCGACTCCTCGTTGGAAACGTCCGTCTTTATGAAGGTCACCTCAAGGCCCCTCTCGCGGAGCATTGCCTCCCTTTCTTCCCCTGCTTCCTCGTCTATCTCCGCTATCACCACTTTGGCCCCGTTTTCGGCGAAAAGCTGGGCTATGGCAGCTCCAATGCCCTGTCCTCCACCCGTGACGATGGCCACCTTATCCCTAAGGTTGTATGTCGTCATACAGATCACCCCCAAGGATTTTTAAACGCCCAGACTGGCCAGAAACTCCTCCGCTATCTCCTCTTCCCCCTTCCCCTCGAAGTCGAGCATGTGGTTGAGCCTCCTCATCGTTTCGGTGCTTATCCTCCCCTCCAGCGCCTTCAATGCCTTAGCTGCTCCCTCGGGAAGCTCTCCGGCTATCACTATCGCCTCGTAGGGCGGGAGGGCCTTTTTATCGTCCTCAAGGAGGGAAAGCTTAAAGGCGTCCACTCTTGCGTCTGTTGTGAAGGCAGTGATCACATCTACCTCGCCCTTCGATATGGCCCCGTACATCTCCGGCGGCATGAGGGGCTTTATCTCCCTGAACTCAAGGCCGTAAACCTCTCTAAGCCTCGGCAGGCCGTCGGGCCTCTCGATGTAGGGAGCGGGGCAGGCGAAGGTGAGGCTTTTCGATATCCCCGCGAGGTCGCTTATCGTTCTCAGCCCTTCCCTCTTCACCGCGAGAGCAAAGTCGTTCCTGAAGCCGAGCCTCGCGACAACCTCTATGCCCTTCCCTTTGAACCCCTCCCTGACGGCCTCGAAGACCCTCTCCTCGTCCCACGTCTCCATGGGCGGGAGCTTGAGAAGGGCGTTGTAGGCGGTTCCCGTGTACTCGACGTAAAGGTTTATCTCTCCCCTTTCAAGCGCCTCAAGGTTTGCCTCCAGCCTCGGCTCGCTCACCCTCACCTCGTACTCAAACCCTTCCCTTTCCAGGAGCTTTCCGATTATATGGGCGAGGATTCTCTGCTCGTTGAAGGGCTTTGCCCCTATAACAATCTTCACATCAAACACCTCCTATACCCTCTGGAGTAACCCTCTTTTCGAGGTAGGAAAAGCTAACGTCAATAAACACCGCCATCAGTATGGCTGGAATGGAACCGGCAAGGATTTTGTCCGTGTTGAAGCTTGCCAGGCCTTCAAAGACCAGACTCCCCAGCCCCCCGGAGCCTATTATGGCGGTGAGTATGGCTATGGAGTTTGCCAGAACAGCGGCGAACTTTATGCCCGCGAACATTGCAGGATAGGCGTGCGGAAGGCGGACGTGCCTTATAATCTCCCACTCCGTAAGCCCTATTCCCCGGGCCGCCTCAACCATAGCTTCATCCACCTCGCTGAGGCCAACGTAGGTGTTCTTGACTATCGGGAGAAGCGCCCGGAGGAATATCGCAAAGACCGCCGGGGTGAAGCCTATCCCGAGGAGGGGAACCACTATGGCAACAACCGCGAAGCTCGGTATGGCCTGAACGAGGTTGGCGAAGCCCATAATCAACGACGCCAGCCTTCTGCTCCTTAGCGAAAGCATGGCGAGGGGTATCCCAACGGCTATGCTCAGGAAGAGGGAAGCGTAGGTCAGAACGAGGTGTTCCCCAAAGGCTCCAAGAACCCTCTCAACGCCTACCATAGCGACCCCTCAGATAGCGTTCTATTAATGCGGCAACTCCATCGAGTATTAATGCCAGAAGCCCAACCCAAAGTCCCGTGACGACGATTATGTCCCTGTCGTAGAGGTGTATGCCCGTCTGTATCGGCGCCCCAAGGCCGCCGGCCGCTATAAGGCCTCCGAGTGTAACGACGCCCATGGTAAAGACGACGGCTATCCTTACTCCGGCCGCTATGAGAGGTAATGCCAGGGGAAAGCGCACCTTTATGAGTATCTCCCTCTCGCTAAGGCCTATCGCCTCGGCCACCTCGATGTAGCTCCTCTCAACGCTCGTCAGCCCGGTGTAGGTGTTCCTCGCTATGGGGAGGATGGAGTAAATGACCGAGGCCGCTATCGTTGGCTTCTCCCCGAGGCCGAGTAGAGGAAGGAGGAGAACGAGGAGCGCGAGTGTTGGCACCGTTTCAAGGATGTTCAGGACGTTGAAGGCTATTGGGGCTAACTTTGGCCGCCTGTAGAGGTAGAGACCGAGGAGAACGCCGATAACGACCGATAATGCCAGGGCTATCCCGAACATGCGGAGGTGCTCAAGCGTCCTTTGAGCGAGGTTCTGGCTCTCCCAGACCCAGAGTACGTCCATGGGAACACCTCACACGAGTCTCAGCAGAACTTCGCTGGCGAGCAAAACGCCCACCGGCCTCTCCCCTTCCACAACGAGCGCCATGAACTCTCCCTTGGCCTTCATCTCCGAGAGCGCCGAGGCGAGGGAATCGTCCGGTGAAAGTCTCAGGGGCTCATCAATCGCCTCCTCAAGGGTCCCCGCTTTGAGGAGCGAGCTTAAGGTCACCGTCCCAACGAGGGCGCCGTTTTTTGTCAGAACCGCGAACTCGCGGTCGTTCTCCCTCATCCACTCCAGAACGGCTTCAACGCTCTCCGCCTCAACCAAATAAGGCTCAACGTCTATCATTATGTCCCTGGCCTTCAGCGTGTCGAGGTGCTTGAACTTCTTGTCCGCGTTGACAAGCTTAGCGACGAACTCGTCCGCCGGATTGAGGACGAGCTCATCGGGATAGCCGACCTGAATGAGCTTTCCATCTCTCATTATCGCTATTCTATCGCCGAGTTTGAAGGCCTCCTCTATGTCGTGGGTTACGAAGACGATGGTCCTCCCGAGGGCAGCTTTTATCCTCGCGAACTCCTCCTGGAGCTGCCTCCTCAAAATCGGGTCCAGAGCACCGAATGGCTCGTCCATGAGGAGGAGGGGCGGGTTTAGAGCGAGGGCCCTCGCGAGGCCAACCCTCTGCTGCTGGCCGCCGCTGAGGTGGTGGGGATATCTCTCCGCGAACTCCCGCGGGAGGGCCACCAGGTCGAGCAGTTCTTCAACGCGTTTCTCCATCTCCTCCTCATCCCACCCCTCGAGCCTCATCAGGAGGGCTATGTTCTCCTTAACCGTCATGTGCGGGAAGAGGCCTATCTGCTGGATGACGTAGCCAATGCTCCGCCTCAGCTTGACAACATCAAACTCCCTCACGTTGCGCCCGTTGATGAAGACTTCGCCCTCATCGGGCTCCACGAGGCGGTTTATGGTTCTCAAAAGGGTCGTCTTTCCGGAGCCGCTTGGCCCTATGAGTATGAGAAGCTCCCCGCCGATAACTTCGAGGTCAACGTGGTCAACTGCCACGAAGTCGCCGTAGCGCTTCGTGACGCCCCTGAGCTCAATACTATCGATTCTGTTGAAGAGCATCCCCATCACCAAAATAAAAAGGGAATCAGCCCTTGATGAGGCCCTTCTCGATCAAAAACTCCCGCGCTATTTCCCTCGCGTCCCTCTTCTCCACGTCGTACTTGTAGTTCAGAGCGCGCATGGTGTCCGTGTCAATAAGGCCTTCAAGCTTCTTGAGAACCTCAACAACCTCTGGATACTTGTCGGCAAAGTCCTTCTTGACCAAAATGACGGCGTCGTAGGGCGGTAGAGCTCCCTTATCATCCTCAAGGATTTTGAGGCCGAAGAGGTCAACCCTTGCATCCGTGGTGTAGGCGGAGATGGCATCAACCTGTCCGTTCTTTATTGCCTCGTACATAAGCGTTGGCTCCATCTGCTTTACTTCCCCAAAGGTGAAGCCGTAGACCTCCTTAATCCTCGGCAGTCCGTCAGGCCTCGTCGCGAACTCCGGGTCCGTTCCAAGGGTCATCTCCGGAGCGTAGGGGGCTAAATCGCTCAGCTTCTGGAGGTTGTTCTTTTCTGCAAAGTCCTTCTTCACGGCTATTGCATAGTCGTCGCGGAAGCCGAGCTTTACAAGCGTTAGAACGCCGTCGCGCTTTAACATCTCCTCCTTGCTCTTCTCATAGACGTAGTCGGGGTCCCACTTTTCAGGGGGCTCAAGCTTGAGGATGTTGTTGTAGGCGGTTCCGGTGTACTCGACGTAGAGTGTTATCTGGCCCCGCTTTAACGCCTCGTAGTTGACGAGGGTTCCGCCGAGGCCTTCCTTAACCTCGGCCTTGAAACCGTTCTCCTCAAGGAGGAGGGCTATCATGTGCGCCAAGATGTACTGCTCGTTGAAGGGCTTCGAGCCGATAACGATGGTGGGAACTTCTTCATTCTGGCCTATGCAGCCGCTCAGAAATGCAACCACAATCAAACCGGCAAGGGCCAGTGCGCCAAACCTTCTCATATGTTCACACCCCTATCCAATTGTTCGGTCTTCCTAATAAGGTTTTCGAAAAATCAAAGTCAAAAGTTTCAGCCTCGAACTAACCGGGCATCTGGATCATGGATACCTATGGACTCTTAGATAGCGTGCTTCAAAGCGACTCATTTATTGCATAAAGGTTAAATGTTTTCATGTCCTAAAATTTGAAGATAACCATGAAAGAGGAGATAATTCAAAAAATCGGCCAGCCGCCGGGTACCCTAATTTATACGGGCAACAGAGTAGGAGAATTCAAGATAGTATGCACCCTCTATGATTCAAAGGAGTACAGAGAGCTCGAAATAGGGGATGTTGAAGAGTGCCTTCCACCCAAAGATTCTTCAAAGGTCATGTGGCTGGATCTGGTTGGACTGCATAGAGTAGACGTCATTGAGGAGATAGGTAGGCTCTATAACATACACCCACTCGTCCTGGAGGATATAGTCAACGTCAATCAGCGTCCCAAGGTGGAATATTTTGACGAATACATCTTTTTGGTTGTAAAGACGCTTACGTATAACGAAGCTTCCCAGAGCATAGAATCGGAGCAGGCCGCCGTGATACTGGGAAAAAACTTCGTCCTCACATTCCGGGAGACGGAAAACGGTATCTTTGAGCCCGTCAGAAAAAGGCTCCGGAACAACAAGGGCATTATCAGGAAGAACGGTGCCGATTATCTTCTCTATGCTCTAATAGACGTTATAGTTGACAACTATTTTGTGGTGCTTGAAACTCTGGGCGGAGAGATAGAAAACCTCGAGGATAAGGTCATATTCGAGCCTTCGCCCGAGACAGTGCAGAAAATTCACAGGTTGAAGAGGAACCTCATTGAGGTAAGGAAAACAATATGGCCGCTAAGAGAGGCTCTAAACGGGCTGTATAAAGGGGACTCGAATCTAATCTCAAAGAAAACATCGCCCTACTTCAGGGACGTGTACGACCACACTATACAAATAATTGATACGGTCGAAACACTGAGGGACATGATAAGCGGGCTTTTGGACGTTTACCTGTCAAGCATAAGCAACAGGACAAACGAAGTCATGAAAGTTCTGACTATTATAGCAACGATATTCATCCCGCTGACCTTTATCGCCGGAATTTACGGGATGAACTTCAAATACATGCCGGAGCTTGAGTGGAAGTACGGCTATCCCGCGGTCCTTCTGTTGATGCTTTTTATTGCACTGGTTATGGTGGCATACTTTAAGAAGAAAAGGTGGCTTTAAACCATCTCAAACTAACCGAGCATGGAATCGAGGAACAGCATCACGTAGAAGCCCAGGAAGAAGCCGAGCGTAACAAGCGTCTCGTTGTCCTCCCTCTTGTATATCTCGGGTATCATTTCTTTTACTGTAACGTAGAGCATAGCTCCGCCGGCCATCCCGAGTCCGTAGGGGAGGAGCGAGTGGAAGGCCGTGAAGAGGAACGCTCCGAGGATGACCATCACCATCTCGGCAACGCCGCTTAGTGCGCCCATTAAGATTGGCATTAGGCGCTTCTTCTGGAGCGTGGCGAGGGGGAGCGAAACGACGGTTCCCTCTGGAAAGTCCTGGATTCCTATGGCTATCGCCGTTATGAGGCCCCTCTCGAGGTTGTAGACGAGGGAAGTCCCGACGGCCATCCCCTCCGGCAGGTTGTGGATGATGACTGCCAAAACTATCAGCCACACAACCCTAAGGCGCTCCTTGAACTCCTTCGGCCCCTCGTAGCCCTTGACGAGGTGCTCGTGGGGGATGAAGCGGTCTATTGCGTATATCAATAGAACACCAATGAGTATTCCAGCACCAGCCGGTATAAAAGTACCCCTTGATTCTATGGCCGGGAGAATTAAGCTGGTGAAGCTCGCCACTATCATGACTCCCGCGGCGAAGGAGAGGCTAACATCAACACCCCAGTCAGGCATTCTGTGGGCGAAAATCGCAAGGAGAGCACCGAGGGTGGTCATTAACGCAACGAAGAGGCCCGCGTAGAAGGCCACCATCAAGAGACTTCCTCCGGAGATTTGCAACAACCACGATGAGAGGTTCGCTATGAATCCTTCCATCATTGTTAGGCCCACCTAAAAATGTTGGGCTTTGGAATTAAAAAGCTTTTGGGTCTGTCATGCTATCACGGAAAAGTGTTATATCCAATGCCATCGAGAATCTAATGTTATCGAATCCTTAGGGAGGGTAAAACGTGGGGAAAATCAGGCTGGGGATTGTTGGCTGCGGGATTGCAGCAAAGACCCTCCATATTCCGGCCTTAAAGGAGCTTTCCGACATTTTTGAGGTGACTGCAGTCACGAGCAGGACGAGGGAGCACGCGGAGGAGTGTGCCGAGCTCCTTGGTGGAGCTAAGGTTTTTGAGAGCTATGAAGATCTCCTCCAGTCGGGGGAGGTTGATGCGGTTGACCTGGCGCTTCCCGTTGAACTGAACCTCCCGTTCATAAAGAAGGCCGTTGAAAACGGGGTTCACGTGATATGCGAAAAACCAATCTCAACCGACGTAAAGACCGGAAAAGAGATAGTACAAATCGCCAGCGGCTCGGATGTCGTTGTTTACATCGCCGAGAACTTTAGACATATTCCAGCTTTCTGGAGGGCAAGGGAGCTGATTGATGCGGGGAAAATAGGGGAGCCCGTCTTCACGAGCTGGCACGTCTGGGTCGGCATGGACGAGGGCAATCCCTACGTGCACACAGGGTGGAGGAAGAGCCCGAAGCACGTTGGAGGCTTTCTCTCGGACGGAGGAGTGCACCACGTAGCTGCTATGAGGCTCATCTTCGGCGATGTCGCGTGGATTTCCGCTGCCGTGCGCGACCTCTCCCCGCTCCTTGGAGGTCTTGACTTCATGTCGTCTCTCCTCGAGTTCGAGAGCGGAGTTGTTGGAACCTACACAGCAGGGTACTCGATTAAGGGTAAGGACAGGTTTGAGATAGTTGGAACCCACGGAAGGATGCTCGTGGAGTCGGACAGAATACTCCTCAACGGGGAGGAGATTGGCGTCAATCCAGAAAACAGCTACAAGCTCGAGTTTGAAGACTTCTACAGGGTGGTGATGGGAGAAAGGGAAAACGTCCTCGGAAGTCCCCTTGAGGCCCTGAAGGACCTCGCCGTCATAGAAGCGGCCGTCAAGTCCAACGGGCACAGGATAGACGTTAAGGCCCTCCTGGATTAGCCTGGATAGGTAGAGGGACTTCCTATCAGCTGAAAAGTTAAAAGATTGGGGCTCAAGGCCCAACGTGCATCATCTGGCTGTACATCTCCCAGTCGAGGAGGAGCTCGTATTCAGCTTTCAGGTTGTAGTAGTGGCCCCTCTCCATGTCGCTCAAATAGCGCATGAGCCTCTTCTTCTCTTCCGTGTCAACCATCTCCTCAAGCTTCGCATAGAACTGCGCCGCTATCTCCTCGGCCTTCATGGCCCAGCGGATGAGGTCTATGATGTCCTGAATCCCCTCCAGCTTTCTCGCCACCGGCTGGAGTTCAGGCCCTATGTGCTCCTTCGGGAAGATGACCTCCTTCCCAGGGAACATGTTGGCGTATATCTTCCTCAGAAGCTCCTCGTGCTTCTTCTCTTCTCCCGCGAGCCACTCTATCTTTTCCTTAAGCTCCTGGATTTCTATCCTCTCGGCGAGGCTCTCGTAGAACTTTCTGGCACCAATCTCAGCCTTAATTGCCATTCCAAGAAGCTCCTCAAGGGAGAAGTCCTTCATCTTTTCGAGGGGAAGCCCTTCTTCAAGCTCAGGCGGAACCATCCTTATCACCCCATTCATCAAGCAGCAGTCCAATCTCATTATAGATTTCAATCCTCTTAAACCCTTCCTTTTTGAGAGCCTCTATCGTGTCCCTTAGAATTCTCCGTTGGACGTTTATGGCCAAAGCCTGGCAGAAGTGGCAGTCCGGTGTCGAGCGGGCAAAGAGAAAGAAGACCTGAACTTTTTTGCCCTCAACGGTCAGACCGTAAACAAGACCTTCCTCAACGACGTTCAGGCCCGTTTCGGGGTCTATGACCGATTTGAGAACCTCTACTACCCTCTTGACCTCGGGCGGGAGGTCTTCTTTGGGGCCGCGTTTGGGCGTTCTCTCGGGCCTTTTGAAGATTCCGAGGAGTCCCAATTCATCCGCCCCCGAGTTCCTCGGCCCTGTACCTTCCCCTGTTCTCGAAGACTCCAACGGGGTTGTTCTTGAGGTCGTAGACGTAGACGTTCTCGAACTTCACGAGGGCAAAGCGCTCCATTATGTCGCCGATGATCTTGGAGTACGCTATGGCGCTCTCGCCGATAATGTTGTACTCGGCGTGGCTCTCGAAGTTGAGCCAGATTTTTAGCGTATCCTCAGTGACCTCCAAACCGGCCACGACGCCGGAGTCGAGGATGTCTCCCCCGGTTACCGGGTCGGTTATCTTCGCAAGCTCCTCCAGAACGGCCCTGTAGTGTTCGGGCCATTCAAGGCCGAGCATGTAAACCTTCATTTTTCTTCACCTTACCGGAGTTTTGTTTGAACAGTTATAAGCCTTCCTGGGCAGTTTTGGGAAATGTCATTTAGACCCGCTGGTTTT
The DNA here is from genome assembly GCA_030156945.1 of Thermococcaceae archaeon. Classification (GTDB taxonomy): domain Archaea; phylum Methanobacteriota_B; class Thermococci; order Thermococcales; family Thermococcaceae; genus Thermococcus. Next base: position 28,125 of record JASGLT010000013.1, read on the forward strand.
TTAAGGGCGCTCTTTAAACACTCCCCGATGATAGTTGCCATCGTCGACGGCTACACTGATGAACCAGCTGGTCTCGGCGTCCCGCCTTACCTCGGAATTTATCCTCGCTACGCCTACGGTGCAATAAAGAAGGCCAGAAAAGAGGCTGAAGTCTTTTACCTCACCATAGACGACCTCAGAGCCACCTTCAAGGGGGAGGACAGGATAAGGACAAAAAACAAGACCCCGAACTTTCCCAACACGAGGAAGATACTGGAAAAAGCCGACGTCATCGTCTACATAGGTGGCCTTCACACGCCGGGCAAGTACCTATCCGCGGTTCCTTCTCAAGTGGAGGAGATAGCCGAGTTCATAAGGCCTTTCAAGGGTGTGAAGATCCTCGGCGGGCCGGCCTTCATGGGTTCAGCTCACGCGGGCGGGACAAAGATAACCTCCCGCGAGCTCCTGCTGGCACGGAACGTTTTTGACCACATAGTTTACGGTGACCTGGAGGCTTTCCTCTTCGATTATCTGGGCAACCCGAAAGACGCAGATCCCTTCCGCTTTAGGGATTATGTAGAATTAAGGGATTATGCAATTATTGGGGCCGAAGTTGTCAAGCAGTTTCCCGATTACCCGGAATTTGTCATAGTCGAGATCGAGACCCAGAGGGGTTGTCCAAAGGCCATGGGAATAGGGGGTTGCTCTTTCTGCACAGAGCCCGTTCGCTACCGTAAAGTTGAGGACAGGCCGGTCGAGGATGTGGTCGCCGAGGTTAAGGCTCTCTACGACCTCGGTGTCAGACACTTCCGCGTTGGCCGGCAGAGCTGCATCTTCTCCTACATGGCGAAGCCGAATGGGAGGGTCCCAATTCCGAATCCAGAGGCAATAGAGAAGCTCTTCCGCGGAATACGCTCGGTTGCTCCAGAAGTTAAAACCCTTCACGTTGATAACGCAAATCCAGCCGTGATAGCGAACTATCCTGAGGAGAGCAGGAAGATAGCTAAGACCCTCATAGAGTACGGCACTCCAGGGAACGTCGTTGCCTTCGGTCTCGAAAGCGCCGACCCAAAGGTGGCCAAGCTCAACAACCTGAACGCAACGGCCGAGGAGACCTACGAGGCCGTCAAAATTCTCAACGAAATCGGGGGAAGGAGGGGCCCCAACGGAATGCCCTGGCTTCTCCCCGGGATAAACATAATCTTCGGCCTCCCTGGCGAGACGAAGAAGAGCTACGAGCTAACCTTCCAGTTTCTCAAAAAGCTACTCGAAGACGGCCTGATGGTCAGGAGGATAAACATCCGCCAGGTAGTTGTCTTTCCGGGAACGCCCCTCTGGAACATGAGGGACAAGGTGAAGACCGAGAAGCACAAGACGCTCATCCAGCACTACAAGTACAAAATAAGGCACGAGATAGACCTGCCGATGCTCAAGAGGATCGTCCCGGTTGGGACTGTTCTTCGCGATGTGAGGGCCGAAGTTTTTGACAACGGGCTCACCTACGGCAGGCAGATAGGTAGCTATTCTCTCATCGTGGGCATGCCGAAGGAGGTTCCCCTCAACAGGTTTTACGACGTCCTCATCGTCGATCACGGCTTCAGGAGCATAACGGGGATTCCTCTGCCGATAAACGTGAACAGGGAGAACCCAAAGGTGCTCCAGAATATACCTGGGATAGGGAAGAAAAGGGCGGTAAGCATTCTTGCCAAAAGGCCATTCAAAAGCGAGGAAGATTTCTTTAAAGTGGCTGGGGAGGAAGTTAGGCCTCTTTTGGAGCGGAAAATAGCACTCTGAAAGGGAAATAAAAGAAAATCGCTCACTCAAGCGCGACCTCGTTCTCCCAGAGGCCGTGGATGTTGCAGTAGCTGAGCGCGTAGAGCTTGCCCTTCTTCTGTGTTCTGAAGAAGAAGACTGCCTTTGGCTCGGTGAGTGGGTCGGTGTGGTTGGTGAACTCAGCCCTTCCTACGAGAATCGGGAAGTTCTCCCCCTCGGGGTGGAAGTAGAGCTCAATCCAGGCTATGTGGTGCTCTGGAGTGTTCGGGTGCGGTATCTCCTTGCCAACGCTGACCTCGACCTTGACGAGGTCGCCCTCCTTCTCGTACTCTATAACGGGAACGTGCTTCTCCCCCTTCCAGTCCCCACTCCTTATGGTTCCGCTTATCATCCCCACCACCTCACTCAATCTTCTCAAACATATCCTTCGGGGCGCCACAGAGCGGGCAGACCCAGTCGTCCGGGAGATCTTCGAACTTGGTTCCCGGGGCGATTCCGGTGTCGGGGTCGCCCTCATCCTCATCGTAGATGTATCCACAAACTATACACTTCCACTTCGCCATTTTCTTTCACCACCCTAATGTTGTTAGTTCAACCTTATAAAGTTTGCGTCTCAAACTTGGAGAATGAAAAATCGAAAGATTCACTCGAACACCACGAACTTGTCCCTGGGGGCGCCGCAGACGGGGCAGTACTCGGGAGCCTCATCAACGGCCGTGTAGCCGCAGACCGGGCAGATGTAAACCCTCTTTATCTCGATGTCCTCTCCCTTCTCGGCCTTCTCCTTGGCCTTTTTGTAGAGCTCGGCGTGTATCTTCTCGGCTTCGAGAGCGTAGTGGGTCGTCCTCACGGCATCTTTCTCCTCCTGGAATTCGGCGGAGTTCTTGTAAACGGGGTACATCTCCTCGACCTCGAAGGTCTCACCTTCTATCCCCATCTGCAGGTTCTCAGGAGTTTTTCCGAGCTTTCCGAGGGCTATGAAGTGGTTCTTGGCATGTACGAACTCGGCATGGGCTATAGCCCTGAAGAGCTTGGCTATGTTGTGGAGTCCCTCCTTCTCGGCCTGCTCGGCGAAGATCAGGTACCTCATGTGGGCCATGCTTTCGCCTGCGAATGCATCCTCCAAAAACTTCCTAGTCATTGCCCTCTTTACTGCCATCAGATCACCCCCCAGCTATTCGAGATAACATGGGCATTGATGTATAAAAACGTTTCCTGAACCTAAGGTTTATCCTCTTTTCCGCCGATTAGTTTGTACTTCACAACGTAGCGGCCGCGCTCGAACTCGTCCTCTTCCGCTTCCAGAACTTCTACTGGCTCGATTTTTAGTCCAAAGTCCATTGCCTCCCATTTGATATCTTCGAAGTAGTCGTATAATCCGCAGGTCGCGCAGAAAGAGCCCTCAAACTCAAGAATAACTTCATCTCTTCTCACTTCTCGAATTTTTACCTTGGCCTCACTCCCATGGAGTCTGTTGAATTCTCTAATCACGTTTTTGAGTTTTTCCATGCTCAATCACCGCTTATGTAGTCTAGGGTCTCATCAATGAACTCTTCGAAAGCTTCCTCGTCTATTTCCTCGAGCTTAAATTTGAATCCTCTACCGAGGCTCCATCTTATGGCAACTTTCCCCCTATTGGTTTCTGCTATCAAGAGTCCGAATGGCAGATCGCCTGCCCAGTGGTGCTTTGAGAAGTCCACTTTGAATCCTTTCTCCTCTAACGCTCTTAGGAGCTTTTTGTAAGTTTTTTCTGGGGGAGAATCTGTAATGGCTATTCCAATGTACGGCATTATAATCACCTTCTTAGGTCGCCCTAATATTGTTTGGATGGCAAACTTAAAAAGTTTTCTTTCGGGATAAAAAAGGGAGAAAAAACTGATCTATACTATTCAGGAAACCCACTGTATGAGCTTCCTGACGGCTTCCCTCAGCTTCTCCTCGTCCTCCGGCGTCGGGTAGCCCTTGCTCTCAACCGTTGCAACGTGGTCAAACTTGCTTCTGGTGATCATCGTTTCGATTTTCCTACCAGCCACGCCGCCCCAGCCGAAGGCTCCAACGATGAGGACGGGCTTCTCGTAGTTGGCCTTGTCCACTATCTCGTATAGGGTGTAGCGTATCCTCGGGTGTATCTCGGCCTCGTAGGTCGACGCGCCGATTATCAGTGCTTCAGCGCTCGGAACTTCGCCGAGTATGTCGCTGACCGCTGGAGCTTCTTTGTCCGTGAAGCGGTAAACTACGGGTTTCTTTCCGTGCTTCTTTAGCTCATCGAGGACGATCTCCATTCTTCTTTCAACGAAGCCGTACATGGAGTCGTAGATAACGAGAACCTTGTCTTTCTCAGGGACACCTGCACCAACGCGCTCGTAGTGCTCGAATATCCTGAGCGGATCTCTCTTCCACACCAGGCCGTGGCCGGGGAGTATCATCCTGGCGCTCTCAACTATTCCAAGACTCTTGAGCTTCTTGATGTTCTGGACGATGTACTTGTGGTAGTGACCGATGACTGTAACGATGTACTTGGTCACGTATGGGAGGTACTTCTCCACGACCTCCTCGTCGCTGTCGTCGATGGCTTCGGGAATTGAGTAGCCGCCGCCAGCGTCGCAGGAGAATATCAGCCTGTCTTCGACCACGTAGGTTATCATCGTGTCCGGCCAGTGGAGCCACGGAACCGCTATAAAGCGGAAGGTCTTTCCGCCGATCTTCATCTCCTCGCCGTCCGTGACGACCTTGAAGTTCTCGACGGCCTTGTCTCTATAGAACCCCTGAAGGAGGTTCCTCGCGAACTGCGTGCCTATCACCTGGGCCCTGTAGCCGTTCTCCTCAAGGACTTTGGGCAGGGCACCGCTGTGGTCAGGCTCGGTGTGGTGAACGATTATATGGGTTATTTCCTTGGGATCAACGAGCTTCTTCAGACCCTCCATGAAAAGCTCTGTGTATTCCTTCTTCACGGTGTCGAAGAGAACAACGGCTCCGTTGAGCTTCAGCAGATAGGCGTTGTAGGTTATACCCTCCGGTATCTCCCACGTGGCCTCGAAGTATCGTATCCTGTCATCGTCAACCCTTATGATGTACAGCTCCGGATCGGTGCAGAGCTTTTCAACCCACAGCTTCGGCATTTCCATCACCGAACCTACTTGGTGCGGAAACATAAAAAAGCTTTCTCCAAACCATAGGTTTTGGACAGAATTGTTGCCTGAAAGAGGCTAAAAATAAGAGATCACCGGAGCACTTCAAAGACCTCCTCCAGATCTGGAAGCTCGCTTATCGGATAAACTTTGAAGAATGCTACCTTCCCTTCCTCGTCCACGAGGACGTTCGCCCTTTCCGAGATACCACTTTCTTCTCTGAAGATGCCGTAGAGCTTTGCAACAGCCCCTTGCGGCCAGAAGTCGCTTAGAATTCTCAGCCTCTTCAGCTCCATGTGCTCTGCCCACGCCTTCTTGCTCGGCACTGGGTCAACGCTAATCCCGACCGGGACGACGTTAAGCTCCTCAAAGCGCTCGTAGTTCTCTTCTAAAGCTTTCATCTGCTTCTCGCAGACAGAAGTCCACGCAAGCGGGTGGAAGGAGAGGAGGACTTTCTTACCCCTGAAGTCGCTCAATCTAAAATCTTCACCGTTCTGATCCTTAAGGACAAAGTCCGGAGCCTTTTCACCAACTTTCACACTATCACACTCCATTGGTTGATTGCATAACAAAGTCAGGAAAAAGAAAAAATCACTCATGCCTCTTCAAAGCTTCTTCCCCTCGAAGAACCTCTTCACCAGCTCGGGTTTCGGCCCGCGCTTCCAGAGCGGCGTTTTGTCCTTCTTGTAAGCTGGAACCTGCTCCTCGAAGGTGGGCTTCTCGTGGATGTAGAATATTCCGAGCGGGAGGGGGTCGCTCTCCAAAGCCCTTCTGAAGGCAGCCTCCCTGTCGTAGGGGTCATGGTCGTCCATCCAGTAGGTGTGCTCCCTGTACCAGGCGTAGGTGTTCACCTTGTTGAAGCTCACACACGGATGGAGGATGTCCACTATGGCCAGGCCTTTGTGCTGGATGGCCTTCTTGATGATCTCGACGCTCTCCTTGAAGTAGCCCATGAAGGTTCTCGCCACGAAGGAAGCGTCGAGGGCAACTCCAAGGGCGACCGGGTTGAGGGGCTCCTCAAACACTCCCCACGGCTGGGTGGGGGTCTTCATGCCCTTCATGGTAGTTGGAGATGCCTGTCCCTTCGTCAATCCGTAAACCTGGTTGTCGTGGATGAGGACCGTTATGTCAGGGTTCCTCCTTATGGCGTGGAGCAGGTGGTTTCCGCCTTCAGCGTACATGTCGCCGTCTCCACCCTCCGCTATCACGGTAAGCTCTGGGTTGGATGCCTTAACGCCGGTGGCTATCGGAATAGCTCTCCCGTGGAGTGTGTGGTAGCCGTTGGCGTTGATGTAGTGAGGCATTTTTGCCGCCTGTCCAATACCGCTGATGATAGCAACCTGGTTGGGTCTCAGCCCGAGTTCAGCCAGTGTTGAGATGAGAATGTTCCTTATGCCGAAGTTGCCACATCCTGGGCACCATGCCACATCCTCACTTCCGGGCCTCTTCGGCTCGAAGAGCTCCCTCCCGGTGGGAAGCTGAACGTTCATTCTATCACCCCCTTGAGGCCCTCAAGAACCTCTTCAACCGAGAACGGCCTCCCATCGTACTTCAGAATCTTGTGGTGCACCTCAATGCCGAACTCCTTCCTGAGGAGCTCCGCGAACTGGCCGGTGATGTTGTTCTCCACATCGATAAGGACTTTGCCCTCGAAGAACTTCCTGGTTTCTGGGTTGAGCGGGTAGACCCAGCTGAAGTGGAGCAGCGCTACATCCTCCCTTCCGAGCTTCTCGAGGGCCTCTTCAACGACGTGGAGCGTTGAGCCCCAGGCTATGACGAGGTATTTGGCCTTCTCGCTCCCTATGAGCTTCGGCAGGGGAGCGTCCTTCTTTATGGTCTCAAGCTTCCTGATGGCTCTCTTCTCCTGCATCTTTATGGTTAGCTCGGCATCCTCGGTTATGTCTCCCCACTCGTCGTGCTCGTTTCCGTTGGCTATCACCACATCCTCGCCGTAGCCCGGAACCGCCCTTGGAGAGATTCCGTCCTCTGTAAGCTCGTACCTTCTGTAACCGGGCTTCGCCTCGACGATGTGGCGCTCGAACTTTACCTTCTCCACATCTGGAGCCGGGAGATTGTAGTAAGTGTCAACGAAGTACTGATCGGTGAGAATTATCACGGGAACCTGGTATTTGTCCGCCAAATTGAATGCCTCGGCAGTTAGATAGAACGCCTCCTCAAGGCTTCCGGGGGCGAGGATTATCCTCGGGAAGTCCCCGTGGCCGGCGTAAAGTACTAAGTTTAGGTCGCCCTGCATCGTCCTCGTTGGTAAACCTGTGGCCGGTCCAGGCCTCTGCGCTAAGTGCACAACAACCGGGTTCTCAGCCATTCCGGCTAAGCTTATCGCCTCGCTCATCAACGCGAAGCCGCCGCCGGAAGTGCTCACCATTGCCCTCGCCCCGGCGAACCAAGCTCCGAGGGCCATGTTTACGGCCGCTATCTCATCCTCGACCTGCTCGACGATTATCCCAAACTCTTCCGCGTGCTGCGCCGCGAATGTGGAAACTCCCGTTGATGGGCTCATGGGGTAGAAGCTCAGGAAGTTCATACCCCCAGCGAAGGCGCCTATTCCCACCGCCTCCGTTCCGGTAAGTAGTACCTCATCCTTGACTTTCTCGTCTCTCTCAACCTCGACCCTGATAGTCCCTTCATCGCAGAGCTTTACTCCCAGCTCGTAGCCCTTCTTAGCGGCCTCTATGTTCTTCTTTACGACGTTCTCCCCTTTGCTTCCAAAGCGCTTACTTATGTACTCCTCAACGGCCTCAAAGTCGCCGTGGAAGAGGCCCACTATAAGACCTGCAGCGGTTGTATTGAGGTAGAGCTGACTGCCGACTTCCATGGCCATCTTCGTGAGCGGGACTTCGACGAGATTTATTTTGTCCAAAAACTCCTCCTCGACGTTTTCTTTCTCCCCCAAAACGACGGTGTTTTCTCCGAGCCTGTCCTTAACCCAGCTCAGGGTGCCTTTCTTGAAGGGCACGAGGATGTCTATCCTCTTCACGAAGGCCCTGACGCGCTTTGAAGAAACCCTAATCTCAGTCGTGTTTATCCCGCCCCTGACACGGGACATGTACTCCTTGTTCGCATAGACGTGGTAGCCGGACTTCTTGAGGGCGTAGGTGAGGATTGCCTCCACCGTCTGGACGCCCTGCCCGGCTGCTCCGCCGAGAACTATGGAGACGTCTTCCTTAAACTCAACCATATCACATCACTTCCAGTTAAGTTCGACTTTCGACATCATAAGGTTTGTGAATTAGGTTTATATAATTTTCTTTTGCGAACCGAAAATAGTGGGTTTACCCCGCGGGGACTCCCACGGGGAAGATGTAGAGCGGCTCTCCGGGGACTTTGAGGAGCTTTTTAACCTCCTCGTCAATGAAAGCTCCAACGGCAACGGTTCCAAGTCCCAAAGCAGTGGCCTGGAGGTAGATGTTCTGCCCCATGTGGCCGGAATCTATGTGCACGTACCTGTATCCCCTTTCTCCATACCTCCTCGTCGTCCTCTCGTAGTGGGCAACAATGATGATATTTATCGGCGCGGTTTCCACGTGCCTCTGACCCAAACAGGCCTTTGCAAGGGGTTTGTTTATGTCGCCTTCCCTCACGAGCTCAATGGCATGTGCTTCCCCGTCGTAGTGGTAGAGGCCGGGCTTAAGGCCTTCTACCTTCGAAACAGCAAGGTAGACCTCGAAGGGGTAGCAGGCGCCAGCGCTTGGAGAAGTCCTCTTGCCCCAGGCGTTCATTCCGTAGGCCGCCCAGAGAAGCTGGGAGAGCATCTCAAGCGTTAGCGGCTCCTCCCTGTACTTCCTAACGCTCTTCCTCAGGTTTATGGCCTCCTCAACACTCATCTCTCCCTTAAGCCTTGGAGCCGGAAGTTCGACCCTCATGGCGCATCCCAAATTAATGAAGGTGTTTTCATTGATTAAGGTTTCCCACGGGAGGTCATAGGTACTCCCAAACCCCGGAACCCCTGAAGTTGTGGACGATGCTCTTGGTCGTTGTCAGTTGCATCACGGAGTACCCTATGCCTTCCCTTCCGACGCCACTGTCCTTGACGCCGCCGAAGGGGTAGTAGCCTATCCCGTGCCTCGGGTACTCGTTGATGAAGACGCTCCCGACTTCGAGCCTCCTTGCGACCTTCCTTGCTCTCCTCTCGCAGGAGGAAAACACCGCCGCATCAAGTCCGAAGCGGGATGAGTTGGCTATATCAACTGCCTCGTCTTCATCCTTTACTTTTACCATGAGCGTTAATGGGCCAAACACGTCCTCCTGGAAGGCTCTGAGCTCGGGCAAGGTTTCTTTATCTGCCTCAAGGAGGAGTGGCCACACATAGTTGCCTTCTCTCCTGAACTCAGTCAAAGGTCTCGCTCCCTTATCGACGGCGTCTCTGTAAACCTCCTCAATATAGTTGGCTGACTTCTCATCGATCAGCGGCCCCATCACGGCGTTCTCATCTTCCAAGGGATTTTTGGGTTCTATGCTTCTCAGTTTCTCGAGGACTTTTGCCTTTAGCTCTTCGTAGATTTCTTCCTGCGCGAGAATGAGCCTTATCGCGTCGCACCTCTGGCCGGAGTAGCTCACCATCCCCTTGACAATCTTTTCACTCGCGAGCTCAAGGTCTGCATCATCGAGAACTATAGCGGGATCTTTGCCGCCAAGCTCAAGGTGATACGCCTTTATGCCGCCGGTCTTTACGATGTGCTCCCCCACCTCGGTGCTTCCCGTGAAGGTTATCGCCCCAATCCTCCTGTCGGCGACAACGGTGTCCATGAGTTTCCCCGGTATCGTGAGGAGCTGGAGGCTCTCCTTTGGAAATCCTGCCTCTTCAAGAACCCTCGTGAACAGTATTGCGGCTATGGGGTCGGCCGATGCCGGCTTTAAAAGAACCGCGTTGCCCGCCAGCAGTGAGGGGATTACCTTTGCCGCGGGAATGAAGAGCGGGTAGTTGAAAGGCCCTATGGCAAGCACAACTCCGTAGGGTTCCCTCTTTACAATCCCCTCGCTCTCAAGGGTCTCCTCGCTCCAGTCTCCCGGAATGTAGTCGCCGAGCATGATCCTCGACTCGAAGGTGGTCTTTTCAAGCCTCTCTATCGTTGCCTTCGTCTCGCCGGCGGCGTTGGACTTGGACTTGCCCGCGTCGAGAATCAAAACCTTAACGAAGTCGTCGAAGGCCTCTCTCATAATCCCGGCCGCTCTGAGAAAGCTGGCTATCCTCTTCTCCCCCGGATAGTTCCTAATCTCCATCCTGCCCCTATTGTGGGCCGAGCTTATGGCTTCCTCAACCTGCTCCTTTGAAAGCACGCTCACCCTCGCTATTACCCTTCCGTCTATGGGGCTTTTCACCTCGGCAAACCGCTCGCCAAAGACCCATCTGCCTGAAACGAAGGTCTTGAACTCAGGAATCCCGTCGTCTCCGAGGCGGTATATCTCATCAAAAACTGGATGCTGGACAAACTTGTCCATGGTTACTCACCAACATATAACAATGCCCAAAGCTATTTAAACCTTTCTCACCACTGGTGATACGGTGGTGGGTTATGAAAGAGACTGCAATATTCGCCGGAGGCTGCTTCTGGTGTATGGAGGAGGCCTTTGAGAGGCTCCCCGGAGTGATTGAAGCAATATCTGGCTACACAGGCGGCTGGGTGGAAAATCCAACCTACGAGCTCGTCTCAACAGGTGAAACCGGCCACAGAGAGGCGGTTAAGGTTATCTACGATCCATCAAAAATCTCCTACGAGCGCCTTCTGGAGGTCTTCTGGAGGAATATAGACCCAACAGATCCAGGCGGCCAGTTCGCCGACAGGGGTGAGCAGTACAAGACAGCTATATTCTACCTCAATGAGGAGCAGAGGAAGCTCGCTGAGGAATCGAAGAGAAGGTTAGAGCTTTCGGGAATATTCAACGAGCCAATAGTCACAGAGATTCTTCCGGCGAAGAAGTTTTATCCGGCCGAAGACTACCACCAGGGCTACTTCTTCCGCTTTGAGACGAACTACAAAGGCTACAAGCTCTACTCCGGAAGGCTGGGCTTTATAAAGTCCATTTGGGAGAAAAACCGGCATTTCCGCCTCTTCCCTGAGAGAGAGCGCTACTGGGTCGGCTACCTAAAGCCAAGCGATGCAGAGCTTAAACGCCTGCTAAATCCCCTCCAGTACAGGGTTACACAGCTCGGCGATACGGAAGAGCCGTTCCACAACGAGTACTGGGACAACCACGAGGAAGGAATATACGTTGATGTTGTCTCGGGCGAGCCTCTTTTCAGCTCGCTCGACAAGTACGACTCCGGAACCGGATGGCCGAGCTTCACAAAGCCCCTTGAGAAGTGGGCCGTCGTTGAGGCTGAAGAGTGCGAGGGCTTCCTCTGCGGGCGAGAGCTAAGGAGCCGCTTTGCGGGTTCCCACCTCGGCCACGTCTTTGATGACCCCACGCCAACGGGAAAGCGCTACTGCATAAACTCCGCGGCACTCCGCTTTATTCCGAGGGATGAACTCAGGAGATACGGCTACATCGCCTACGAGGAGATTTTTAAATAGTCATCCCGAGACGTTGGTGAAGGCCTATGGGGGCAGTGATAAGAGGGAGAGACCGGGAGTTTCCAGTCAAGGGGGATTCCTGGTACTTAGTCGTCTATTTTAACGAAAGCCTTCAGTATCTCTCTATCCCGTCTTCCAGCGAGAAGGACCTTGAAAGGCTCGCTCTCGTGAGATTCCTCTTCGAACTGTCTGGGGTTCCACACATAATTCTTGGTATCGCCAGGGAAGGTGTTTATGAACTCGGTGAGAGGTTTTTCGAGCGGCTCAAGGAGGAACACGGCATAGACCCAAGCTCCCGGGCCGAGAAGGACGCGCTGAGCCTCATTGGCGAACTTGAAAAGATGGAGGAGTTCTATATGAGGCTCGGCTTCCTGGAAGACCTTGAAGAGGTCATGGAAATGAGAAACTCCGCGATGGAACTCCTTGAAAAGCTGAAAAATGGAAAGTGAACTAATTTCTGGTCCTTTTCTCTTCCAAAAGGCTCCTGCTCTGAATCACTCGGCCGGGGCGTAGTAGCACCTCTTCGGTGAGATTATCTTTCCTTCCTTTTTGAGCTTCTTTATTGCCTTGTCAACCTCCTTCTTATCGAGGCCAGCTAGCTCGGCTATTTCAGCAGACTTGAGCGGTCTGCCAGCTTCTTTGAGAACCTTGAAGACCAGCTCGACACTCATCTTCTTCACCTCCTAGGTTCGCATTTTGAAGTTTTAGGGTTCGAACTTATAAGGTTAACGTCCGAAAGGGTTAATAAGGACGGTGTTCAATATAGTACCGGTGATTCTGCATGGAAGTTACCGAGAAGGAAATCTTTGAGATTGCCGTGAACTCCGAGATCAGGGCCAAAGAAGCCTACGAAAAGCTTGCTTCTATGACCAAGAGCGACATCATAAGGGATGAACTTCTCTTCCTTGCCAAAGAGGAGGACAAGCACAGGGAGATAATAGAGAAGATGGCCGAGCGCTTTGCCTCCGAAGGGGGCGAGCCGAAGAAGATAGAGATCGAGGTCATGGGAGAGTTCAAGGTCATAGCTGAGAAGATGGCCGAGGCCATCAAGAAGCCAGATATCAACCTCGACGAGATATACGAGATAGCGATGCAGGCAGAGCTGGTGAGCGAGAAGCTCTACAAGGAGCTCGCCAACTACGCGAGCAACGAGAAGACCAAGCTCCTCCTTGAGATGCTCGCGGACATGGAGAGGAACCACTACAACATCCTCAAGAAGCAGTACGACTACATAATGCGCTATCCAGACATTTACAAGGAGGAGCTCTACGACCAGCTCATGAAGGACATAAACTTCAACTTCTAAGGCCCTTTGCCTTTTCTATTCTCTTTCAGGCTCTATTGTACCTTGCAAAGAAACCGTAGAATATCAGCGTTGCTACCACGTACAGCGTGGCAGTGGCGTAAAACGGATAGCTGAGCGAGATTGAGAAGAGCACTCCACCGATGTAGTTTCCTGCACCGCGCATGAATGTCGAGAACGCCCTCCTTATCCCGGCCGCGGTTGCTTTCTCCTCTGTCGTAAAGAAGCCCATCATGAAGGAGTCGTTTATCGGCCAGACGATGTTCATGAGAATGGAGCGGACGATGTAGAGGAAGGCCGCCAGAAGGAAGACGTCAATTAGCGGGAAGGTAGCAAAGAGCAGGGCCGCAACGAGCTGGAAGGATGTTATGACGTTCACAGGCCCTATCTTCTCCACCAGCTTTGGAAGGCCGAAGGAGCCGAGACCCATGACAAGCTGCTGGAAGAAGAAGACACCGCTTATAGCCGCCAAAGTCTGGCCAAAGCGGATATTGAAGTACAGGCTCATGTAGGGGATCGTTATACCTGCCCCAAGCCCGATGAGGGCGCTTGGCAGGGAGAACTTCAGGATTTTGATTACAAGCTCTCTGTTCCAGTTTATCCTCGGGTTCTTCACGGGGACATCGTGGATGACGAGCAGGGCCGGGATCACCAGGGCGAACTGGAGGAGTGCGAGCGAGATGACCAGACGGTAGGCTATTTCGGAGGTAAGCCCGAAGGTCTCGGTCAGAAAATCTGGAGCAAAGCCCGCTATGAGGACTCCGATTGCGTTGAATATCGTCCCAAGGCCAAAACTGATCGAGAAGGCGTGGTGCCTGAGCTTTTCTCCAACCTCTTCGCTCAGGAGTGCAGAGAAGTTCGGCTGTCTGATTCCCATGTTAACACCAACGAGGAAAAATCCGAGGAGGAGAACGTATTTGTTAAGCGCAAGAACCTGGAAAAACCTCCCCATGAGGCCGAGGACTGCACCGAGAAGTAAGGTCTTTCTGTAGCCAAGTCTGAGGGAAATCTGGCCAGCTATAAGGAAGAACAGCCCGCCGGTAAAGGTCTGGACGGAGAAGAAGAGCCCCATTGAATCCATGCCGTAGCCGAGGGCGCGGAGGTAGAAGGGCATGATGAATATCGAGAACTGGAGGAACAGTTGACCCACTGCATTGGCCGCTATGAGTATCTTCGCGTCCCTTCCGTAACCGCTGAGCATGGTTGAAGTTCCTGTTGGTGCGTTTATAAGGTTATCGAAACGCTTCTCCCCGGCTGTGGCTGAATGGGGGGTTGAATCTTAAAAGGGCAAAAAAAGTTGGAACCCTCAAGCCCCGTAAAGCTCTTTTTTCAGCTCTTTCTCTATGGAAAACGCCCTTCTAATGTCCCCGATGACCACAGCTCCAACCAGCTTTCCGTCCTGGAAGAATGCCTTGGTGTACTCGTCGAGCCACTCGCCCTCTCCTTTCGTCTTTCCGATGATCGCTATCGGCAGGTCGCCGAACTTGAAGACTGAGGAGCGGAGTTCAAAGGGATAGCGGTCTTCTTTCCCCCTCAAAAGGTTTGCTAGAACCTTCGCGTGGCCTGCGGCGGCCTTTGCAGTGCCGCAGATGATCCCGCTGTACTCTGCGCAGTCTCCAATGGCATAGACGTCCTCAGCGGATGTCCTGAAGTGGTCGTCTATTAGAATCCCTCTTCCCGTGTGTATGCCGCTCCTCCTCGCTATCTCGACGTTTGGGATGATTCCAATAGCACAGATTTTTACTTTCCCCTCAACGTAGCCCCTTGTTGTTAGAAGACCGTTCTCATCGGCCTTCAGGAGTTCCGCGCTGAGGTGGAACTCAACTCCAGATTCCTCCAGCCTTTCCCTTATCAGTCCGCTGAGCTCTTCGTCGAGGCCAAGAAAGGTCTCCCGCCTGTGGATCAGCTTGACGCCGTAGCCTGCCTTTGCGAGATTTCCGGCCAGTTCAAGACCTATGAATCCGCCCCCAACGATCAAAGCCTCCCCGTGCTCCTCAAGCAGGGCCTTTATCCCCTCCGCGTCCTCGATACTCCTGAGTGTGAGGAGATGCTCCTTCCCCTCGACGGTAGGCTCCCTCGCTCTCGCTCCAGTGGCTATAACGAGGATATCATACGGGTATTCGCCCTTATCCGTGACGAGAACCTTCCTCGCCCTGTCTATCAGTTTAGCCTCTTCGCCAAGCTTCAAGCTTATTCCTTTCCTCTCGTACCAGTCAAGGGAATACGTGAAGAGTTTTTCCCTTTCGATAAACCCCGCTATGTAGTGGCTCAGCATGGGCTTTGAGTAGAATGGGACTTCTTCTCTCTCGACGATGAGTACTTCGTGCTCTCCGGACAGTTCTTTGGCAAGTTCAACACCGCCGGGGCCATTTCCGATGATAACGACTCTCATAACCCACACCAGCAAAAGTTCTCATAAGGGTATTTAAGGGGTTTGAAAACCGAAGGTTTGAAACGTAAAAGAAAAAGTTTGGAATTAAAACACCAAGGTTCCCAGATGTTGCTACGGCATTTTGCTCGGCCCAATGTGCAGTTCTAACTGGTTGTTCAGGTAGGTGACTGGAGCGTTTACGTAGTCTGGCTTGCTCTCCATTAGGCCTTCGAGGTATTCAGTGTGGCTCTTTATGGAAGCATAGTGGGCCTTTTCCTGAGTGGCGAGGAAGGAGAAGAGCTCCCCATGCTCCGGGAAGACTTTCGAGAGGTGTGTGTATATCCTCTCGGCGGTCTTTTCGTTTTGGAGGGCTACCTTCATGGCCTCCACCAGGTTTTGGACAGTTTCAACTTTCACTGAAGTCTCGGCCAATGGGATTCCCACTGGGACTTGGTAGTTCTCATCTCCGAAGAGCTTCGCATGGAGCTTGAGAAGGATTTTCTTGTGACCCTCCTCGGCCTTGGCAAGAGTCTCGAAGAACTCCCCGAGAAGTTGACCCGATTTGGACGCGAGCTCCATGTAGTAGTTCTTGGCATCCTCCTCCGAGGCTATAGCATACCCCAGAATCTCCTTGGGGGACAACTCAAGCAGTTTGCTAACAATTTCGTCCTCATTCATACTTTGATCACCATTATAGTCTCGTCACTGAAGTATTTAAGGCTTCTTTGTCCTCTTATGTTCGAGCAAAAATGTTGGGTAACGCTGCAACTGGTACCAAAAAAGGGCCAATTGGAGCGTGGATTTCAACCCGAAAGGTAAGCCCTAACCCGTCTCTCGAATTCCCCAAAGTTGGGAACCCCTATGAACTCCACCCTGTTGTTGATGAGCACCGTTGGAGTGCCCATGATGTTGTGCTCCATAGCCTTCCTCTGTCCCTCGGGAGTCGCGACGCTCACCTCTTTCGCGACGACACCATCATATTTCCTCGCTATTTCCTGGGCCATTGCCCATGCTATCGGACAGTAGGGGCAACCGGGGGAGGTTATGACCTCAATGACGACCTTTGGCCCCTTGGGCTTCTCTTCTATCATCCCCGCCTTCTTCATGAGCTCGAGCATCTTTTTTCTCCTTATCATCTCCAGCTCGTCCACTCCTCTCACCCCTGAAAAAGTTCAAGTGAAGCGATTTAAAAATGAATCTGTGAAAGCGCTTTCACCTTTGTGTGAAAACTTATGGAGAGGAAGGGTGCTATCCAAAGGTCTCTATGCAGATCCGGCAGAGCTTGGGGTCTATCTCGGGATCAACCTTGGAGTGGAAGGAGCAGACGTAGCCCTTTCCAAGCATCTCAACCGCGATCTTTACTAGCTCTCCGTGGATGTAGTAGTCGTCGGGCCTTTCTCTTACTATGGTATCCGCGAGCCCCTTCAGCTTTTCATCGATGTCCTGAAATTTTTCCACCTCTATGAGGGCTCCCCTGTTCATTCGCAGGTACCTCGAAACGGCCGACTGGGTTATGTGCAAAAGCTCCGCTATCTGGGTCTGGGTGAGCCCCCTCTCCCTCAAAATCTCCACCAGCCTTCTGCGAAGGGAAGGGTAGACGTACCTTGCAACGGCTTCAAAGGCATTGGTCTTCATGGTAGCTTTTATGACGAGCGGAATATTTAAACCTTTCTGTCAACTCCCTCAATTTTTGTCATGACATAGGTCATAAAGTCGTTTTAGGTTAAGAAACCGCAAAGCTTTTATGAAGGGGACTTCAATAATAATCCGAGATATGACAAGTGTCATAAAAAAGGAGGTTGATGGAAATGGCTATACGCGTTCCCGAGGCGTTTGATATGCTCTGCAACCAGTGCTCTATGAGCCTGGCCGGAGGATGCACGATTAGGGGAGTCTGCGGCAAGGACCCGGACCTTAACTCACTGCAGGAGGCCCTCCTCTATGGAATTAAGGGCACCTCGGCCTACTACTACCATGCCCTTGAAGTGGGCTACGATGATCCAGAGATCGGCCACTTTCTGAGCAAGGCCCTCTACTCAACGCTTACCAACGTCAACTTTGACAAGAACCGCTTCCTCCAGCTCATCCTTGAGAACGGAAGGGTTCACCTTGAGGCGATGAAGCTCCTCGACAGGGCCTACGTCGAGACCTTTGGAAGGCCTGAACCCGTTGAAGTACCCACCGGAACGGCCGAGGGACACGGTATACTCGTCACCGGTCACAGCTACAAGGCTCTCTACGAGCTCCTGAAGCAGATAGAGGAGAGGGGCCTTGAGGATGAA
>JASGLT010000043.1 GCA_030156945.1 Thermococcaceae archaeon
CTCTTCTTGTAAACCAGCGCGAATATAGGCTCGATTCCGCTCGATGTGTCGGCTATCATGCTCACGCTTCCGGTCGGCGGGCATGTGGTCACCATTCCGTTCCTCACACCATAGCGCTTGATGTCCTCAACGAGTTCGTCCCAGGGCAGGTTCCATATCTCTCTGTGGTAGAAGCCCTCGATGGGCAGTTCGCCGTCCTTGTATTTCGTCTTCTCGTAGAGCGGGAACGGACCGCGTTCTTTTGCCGCTTCAACGCTCCTCTTGTAGGCGTAGAAGGTGAGGTACTCGGTCGCCTTCCTCATGAAGTCGAAGCCCTCTTTGCTGTTGTAGGGGATGCCGAGCTTGAAGAGCGCGTCGGCAAGGCCCATCATGCCAACGCCTATTCTCCTCGTGAGCTTGGTGTTCCTGTCTATCTCGGGAAGCGGGAACTTGTTGACATCGATGGCGTTGTCAAGGTACTTGGCGACCTTTTGAATCACATAGGCGTACTCGTCCCAGTCGAAGTACGGCTTGCCTTCGTCGTCGTACTTCACGAACTTTGCAAGGTTTATAGAGGCCAGATTGCATGATTCGTAGTCGTAGAGCGGCTCTTCACCGCATGGGTTTGTGGCGCGGATTTTTTCGCCCTTAGCAGGCTCTAGAACGTTCCTCCTGTTAATCACGTCGAAGAAGACAACGCCTGGATCGGCCTTGGCCCAGGCCATGTAGGCTAACTCCTCAAAGAGGCTCTTGGGGTCTATCTCCTTGACCTTTTCCCCCGTTCTTGGATTGATGAGGGGGTACTTTTTACCCTCCTTCAGGGCCTCCCAGAAGTCCTCCCACAATCCAACACTTATGTTGAAGTTGCTCAAAACGTTAGTTCCTACGTTCTTCTCCTTTGCGTGGATGAACTTCTCTATGTCGGGATGCCATACTTCCAGAATTCCCATGTTTGCGCCCCTTCTAACGCCACCCTGCTTTATGACGTCGCTGACGGCATCTATGAGGTGCATGAATGAGACTGGGCCGCTCGCTGCTCCAGTAGTTGTTCCAACAATGTCTCCCTCTGGGCGGAGTTTTGAGAAATTCAAACCAGTTCCTCCGCCGGCCTTCTGTATCATGGCAACATCGTGCGCCGCTTTCATGATGCTCTCCATGTCGTCTTCAATCGGAACTACAAAGCACGCTGAGAGCATTCCCAGTGGCCTTCCGGAGTTGATGAGAGCTGGAGTGTTTGGCATGAAGTACTGCCTCGTCATGAGCCTGAAGTACTCTTCTATCTCATCCTCGTAGTTGTCAAAGGCACCGTTCTCGAGCATCTTCAGGACTTCGTCTATCGGGAGCTTCATCTGACCCTTCTCTGCAAGCTCGCGGTAGAGGTTGAGGAACCTTTCGAAGTGCCACTTGTTGAGCTTGAACCTGCCTATTGAGAACTTCCCATCGTAGTCTTCAAGGTTTTGGAGGTATTTATCGAGGGCCTTTAAGTCCCCCTCGTGTCCACCGTTCTTGTCGAAGACCCTCTCGTCATAGAGGATGTCGGGGATAACTGCCAGTGTTGCAACCCTCTCAAAGAGCTCCTTTGGGCTTTCTATAATTTCACCCTTCTCGTTCTTCATGAGATAGCGGGAAGCCAGGACACGAAGGGCGTTGAGAGAGAAGCGCTTGTCGATTTCATCGAGCTTGTCCTTGTTGAGGATTTTCTTTTTCTCTTCCCTAATTTCAGCCTTCTTCTTGCGGTAGATTATGTAGGCCTTGGCTACCTCAAAGAGGCCTGCCCTCATGAGTTCTAGCTCCACTATGTCCTGGATGTTCTCTATGTTGGGTATCTGGCCGTCGTAGAGTTCGTTGATCCTTCTAACGACCCTTCTAACGACCTTTTCGAGGAGCTTTTCATCGTGCACTCCGACTTCTAGCATTGCCCTTTGGATAGCCCACCTTATACGGTTTTTATCAAAGGGCACAATCCTGCCGTCCCTTTTCATCACTTTTTCAACAGACATATAAACACCCCTGCCATTTTATGCTATCCTTCCCTTATAGGTGGGAGAATTATTAGCATATGGGATGGCGAGCATCACCCTAATATACCTTGCCCCATTAACCTTTGCCGAGATGACAAATTTTTTGGATTGGACTTGCCTGAAAACAACACATTGGGGAGGACAGATGTCGGATATATTATCCAACATCACTCCAGAGTTTCGTACATGATTTTCAGCCTGTAGCCGTGTTTGAGTTCCTCGTTAGCCATCATTTTGAATATATGTCCCAGAGAGCTCTCCAAAACCTCTGAAAAACGCATGTATAGCTGGTAGGCATGTTTCTCCCTTATCAGGGCCTCGAGTATTAGCTCTTTGAAGTCCGAGGGTTCTGCTCTCTTGTCTTCCAGCATGGGCTCCATAAGAAATAGTTCAAGGGAGTCCGCTACGTAGGTGTTCTTCAGGCTCCCGTCGCTCAGAATGCTCTCGAGAGTCTTCCTGTGTCTGAGCTCTTCCTCAGCCATTAGCCGGAAGGTATCAACGAACTCTGGTTTTTCAAAGGTTGCAAAGGTTTCTCCAAGCTTGTGGAGATTGTACATTTCGTTTTCCTGCCATATAAGCTTTTCTAAGAATTCTCTGAGGTTCATGATTCCTCCTCCATAGTTTTTAAGTACTCAAGGAGCTCTTTCAAAGTGGGCAGGACGAGGTCTGGCGTTATTCCCGTCTCCTCAACATCCTTCAAGCTGCTAACTCCAGTTAGAACCAGGATTCCCTTCATACCGAATCGCTTTGCGAACAGTATGTCCGTATCGAGCCTGTCCCCCACCATCCATACTTCATCAACTTCCCCCAGCTTTTCGAGGGCAACCTCGTAAGCGGGTTCATGGGGTTTCCCTATTATGGTTGGCTCCACGTCCGTGGCCGCTTTTAGGGCGGCTATTATAGCCCCTGCGCCGGGATAGAGGCCTTCCTCCGCAGGGTAGGTGGTGTCGGGGTTTGTTCCTATGAACTTTGCCCCTTTTCTTATGGCCAGCGTACCGTATTTGAGCTTCTCGTAGGTGAGTTCCGGATCGAGCCCCGCAACAACGTACTCTACTTCTTTCCATCCTCCCTTTCTCGCCTCCTCCAGCCCAACAACTCCCCAGCCGAGCCTTTTCATTTCCCTGTGGAGGCCCGGCCCACCTATGACAAATATTTTTCCAGGGAAAAAGTGCTTTTCCATGTAGAGCTTCGTTGCGAGGCCCGATGTCACTATCCTCTCCTCTTCCACATCTATTCCCATGGAGAGGAGCTTCTCCCTGTACATGGAAGGGTCTCTCGTTGAATTGTTCGTGAGGAATATGAACGGAACCCCTCTTTCCTTCAGATATTCTATCAGCTCCTTCGCCCCATCTGCGGGCTTATTGCCGCGGTATATGACGCCATCCATGTCAAATATGAGCCCTATCATCAACAAGCACCGGAAAAAGAAAGGGCGGGAGGTTTAAAAGTTCACTGTTCGGCACCTATCTCCATGTCGACTTTCACCTTGTCGGTCTGACACTCGTTCCCGGCGTTATCTGATAATCTGAGGCGAATTGTGACCTTGACTACCTCCCCTTCCTTTATGTAAATCTCTGGAAGGTCTATCCTTACACCGTTGAGCTCTCTCAGGCTTTTACCCTCAACGGAGCTTACTTTTAACGGACGGCCGTTTGTGGATACTTCAAGTGCCTGGAGGATTAGGTAATTGCTCAGCTCTCCCCTTTCCGGCGTGCTGTCAACGGCCTCTTCCGCGGGAGATAGGGCACCGTCCTCAAGGTCTGTAACGTTGAGCTTGATCCACAGCCTTGAAACGTCTAAACTCCCCCTGTTCTTCACGTAGAATGTTATGTTCTTTTCGTCTCCTGGCTTTAAATTGGAGAAATCGAAGATTTTGAGGTCGTTGTATGAGCGTGAGGGTTCTTTGCCGATTCCTATGTCGAATTCTCCGGTGGATATCTCGTTGTTCTCGGACTTTGCGACGTCCGTGAAGTACGATGCCCCGAACTTGACGCCGGCCATGAAGACCAGCGCTATCGCAATCAAAACGACGGCCTCTCGTTTCATTTCTACCACCAACCATAGTCTCCCTCAGAAGCAACGATTTTGTTTAATATAAAGTTTTCGGTTTTTTAGTTGTATAAAATGGCGGTTGTAAAGTGTTCTACCCTCCCTTGGATGTTGCACCTGAGGAGAACGTGGAGAAGAAGATGGATAGCTAAAAATGCAAAAGGGGAGTTACTCTTTTTCGAGGAGCTCCTTGACGGTCTTTCTGACGGCCTCGTAGCCCTTCATCCTTGGCTTCCAACCCGTGGACTTGGCCTTGCCTATGTCGAGGAGCATGAGCTTAACGTCGCCCTTCCAGCCCCTTCCGCCGTCAACCCCACCGGTGAAGCGGAACTTGGGGGTTAAACCCATCTCCTCGCTCACAATCTCGGCTATCTCCTTCACCGTTACCCAGTCGTCGTTGCCGAGGTTGTAGACGTCATAGGCCTCACCGCTCTTCTTGAAGTGCTCGAAGATGTGGAGCATTCCCTCAACGGTGTCGCTCACGTGGAGGTAGCTCTTCCTCTGGGTGCCATCGCCGAGTATTTCCAGCTCGTTCGGGTTCTTTATGAGCTTGTTGATGAAGTCGTATATAACGCCGTGGTTCGAGCGCTTGCCGATGATGTTCGCCAGGCGGAAGCTCAAGGCCTTAAAGCCAAATATGTGGGCATAGCCGCTTATTATAGCCTCGGCAGCGAGCTTTGCACCGCCGTAGACGCTTATCGGCTTAAGAGGTCCGTAGCTCTCTGGGGTTGGTATGACCTCGGCATCGCCGTAGACCGTTGAGGAGCTCGTGAAGACGAGGTATTCAACTTCAGAATTCCTCATGGCCTCCAGGAGGTTGTAGGTTATCGTGACGTTGCTTTCATAGAGCTTCTCAGGGCTCTGGGCGCTTATTCTAACTTCAGGGTTAGCCGCGAGGTGGAAGACAACTTCAACACCTTCGAGGGCTTTCTTTACGGTCTCAATGTCTACCATGTCGCCCTTTATGAATTCAAAGCGCTCGTTCTCCATCCAGTGCCTTATGTTGTCCAAGCTCCCAGCGCTCAGGTTGTCCAGAACTCTGACCTCATAGCCGCTCTCCATTAGCCTGTCAACGAGGTGGGAACCTATGAAGCCAGCACCGCCCGTAACTAGGACTTTCACCTTTATCACCCCAGGTAGGTAAAGAGAAGAACTTAAATAAGTTTCCAGCACATCTTAGAGCGTATCGCGAGGACTCAAAACAGGACACGATGCCAATGCTCAGGTGAGGACAATGAAAGCCGTTATAATGGCAGGCGGCTACGCCACTAGGTTGTGGCCGATCACGAAGGACGTTCCCAAAGCTTTGCTGCCCGTGGGTAATAAAAGAATCCTCGACTACATAATGGAAAAGGTAAGGGAGACTGGCCTTGAGGTCTACATATCCACCAACAGGTTCTTCGAGAGCCGGTTCAGGCCCTTTGCCGAAAAGTGGGGTGTAGAACTCATAGTTGAGGACACCCTGCACGAGGAGGAGAAGCTCGGGACGATAGGTGCACTGAAGAAGATAATCGAGGAGATCGGCATCGACGACTATCTGATCATCGCAGGCGACAATCTCTTTTCCTTCTCCCTCCAGGACTTTCTGAAGAGATATAATAGGAAGCCGCTTATAGCGGTTTACGACATCGGAAATCCGGAGCTGGCGAAGAGGTATGGAGTTGTGCTCCTTGAGGGAGATAAGGTGGTCGACTTCGAGGAGAAACCCGCAATCCCAAAGTCCACTCTAATAAGCACAGGTGTCTACGCCCTCCCCAAGGAAGTTATGGGTCTCATTGAGGAGTACCTTGAAAACGGCCACAGGGACGCTCCTGGCTACTTCATCAGCTGGCTCCTGAAGAGGGGAGTAGAGATAAGAGCCTACCGCTTTTCAGAGTTCTGGTACGACATAGGCTCGGCGGACAGCTACCTAGAGGCCCTAAAAACCCTCCTGAAGGAAAGCCACATCGAGGAGATTCAGATTAGTCCGTACTCCAAGATAATCCCGCCGGTGGTCATAAAGAGGGGGGCGAAGATACTTGGGAGATCAATAATCGGCCCCTACGCGTACATCGGGGAGGACTGCGTCATAGAGAATTCCGACGTGAGCGATTCAATAATCTTCCGGGACACTATAATAAGAAACTCCACGGTCTGGCGCTCCATCATAGACGAGAAGTGTGAGATAAGGAACCTCGAACTGAAGAAGAGCCTTGTTGGTGGGCACGCGAAGATACAGAGGGGGGATTAGGTTTTTAATTTCCTTTCCTTACTGAAGGGTCGCCATGACCGAAAGCCTCAAGCTGAGACTTATTAAAAATGCTGGTTGGCTGTTCGGTGCCGAGGTAATTTCGAAGCTCCTGGCCTATGGTGTAATAGTCATCCTGAGCAGAACTCTTGGCCCGGAGGGGCTTGGCCAGTACTCGTTCATCTTCTACTATGTTGGACTTCTGGGGATATTCTCTGATCTCGGAGTTGGCTACTACTTCATGCGTGAGGTGGCGAGGGATAGAAGTAAGGCTGAAGAGCTCCTTCCCGACGTGTTGGGGCTTAAGATCGTGCTGGCACTGATTAATTTTGGTGTGATCGTCGCCCTGACCCTTTCTCTCCCCAAACCGGGATGGGTGAAACTCTTAATCGTGCTCGCTGGAGCGGAGGCGATGCTCGGTTGGCTCTCATTAGTGTTTGTACGGCTTATGTATGCCAATGAAGTTACAAAATACGAGGCTCTGGCAAGAGTCGTGGAGAGAACCTGGGCATTTTTTGTTGGTGGTATCGTTCTGTGGTCTTATCACTCTCTTTCACCATTTATAATTGCGCTTCTTATTGGTTATACCATGAGGGAAGTTCTGAGGATAAAGTGGGGCTCCCAGTTTGTAGATGAGATTAAGCCACGCCTCAAACCTGATGTATGGGTTTCCCTTCTTAAGAAATCCTACCCCTTCTGGCTTATTGGTCTTTTTGCCTTAATATACTACCGCACAGACATGGTGATGCTGAACCTGATGAGAGGTGACTACGAAACTGGAATCTACAGAGCAGCTTATACTCTAATTGAGGTGGTCCTGTTTGTTCCAAACATCGTCGTTTCCACCACTATGCCCTCCATGGCCAGGCTGTGGCAAGGAGATAGGGAAACCATTAATATTCTGCTGAAGAAGAGCTTCCAGGTTTTGACCGGAGTAGGCATCCTCGGAACGGCGGGCTACTTTATACTCGCAGGGAAGGGCATCATCATAGTGTTCGGGGAGAGGTTTCTCCCAGGCGTTACACTACTCAGGATTCTTGCCTTTGCCATCCCGTTCATGTTTTTAAACTCCCTCTTCGGGAGCTTTTTGAACGCAACGGGAAGGGAGCTAACGTTTACTAAGATAACGGGGTTCACAGCTCTGCTGAACGTCCTGCTGAACTACTTCCTGATCCTGAACTACGGGGCGAGTGGGGCGGCGGTGGCGACAGTGGTGAGTCAGGGGGTGGCAAGTGTTTTAAATACCTTTTCTGTGGCAAGAGTTGACAATGAGTAAAGGATTAGTAGTTATTAAAAGCATAGGGTGAATGAAACGGTAGGGGGCAGTTTGTCCCAATTATTTTATTTTATCAGATAGTGCTATTGTAAAGTCGCACCTGGAGAACTCAAGAAATGCAGCCTCCTAAGAACAACAGGAATAAAACTTTAATATCTCTAATATTCAGGTATATCATGTTCAAATGCAACAACTATTTGGAAGTCACCACATGAAGCACAGGAGTAGGTGTTGGATAATGAAAGTATCTATTCTGGTTTCCAATTTTTCTTCAAATGCCCTTGGAAGAGCGTATCTATTAGCTCAATTGATATCTCCGTTTTCTGAAGTTGAAATTGTAGGGCCTGCTTTGGCTGGAAATATTTGGGGACCCTTATCAAAACAAACAGACATCCAATTTAAGGTTCTAAATTGGAATCCTGCTACCTTCCTGCAAGAAATTTCTTCAGCGATTAGCGGGGATATAGTTTACGCATCAAAGCCCCTGATGACTAGCTTTGGCGCGGCTCTAGTTATTCAGCAAAAAAAGGAAATTCCAATAGTATTGGATATCGATGATTGGGAGTTAGGATTTGCTAAAGATCGTGTAAATTCAATGGTTAAACTGCCCTTTTACGCATTCCCTCACAGACTTAATGATTTTCACTCTTTGTCCGATGTTTTTATTTTGGAGAAGGTCGCACAATCATTGAGAGAAAGAATCCCGATCACGGTCTCTAATTCTTTTCTTCAGAGGAGATTTGGAGGGACAATAATTTGGCATACAAGAGATGAAAATGTGTTTGATCCTGAAAAATATGATCCTATTGAATCACGGAGAGACTTAGGGATACCAGAAGATAAAATTGTATTGATGTTTTTTGGGACTCCTCGACCCCATAAAGGCATTGAAGAGCTAATTCGGGCCGTATATATGACTAAAGAACTTTTAAACAACAAAGAAGTTGTCCTTGTAATAGGAGGTATGGGGAAAGACAGATATTCTCAGAAGATAGTCCAAATTGGGAGGAAACTCTTAGGTAATAAGGTAATTTTCCTTGGGTATATCCCATTTAGGGAAATCCCTAGGGCAGTTATTACAAGTGATGTATACATAATCCCACAAAAGAGAACATATTCATCTCTTGGCCAGCTTCCAGCAAAGCTATTCGATGCAATGGCTATGGCTCGTGCCATAATATCAACTGATGTTTCAGATATTCCAAGAATTTTGGAAGGGGTTGGGATAATAATAGATTCTAAAACTCCCGCTCTGGAAATAGAGTTAGGTGCAAATATCCTATACCTTGTTGACAATCTTGGTGAGACTAGAAGATTAGGAAGAAGAGCCCGAAGAAAGTTTGTGGAGCAATATGGATTCAAACCCTTAAGAAAAAAGCTCAAAGTAATACTTAACGTATAATTCCTGCTCTAAGAACATGTAAACCAACAGCAGTAGTATTATTAAGTAAGCTTTTGAGTACGTGAACTCAAGGGTATCCAGCCAATACAAAATCAATAATATTTATATTTTCCGTCTTTATATACGCTCACATGAGTCGTCCGCTAGTGTCGATAATCATCCCTGCACACAACGCGGAGAAATACCTTGACAACACCCTACAAAGGGTGATAAATCAGACATTCAAGAATTTTGAAGTGATAGTAGTAGATGATGGATCAACAGACAGTACACCAAGAATTATTTTTGAATATTTAAAGGAAGATGAGAGAATTAAACTCATCCGGCAATCCAACAAGGGGGTTTCATCCGCTAGAAATATGGGATTAGAAGTTGCTAGAGGCAAATACGTGATATTCTTAGATTCGGATGATTATTGGGATAAATGCTTTTTAGAATATTGTGTCTCAGCATTAGAGCAAAACAAAGCCGATGTATGTTACGGTGGATTCCATATTATAAACGAATCTGGCAAAATTTTACACACTCATGTGCCCAATATCGAGAGAAACATCCTTCTCGACTTCATTAGGGGCCAAACATGGATGCAAATTTCGGGAGTGCTCATACGACGGAAAATTCTCGATAAGTATTCCTTAAAATTTAGAGAAGGATGTCACCACGGACAGGATATTGAATTCTTGTATAAGCTTTTAGCAGTGTCACGAACGATAGCAATTCCCAGGGTGTTATACTCATATACTCGCCACTCAAGTTCACTAAGCAGTGGATTTAAAATGCAACATTTACATGTATATGGGGCTATGAGACGCAGCTTACGCTTCATAAAAGATACCATGAGAAACAGTGAAATAAAAGAGATGGTAATAGATGAATTAGTAAATCGCAAAATTCCGTTGATACTTTTAAATAAGCTATACAGAGCAAGCCAAAACCACAAAAGAGAATTAACGTGGCATCTGTTAAGGACTCCAGAAATCAGGTATTGGATAAAAAAGTTCAAACCAAACAATTTAAAATCTACAGCAATCTTTATATTTTATCTCTTTGGGATTATGTTTCCAAGAGTAGCGTGGATAATAGAAAAGAAAATGTCACGCTTTTATTAGAGACACTACTAAAACAAAAACTCTATTTTGGAATTGAGCATTAATCCTAGTTTTGTTTTACAATAGTATTTCTCAAACTCAGTGTTTCTTGAGATATCCCCTTAGATATAAGGGAACTTAGAGTAAAGTCATATCTTAAAAATTCCTGTACATATTTTTTCTTGATTCTTTTCTTTCCAAAACTTTCAAGATATCCTACTAAAAGGCCTATACCTCTTTTTGGATCATGAAAAACAGAAATATATATTCCATATAAAATCTCCGACAAGAGTGGGACTCCAATGTAGTAATTTACAAAACCCTGCTTTTTATAGCGCTTGAAAACGTTTCCCCTGCTTCCTGTTGCCCTAAGTTCAACGCTTATTGCGTCAACAACCTGTAATGTGTCCCATCCCTTGATTCTTGCAAGATAATACGAAATCAAATCGGGAGCAGGTTCAAAGGGATATCCTCCAATATCAAAGAAACACTCGAATCGAATAAGTCTCGGACTACCTCTCGGAAATTTAGGGTTAGAGCGTTCCCATACTAGCTTTCCTTTTTTCTTTATATATACTCCTCCACTAACAATACCCAATTTGGGGCTTCTACCCATCACATTAAGCAATTTCTCAAAGAACTTCCGTTCTAAAATAAAATCAGCATCAACAATACCTATGTAACCAAACGGCAAGGCATTATTCTTCATGTAATTCAAAGCAACTCTGAGCCCAGCTCTATATGTAACTGAATTTCTAAATACCGGATCGTATTTTCCGTCGCTATCTTGAAGATGAACGCCAAGTATCCAAGGATACTTTGACTCAAGATAAGATATAATCTCGCCTGTACCATCTGTACTATTATCATTGACAATAACCCACAGCTTTGGTCTAATCGTTTGGTTTACAACACTCTTGGCCAGTAGGGGGAGGTTATCCTCCTCATTTTTAGCAGGTGTTACAAGGATGTAGCTCTTGGTCTTTAGGCTTCTCATTATCCTACCCACTGAAGATGCATGCATGAAGCTTATAAGATTCGCGGATTATTGGCAAAGGAGGGAGAGTTAAATGAGAGTCTCAGTCATTGGCTCGGGCTACGTTGGCCTCGTCACTGGAATGGGTTTTGTTAAGCTTGGCAACGAAGTTACCTTTGTTGATGTAGATGATGGGAAAATCAGGATGATAAACAACGCTCAGCCGCCAATCTACGAGGAAGGCCTTGAAGAGTTAATGAAAGAATTCGAGGGCAAGTACTACGCTACTAGAGACTACAGGGAAGCTATTCTAAACTCTGACGTCACCTTCATCGCTGTGGGAACCCCCTCGCGGGAAGACGGTTCGATTGA
>JASGLT010000014.1 GCA_030156945.1 Thermococcaceae archaeon
TTTTATGATCAGGATTTTCCTTTGAAAGCTCAATACAACCACCAATCAATCAAAAGACTTAAGTGCTTATAACTCTAACGATCTAATGGGAACTAGGGTATATCCTTTATTTCCTACTCAATTTTGTAGTTATTGATTAGCTATCTTACTTTATAAATTTCTCTATTTTGATAGTAGCCCTAATATTGAAAACTATCAATAATCTTTGAAACAACTTTCAAGAAAAGCAAAAGCAGAAGAGTTGCAAGCTTATGCACCGCCACCTTTTTAAGCCAACTTTCAAAGGCCCTTCCATGGAGCTGTTTTACCGCGTGAGCTTTCAGGAAGTTGTGGCCGATGCGCTCATGCTTGTGGAGGAGCGTGAGCTGTCATCGAAGCACGCCCTTGAGAGGGTCTTTAAGAGGGTAGCCGGAAGAGACCGCGAGAAGGCGCGCGGTTTGGCGCATGCTTATGTCTTTGAGATCGAGAAGTGGCGCGCGAAAATAGACTTCATAATAAACTCAGTTCTCAAGGGTTCAAAGGTTGAAGACCTTGACCCGTATCTTGCGAACCTTCTCCGTATAGGGACTTTCGAAATACACTTCCGCAAAGTGCCGCCCGCTGTGGCGACGGACTCTGTAGTGAGGGTCGTCAAGGAGAAGTTCGACTTCTCCAAAGCCAAATTCATCAATGCCCTAATGCACGAGATAGAAAAGTTTGATGTCGAGAAGGCCTTAAAGAGGCTCAAAGAGAAAGACAGAATTGATTGGCTCTCCGTTCGCTTTTCCCACCCCCGCTGGTACGTGGAGTACGTTATAAACCTCTTCGGCTACGACGAAGCTGTAAGACTACTCCTCAGCAACAACAGACCGCAGAGGTATTACGTGCGGGCCAACACGCTAAAGACAGACGTTGATTCCCTCCGCGACTACCTCGAGGAGAACGGCGTTAGGACTGCACTAACCCCAGTTCCAGACGTTTTAAAGGTTCTTGAGTACAAAACGCCGGTTACAAGGCTTGAATGGTACAAAGAGGGGAAGTTCGTAATCCAGGATTTGGCAAGTGCCTACGTCGCCCACGTACTCTCTCCAGAGCCGGGTGAAAGGCTGCTCGATCTGGCCGCAGCTCCTGGCTCAAAGACCTTCCACGCCGCGGCGCTGATGGAGAACAAAGGAGAAATTGTAGCCGTTGACTGCTCCTACGACCGGCTTATGCGCATGAAGGAGAAGGCGAAGGTTCTCGGCGTTAAGAACGTCCGCTTCGTCCACGCCGACGGCCAGAGCTTCAGGGACAAGGAGAAGTTCGATAAGATAATCCTCGACGCCCCTTGCTCGTCATCAGGAACATACCGCCAGTTTCCAGAGGTGAAGTGGCGCTTCGACGAGGCGAAGATAAAGAAGATTATCAGCGTCCAGAGGAACATGCTGAGAAACGCCTACGAGAACCTCAGAGAAGGCGGTGAGATGACTTATTCTACCTGCTCGATCAGGATTGACGAGGACGAGGAGAACGTTCTGTTTGCCATCAACAGGGTGGGTCTTGAACTGGTTAACTATCCCTTCAGCTGGGGGGACAGGGGATTCCTGGAGATAGGGGACAAGGTTTTCAGGGCCTGGACGCACAGGCACGACTGCAACAGCTTTTTCATCGCGAAGGTGAGAAAATTTTGAGCTCTAAAGACAGCATAGTGCCGTGTAAGCTAATAACCTGAACCCAAAGCCTCTAAGGTCTATCAATGTCTTCTGATATTTTTCAATCGTATTGGAGATGAGCCAATAGTAAGCCATGCCCGCGGTGATTACCAGGGCTAGAGGGCCAAACATGCTCACCTTCTCACATAACACCACCGGCTTCCTCCTAACAGGCCCCCCTCGGATACTCCTCTTCGAGTTTCGGAGGATAATACAAAAGTCACTAGTTGGTATGCAGAATGCTTATATATTTGTATTACGAAATCTGCCTCAGGTGAATTACGTGGGGAACGTTGTTAGCGTCCGCGTCCCTCCGGATATAAAGCGTGAGATGGACGAGTTAAGGGGCGAGATTAACTGGAGTGAGGAAATTAGAGAGTTCATAAAAAAGAAAATCAAAGAGTACCGTAAGAGAAAGGCACTTCAGGAGATTGTCTCTTACATTCAAACTCTACCCGAGGCTCCTAAGGGGACGGCACAAAAGCTCGTGAGGGAGGATCGTGATAGTCATTGACTCCTCAGCCTTCACAAAGTTTCTGCTGAAGGAGGAAGGCTGGGAGAGGGTAATACTCTACTTAGAGCCAAGCTTAGAGCCGCACGCTGTTGACATGCTGACCCTTGAGACGACGAACGTGATATGGAAGTACGCTAAAAAGTACGGGCTGATAACGGAGGAGCAGGCATTAGGGCTTTATGATGGAATGATGAGGCTCGTGAAAGAAGAAGTGATAACCGTGGAGCCGAGCGGAAAGTACCTGAGGGAAGCCCTAGAAATCGCCATGAAGCACGATATTTCGATTTACGACAGCCTGTTCTTGGCCCAAGCGAGAGGCCTTGGGGCCAAACTGGTCACGAGCGACAAAAGACAGTTAGAAATAGCAAGAAAGATGGGGCTGGAAGCAGTGTATATTGAGTGACTTCTCAGGCTCAAAGATCTTTCACGCCAGCGGCTTCCTCCTCACAGGTCCCCTCGGATACTCCTCTTCAAAGATTTCGGCAGTGAAGCGGTAAACCTTCGTGTCTGGATCGAGCCAGCAGTCGGGTGGAAGGCCTGCCTTCCAGCAGGTCTGGGCCAGGAACTCCTCCTCGTCCCAGCCCCACTCGACTGGAACCTGGGGCAGGAGCAGGCCGGAGTAGATGCCCTTCTCTATGAGCAGACCGTCCCTGCCGACTTTAACCTTCTTAGGCCTCTCCTCTGGAGGTCCTTCTATGAGTTCCGGCGGGGTTAGGACGCTGACCTCAACAACGAGGTCATTGAGCTCGCTCTCCCTCACCGGCGGGAAGCGCGGGTCGTCGACTGCCGCATAGATGGCAGCTCTTATCGTTGCCTCAACGAGCGGATATATCGGGAGCGGGAAGCCTATGCACCCCCTCAGTGCCCTCTGGGGCGGGACGTTATGTCTGTTCAGCGTTACGAAGACGCCCATCTTCTCCCAGAGCTCCGGCGGAGTGTCTTCGGGCGGCTCTATTACCCTCCTGTACCTCACGTATTCCTCAACCGCCTTTCTCGCGAGTCTAACGAGGAACTCCCCCCACTCATCCTTTATCCTGTACATGAACACACCCCGACTGTCCCTTGGGTTCCAAAGTTTATAACTCCTAACTCCACAAAATTTAAAACATTGTCGAGATACCCTAAGCCGGGTGTCGAAAATGATCATAGTGGAGTTCGTCATAGTTCCTCTGGGAGAGAAGAGTCTCAGCAGATACGTAGCTGAGGTAGTAAAGCTTTTAGAGAGAAAGGGAGTTAAGTATCAACTGACACCGATGTCAACGATAATTGAGGTCCCCACTTTGAAGGAAGCTTTCGATGTGATATCAGAGGCCCATGAACTGATGTTCAAACTCGGGGCCGAGAGGGTTTCAACGACGATAAGGATCGACGACAGGCGCGATAAGGAGAGGCACATGGAAGACAAGGTAAAATCAGTGATGGAAAAATTAAGGGGTGGTTGATATCAGGGTGTTAGTTTTGGCCATAGATCGCGACGATGACTTCGGTAGAAAGGCCGGGGTTAGGGGCCCTGTTATTGGACGGGACGCCTGTTTGGACGCTGCTGTAAAGTTAAGCCTGGCTGATCCGGAGGACAGCGATGCAAACGTTCTCTATGCGGCAGTAAAGCTCTACGACGAGCTTAAGGAAAGTAAGGAATTCGATGAGATCGAAGTCGCACTGATAACTGGTCATCAAAAGGTGGGACTTAAGAGCGATATGGAGCTTGCAAGACAGCTCGATGAAGTCCTGAAGGTCTTTCCCGCAGACGGCGTTATTCCTGTAACCGATGGAGCGGAAGATGAGCAGATATTCCCAATAATAGCATCAAAGGTCCCGATACTCACGTCAAAGAGAATAGTCGTGAAGCAGAGTGAAAGCATAGAGACAACATGGTATATAATCGTGAAGTATCTGAAGGAGCAGCTCAGCGATCCAGAGGCTGCTAAACTATTCTTAGGCATTCCCGGAGTTATACTGCTGCTCTACGGCATCTCAATCCTACTTGGGGTCTGGTACCCCCAGAGCGTCAAAATTATATCCACGGCCGTAACCGGAACAGTGCTCCTTATAATCGGAGCATACTTCTTCACAAAGGGCTTCAAATTCAGCGTGAGGGGGACCCTAACAAAGAACTTCATCCTGATAGTCTCGATAGTCTCGGGAATTTTCATCATTGCCGGGGGAGCTATAAACGCCTACCTCCGCCTGGAAGACTACTCGAGAGAGCTGATAGGAGGATGGCCTGGCACGCCTCTCTTAGCAACCCTGATATACATTAACGCCCTCGTACTTACCCTTATCCTCGGAATCTCAGTCATGATAATCGGAAAGATCATCCAGGCCTATTTGAAGAAAGACCCTCACTTATGGTACTACGTTGCAGGCCTGCTCACAATGCCCGCACTGGGAATAACCATCGACCTGACAACCAGGTACGCAATGTCCATCCTGATAATCTCGGACATAGAGGTCTTCACAAAGCTGATAATGGCCATTCTGGACATCGGACTCGCGGTTGCCGTTGGGATGTTCCTCAGGAAAAAAGTGAGAGGATGGGAAAAGATTGAGGCTGGAACAAGCGCTTGAAGAATACAAAAGGAGAAAAGCCGCTGGCGCAAGAGAAACCGAGAGAGTTAGGAGAGACTTCGAGAGAGAGCTCAGGAAAATCCTGAAGGACGTGCAAAAGGCAATTGAAAAGCTGGAGAATAGAGAAGTCCCCAAAAATATAGACGAGCGGCTCAAGCGCATCGTGAGTGCAGAGAAGGGGAAATATGTCTCAGCCCTAAAAAAAGCCTCCAGCAACATCTCGACCATGGAAGAACTGGGAAAAAGGCTTCCCGACCTGGCAAAGCTTCACGTAGACCACGGAAAGTACCTCATATCCGTCTTTGAGAAAGAAGTCTACAGAATAAACTCCCTTCTGAAGTCTCTCAGTGAGTTATACTCCCAATACACGCAGGCAATTGAGGAGAAAGTCGTTGAAGACATTGAAATCGAGAGCCTACTTGCGGAGAAAGATAGAATTCTAGAAGAAGTTAAGAGGATAGAATCCGAGAAAAAAGAGCAGGAGAAGAAACTGAGGGCCAAAGAAGAGGAGATAAAAGAGCTCCCGGAACTTATGGAACTGGAAAAATTGAAGTCCGAGATGGAAAGGCTCAATTCAAAGGCTCGTGGCATAGAGATCGAAGTCCGTTCAAAAGTGGCCAAACTTCAGAAGCCCGTAAAGAGGATGAGGCTCCCAGATGCAATGGCATTGAAACTCACGGAGGATAGCTCAATAGCACTTGAGGAACCTGAGGAGTTCCTCCGGTTTCTTCAAAGAATAACCCCAGAGCTTGATAAGAAGTACAGAAAAGCTGCAGAGTGGCTCCTGGATAACCTTCCAAAGAAGATTGCAGAGCTGGAAGGTCTTAGGAAAAGCCTCGAGGGCCTAGAAAAGTCCCGCCACGAACTGGAAGAAAAGGTTGGTAAAAGGAAAAATGAGCTCATTGAACTTAAGAGGCTCATTGAAGAGAAGGAAAACGAGCTAAAACAGCTAAGAAACCGACTCGAACACCTCGAAAAGGAGCTCAACGAGTCGCTTGCCAAACTTGAAAAGATTCTGGAGACAAAAATCGAGCGGTAACCTTATATTTTAGGGCACCCTAATCCAAGGTGGTGGTCAAAATGTTCAAGGTTGATAGGCTCCGCTTCGGAACGGCTGGAATACCCCTCTCCACCCCAAAACCCTCGACAATAACCGGAATAGAACACGTGAGAAACCTCGGGCTCGACGCGATGGAGATAGAGTTCGTTCGCGGTGTGAACATGAAACCAGAGCTTGCCAAGAAGATAAAGTATGTTGCCAAGAAGAACGACGTCCTGCTCACCGCTCACGCTCCCTACTACATCAACCTCAACGCAAAGGAGAAGGAAAAGGTTGAAGCGAGCAAAAAGAGGATAATCCAAAGCTCTGAGAGGCTCTACGAGGCAGGCGGCTGGAGCGTCGTCTTCCACGCAGGTTACTACCTCAAACAGCCACCTGAGAGCGTCTACCAGAGGATCCTCGAGGCCCTCAAGGACGTCCAGAGGGAGCTCATGGACAAGGGAGTAAAGGTCTGGATAAGGCCCGAGCTAACTGGGAAGCCAACCCAGTTCGGAGACCTGAAGGAGATAGTGAAGCTCAGTGAGGAGCTTGAGATGGTCCTCCCTGCCATAGACTTCGCCCATGCCCATGCAAGAAACAAAGGGAAGTGCAACACTGTTGAGGAGTGGCGCGAAATGCTGTCCTTCATTGAGGATCGCCTTGGAAGAGAGGCTCTCGACAACATGCACATCCACATCAGCGGTATAGAGTACACTGACAAGGGTGAGAAAAACCATCTCAACCTCCAGGAGAGCGACATGAACTGGGAAGACCTCCTCAGAGTTCTGAAGGAGTTCAGGGTCAAGGGCGTCGTCATAAGCGAAAGCCCGAACATCGAAGGGGATGCCTTGCTGATGAAGAAGAAGTACGAGGAGATAAAGGTCTAACCGCGCTCTATTCTCCCGTATTTCTCCAAAATTTCGACGGCTTTATCAACCGGCAGTGCGTACCTTACATGTCCATTGCCTTCGGTAGTCTTTGCTTCAAGGAGAGCGTTTATTATCGCCTCCTCCGTTGCCTCGGCAGTTGCCCTGAAGAGATAGCTGAGAGCGTTGTCAGGCAGAAAACTCACCAGTTCCGGCTCTTTTCCAATTGGAACAGTCTGGGCTGTTGAGAAGGCCAGAACTATGTCTCCGCTCCCGTGGTAGGCGTAGCCACCCGTTCTGGCCAGCCCCACCACTGCCCTCTTTGCAAGCCTCTTAAGCTGCCTTGCGGTGAGTGGAGCGTCGGTGGCAACAACCATCGAGATGCTGCCCCTACCCGAAGTTCCTCTCCCTGGATAGTCCTTCAGAAGCTCGCCGACGGGAACTCCAGCTATCGTTAAGTCTTCTCTCCTCCCGAAGTTTGCCAAAACCAACGAAGCAACCTTGTATTCCTCCCCGCCAATCTCGACGACCCTTGAGGAAGAGCCTATACCACCTTTGAACTCGAAGGCACTCATTCCCGTCCCAGCTCCCACAGCACCTTCCTCAAAGTCGAGCGATGCATTTTTAACGGCCTCAAAGTAGTGCTCTTCCTTAACCGCCATCTTCCTTATGTCGTTCAGGTAGGAGTCGTTGCACTCCATTACAACGGGCGAGACGCTCTTCAGGTCTGGGTTGAGGTCTATCATGTGCCTAACCACCGCGCTAGCTACTGTGTAAACGCTCAGAGTGTTCGTCAGGACTATTGGGGTCTCAATGTAACCGAGCTCATCAATCTGAACGAAGCCTATCGGCTTGGAGAACCCGTTCATGACAAAGGTTGAAGCGAATAACCTTTCCCTGAATGGGTTCTTTACCGGCGGCAGAACTACGGTAACGCCAGTCCTTACGTCATCGCCCTCGATGAGAGTTTTATGCCCTACTTTAACGCCGAGATCGGCTATTGAGTTTCTCTTGCCGTGCTCATGGAGACCTACTTTTATGCCGAGGTCCGGGGCCTTCATAACACCCACCGCAGGGGATTCAAATCAACCCTTATAAACCCATACAACCAGGTTTTCACATGCGGGTAAGGGCTTCGAAGCTTTTAATATTCGCTCCAGCAGCCTTCCTCCTCGCCTTCTTTTACCTACCCCTGGGGAGCATTTTGAAAATCGGACTGTGGGAGGAGGGACCGACCCTTAAGCCGATAATAGAAGTTCTCTCCAACGAGTACCACAGGAGGGTGATATTATTCACAATAGGCCAGGCCCTGGCATCTACCGGCCTCACCCTCCTCCTGGGCCTCCCGGGCGCTTACATTTTCGCCCGCTACGAGTTCCCGGGAAAGAGGCTCCTAAAAGCCATTTTAACGGTTCCATTTGTGATGCCGAGCATCATGGTAGCCCTCGGCTTCATACTGCTCTTCGGCAAGAGCGGAATTATAACGAGCCTCATAGGCCGCGATTTGGGCATTCTCTACTCCTGGAAGGCGATAATCCTCGCCCATGCATTCTACAACTTCCCCATAGTCATCAGAATGGTATCGGCGCTCTGGCAGAGGGTCAACCCCCACTACGAGGAGGCAGCGATGGCGCTCGGAGCAAGGGGCTGGAGGCTCTTCTGGCGAGTAACGCTTCCACTCATATCCCCGGCTATATTTGCCTCTGCAATGCTCACCTTCGTCTTCTGCTTCCTGAGCTTCTCAATACCCCTTATACTCGGGGGATATCGCTACGCCACGATTGAAGTGGACATATTCACCTCCATAATGACGCTCCTGGACTTCAGAACGGGATCCGCCCTCGCCGTAATCCAGATAATCCTCAGCATGGCATTTATGTACATCTACCTCAGGGCACTCGACTCGTACGCAAAGAGAGAGGAACAGAGGGTCCTGCAGAGAGAAAAGCGCCTCACAAGGAAGGAACTACTGAGCCTAAAGGGAGCCCTAATAGGCCTCTACTCCCTGACGGTCTTTATCTTCATCCTAGCTCCCCTTATTGCAGTAATCTACGATTCTCTCCAGTTTAACGGGAGCTGGAGTTTGGAATGGTACAGGAGGATTTTCTCTGCCGAGTACAACCCGATGTTTGGGGCCACAACGTTTACTGCCATAAAGAACTCACTGCTCTTCGGTTTTGGGACAGTGATCTTCTCAATCACAGTTGGCCTCCCAATTGCCTATGCCCTCTACCGGTGGGACTTCAGGGGGAAGAGGCTCTTTGATGTCCTGGCAATGCTCCCCCTCGCGAGCTCCTCAATAACCCTGGGACTTGGCTACATAGCCCTCTTCAGCAAAACCCCCCTGTATTACAGCCCCATTTTGATAATAGCTGCCCACACCATCATAGCCTACCCCTTCGTTCTGAGAGCCGTGTCAACGAGCCTTAAGAAAATCCGGCCTACCCTGTGGGAAGCTGCTTTGAGCCTCGGAGCAAGGGAGTGGCAGGCCTTCCTCAAGGTCGAGCTCCCCCTAGCGGCAGGAGGGCTGATAGTGGGCTCGATCTTTGCCTTTGCGATGAGCATAGCGGAGCTCGGAGCCACCTACATGCTCGCGAAGCCAGAGTACACCACCATAACAGTGGCCATCTACAAGTTCCTAGGGGCAAGACAGTTCGGTTCAGCCTCTGCCCTTTCCGTGCTCCTGATGGCGGTCTCAACGGCAGGGTTTCTGATAATAGAAAGGGTGGGTGAGGAAGCGTGGTGACCATAGAGCTCTCGGGGATAAAAAAAGCTTGGGAGGACTTTAAACTTGAAATAAATGACCTCAGGGTAAAAGACGGAGAATTCCTGACCCTGCTCGGGCCAAGCGGATGTGGAAAGACGACGACGCTCAGGATCATTGCGGGGTTTGAGAAACCGGATTCCGGGGAAATACTCTTCGATGGTAAGTCCGTGAACGAACTGCCCCCCTACGAGAGGGGGATAGGTATTGTGTTCCAGGACTACGCACTATTTCCTCACATGAGCGTCTTTAAGAACGTTGCGTTTGGTCTTGAGATGAGAAGACTTCCCAAAGCCGAGATAGAGAGAAGGGTAAAGTGGGCGCTTGAGCTGGTGGGGCTCAAGGGGTTTGAAAACCGCTATCCGGAGCAGCTGAGCGGCGGGCAGCAGCAGAGGGTGGCCCTCGCGAGGGCCCTGGTTGTTGAGCCCCAAGTCCTCCTGCTCGACGAACCCCTCAGCAACCTTGATGCAAAGATAAGGGAGAGACTGAGGGGGGAGATAAGGAGAATCCAGCGCGAGCTTGGGATAACGACGATATACGTAACGCACGACCAGGAGGAGGCGATGGCAATAAGCGACAGGATAGCGGTTATGAACGTCGGTAAGTTGGAGCAGGTTGGGTCCCCTCTGGAGCTCTATTACCGCCCAAAAACCGAGTTTGTGGCGAGGTTCCTTGGCCTTAGCAACATACTGGAGCTCGAAGCCAGGAACGGGGTGGCCTGTGCTGGAAAGCTCTGCTTCCCCGTGGAGAGGGAAGGAAGGGTGAGGATATTCTTCCGGCCGGAAAGCGTTGTCATAGAGAGTGGCGATGATGCCGAGATTCTCGATTACGAGCTTCTGCCCGGGAGGATCCGTCTCAGGTTAGAACTCGATGGAAACACCATAATTGCAGAACGCTTCCTGGAGGAGCTACCATTCCGCCCGGAGAGACCCCCCAGAAGGGTTGGGCTAAAAGTTACCCGCTTCTCCCTCCTGTGAGCCCGAGCTTTCTACATTTTTATGTCAAAAAAACGTTTATAAAACCAAGTTATTACCATCTAACAGTCAATACTGGGGGTGAATCCATGGGATGGGTTGAGAAGTACTTCGAGTTTGACAAATATGGAACCGATATGAAAACCGAGGTTCTGGCCGGAATCACCACGTTCCTTACAATGGCGTACATACTCTTCCTGAACCCATCCATTCTCAGCGATGCAATGGGGAAGGAGGCCTTTAATTCGCTCGTCGCTGTGACAGCTCTCGCCGCCGGGTTCACGACTATCCTCATGGGCATCTACGCTAAAAAGCCATTCGCTCTCGCACCGGGAATGGGGCTCAACGCGTACTTCGCCTACACAGTTGCTCCAATGTACGGGTGGAAGGTTGCACTCGCTGCAGTCTTCGTCGAGGGGCTGATATTCATTGTACTCAGCCTCACCAAAGTGAGGAGTGCCATAATCCACGCCATACCCCGCAGCCAGAAATACGCAATAGGTGCTGGAATTGGGCTTTTCCTTACCCTCATCGGGCTGAACGATGTTGGCGTGCTCACAGCCAAGGTGGTGGCACCTGAGGGGAGCGAGTTTATCATTAACGGCCAAATAAACCTCATCGGCAAGCTGGCTTTCACCGGTCTTAACGCCGAGGTTTTGGCCACCAAAGCCGGTCTCCTCTTCCTCTTCGGACTTTTATTCGCGGGAATACTCATAGGACTCCGCATCAAGGGAGCGCTCCTCATATCGATACTCACCACCAGCATCATTGGCTGGATAACCGGAGCCGCCCCGTGGCCAGAGAGCCTATTCTCAATGCCAGACATAAGCTACACGTTCATGAAGATGGATCTCCAAGGTCTCCTAAACGCTGGAGCGCTGGGAGCCGTCTTCGCATTCTTCATGGTGGACTTCTTTGACACCCTCGGGACTGTAACAGGACTGAGCGCAAAGGCAGGCTTCCTGACAAAAGACGGGAAAGTGCCAGATGCTGAAAAGGTTCTCCTAACGGACGCGGTTGGAACGACCTTCGGTGCCGTACTTGGAACTTCAACGGTAACGACCTACATCGAGAGTGCAGCCGGTATAGAAGAGGGCGGAAGAACCGGAATGACAGCCCTCGTTACCGGACTGCTCTTCCTGGGGATAGGCCTCTTCATAGCACCGCTGGCCCAGGCAATCCCCGCCTTTGCAACAGCCCCAGCTCTCGTCATAGTCGGCTATTACATGCTCACAGCCCTCAAGGAGGTCGACTTCAGCGACCACACAGAAGCGCTCCCGGCATTCCTTGTCCTTGTCACAATACCCTACACCTACTCCATAGCGGACGGAATTGGTATGGGCTTCATAAGCTACACCGTGATTAAGGTCTTCAGCGGACGCTGGAAGGAAGTGCACCCGCTGATGTACATCCTGGCAGCGGTGTTCGTTGCTTACTTCGCCTACCTTGCGGGAGTCTTCTGACTCACTTTTCTTTCTCAATTCTCTCCTTCAGAAACTGCTTTAGCACGCCGGAACAGTTCTCCTGTATGAATTCCGCGAACTCCATCATCCTCTTGACGGTTTCCTCGTGCACGTAGTGCTCGAACTGACAGGCATCCTGCTCGGCTATTTCAGGCGGAATACCAAGTATGCCCACGAAGAACTGGGTTAGGAGCTTGTGTTTTGAGTAGGTGTCCTCAGCTATCTTCCTGCCCTCCTCAGTGAGGAGTATCCTGTCGTACTTTTCGTACTCCACAAGGCCCTTTTCGGAAAGTTTCTTAAGAGCGTCGACAACGCTCGGGGGTTTGACTTTCAGCGCCTTTGCGATGTCCTTTACCCTGATTACACCCTTGTTCTTCTGGAGTATATACATGGTTTCAAGGTACTCTTCCTCCCTCTTGCTCACCGACAACTTCCTCACCGAGTTAGGTTTGCCAAAAATGTTTAAGTAGTTTTCGGCAAAAATGAAATCACCGGAACACAGCCCCGGTGCTGGCAGAGGTTACAAGCCTCGAATACCTCTCAAGGTAGCCTGTTAGCTTCTTCTCCTTCGGCTTCCAGTCCCTTCTCCTCTCTTCGAGCTCCTCGGGATCGACGAGTAGGTCTATCCTCTTGGCCCTGACGCCTATCCTTATCCTGTCGCCGTCCTGGACGAGGGCTATCGGGCCGCCCTCAGCCGCCTCAGGCGAAACGTGGCCTATGGAAAGCCCCCTCGTTGCCCCAGAAAAGCGCCCGTCGGTAACGAGGGCGACCTCCCTGTCAAGCCCCATGCCCGCTATGGCCGAAGTCGGGGTGAGCATCTCCCTCATTCCCGGCCCGCCCTTCGGGCCCTCGTAGCGGATGACGACAACGTCTCCAGGCTCGATACTTCCCGTCAAAATAGCCTTCGTGGCTTCCTCCTCACTATCGAAGACCCTGGCCGTTCCCTCGAAGCTCTCTATGCCCGACACTGCCGACACCTTGAGGACCGCTCCTTCTGGAGCCAGCGAGCCGTGGAGTATCATTAATCCGCCTCTCTCAGAGTAGGGCTCGCTGAGGGGCCTTATCACCTCAGGCCTCGAGACGAAGGCCTCCTTGAGAAGCTCACCAACGGTCTTCATCGAGACAGTCAGCCTGTCCTCGTGTATGAGCCCCTTCTCTGCTAATCTCTTCATTACTCCCAGGACTCCCCCTGCTTCATAGAGGTCGAGGACGTAGTGGTCTCCAGCCGGGCTGAGCTTTACTATGTTTGGAGTCACCTCGCTTATTCTGTCGAAATCTTCGAGGGTGAGCCTGACCCCGGCCTCGCGCGCTATTGCCATTAAGTGGAGTACGGTGTTCGTTGAACCTCCCAGGGCCATGTCCACCGCTATGGCATCCTCGAAGGCCTCTCTCGTCATTATCTGGCTCGGGGTTACGTTCTCCTCAACGAGCCTCATCACCGCCATTCCTGTCTGCTTCGCTATTCTCCTCCTGTGGGCGTATGCAGCGGGGGCGGTTCCGTTCCATGGCAGGGAAACGCCGAGAGCTTCGCTGAGGGCGTTCATCGTGTTCGCGGTAAACATTCCGGCGCAGGAGCCGCAGCCTGGGCTGGCCACCTCCTCTATGAGCTTAAGCTCGGCCTCGCTCATCTTCCCGGCCTTTACCGCTCCGACCGCCTCGAAGACGGTCTTTATGTCCACGTACTTCCCCTTATACCTGCCGGGGAGCATTGGGCCGCCGGAGACGAAGACTGCCGGAATGTCTAACCTAGCCATCGCCATGAGCATTCCAGGTATTATCTTGTCGCAGGAAGCGACGAGCACTAGCCCATCGAAGTTGTAGGCCCTCGCCATGGTCTCGACCATGTCCGCTATGAGCTCCCTGGAGGGGAGGGAGTACCTCATTCCCCCGTGGTTCATGGCTATGCCGTCGCATATGCCTATCGTCCCGAACTCCAGCGGCGTTCCACCTGCCATCCTTACGCCGGCTTTCACCGCCTCGGTTATCTCCCTGAGGTGGATGTGCCCGGGGATAACCTCGTTGAAAGAGTTAGCTATGCCTATGAGCGGCCTCTCGAGCTCCTCATCGGTTAAGCCCATCGCCTTGAAGAGGGACCTGTGGGGTGCCCTCTCAATCCCTCGCTTTACCACATCGCTTCTCATCTCTTCCCCTCCTTCATGAGCCAGTACTCCATGCCGTCAACTATGGCCTTCAGGCTTGCCTCGATTATGTTGGTAGAGGCTCCAACGGTTCCCCAGCTCCTCATTCCATCGCCAGTCTGGATTAGAACGCGGACTTTGGCAGCGGTTCCCTTCTCGCTCCCGAGGACGCGGACCTTGTAGTCCCTGAGCTCTATCTTGCCAAGCTCGGGGTAGGATTCTGTTAAGGCCTTCCTGAGGGCCTGGTCGAGGGCGTTAACCGGTCCGTTGCCTTCTGAAGCCGTGTGTATCCTGTTCCCCCCAACCCTGAGGACGACCGTCGCTTCAGAGATGGGCTCCTTGCCGGGGAATATCTCGGTTATGACCCTCGCCCTCTCAAGCTCGAAGAACGGCCTGTAAGAGCCCCTGACGCGCTCTATGAGGAGCTCAAGCGAAGCTTCAGCGGCCTCAAAGTGATACCCCTCGAACTCGAGCTCCTTTATCCTCTCAACTATTTCGGGGAGGGCAGGATCGTTCTCGTCAAGAGGAATGCCGAGTTCTTTGGCCTTGTATATCAGGTTGCTCTTTCCGGAGAGCTCGGAAACCACCACCTTCCTCCTGTTCCCGACCAGCTCAGGGTCTATGTGCTCGTAAGTCTGAGGGTTCTTTAGGACTGCCGAAACGTGGACGCCGCCCTTGTGGGCGAACGCGCTGTCCCCGACGTAGGGCTGGTTCCTGGGGAGCTCCATGTTCGCTAACTCGGCAACAAACCTTGCCAGCTCCCTGAGCTTCGCGAGCCTCTCCCTTCCAACAACCTCAACGCCGTACTTGAGCTCGAGGGCTGGGATTATTGAAACGAGGTTGGCATTTCCGCACCTCTCGCCGTAGCCGTTTATCGTACCCTGTATCTGAACCGCTCCCGCCTCGAAGGCTGTGAGGGAGTTCGCAACGGCCAGCTCGGAGTCGTTGTGGGCGTGGATTCCCAGGGGGGTTTTCACGCTCTCCTTCACGAGCTCGAAGCCGTACCTTATCCACGATGGAAGGGAGCCGCCGTTGGTGTCGGCGAGGATTATCCTCTCCGCACCTCCCTCCTCAGCTGCTTTGACGGTCTGGAGGGCGTACTCCTCGTTGGCCCTGAGGCCGTCAAAAAAGTGCTCGGCATCGTAGAAGACCCTCATCCCGTGCTCCCTGAGGTACTCGATGGAGTCAGCTATCATCTGAAGGTTGTTCTCCAGAGTGGTTCTCAACGCTTGAGTTACGTGCAGATCCCAGCTCTTGCCGAATATCGTCGCTATCTCGGCCCCCGAATCCACGAGGGCATTAAGATTGGGGTCGTCTTCGGGCTTGAGCCTCGGTCTTCTCGTGCTCCCGAAGGCAGCTATCTTGGCGTTTTCCAGCGGGAGGTCCTTCACGGCCCTGAAGTACTCGATGTCCTTAGGATTGGAACCCGGCCAGCCGCCCTCGATGTAGTGTATCCCGAACTCGTCGAGCTTTTCGGTGATCCTGAGCTTGTCCTCGAGGGAGAAGCTTATCCCCTCCATCTGGGAACCATCGCGGAGGGTTGTGTCGTAGAGCTCAACCCTCACTGTAGACCACCTCTAAGGCCTCAACCACGGCATCCCCGACTTCCGAGGTCTTCAGAGAGCCCCCCATGTCCGGAGTGAGTTTACCCTCACTTATGGCCCTCTTCACGGCCTCCTCAACTGCCCTCGCCTCTTTATCGAGGCCTAAGTGCTCCAGGAGAAGCGAAGCCGTTAGAATTGCAGCTATCGGGTTGGCTATCCCTTTGCCCGCTATGTCAGGGGCGGAGCCGTGGACCGGCTCGAACATCC
The DNA here is from genome assembly GCA_030156945.1 of Thermococcaceae archaeon. Classification (GTDB taxonomy): domain Archaea; phylum Methanobacteriota_B; class Thermococci; order Thermococcales; family Thermococcaceae; genus Thermococcus. Next base: position 15,808 of record JASGLT010000014.1, read on the forward strand.
CGGTTCCCTCGGGGTTTATGTTGCCGGAAGCCGCTATTCCAAGCCCCCCGACGATCTCCGCCCCGAGGTCGGTGAGTATGTCGCCGAACATGTTGGGCGTAACGACCACGTCGAACTGCTCCGGCGAGCGGACCATCTTCATGGCCATCGCGTCTACGTAGTAGTGATCGGTCTCGATGTCCGGATATTCAGCGGAGACCTCCTCAAAGACCCTCTCCCAGAGGTCGTGGGCATAGGTAAGGACGTTGGCCTTGTCGACGAGAGTAACCCTTTTCCTGCCCGTCTTTCTGGCGTACTCGAAGGCGAACCTCACTGCCCTCTCAACGCCGAAGCGCGTGTTGACCATCTCCTGGATCGCGACCTCCTGGGGGGTCCCCTTCCTCAGGAAGCCGCCCGAGCCGACGTAGAGCCCCTCGGTGTTCTCCCTGATGAAGACCATGTCTATTCTCTCCTTTCCCTTAAGGGGCGTTAGGGATGGGTGGTAGAGTTTGACGGGCCTTAGGTTGACATAGAGGTCGAGGGAAAAGCGGAGCTTGAGGAGTACCCCGTGCTCCAGCACTCCTGGTTTCACCCTCGGATCTCCAACCGCGCCGAAGTATATCCCGTCCGTCTTCCTAAACTCCTCGAGTGCCCAGTCGGGAAGGAGCTCCCCGGTTTTTAGGTAGTGCTCCGCGCCAAAGGGATACTCCTCAAAGTCAAAGGAAACGTTTGAGAGCTCTTCAACTTTCTCAAGGACCTTGAGGCCCTCCCTCACTACCTCCTTACCTATGCCGTCCCCGGGAACAACGGCTATCTTAAACATTGCCCAGCCTCCTCTTGGTGTACTCAACCAGTCCACCCGCCCTTATTATCTCCATCACGAACTCCGGGAAGGGCTTCGCGGTGTAGGTTTCCCCCTTCGTCAGGTTCTTTATCTCGCCTTTCGAGAAGTCGACCTCGAGCTCGTCCCCGGTATCGATCCTTTCCACAGCTTCCGGCGCTTCGAGGATGGGCAGGCCTATGTTGATGGCGTTCCTGTAGAAGATCCTGGCAAAGCTCTTGGCTATGACGCAGGAAACCCCAGATGCTTTTATTGCGAGCGGCGCGTGCTCCCTCGAGCTCCCTGAGCCGAAGTTCTCACCGGCGACTATTATATCCCCCGGCTTCATCTTCTTCCTGAACTCCGGATCGAGGTCTTCCAGGACGTGCTGGGCCAGTTCGGCCGGATCGGACGTGTTCAGGTATCTCGCGGGGATTATGACGTCCGTGTCAACGTGATCCCCGTACTTCCAGGCTCTTCCCTTAACCCTCATTTCAACACCTCCTCGGGAGAGGCTATCCTTCCGAGAACGGCCGATGCAGCTGCAACGTAGGGGTTGGCCAGGTAAACCTCGCTCGCGGGGTGCCCCATCCTTCCAACGAAGTTCCTGTTGGATGTCGAGACCGCTCTCTCGCCGCTCGCGAGGATCCCCATGTGACCGCCGAGGCAGGGACCGCAGGTCGGCGGTCCTATGACTGCCCCTGCCTCGTGGAAGATCTCGAGGAGCCCCTCCTTCATGGCGCGGTAGTAGACGGTTCTCGAGCAAGGGATGACGATCAGCCTGACCCAGTCCGCCACCTTCTGCCCCTCAAGCACTTCTGCGGCCATCTTGAGGTCCTCATAGCGGCCGTTAGTGCACGAGCCTATGAAAACCTGGTCTATCCTTATCCCCATCTTCGCGGCTTTGCTTATTGGAATCGTTTTCTCCGGCAGGTGCGGGAAGGCCACGACCGGCTCCCATGGAGTGACGTCGTACTCGATGACCTTCGAGTATTCAGCGTCTTCGTCGCTCTTCACTGGTGTGAAAGGCCTCTTTGCCCTCTCCTTCACGTACTCGAGTGTCTTCTTATCCGGCTCGATTAATCCAGTCTTCCCCCCTGCCTCTATCGCCATGTTGCTCATCGTCATCCTTTGCTCAACGGAGAGCTTTTCAATAACCTCCCCGCTGAACTCCATCGCCTTGTAAAGGGCCCCGTTGACCCCTATGTCTCCTATCGTGTGGAGGATGAGGTCTTTTCCGGTCACGAAGGGAGCGAGCTCACCTTCGTAGACGAACTTAATCGTCTCAGGAACCCTGAACCAGGCCTCCCCTGTTGCCATGGCAACGGCCAGATCAGTGCTCCCGACGCCTGTCGCGAAGGCCCCCAGAGCACCATAGGTGCAGGTGTGGGAGTCGGCCCCTATGACGAGATCGCCGGGCAAAACTAAGCCGAGCTCCGGGAGGAGGCAGTGCTCTACGCCAACGTTTCCCCCCTCGAAGAACCACTTTATCCCCATCTCCCTCGAGAACTCGCGGGAGAACTTGCACTGCTCGGCCGCTTTAATGTCCTTGTTGGGCGTGAAGTGGTCGAGGACTATCGCTACCCTCTCTCCCTCAAAGACCTCCTTAGCTCCCAGCTCCCTGAACTTCTTTATGGCCAGAGGAGTCGTGACGTCGTTCCCGAGCACGAAGTCGAGCTTCGCCATGACTATTTCGCCCGGCTTTACCTCCTCCCTTCCAGAATGGAGGGCGAGTATCTTTTCAGCCATCGTCATTCCCATTCTATCACCTCGCGAGGGCGTTTAGGTAAGCCTGAGCGCTCGCCTCGATTATATCGGTGCTAAGACCCCTTCCCACCGAGATCCTCCCATCAACCTCCACCCTGACGAGAACCTCCCCGAGAGCGTCTTTCCCAGAGCCGACGGAGGAGACGCGGTATTCGAGGAGCTTCGCGTTGACTCCCATGGCCCTGTTTATTGCCTCAAATAGGGCATCGACCGGCCCGTTGTGGGACCAAACCGCTTCCACCCGCTCCCCGCCGTCGATTATCTTGACAGTTGCTGTCGCTATTCCCTTTGATGCCGTCACGTGGACGAGCTCCACCCTGTACGGATTTACGCTGCTCCCAAGCTCCTCCTGGATTATGGCCTCAAGATCGAGGTCGGTTATGCTCTTCTTCCTGTCCGCTATCTCTTTGAACCTCTCGAAGGCCCTCTCGAACTCCTCCCCGCTCAGTTCGTAGCCGAGCTCTTCGAGCTTCTTCCTGAAGGCGTGTCTTCCCGAGTGCTTTCCGAGGACTATCCTGCTTCCCGAGAAGCCGAGGAGTTTGGGATCGAGTATCTCGTAGGTGGTCCTCTCCTTCAGGACACCATCCTGGTGTATCCCCGACTCGTGGGCGAAGGCGTTGGCACCGACAACGGCCTTGTTCGGGGGCACCTCTATTCCGGTGAGGTGGGAAACCAGTCTGCTCGTCCTGGCTATCTCCGAGAGGTTTACCTCGTTGAAAGCCTTGTAAACGTCCTTCCTGGTGAATAGCGCAGCCACAACCTCCTCAAGGGCCGCGTTTCCTGCCCTCTCGCCGATTCCATTAACGGTGACTTCAACCTGATCAGCCCCTGCCCTTATGGCCGAGAGCGAGTTGGCAACCGCTAAACCTAGGTCGTTGTGGCAGTGGACGCTCACCTTGACGTCCTTTATCCCCGGAATATTTTTCCTGAGGTAGCTTATCAGCTCGTAGAACTCCTCGGGCGTTGTGTAGCCAACCGTATCCGGGACGTTGATGACGCTCGCCCCGGCATCTATTACAGCCTCATAAACCTCAACAAGAAAGTCCCAGTCGCTCCTCGTTGCATCCTCAGCTGAAAACTCGACCTCATCCGCCTTATCGGCGGCGTACTCAACTGCTTTAACCGCTAACCTCTTCACTTCCTCCGGGTCCTTCCTGAGCTTGTACTTCATATGAACTGGAGAAGTCGCAATGAAGGTGTGTATCCTCTTCCTCTCCGCGTTTTTGAGCGCTTCAGCGGCCCTGTCTATGTCCTTCTCAACGGCCCTTGCGAGAGCCGCTATTACAGGCCCGCTGACCTCCTCCGAGATCCTCTTAACCGCTTCAAACTCGCCCTGGGAGGAAATCGGGAAGCCGGCCTCGATAACGTCGACGTTGAGCCTCTCAAGGGCCTTTGCTATCTCGACCTTCTCCTCGACGGTTAAGCTGACTCCGGGAGTCTGCTCCCCGTCCCTCAGCGTGGTGTCAAAAATCTCCACCCTTCTCATCCCTCACCCTCCAAGAAAAGGGGAAGGGGCTCACTTCTCGAGCCCCGACATCTTCCTGATGAACTTCCCAACCCTCTCGATTTCATGCTCTTCAATTGGTTTCATCAGCCCGTTGAGAACTTCCCTTGCGTTTTCCGCCTTGGATATCCATTCCCTGGCGAACTCGCCGCTCCTGACCCTCTCAGCGTACCTTCTCATGTTCTCCTTGACGTGCTCGTCGATGACCTTCGGGCCGACGGTTAAACCGCCGTATTTGGCCGTATCTGAAACCGCCCTGAGCATCCCGGTGAAGCCGCGCTCGTAGATGAGGTCCATTATCAGCTTGGCCTCGTTGCAGGCCTCAAAGTAGGCCAACTCCGGGGGATAGCCGAGCTCGACGAGGACCTCGAAGCCGTTCTTGATGAGCTCTATCAAGCCGCCGACGAGGACGAGCTGTTCGCCTATCAGATCGCTCTCGGTCTCGTCCTTGAACGTCGTCTCAATTACTCCAGCCTTGGTCGAGCCTATCGCCTTGGCAAAGGCCAGTGCCAGCTCCTTTGCCTTCCCAGTGTAGTCCTGGTAAACCGCTATCAGCGATGGAACTCCGAAGCCCTCCAGATACTTCTCCCTGACCCTTCTCCCCGGGCTCTTTGGGGCCACCATGATGACGTCAACGTACTCCGGCGGGAGGATCTGCTTGTAGTGGATGTTGAAGCCGTGGGAGAAGCCCAGGGCCTGGCCCTCCCTAAGGTAGGGCTCTATCTGCTCCCTGTAAACCTTGGGCTGGACGAGGTCCGGGATAAGGATGTGGACAACGTCCGCCCTCTTCACGGCTTCCTCTATCGTGTAGACCTCAAAGCCGTCCTTCTCAGCTCTCTTCCAGGAGCTTCCGTTGGGGCGCAGGCCGAGTATCGTGTGAACTCCCGAATCCCTCAGGTTCTTGGCCTGCGCCTCACCCTGGTTGCCGTAGCCTATCACAGCCACGGTCTTGCCCTTCAAAGCCTCCATACTCACTTCATCGTCGTAGTACACCTTAACCAATTCAACCACCCCTCAATACCTGGTTACAACCTTCGTGATGTGCTCCCCCGGCGGAACCATTGGGAGAACGTCGTCCTCGGGATGGATCGGAACGTCTATGACCGTTGGGACGTCCAGCTCCATCCCCTCCTTCACGGCCTTCAGGACTTCGTCTATTGTTTCCGCCCTGACACCGTTAGCTCCGTAGACCCTCGCCAGCTTGTCGAAGTCAGGGTTCTTGATGTAAGTTCCAACGTAGCGCCTGTTGAAGAACATCCTCTGCCACTGGGCCACCATGCCGAGGGAGGAGTTGTTAAGCACAAGAGTAATAACCGGGATGTTCTCGCTAACGGCAGTGGCGAGCTCCCTCTCGGACATCATGAAGCTTCCATCTCCAGCGATGTCGACAACAACCTTATCGGGCCTCGCAACCTTCGCACCTATAGAGGCAGGAAAGCCGAAACCCATCGTGCCGAGACCTCCGGAAGTTATGAAGGTCCTCGGCTTCAGTATCTGGAAGTAGAGGGCAACCCACATCTGATTCTGACCGACCTCCGTGGCGATTATGCTATCAACCGGCAGGATCTTCCTTAGCTCTTTAAGAAGCTCCGGGGGCCTTATGTAGTCCCCGTCCAGCTCCGGGAACTCCTCCCTGTATTTCTCCTTGAACTCCTGAACCGTCCTGAGCCACGGCCAGTCCTCTCTCCGCCTAACTCTCCTGGCTATCTCCCCGTAGATGGCCGCTAAAACCCTCTTGGCATCGCCGACTATTCCGAGGTCAACCTTGACGTTCTTGCCGACCTCCTTTGGATCAATGTCGATGTGGATTATCTTGGCCTCGGGCGCGAAGTTCTCGAACTCGCTCACCGTTCTGTCGCTCCACCTCGTCCCGACGGCTATGATGAGGTCTGTTTCTGGAAGTAGTTTGTTTGCGGCGACTTTCCCGTGCATTCCGAGGTTCCCGACGTAGAGCGGATGGTTCTCCGGAACTGCTCCTTTGCCCATGAAGGTCGCCATTATCGGGATGAGAAGATGCTCAGCTATAGCGAGCAGTTCCCCGGTGGCGCTTGAGGCTATAACACCACCTCCAACCAGGAAAACGGGCCTCTCAGCGGAGAGGATCATGTCAACTGCCCTCTTAACCTCCTCTGGGCAGGCGTCGAGCTTTGGAGGCCTGAAGGGAGTTATAGCCTGCTCCACATCAACCTCAAAGTCCATCTCCGCCTCCCCTGTCTGTGCATCCTTAGGGAAGTCGAGCAGAACCGGACCGGTTCTGGGCATCGTGGATATCCTGAAAGCCATCTTGACAGCCTCAGGAACCTCTCCAGGGGTTCTTATCTGGTAGTTCCACTTGGTTATCGGCTTGGTGACGCCTATTATGTCGGTCTCCTGGAATGCCATCTTGCCGACCATGTACGTTGGAACCTGGCCGGTGATCGCTACCATCGGCGAGGAGTCCATGTAGGCGGTCGCTATTCCAGTCACGAGATTAGTTGCGCCGGGTCCAGACGTGGTTATTGCCACTCCAGGCCTCCCAAGGACCCTCGCGTAACCATCGGCAGCGTGAGCGGCACCCTGCTCGTGGCGCATGGTTATGTGCCTTATATCGCTGTCCAGGATCTCATCAAAAACGGGCATTATGCTGCCGCCGATTATGCCGAACGTTACCTTAACGCCTTCCCTCTCAAGGCCCCTTACCAGAGCTCTTGCTCCGCTCATCCTTTCCACGCTGCACCACCTCAAAGGAAATCTAAAGGTCAGTAGCGGGACATCATGCTCCTCAGCACTGAGTCGTGCATGAAGTCGTCGCTTACCATATCGACCAGGGAGTAGAACTCCTCTCTTCCCTCTTCTTCGGACTTCTCCTCGACCTTCACGACCTCCTCCCTGCTGGAGAGGCTCCACTTCACAACCAGGGTCTTTCTCTGACCGTCTCTCTCGGCCTCAAACATGGCAACGCCGTAACTTCCAGAGCTCCACCAGTTGGCCCTGAAGGCCACCCTCCAGCCAGCCTTCTTCAGCTCCTCTTCCACCTTACTCTCAACCCAGCTGGGGCCCCTGGGGGACATCATGGTCACAGACACCCAATGCGCCCCGTTTCCCATCTTGGGCCCAAAGGCCCAGCCCTTCCATCCAGCTCCAACCGCCTCCATACGACCCACCTCCGGGTTTGGTTTTCAGAGAACGGGCCCAAAGAGACAAAACACACAAAAGGGGCCCGGAAGAAACCATTGAACCAAATTCAAATAATAAGGACTAGGATAAGGAGAAGAAGGATAAGGAGCAGGCTAACGCCCGCGAATCTTGGTTCAGCTTTCGAACTGTTACTCTCGTCGGTCATTAGCACCATCATAGCCATCGGGTTTGTTGAAGAACTTCAACATATAAAAATGTTTCTATCGTGTGCATACATGAATCAATGTACTACAGTGATGTTCAAACAATATGGTCACCAGTATGGAACAAAACTGACCAGAAGAGAGAAACTATAGACATTAAAATGACAACACAATTCAAACGTCCTCGCCCCAGAATCCAGTTAGCTTGACCAAGGAAACTTTTCTAGCAAGCTTTTGGAAAAAGCTTGACCAAAAATGCGCCCTTCCCTTTGAACTTGCCTGTTGAGTGGCGTATGCTTTTCCGGAAGGCAGCATAACGTGGGTTTAATCTTAAACTCTCCATGCTAATTGCGATTTCAACTTTCTTTTTAGCGCTCTTTGAGCGCTATACCATGAGGAAATCCCGTAAACTCAGCCGATCGGTAAGTAAACCCTTGTAAGAATGAGCCTCTTAGAAGTGCATACTATTTTCCGCCAGCGCTTGCGGGAGGATTTTGTTTGGGAGTGTGGGGGCGTTAGCCCCCCAGCAACCTTTGCTTGCGCAAAGCTTGGCCAAAAAGTAATTACTCTTTAGATGGAGCCGAAGAGAGCTTGTACGTGCTGTTCGCTAAGCCAGTTTTTAGGGCTTTTTAAGTCAAAAGTAGCATCTTAACAAGTGGTTTTTACTCTCTTGCGCCCTTCGGGCGCTGTTAAAAGTAAACCCTCCTCTTTAAAACCTCTCAAGGTGGAAAGCCCTTGAAAGTAAGGCACTTGAAAGAGTTACACTCTTTGATGAAACTTTTCGCCAGAAAAGTTTCTTTCCGTGGGGCGAAGCCCCACTCCGGGGTTTTAGAGTACAGGAAGCTTTTAGGAAAAGCTTCATCAAAGTTTTAATGTCTTTTTTGAGTTCGACCTGATGAGATGGATTCTCAAGTAAAAATAGTGGGTAGTTAGGGTTTTTTTCTCTTTAACGCCCGAAGGGCGTTGTGCTATGAGGAAACCCTTTGAAAATTGTCGATTAAATGTGAGAATCCCCAGAATAAGGCGAGTATGCACGGACATTAATTTTTCAAACAATCCAGTTGAACCAGTTAATAACATTCCGCCAGCGCTGCTTGGGAAGCGAAGCTTTCGAGGTGTTGGGACAAAGTCCCAACATGCGCAAGCAAAGATATTTGGGGGTGTGGGGGCGTAGCCCCCCAGTGGTTTAAGAAACACGGGGTTGTGGGGCGAAGCCCCACTCCGGGGGTTTGAGAGTACAGAGAGATAAGGGGGCGGAGCCCCCTTATCTTTCGTTGTGGCGGGCCGGGCGGGATTCGAACCCGCGACCTTCGGCTCCGGAGGCCGACGCCCCGTCCAGGCTAGGCCACCGGCCCATGCCCATATGAATTCCCAGCCCCCATTTAAAAATCTAATCACCGGATATCAGTCATAAAGCTTTTTAACACAATCAACCAGAGATAGTTCTAAGGGGGGTAGACCATGAAGCCGCACGAATTTAAACTCACCGAGGATGGTATAAGGGCCGTTCTACCGCCGCTGGAAGCGGACATAATGGAGCACATGTGGAAGGTCAGGGTGGCAACGGCCGGCCAGGTCTATGAGTACATGAAAAAGAAGCATCCCGAAATCCGCAGGTCAACTGTAAGCATACTTATGAACCGCCTGTGTGAGAAAGGCCTTCTGGAAAGAACCGTCGACCGCGGTAGAGGCGGAATGAGATACGTTTATTCGGTGACCACGACGCGGGAAGAGTTCGAAGAAAACGTCGTTAAAAGCATTCTCGATGCCCTAATGAACAACTTCCGCGAGGCCACCTATGCCTACCTCTCAAAAATGAAGAAGTGATCAAAATGATATACCTCCTCCCTGCCCTTGAAATCCTGATGGTAATTCACGAAATGGGCAGGTTTGGGGCCTTACTTCTGGCCTCTTCTGGAGGAGCTCTTACGCTCATGTATTTCCTCGCCGGGAGCAGAAAAATCGGGAAGCGCATGATACCCGTTGACAGAGAGGAAATGGAGTGGCTACACGAGGGCATAACAAGGCTCTCAAAAAGGGCCAAGATTAAACCTCCAAAAGTCTACCTCCTTGACGACTACATACCAAACGCATACTCCTTTGGAAACAACATAGTCCTCTCCCTGGGTCTCTTTGAGGTCTTGGACGAGGAGGGAATATTGGCTGTAGCAGCCCACGAGCTCGGGCACATAAAAAACAGGGACACCAGGCTCTTCCCCATAGTCATGTACCTGAGGTTCCTCATGATGACGTTAACTGGAGCAGTTCTCCTCCTTGGAAGCCCCCTCGCAAAGGTCTCCTCCCTAATCCTGTACATCGCCTATGAAGTGGAGAGGAGCAAGTTCATGAAGAAGAGGGAGTTCAAAGCCGATAGAGCCGCCCTGAAGATTCTAGACGTGCCCCTTTCCCTCAAGAGGGCCCTCGAAGAGCTGAAATACTACGAAGACCTGAGGGCAAGCGTAAAAGTAAACGGAATCCCAAGCATTGAACCGGGAATCGATAGGGATGAGAGAACAAGGAGCAGGCTTATAGACACTCATCCCAGCTACGAGGAAAGAATTGCTAGGATACTCATGTACTCAAACATCCTGAACTTCCAGATTAAGTGATGCCCTATGGTGGAGATTTACCTTGACCAGAAAAAAGCCGAGAGGATAAAGAGGATACGCCCCACCAAAGACGAGTACTTCATGCTGATAGCCAAGCTCGTCTCCCTCAGGGCGACCTGTCCGAGGCTCAGGGTGGGAGCTGTGGCTGTGAAGGACGGCTACATTCTGGCAACGGGATACAACGGCGCTCCGAGGGGAATGGACCACTGCATCGACGTTGGCTGTCTTATAGTTGATGGCCACTGTCACAGGGCGGTTCACGCAGAGCAGAACGTCATAGCCATGGCCGCCCGGAAGGGGATAAGCCTCGAAGGAGCAACACTCTACGTCACGCATTTCCCCTGTGACACCTGCTTTAAACTCCTGATAAACGCCGGCATAAAGGAGATAGTCTACGAGGAGATGTACCCTAACGAGGCCACGGAAATCCTTCTCAAGGAAGCCCAGGAGAAGGGGATAGTGAAAATAAGACAGTTCAGGCTCAAAAAAGAAAGAGTCAGGGTTTTCCTTGAGGAGCTATTTGGGGAGGACTTCTGAAGCTCATAACTTCTTCTCCAGCTTTTCAAGCCTTTCGTTGATCTCCTCAAGCTCTATCGCGATTTTTCTCGTGAGTTCAGTTATCTCCCTCTTGGTTCTGTCAACCTCAACGTAGAGCTCAAACATTAGGAGGAACATGAGGCCTATTGAGACCACGATTAGCGCATCGAGCCCCCTCCCCAATCCGAGGACGTTCTTGATCTCATTGGAAATCTGGAGCGGGAAAGCCGCCACAATGCCGAAAACGGCAACTATCGCAAGCCAGGAGAGCAAGCTGGCCCACTCTATCCGGCCGCGCCTGTAGTCGTTTATAAGCCTAACCACTATATACACTACAGCCAACAGGGCTATCACCTGTGCCACATACATCCCCATCACCTCAACTTGTCAAATAGCAGGTTTACGGCTATTTTTATCCCCTCAAACACGTTTGTGCCCTTTTTCATCGAATATTCAGTATAAACTGCCTTTATCGGGACTTCCACTATACGGCATCCTTTTTTAGCGGCCTCGATTATGAGCTCGCTTGAAACGGCGTAGCGGTCGCAGGTTATCCTGATTTTTGATGCGCACTCCCTGTTAATGCATCTCAGACCGCTCTGGCTGTCGCTAACATACCTCCCAGCGAAAACAGCCGTTATCGCATCAAGGAGGAAGTTCCCAAACCTCTTAACAAAGGGCATCTCGCTGACGTCCCCTCTAAGCCTTGAACCCACCGCAAAGTCCGCTCTCCCCTCCACTACCGGTCCCATGACCCTCAAGGCATCCTCCACCCTGTGCTGGCCGTCGGCATCGAATGTAACAACCGCCCGGGCCCCCTTACGGATAGCATAGGTTATTCCAGTCCCCAGAGCCCCGCCGAGACCCCTGTTGACGAGGTGGTTTAGTACCCTAACTCCCATAGACCGCGCTATCTCCCCCGTCCTATCCCTGCTACCATCGTTAACGACGATGATTTCTTCCGGTTTGAAGTGAGCCAAAAGCTCCCCCAAGACTGAGGCTATGGTTTTTTCCTCGTTATATGCTGGAACAACCACGTAGCTCTTCATTAGGTTTTCAATGAGCACTGGCAGCTCCCTAAGAGCCTCAACCTCAAAATGAGGCTCTACATCCACGTCGAAGCTCATTCTCCCGGCAGTGTGTCCAGTTATCTTAACGCTAAGACAGCCGAGTTTTTTGGCGGGGATTATGTCGTAGCCGTGGTCCCCCGCCACAAGCACCTTGCTGGGCTCAACGCCAAAATGAGAGATTATCGCCTCAAGCTGGCCGGTGTTGGGCTTTAAATCCTCCTGGGGCACATCATCCCGGGTGGAGATGAGAGAGAAGTACTCCTCGATTCCATGCATCTCCAGAGCCTTCATAGCTGCCTTTCGGGAGCTCCTCGTCATCAGCGCCATGGGGATTCTCCTTTCCCTCAAAAACTCCAGGACTTCAATGGCACCATCAAAAAGGAAGCTCTCCTCAATCCTTTCCGCCTCGAGCTCCACAAGAAGGGAATAGAGCTCCTCAAAATCCCGCCCAGTTTCCAATGATATCCTCTTAAGGGACTCGTACATAGGGGTTAAATCACCGATAAGCTCCTCATCCACCCCCATGTTCAAAAGCTTAGACTTAAGCTCCTCCTTGAGCTCCTGAAAGGTCTTTGGAGCACCCAAGAGCGTGCCGTCCATGTCGAAAACTACGAGTCTCACGTCCATAGCATCCACCGAAGGGTTTATTTTCGCTTTTCCTCAAACACTTCGGGTGTGATTATGATTGCGGTCACGGGGCTTATAGCTTTAACTCTCACCCTAATCCTGACTCCCTACATTGGGGAGGGCATGAAGAAGAGGGGAATAGTGGGTAGGGACATACACAAGCCAGATCAGCCAGAAGTTGCCGAGATGGGAGGCTTGGCGATTCTTATCGGGGTCGCTGTTGCAATATCTCTGAGCGGCGATAGCGGAGCATACCTCCCCCTGGCGGTCTTTCTCCTTTTCGGGATAGTTGGGGTCTTAGACGACCTCACGAACCTAAAACAGTCGCATAAAGTCCTTCTATCCCTGCTGGTCTCGCTGCCCGTGGCCTTCTTGGACGTCTCACACACCCTCGACCTCTTCGGACTTCAGGTAAACCTTGGGGTTCTGTATCCGATATTTGCCGTCCTCTTCGTAACCGGCTCTGCCAATCTCGTCAACCTCCTCGCAGGGTTCAACGGCCTTGAAGCAGGCACATCGGCCATAATACTGCTTTTCTTGGCGATTATTGCAGGAGGAGAAGCAAGGTTGCTTGCTTTGGCTGGTATGACAGGAGCCCTTGGCTTTTTGTGGTGGAACCGCTATCCTGCGAGGGTTTTTCCCGGAGATACCGGGACGCTGTCACTCGGAGCGTTGATAGGACTCGTGGCGATAGTTGGAAAGGTGGAAGCTTACGCGGCTATTCTCCTGCTTCCCCACTTCATCGACTTTCTGCTCAAGGCTTCGGGGGTTAGGTTTAAGGTCAGGGCACGGGGCAGGACTGAGGTGATGCCCGACGGTACCCTAAAGGCCCCTCCTTACCCAAGCCTACTCGGAAGCATAATGAGAAGGGTTAGGGTGACGGAGCCCAGACTGGTTGCAATTGTTTGGATGATCCAGTTCCTCCTGGGCTTCCTTGTGCTCCTCATCTCTCGTCTATGACCTTTACCATGCCAAAGCCATAGCGGGTCTTTTCGCCGAAACCGTTTTCATAACCGAATTTTGCTATCTCAACGGAGCCCTCGTACCTGAATATCATGAGGGAGCCCCTGTAGTACATGTCCTTAACCACAATGCGTACCGGCTTGAACTTTATGACCTCAAGGGAAAAGTCCCTGTCGGAGGGCATATCACCAAAAATTGCCAAGTACCTCGTCAGCATGACCTTCCGCAGCTTTTCAAAGAAGAGTTCGTCGCTGGGGTACAGGTCCCATATCTTCATCTGCTCCCCATCAAGCTTTACGGTGCGCACCATGACGGGACTGAGGGTCGAGAAGAGCATGCGCTCCTTGATCCGCGGCTCCCTGAGAACCTTCACGTTCTCGGCCATCAGGGTTGCCTCCCCCACTCTGAGCACAGGATCCTCAACGAAGCCTTCCACAACGGCCTTTATGAGCTCCGTGTTTGAGGAGGAAAAGTAGAGGGAAACGTCGTCCGACAAAATCCTAATGCCCTTCTCGGGTATCAGCTCCCTCTTCCTGACCATTATCCTGGAAAAGGTGAACTGGTCAACGTGGCTTGAATCAACATCGTAGGCAAGTTCCGGAGAAACAAGGGAGATTTTCTGAATGATCTGGGTGTAAACATCGTAGTTGTAGTTAAAAGGCAGTACGGTACCCTCACCTGCGGGCCTGAACTTTATTTCTATCCTCATTATTATCACACCCTGTGTGTATACCCACTTTATTAAAACAACCCGAAGGTTAATAAAAATTTCGTAAACCCAACCACCATCCGTTAGTACCACGAATGATTGTCATTACCAATGGAAAGTCAGCAATGAAGAACATTAAAGGACATTCCTGGATGGAGGGAGACGGATAGAGTTAAAAACCGCAAAAACCTATACTCCTTAAGGAGAGAGGTGAAAAACATGGTTGAAGGTGTGGGAGTTAAGAGCTCAGACGAGTACGATGACTACATCACGTATCTAAAGAGGAGAATAAGGCAGCTCGAGCTCCAGGTGAGAACACTCGAAGCGGACAAGGAGAGACTGGAGAGAGAGCTCTCCCGCCTCCGTGTTGAGATGTCAAGACTAAGGCAGCCCCCTGCCTTTGCAGGGAACGTTATAGAAGTTCTCGACGAAGACAGGGCGATAGTTCAAAACTACAACGGGCCAAGGTTCGTAGTCAGGATAGCCCCCTGGATAGAGAGGGACAAACTCAAACCGGGCTCAAGGGTGGCGCTTGACCAAAGAACAATGGCCATAGTCGAGATTCTCCCCAGTGAAAAAGACCCCAGCGTCCTTGGCTTCGAGGTAATAGAGAGGCCAAACGTGACCTACAAAGACATAGGAGGTCTTGAAAGGCAGCTCCAGGAGCTCAGAGAGGCAATAGAGCTTCCGCTGAAGCATCCGGATCTCTTCGAAAAAATCGGAATAGAGCCGCCAAAGGGAGTCCTTCTCTACGGACCTCCAGGATGCGGAAAAACCCTAATGGCCAAGGCTATAGCCAGGGAGGTCAACGCGACGTTCATCAGGGTGGTCGGGAGTGAGCTAGTGAGGAAGTTCATAGGAGAGGGCGCACGCTTAGTCCACGAGCTTTTCGAGCTTGCCAAGGAGAAGGCTCCAACCATAATTTTCATCGACGAGATTGACGCAATAGGTGCCAAGAGGATGGACGAGACCACCGGCGGAGAGAGGGAAGTTAACAGAACCCTCATGCAGCTTTTGGCCGAGATGGACGGCTTTGACCCAAGGGGTAACGTGAAGATCATAGCGGCAACCAACAGGCCCGACATCCTCGACCCAGCACTTCTGAGACCCGGGCGCTTTGACAGGCTGATAGAAGTTCCGCTACCAGACTTCAGGGGCAGGCTCGAAATACTGAAGGTTCACACGAGGAAGATGAACCTCAGGGATGTTGACCTCAGGGTAATAGCGGAGCTTACGGAAGGTGCGAGCGGAGCGGACCTAAAGGCCATAACAACCGAGGCAGGCATGTTTGCCATCAGAAACAGGAGGGAGTACGTTACTCAGGAAGACTTCCTCAAGGCCGTGGAGAAGGTTCTGGGCTCAGAGCACAGACTGGCACAGGCCATAGCGGCCCACGAGGTAATGTACGGCTGAGAAAGCCCTTTTCTTTTAACAGCAGCAAAGTCTCCTTCTCGCTTTTTCAAATTCTCCACCTCAGAGTCAAGACATCTCCTCCAGTTTTACAAGGAGCCATGCAAAAACGTACATTGCCGGAATCGAGAGGAAAGCAGTCCTGTAATCAAAGCTGTCGATTAAAAAGCCCATCAGGTAAGGTCCCACTGTGGCCCCAAAGAAGCCTACCATGTTGACAAACCCCATTACCGAACCAAGGTTTTCTGGACCTGCCTTCTCAGATGTGTATGCAGTAACTATTGGACCCACGGAGTAAAATGTAAGTCCGAGCGGGACTATAATCCAGGGAGAGGCTGTTACCCCAAGAAGGAACGTCAGCAGTGAGTTGAGCACGAATATCAAGTGAACGCTCTGCCTCCCCTTTCTGTCGTATAGCATGCCGCCGAGAAAAGAGCCAGCCACACCAACTACCGAGAGGAGGGAGAAGAGACCAGAGGCAATTTCAAGGGAAACTCCTGAGTGCACCAAGAAGGACACCAGAAAGGTTAGGAGACCAAAGAAGGCAGCGAGTGCAAGGAAATTTGCAAAGCTGAGGAGAATGGCATTCCTCGGGATGGAGAGGGAAACTCCAGATGGCCTTGAAACCTCCCCCCTAACGGCAAGGGCGAGGGCAACCCCAACGAGAAGACTCATAGCCGAGAGCACAACAAATGCATGCCTCCACTGGAGTGAGAGCGCTATCGGAACCACTATCAGAGGGGCAATGCCACTCCCCACCGGGGGCCCGACCATGAATACCCCCATGGCGGAGCCCTTTCTCTCACGGTAGACCTCACTTATCAGGGCCGTCGCAGGGGCATAGTAAAGGCCCGAGAAAACTCCATAGAGAGCCCTAACCGCCAGAAGCTCCCAGTAATGACGTGCAAAGACTATGAGGGCAGAAGAAATGGAGTAACCGATGATGCTCATCACCAAAAGACGCTTTCTCCCGAGTCTGTCACCTAAATATCCCGCAGGTACCTGAACTATCGCGTAGGGGAGCAGAAGTGCAGTCATGAGCAGGCCGGCCTCGGCGTTGTTTATGCCAAGTTCAGCCTTTATAACCGGAATAAGGGGCGGTATGGCCATCCTGTGCGCGTAGTTGAATATCCAGCCGAGGGATAGCAGCAACAGGAGTTTCCTCCGCATAGGTTCGATGAATGATGAAGCGCTTAAAAGTATGTCGGGAGCAACAAAGTAGATTTATAAGACCCCTGCACAATCCACAATCGGGAGAGAGGATGGTCAGCAAACTGCTCGCACTTGAGGCTTACCCCTCACTCAAGGACTTAGACTTCAGGATACTTAGGGGAGTAGAGCTCAACATGCGCCACCACAGGTGGGTTCCCTTAGAGGACATCGCGCGCTTTGCCAGGGTGGACGTTGAGACGGCATCCTTCAGACTCGGAAAGCTCGACAACTGGGGGCTCGTGGTCAGGAGGAGCGATATAGGCTACATAGGCTACCAGCTCACGATACACGGCTACGACGCGCTTGCTATCAGGGCGCTCGCCAAGAAGGGGGTCATAGAGGCCATAAGCACGACGCAGATAGGAGTTGGCAAGGATGCCGATGTCTACGTTGGAGTAACGCCGTCTGGAGAGAAGGTCGCGGTCAAGTTCAACAGGATAGGAGGGAGGACTGCCTCAAGAAGGGCCGGCTATCACGGTCACGTCTTCCAGAACAAGCGCCACACGAGCTGGCTGTACGTTTCACGGCTCATAGCCAAGAAGGAGTACGATGCCCTCCTTCTCCTCAGCCCCATAGCCCGGGTCCCAAGACCCCTGGCATGGAACAGACACGCAATAGTGATGGACTTTATAGAGGGAAGAGAGCTTGCGGAGCTCAGGGATGACGACCTCAGCAGGGAAGAGGCGGAGAGCATACTGGACAGGGTCCTTGAGGAGTACCTGAAGATAGTGCGCTTTGGAATAGTTCACTCCGACCTCAGCGAGTTCAACGTTGTCCTGACGGATGATGACATCCTCATAATAGACTGGGCCCAACACCTAACGACGGCCCATCCCGAGAGCTACGAGATGCTGAAACGGGACCTCAATGTCCTGATAAACGCATTCAGGAGAAGGTGGAGGGTCGACAGAAAGTTTGAAGATTTCTGGCCCGAGTTTAAATCAGCATGGGAAGAGAGCAGGGGTGAGGGGAATGACGATTAGATACGAACCTCTGAACAGAAGGGAGAGAATTCTGAAGCTGTTTAGGGAGGCACTCGAAGCAGAGAACAGAAGAGATCTCGACGAGGCCAAGAAAAAGCTCGATGAAGTGCTTCACGAGAGCATGGAATACGAGCCGGACCTCTACTTCGAGGCCTGCTTCAGGCTGGCGGACATATTCATACAGGAGGAGAACTACAGGGGAGCTGTCAAAATGGCCCTCAGGGGAATGAGCTATGCTCCAAGGGAGGAGCAATACGCCCTCGCCATCAAGAGGCTCGGGGACATACTGGCAATAATCAAGGACCGTGGGGCCCTGGACCAGCTCGCAACGGGCATGGAAAACGCTCTGGTGGCTTTTAAGGACGACGAAAACATTTACTCGCTTGTGGAGGCCATAATAAGGGCCGCAAGGGGAGAAAAAGTCGACACTGAAAAACTGCCGCCCGAGTTCAGGGAAATCCTGTATGTGCTCACAGGATAGTTTTGAGTATCCTAATTACGTACTCTCTTTCGGGAATTTTGGGGAAGTTGTAGGGCTCTTTTCTTGGCCTCTCGTTGTAGTATGGCCTGTTGCACCCGGGGCAACCATGAGTCATGAAAACAGTTGGCGGTAAAACATCAGCAAGCTCCTCCATATCCATACCGAAGCCATAAAGGTTACCATGGTCATCAAACTCAAAGTCTTCCTCACTCAAAATTCCCTTTTCAAGGAGATAGCGTGCCACCTGGATTCTCCTGTAGCGGGATAAGCTTGGGGGAGCCTGATTCTCCATTTTGGTTCCTTTTATAGGAGTAAAAGCGAACAGCGATATCTCAGCCCCCATTGAGTAAGCCCTGGACATCGTCTCCACAAGCTCCCCATCCGTCTCTCCAAGGCCCACTATGAGGTGAACCAGCGCTTTTCGGGGCCCAAAAACGTCCAAAACTTCCTCGGTGAACTTCCACATATCTTCCCAGGAGTACAGGGAGTCCTTGACGGCCCCATAAACCCTCTCACTCGCCGCATCGAGGCCAACGCCTATGTAATCCACTCCAAGAGACCTGAAGGCTTCCAGGGTTTCCCTCGATACAGGGGTTATGGATACAGAGACGGGGAGCTTCAAGGGCTCAAGATATGCAAGCAGTTCCAGGACATCCCCAACCATACCGGGATAGTCAATGGTCTGGAGGCAGATTCTTGAGAACCCCCCCTTCGGTAGCGCTTCAAAAACCCTCTCAACCTCAAAGGCAGGCCAGGTGACGCGGGATAGCCTTTCAATGTCTGCCTTGCTTTCCCTTGCCTGGGCGCAGAAGGCGCAGTTATTCCTGCAGTGGCCGGTCCAGTACGTCATAAGGTAGGCGGTAGTGGGTCTCGCGAGGAGTTTCGCTCTAATTAGGCCCATCGCTATTGCGGTCCCGTAGGAGACCCTTACCATCTCAGGCATTGACTTCACCCCTTATCCTGGGCATCAGGACGCTTATAAGGGCCATCCCCGCCAGCAAAGGAAGGATGGGGAAAACTGCACGGTACCCCCTTAAGTCCGCCAGATATCCCAGCGTGACCTGCCCCCCAAGCATGCCGAGGTCGAAGAACATCGTGTATATGCTCGACCCCATTGCGCGGATTTTTCCGGGGAGGGGGGCAAGGGCCATCATCTGCATGGCAGGAACGGCCAGACCAAAGCCTGCACCGATGAGAAGGGCGCTGACGTAAGAGTCAGGGGGAAGGATGCGGTAGTTTAGGAAGAGGTAGCCGGTTATGACGACAGCTATTCCTCCGAGGGAGACAGGGACCGGGCCTATTCTGTCGGCAGTTCTGCCTCCTACCAGCCTCGTTGCGAAGCTCGAGGCACCGACAACCATCATGTAGAGTCCGAAAGTCCTCTGCGGGAAGCCGAGGTGCTTATAGAGGGCCGGAAGGTATGTTGTTATCCCGGAGTAGGAAGCGGAGAAGAAGAGCAGGGCAATCGACGTGGAAACGAAGGAAACCCTGAGGAGAGCTTTATATCCGGCTCTACTTTCAGAGGAAACTTCTTCATCCGTTATCCGTCCGATTTCCTTCCAAACGGGCACCACAAAGGCCGCACCCACTATGGAGAAGAGGGATACGAAGGAAAACGCCCCAACGAAACCGAGGTAGTCAGAGAGATACCCACCAAGGGCAGGGCCGATTATGTTGCCGAGGGAAAACATCATCCCACGCCATCCGAGGGTCTCACCAACCCTACCAGCTGGAGCCAGGTCAACGGCTGTGGAGAGGCTTGATGGGAAGAATATCCCCATTGAAAAGCCGTGGAGTGCCCTTGAGAACGCAAAGAGTGGAAGGTTTGACGTATACGCGGAGGTGACGTAGAGGATGCCGCTGATAAGCGAGAGCAAGTTCCCCGCTATCATCATCTCAAGCCGGTAGCCTTTATCACCTATGAAACCACCGAGCGGCTTCGATATGAGGGAGATAAAGGAGGTGGCGCCGGCTATTAAGCCCACTATGAACGGACTTGCCCCAAGGGTTATGGCAAACGGGGGTACTATGGGGTTGGTTAGACTGATCCCGAGGAAGAAGAAAAATGTGGAGAGGTTCAGCAGCCATATGTTCCTAATGCCCTTCTCCACTAAACACCAGCCTCCGGCTCCTCCATTCCGTCCTTCATGAATGCATAGCTCATGTGCTTGGTGTTCTTTGCAAATCCGACGTTGCCTTTAGCATCCACCATGATGATGCCCATTGTGTCGACGCCGAAGTATTTCGTTGCGAGACTTATCGCGGCTTCACTGGCAGCCTGGGCGTCCATGCCAAGTCCCACAAAGTCGGTTGCCGTTTTAGCAAGGGCAAGCTTTATCGCGACCTCACCAAGGCCGGTGCATGAAGCTCCGGCAACTTCGTTTGCGTACGTTCCCCCGCCGATTATTGGAGTGTCTCCAACCCTGCCGAACATCTTGAGGAAAACTCCACCAGTGGAAGTT
Organism: Thermococcaceae archaeon; assembly: GCA_030156945.1. Classification (GTDB taxonomy): domain Archaea; phylum Methanobacteriota_B; class Thermococci; order Thermococcales; family Thermococcaceae; genus Thermococcus. The sequence goes on from JASGLT010000014.1 coordinate 36,261, forward strand.
CCGGCAACGACCTCTTCGCCGTCAAAGGCAACAGCACCGACCGTGCTTCTCAGGACTTCCGGATACTCCTTGATGAGCTCGTTGAGCTTCTTCCAGTGCCAGGTTTCACCCTTCTCTATGAGCTTCTTCCTCAGCTCACCCCACTGCTTGAGCCTCTCCTCGGTTATCGGGTCGTACTCTCCGAAGCCGAGCAGTCTGGCGAACTTTACGGCCCCCTCACCGATGAGGAGAACGTGGTCGGTTTTTTCCATGACCTTTCTTGCAACGCTTATCGGGTTCTTGACGCCCCATATTCCAGCGACTGCACCAGCGTCAAGCGTTTTGCCACGCATTATGGCGGCGTCCATCTCGACCTTTCCGTCGAGGGTGAGAACGCTTCCGGTTCCGGCATTGAAAAGCGGGTTATCCTCAAGGGCTTTGACGGCTTCCTCAACTGCATCCAATGCGGAACCCCTCTTTAACTCTCTCCAGCCTGCCAAAACAGCCTCCCTAACCCCGGCTATTACCTTTGGTATTCTCTCCTCGTTTCTAAACGTGCCGGCTCCACCGTGAACGATTATCGAAACCATAAGGACCACCGTAGAAAGAGAGTTCGAAAGGTTAAAAGGGTTATGGAAACGAAAGATATGCCCCTTCATCAGCTGAGGGCCATGTTTATTATCGCCTCACCTATGTTTTCGAGGTACTCCAGCATTCTGCGGTAGCTCTCGAAGGCTATTGAACGCCTGTAGTCAATCGATTTTATCTCCTCCTTGAGCTCAAGCATGAGCCTGTCTATCCGGGCGAGGTTGCGCTCCTGAATCTGGGCAAACATTGAATCGAACTTCTCTTTGTATCCCGAGATATCCACCCGGTCTGGATTCTCGGCTATGCGGATTATGTGATCGCCTATGCGCTCCACGTTGCGTACTATGAAGAGGGTGCCTATTATGTCGAAGTTCCTCCTTATTACGCCGCTCTCCTCTGTTATGCTCTTCTTTGTTAGGAGCCTGCTTATCGTCCTCAGAACCAGGAAGTAAAACCTGTCAAGCTCGTTCTCCAGGTCGTGAATGTCCCTGAGAATCTCTTCAGCGGACCCGTCACTGATTAAGAGATCGAGGTCTTCAAGCATGGAAATTACAAGGGAGCGCATCCTGTTTAGGAGCTCCGCGAGGTTAACCTCTTCCTCGTCAAGGAGGCTCTTGGCAAGTATCCTGTGGGGTTCGTCGAGGATTATCTCGACGCCTGGGAGGCTCTGGAGGATCTTCCTGATCTTGACCTTATACAGGGGCGCTTCCTCACGAAAGAGTATCTCAAGGGCGTCGTAGCCTTGAATGTAGGCCGAAATCACGAGACGTACGGCCATGTCTGAGGAGTACTCAGTGGATATCTCCAGCACCTTCTTCTCCGAAACTTCCTTCGGCTCTCCGGGAAAAACTGTAATGGTGCCATCGGGATTAACTGCTATGGGTACTGAGTCGCCCTGTTTAAGTCCATGTTTTTTAACCCAGGATTTGGGGAGAGAAATTATGTAGGAGCTCCTCCCGGTAAATTGGATTTTCCTAAACTCCATACCCAATCACCCAATCTATATAGCAACTGTGAAAAGGGTGAGGAAGATATAAACTTTGCGTTAAAATAAAGAGAAAAGCTCACTCCCTCGAAAGCTCGATTCCCCTTTCCAGGGCCCTGAAGTTCATCTCCCAGAGCTTCTCCCTTAGAGTAAGCTTGATGCCCTCAAGGATGCTCTCCTTCCTGAGCGGAATCAGTCCCTTCCCATAAGCGTACCCCAGCATAAGGACTCCGAGGGTTCTCGGGTTTATTTTGTCAGCCTCCTTCTGGAAATCGAGCATATCCACCGGGCAGATCCGGCCTATCGCCTCTCTTATCTCGTCGAGCTCAGGATAGCGCTCCTTGCCGACGAGGGTCGTGGCGGTGTGTATTGGATAGGCGTTGATTACCGCGTGGCTCTTCTTCCCGAGGAAGCGGGCGTTCCTCAAGGCCTCAGCTGGCTCGAGGGCAAGCATCAGATCCGCTTCTCCCTCCTCAATGAGTGGGGAATACACTTCCTCGCCGAAGCGGAGGTAGCTCAGAACGCTCCCATAGCGCTGGCTCATCCCAAGGGTCTCGCCGATTCTGACGTTGTAACCTTCTACCATTGCGGCGTTCCCGACTATCCTGGAGAGGGTCAAACCGCCCTGGCCGCCGACACCGGTTATGATGAGGTTGAACTCCATTTCCACCACCGGAAAAAGTTTGGGAAGAAACATAAAAACCTAAGCTCAAAAAGGTTCGGTCAAACTATCAGTTTCTCGAATATTCTGAGCCTTTCCCTCTCCTTCAGCTTAACCCAGTCAAAGATCGAACCGGAGCTCAGCCCTCAAGCCTGAGCCTTCTTACCACGAAATTCTTATCCAGTGAAGCCAGGAACGGTGCCAGCCTCGGACCGCGGTCCTTGCCGATGAAGACGTTATAGAGGGCTTTGAACCACTCCCTGCTCGGAATACCACGCTTCTTTGCTGCGTCGAAGATAACGTTGTTCAGCTCATCGACGCTGAACCTCTCGTGCTTCTCGAGCCACTCTGCAACCTCGAGCATAGCTTCCCTAATCTCGGGCCTGAGCTCGATCTCGGGCGGCCTTTCGAGAAGCGAGAACTTAACGTCATCGGACGCGTACTTCTCGACCCAGTTCTTAGCTAAGCGTATGCGGAGCTTTATCCTCTCAATGTCTCCCTTTGTAAGGTTCTCCGGGACGTGACCCTGCTCCTGGAGAATCCTTATTATTCCGTTCTCGTCGAGGTGGGGCATCTGTACGAGCGTCACCAGGAAGCGGAAGGGTGCCTGCGCGACCAGCCTCTCCGGGAGCTTCGGCATTGAAAGTTCGTAGGTCCTTTTCAGCTCCTCTTCTTCCTCCGGATTCTTTGCATGCTCAAGGCCGAAGTAGATGCGCTCGACATTGTCAAACTCATCGTAGAGGTTGAGCAGGCCGAGGCCGAGGTCTATCCTCAGCTCCTTGTTCGGACGGGCTTTGGCGTAGATGAAGCGGATTATTCCAGGTTCGAGAACTTCGTAGAGGTCGGAAAGTAAAATCACGTTACCCTTGCTTCCACTCATCTTGCCCTTCTGGCCCTTTATGCCGACGAACTCGTACATGAGTGTCATCGGTGCCTTCCAGCCAAAGACCTTCTCCACTATCTCCTTTCCAGTGTCGTAGGAGCTTCCCGCGGCCAGGTGATCCTTACCAGCGGGCTCGAAGTCGACCTTGAAGTGGGCCCACCTCATTGGCCAGTCAACGCGCCAGCGGAGCTTGACGTTGCCCTCCCTGATATCAGTCTCGCCTTCGGCGCCGCAGTGGGGGCATCTGTAGGTCACCTTCCACTCACCGTCCCAAGATATGAACTCGGCCTCCCTCCTGCAGTGGGGGCAGTAGACCATTACCGGCTGCCAGGAGTCTTCGAGCGGCGGCTGCTTTGCAATCTCTCTGTATTTGTCGAGGATGGCCTTTATCTCATCCCTCTTCTCAAGGGCGAGCCTTATCTCCTCAGCGTATTCACCGCTCTTGTACAGCTCGCTCGCGTGGAGGAAGTCAACCTCAATGCCGAGCTTTGAAATCTCCTCCTCGAATAGGCTCATGAAGTGGTCCGCGTAGCTCTCATGGCAGCCCCAGGGATCTGGAACCTCGCGGACCGGCTTAGTGAGGTGCTCCTTCCACTCAGGCGGAACGTTCTTGGGAACCTTCCTGAAGCGGTCATAGTCGTCCCACATGTGAATGTGCCTGACCTTCTTGCCCCTGTCCCTGAGGGCGTGTCCAACGATGTAAGCGGTAAAGAACTCGCGGAAGTTGCCTATGTGAACGTAACCGCTCGGGGTTATTCCGCTCTCTACCACGTACTCCTCCTTGTCGCCCCTTTCCCTGATGATCTTCTCGGCCATGTAGTCAGCCCAGTGAACCATTTTCACCACCGCGCTTAGCTCGTGGAATGCCCTTTTAAGGTTACGGCCGGTTCAAAACTACGTTATCAAGGGCAAAAGTTATAAAGCTTAATGGTAAAAACAAGACGACAGAAAAATAAAACGGTGGTCGAAGTGGAAGTTGAACTTCTAAGGAGCCAAGTTTTCTTTCCGGCGTCGCTGGAGATACAGGAAGAGCTGTTGAAGGCAGGCTTCAAGGTGCCGTACGATAAAGAGAGCGGAAGAAAAACGCCCGTTCCAGTTGTCGTAAGCTCAAGTGAGCCACGGAAAATTAGGGAATCAAGGCTGCTGAAGGCCAGAGAGTACGAGAGCGATGGAAAGTTCGCCCTCCTCCCAGAAGAGCGGGCTGTGCTCGAACTCGATGTAACTGAGAAGGGCTTTCTCGTGCTGAAGCCGAAGCCCATGGAATACCACCTTGAGGAGATGGGCTTTATTTCCGTGCCACCGCGGCTCTGGGGAACGTGGGCGAGCTTTTCGCTCCCGTTTTCGGTGTACGAGGACATAGTTGAAGAGTTCAGCGCCTTCAAAGACGAAGAGGCCAAGGGAATTCAGCTGGCTTCAAAAGGCTCTGGGAGCAGAATAGAGGTCTATGCCTACAAGGGGAGAAGCAGAAAAGACCTCGGGATACCAGTTTTAGGTTACGCCCTCGGACTTCATGGATTAACCCTAGCGGATGAGTACCTACGAAAGAAAGCTGTAGAGAACGAGGTTCCAGAAGAGAGGCTGCGCTATCTAAAGCTTGGACTGAAGAAGAGGAAGGAAACTAAAGCGGGCCTGAAGGTCGGAATGGTGTGGGAAAATGGAAAGCCAAGCGAGATAACGCTGAAGCTAACGACCACGGAGCCCAGGATAAGAATCCAGGGCCTTTATGGAGAACTGATTGGGAAGTCGAGGGGAGAGCTGACGAGAACTGGGGAGTGGTACGTTGTTGTGCACGCTGGAGACTTCATAAACGCCCTTGAGGCAGTGCACAGGGCCTTCGGATAAACAAAAGCATTTTTAACTCCTGCACCCTTTAATTTTCGGTGGAATTCATGCTTGAGACTGCCTTGGGGGTTGCAATCGGGGCATCCTGCATAATAATCACGATAGCCCTAACAAAGAAACTCGGACCCGAGTGGGCATGGATAAACAGGAAGCTCATACACCTCAGCATAGTGCCAGCGGCCCTGCTGTTCTATTATGGAGTCATTCCTCGGGAGATTTTCAGCCCTGCCGCGGCCCTCTTTGGGGTTGTCCAGCTGCTCACCCACCTGAAGCACGAAGAGCTGAGCTGGTACCAGATAAATCACAACTACGGCGAGGTGTTCTTCGCGTTTTCAGCGTCGGCTGTGACATTTCTGTTCTCCCGGGAGTACGCCACTGCACTGCTGCTTGTCATGGCCATCAGCGACGGAGTTACTGGGATAATCAGGCACCACTACTTCAGGCGGAACGGCTTCAACGTGAAACTCAAGAAGCACTGGACAGGGAGCTTAGGCTACCTAATAACGGCCGCTATAATCGCAATGGTATTCCTAAACGGGAGCATGATAGGAAAAATAGGGTGGGCGTTCGTACTTATGCTCGCCGAGTATCAGCCGTGGGTGGACGATAACCTCGCAGTTCCTTTAGTCGGGTCGCTCTTGTACTTCCTCTACTGAGCCCACCTTACCTTGAGGCTGTCCCTCTTTACTTTGTTGAACTCCTCAACGAGGGCCCTACCAGTCTTCTCCATGAATTCATCAACGTCAATAATGCCTATCTCCTTCAGGCCTATCGCATCAACGCCCTCAGGAATTCCCCTGACCTCGACGTTTACCCCGATGTGAATCTTCACGCTGACGGGAGAAACAGTTGCTATCGAGATGCTGAGCTTCTTTCCGTTCACGTAGATGTCGTCGCCCTTCCTTTGAGTCTTTATTCCGTACTCACCCAGAACCTCGCACAGCCTTGCTATGAAGAGCTTCTGGAGCGTCGAGGCAAAGAGTGTGTTCACGAGCTCAAAGACCTCGATTATATAGTGAACCATGTCGTCGCTCTTTATCTCCTTGCTCCCCCGAAGATCTTCGATGTCTATCATCTCCTCAACCTTGACGTCGCATTTCCCGCGGAAGATCACCATCGAGTTGCCGAGGATTCCAAAGTTTCTGTAGGTCCAGTGACTCTGAATTGCCGAACCATCGTAGTCTATCCGTCTGTCCTTAACGATCAGCAGTTCCACTTCCATCACCCTCAATCCAGCTTTTCAAGGAGTTGCTTAAGCTCCTCAAAAGACTTTACATCAACCCACATGTGGATGAAGTCAACATCTGGCAGTTCCCGTTTAATCTTGTCCACGTGGATTGCCCTATCGTCAACGTAGATGACGTCGTCGATTGTATATCCTATTGATTCAAGTTCCTCGATGGTTCTCCGTATCATGTCTGCCTTGTTGGGATGTCCCTCGATTTTCGGAAAGAGAAAGTAGTCCCAGAGGCCAAAGCCCTCCAGAATAGGTCTGACCTTCTCCTCAATGTTCCAGCTGGCTATCGAAAGGAGAAAGCTCTCGCTGGCCCACTCGAGGAACTCGCGGACGCCTGGGAACAAATGCAGCTCCTCACCATAGGCATCGACGAGGTAATCACCATGAAACTCGTAGGGCGGAGTAAGGCGAGAAGCATCCTCATGATCCCATAGGGTCCCGTCCAAGTCGAGAACGAGAAGCCTCATGACACCACCAAAAAAGGCTCCGCTGGAGGAAATTTAACAGTTACTATCGTGAACAACAGAACTCACAGGAGCTCATATTGCAGTTGAACACAACGATTGGAGTGAGAACAGAATTTTCAGAAGAGTTATTGGGGCTTGAGGGCCGTGCATAGGCGAGCTGGTCTCTCAGACGTCCCGCCCGGTAGCACTCGGGCTGTTGGGAGCGGCAGACTGAACGGGTCGGTTTCCCTTCCCGCTTACATCCCCGCCCCATCAACCGGGTCTTCTTCCCGGGCCCTCGTCCTGGGCAACGGACCGGTCGCCCAGGCCCAACGCCCAGGAGTGGCCGCCTGTTTTCGGGGGCCGCTTCGGCCTTAGATGCTTTCAGGCCTTATCGGCTGCGGCGTAGCTGCCCGGCGTTGCCCTGTAGGACAACCGGTAGACCAGAGGCCGCGGCTCCCTGTTCCTCTCGTACTGGGGGAGCCTTCCCCTCAGGCGGCCAACACCTCCGGTAGATAGCATCCGACCTGTCTCACGACGGTCTAAACCCAGCTCACGTTCCCCTTTAATGGGTGAACACCCCCACCCTTGGCCCCTGCTGCAGGGCCAGGATGGGAAGAGCCGACAGCGAGGTAGCAAGCCTCGGGGTCGATATGGGCTCTCGCCCGAGACGACTCTGTTATCCCCAGGGTAGCTTTTCTGTCATCCCTGGCCCCCACCGGGGAGGCACAGGGGTTCGCTAGGCCACGCTTTCGCGGCTGGACCCGCCTCTGTTACGGGTCCAGTCAGGCCGGCTTTTGCCCTTGCACTCTACGGCGGATTCCTGACCCGCCTGAGCCGACCTTAGGGCACCCTCGATACCTTTTCGAGGGTGTGCCGCCCCAGCCAAACTGCCCACCTACCGCTGTCCCCGCTTCCGCGGGTTAGCC
>JASGLT010000015.1 GCA_030156945.1 Thermococcaceae archaeon
GTTGCCGAGCCTGGTCAAAGGCGGTGGACTCAAGATCCACTCCCGCAGGGGTTCCGGGGTTCAAATCCCCGCCCCCGCACCAAACCACATCTTGCCCCGCATGTTGGAGGTTCACCCCATCGCCTCTGGAAGCTTTGCTTTCCAAGAAGTGCTGACAGAGGTTAAGTACCTTTTGTTCAAAAGTTGGAATTCTAAAAAGGTTTTTACTCCCCTGTCTTCTGGTGAGCCTTTCCTTGCTCAAAGCACCTTTAGGCTGATCAAACTGGGAAGTTTGTTTCTGACCTGCTCAAAGTTTCATCAAAGCCCGTGGCTCTTTCTTGAAGTTCTTCATAAAGGGCTTTCCTGCTCGAAATAACTCATTTTGGAGGGAACTCCAGAGGGACTTTTAAATGGGTTTCCGCTAAAAAGATGCCCTTTGGACGTCGGTTAAAACTGGACTCCAACTAACGAATTAACTGGGGTTAAATCCAAAATACACTCCAGGTTTTCACGAGAAAGAGCCCTGGAAAGGAATCAAGAGCTTTGAGAAAACTTTACGAGGGAAAGTTCAGCGCTCCATTCTCCTGACGCCCTCTTTAGTACCCACAAGGACAATATCGGCTATGTCTGCGAAAATGCCGTTCTCCACTACGCCGGGGATGGTGTTCAGCTCTATTTCGAGGTCGAGTGGGTCGTCTATGCGGTGGAATCTTGCGTCAAGTATGAAGTTGCCGTTTTCTGTAACAACGGGGCCGTCCTTTTTGCTCCCCATTCTCAATTCCGCGGTGGCATTGAAGACCTCCAGCTCCTCGGCTATGGCCCTCCATGCGGCGGGAATAACCTCTATGGGTACGGGCATTTTCTGCCCAAGCCTCTCTACGAGCTTGCTCTCGTCGACGAGAACTAAGAAGGTTCCGGCACGGTACTCCACTATCTTTTCCATGGTAAGGGCAGCACCCCTTCCCTTTATGAGGTTGAGACTTGGATCTACTTCGTCGGCCCCGTCAACGGCTATGTCTATGGCATCGACTTCGTCAAGCCCCACAACCGGGACTCCGTATTCGAGGGCGAGAAGCCTTGACTGGTAAGAGGTGGGAATGCCGTATACGTCCTCGAGTTCCCCCTCCATGATCATCTTGCCGAGGTATTCGATGAAGTACGCGGTTGTCGAGCCCGTGCCTAACCCTACGACCATGTCGTCTTCCACAAACTTTAGGGCCTCTTTTGCGACCATGCGCTTGAGTTCTTCCATGAGATCACCCCGTGAAGTTAACAACACATTCCAGGCTCGCGTTCCCGCTTTTTATCATCTGGTAGAGGAGGCTCTGGTTGGAGTAGCAGACTGGGGTGAATTTTATCAGGAGGGTATAGCTCATCATGGTGAAGTAGAGCCAGAGCAGAAGCCAGCCCCAGAAGGCCTTTCTCAGGATGGGTCCCTTTTCTGCTGGAACGTCCTCCGGGAGTTCCTTGAGCACGGCGAGTATGAATTTGTCACCGAGAAGGAATAGCAGAACTCCAACTAACCATCCACCCTCGAAGAAAGTTCCCGATATTCCGCTTATTATTCCGGTTATCGTCCCCCATGCATACACTGCCAGGGAAAACTTGTGCTCGACCCTCAACTTCACCTCTTCCACCTTAACGGTAGCTTTCAGAAGGAGCTTTAAAAACTTTCGGGCATCGATTTTAATCTCCGAGGCCTTCAAGCAGCAGCCTTCCCCTCTCCGTGAGCCTGTAGTACACCCTTCTGCCCCTGTGCCTCGATTCCTCTATGAGCCCCATGCTCTCAAGCTCCCTCAGGTGCTGGTATATTGCCTGATAGCGCAGGGGCTTTTTTAGGGCCTCCCATATTTCGTATCCGTACATCTCTCCGTCCCTCAAAAGCTTCAGAATCTCAAGCTTTGTGCTTCCTACCGGGAAGCGTTCTCTGGACTCCTCGCACTGTCCCTTCAGTCCCGAGCTCGTAACTATAACGGCAATTCTGTCGTCCCTTTCGAAGTAGCCCTCTTCTCTGAGTGCCATCAGGGCAGGGATAACTACTGATGAAGCATACTCCGCGAAAATTCCCTCCTTCGCCAGGGTTTTCTGGCCGAGGTCCAGCTCGTCTTCACCCACCACTACTGCAGTGCCGCGGCTTTTGGTGACTGCTTCCACTGCGAGCTCCTTCATCAGCGGATTTTTTACGTACAATGCCAGCGCCTTGGTGGGCTCAACTCTCGGCTCTATGCCGAGAACCTCACTCGCTATTGGAGAGCATTTCTCAGCCTGTACCGCTATGAGTTTTGGAAGCTCATCAATAACTCCAATTTCCTTCAGCTCGGAGAAACCCTTGTAAATGCTGTAGATGTTGCTTCCGCTTCCGGTCGGAACCACAACGTGGGTTGGGTTCAGCTCTTCCCAGAGCTCGAAGGCTATAGTTTTCTGCCCTTCGAGTCCTATCATGTTGTTTTCGGGGGTTATGTCGTAGAGTCCCTTTCCCTCGGCAAGTCCGCTTGCATAACTGACCCCTTCGTCTACGCTCTCTCCGTATCTGATTATCCTCGCTCCCAGGGAGGCTATCTGGGAGAGCTTGCCGCTCTCTATGAACCGTGGAATAACCGCGTAGGCCTCCTTGCCGGCTCTTGAAGCATATGCTGCGAGAGAGGCAGCTGCGTTTCCGTTGCTCGCTACCACAAATCCGTTCTTTGCATGGGGGAGGCCATAGGAGACCGCCACTGTGGCGAGCCTGTCCCTGAAAGAGCCCGTCGGGTTTCTCGTCTCGTCCTTCAGAAAAACGTTTAGTCCGAGCTTCTCCCCGAACCTGGATTTTAGGAGGGGAGTCCCACCTTCGGAGAGGCTCACTATCTCGGGAACGTCCGGCAGGAGCTCCATGTATCTCCAGACTCCCGGCCTTCGCCCTTTCCACAGTTTCGGCTCAACCCCATCGTATTCGTAACGTATGGCAAGTCTTTCGCCGCACTGACATAAAGGCGGAATGGTGGAAGAATAGACGAGCCCGCAGGAGGGGCAGCGGACTTTCATGTTGGACCCCTTTCACTTGAGTCTTATGGCATCGAGGTTGTTTGGAGCCCTCGTCGGGAGCCCGAAGCTTTTGTGTATGCTCGTGCTGAGGTCAAGGCATTTGTGGGCTTCACCGTGGACGGTTATCACCCTCTCAGGCCTCGGCCTAAGCCTTGCTATGTAGCTCATTAGCTCCCTCCTGTCGGCGTGTCCCGAGAAGCCGTCTATCGTGTGAACTTCCATGTTAACTGGAACCACCTCTGTTTTTCCGTCCTCACCGACGAGGGGTATCTCTTTTAGACCTCTCTGAACCTGTCTTCCGAGGGTGCCCTCGGCCTGGTAGCTTACAAAGATTATTGCGTTCTTTGGATCCGGTGCAAGCTGTTTGAAGTATTCCACGCTTGGGCCTCCCACGAGCATGCCCGATGTGGCTATGATTATCGCCGGTTCGCCCGAGTCTATTATGTCCTGCCTCTCCCTGCTGTTGGCAACTGGCTTGAAGACTGGATTCAGGAAAGGATTGTACCCCTCGTGGAATATCTGCTCCCTCAGGTGCTTGCTTAGGTACTCGGGGTAGGCTGTGTGTATTGCCGTTGCCTCCCATATCATACCATCGAGGTATATTGGTACGTCAATGCCTCCAACCCTTGCGTACTCCTCAAGGACCATCATTATCTCCTGGGCCCTTCCGACGGCCATTGCCGGTATCAGAACCTTGCCCTTCTGTCTTATAACGTGGTGAATTACCTCTATGAGCCTCTTCTCGGCCTCTGCCCTTGGCATCTGATAGTCGTTGCTTCCCCCGTATGTGGACTCCATCACGAGGGTCTCAAGGCGCGGGAACCTGCTGACGGCGGGTTCGAACAGTCTCGTTGGAATGAACTTGAAGTCACCAGTTATTGCTATGTTGTGGAGTCCGTTTCCGATGTGGAGGTGCACTATTGAGGAACCGAGGATGTGCCCGGCGTTGTGGAGTGTTAGGCGCATGTCGGGTGAAATATCTCTGACCTCACCGTAGTCGAGGGTTATTGTGTGTTTTATGACCTCCTTTATGTCCTTTGGCCTGTAGAGGGGCTCTACGCCGTTCATGTGCTGTATCTCGATGAAGTCCTGCTGAAGGAGCACCATGAGGTCCCTCGTTGGGGGCGTCGTATAAATTGGCCCGTCGAAGAGCTTGTACCGGAATAGGTAGGGAAGCATACCACTGTGGTCGAGGTGAGCGTGGGTTATGACTATAGCATCAAGGAGCCCTTCGTTGAGAACGTAAAGGAACTCCGGAGCATCAAAGTGGGGGAAGGCTTTCTTCGGATCGCGAAGGGCGGCTATGTTGACCCCAAAGTCGACCAGAACGTAGCTTTCATTGGTCTGAACGAGAATGGAGCTCCTACCAACCTCCCTAAATCCTCCGAGCCCTGTGATTCTTATCCACTCGCTTTTGACCTCTGGCTTTCTGTATATGTTCCTGCCAACGTTTCTGAGAAACTTCCTCCTGTCTTTGCTCTCAAGCTGGAGTATCTGGCGTATTGAGTATATCGTCTGGCTTTGGAGTGGGGGAGTTCTGACAACCCTTGGCGCCCACCTAACTTTCTGGGTTATCAGCCTCAGGGTCTCCCCGTTCTTTCCTATGACGAGTCCGGGCTTTTTAGCCTCGATTAAAACTTCTCCAACCGATGGGTCAAAGCTTATGTTTGTTATCTCGGCTTCGGGGGGTACTATTTCCTTTATAAGCTCTTCCGCCTTTTCGGGCGGGAGAAGAACATCGGGGTCGGGTCTTACACTTATTCTCTTCTTCAGAACCTTTGCGAGGTTTCTTATTAGTTCCCCGTCCTTCATGACTGCCTCGGGGTTTTTCATGTAAATGACGAGTTCTGGTCCCTCGAACTCCACCTCAGTTATCTGGGCGGATGGGGGAACCATCTGCGATATTACTTCCCTAATCTCCCGTAAAATCTCGTCTACAGAGCTCTCCCTTCTGATCAATTCCATCACCTCACTCCAGAATCGCTTTCAGCTCGTCTTCGGAATGCTCTCTGTAGCCCTCTTTGGTTATGGTTACGAGTGTAACTCCACCCCCTGTAAACACATCCCTCTTTGTGGCCACCTTTATTGCCCGTAGGGCCAGTTTTATGCCCTCTTCAAGGCTCAGGTCTTCGGAGTAGTTTTCCTCCAGAATCGAGAAGGCGAGCTCCATTCCCGAACCGGCGGCCGTGTATTTGTCCTCCGTCACGCCGCCTATCATGTCTATCGAAAATAGGGCTGGCTTTGAATCGTATCCGGCAACTATAAACCACCCGAAGTAGGGCAGGAGCGCTCTACCGTGAAGGATGTTAGAGGTGAGCGTAGCGAGAGCCTTAACGCTCATTTCCTTTCCCGATTTAGCGCGGTACAGCCTAGCCTCTGCCTGGAGGAGCCTTGCCAGACTCATGATGTCCCCAACGCTGCCCGCCCCCGCTATTGCGAGGTGCTCGTCTATCTGGAATATCTTGGTGACGTTCTCCGAGAGAATCATGTTCCCAAGGGAAGCTCTCTTGTCGGCCGCGAGTACCACGCCATCCTTACATACAATGCCCACCGTAGTGGTTCCTTTTAGTTTTTCAGGCAATTACAACACCCCTGCTGGCATGTTTTAGAACAGAAGAACCTCTTCACACTTCCTTCTGAGGAGATAGTATTTAAAGGTTTCGTTCCAATAGTTCGTGGGTGCTTGACATGGGGGGTGAAGTAATACTTCTCACAGGTCCTCCTCTAAACGGAAGGGACGAATACATAAGTGAGGCTCTGAAGGGTGCAGATGGGGAAAGCTATGCCTACTATCATGTTTTTGACTGGCTCAGGGAGGTTGGGAAGGAGAGTGGAGTTAAGATAACCCGGAAGAACGTCCTGGACTTTGCTATAAGCCACCCGGATATTATGAACGAAATAAGGGACGAGGCCTTCGAGAGGATTAGAAAGGAGATAGACGAGAGCGACAAAAGAGTCCACCTCGTATCAACCCCGAGCCTCTTCCGCTGGGGGAGCGGGAGCGTAATCGGGTTCACGCTGAGCAACCTGAAGCTTTTGAAGCCTGACAGGGTCATCATAGTTCTCGACGACGTTCTCTCTGTCAGGAGAAGGATAATAAACGACCCTGAGTGGTTCGAGCGCTTTGGAGAAAACCCAGAGAACATCAAGCTGACCACGTTGGTTATGTGGCGTGAGGACGCGATAAACCACGTCAAGACCCTCGTCCACGAGCTGAAAAAGGAGGGAATAAACGTCCGCTACGTCCTTCAGTTCGGTATAAGACACCCCCACCAGGTCTTCCTCGACCTCATATTCCGGGAGAACGAAAAGCCTCTTGTTTACCTAAGCTATCCAATGACGGGTCACGAAGAGGAGTACTACCACCGCGTCAGGGGGTTCTACGAGAAGCTCAGCGAGCACTTCACAGTGCTCGACCCAGGTGCCCTTGACGACTGGTGGGTGGTAGCTGAATACGACAACCAGGTCGACCAGAACCCGAACATCAAGAAGATCAAGATAAAGCACCTCCTTGATGGTGACGTCGTTGAGGAGCTCGACAGGGAGGACATAGAGCAGGCGACCGACATACTCAGGAGACAGCTCGTCGAGAGGGACTTCAACCTCGTTGATGTGAGCAAGGCGATAGCGGTTTATCACTACGCCGAGGGCGTTTCGGCTGGCGTTATCAGTGAGATGGCAGAGGCTTACAGGACTTTGGCAGCGATATACCTTTACTACCCGTTCAAGAGGAGACCAAGCCCGTTTATGGAGTTCTACGGCATGCAGAACCCGTCGAGAAGGACGATGTTCAAGGACGAGGACGAAATGATAAGGGCTATGGTGGAAGAAAAGGAGTACTGGACGAAGGCTTAGCTCCTAATTAACCCTCAAGGACTCTCTTTTACACTATTTGGTCAAATTTATCCCTGAGTTCCTCGTATGCTTGTCTTCTTTCTTTCCTATCGAAGTCGCAGGGTAACACCTCTTCCCAGCCGGGTCCTCCAAAGAGGGGCTTTTCGTTGGTACAGAAAAGTTGATATCGGTTAACGTGATACTGGAAAGAGGCGTAGCTGTTGGCGAAACGAGCCATGCCCTCATGTCTTCTACCCAGTATTAGGGTGTAGAAGAACTGGACTATCACCACAAGCCCCACAGCGAAGTTGAGGGCGTATAAAATGACGCCGTATACTATTGCGAGCGGGATCCTCAGTAGGGCTTCTATTCTTTCCCCCATTGGTTTCACCCCAGATTACAATCCCTGAGGGTATTAGGAGAATCCTTTAAAAAGTTAGCGTTTCTTTTCATGTATCACTAGAACAGAGAAGAAACGAATAGAAAAGGGAGAAGAAATCACTTCTTCACCCATCCACGCCACTTCATGGCGTCGTAGACCCTCTGGACGGCAACGACGTAGGCGGCATCCCTCATGTTGATGCCCTTCTCCTTGTGGGTGTTGTAGACGTCCCAGAAGGCCTTGGTCATCTTCTTGTCGAGCTTGGCCCTGGTGGTCTCGGTGTCCCAGTAGTCGCCGGTTATGTTCTGAACCCACTCGAAGTAGCTGACGGTGACACCACCGGCGTTACAGAGGAAGTCGGGTATGATGAGGACGCCCTTCTCGTGGAGGATCTCGTCGGCCTCCGGGGTGGTCGGACCGTTGGCGAGCTCCGCAACTATCTTGGCCTTGATCTTATCTGCGTTGTCCTTGGTTATGACGCCCTCAATGGCGCTCGGGGCGAGGACGTCAACCTCAAGCTCGAGGAGCTCCTCGTTGGTTATGTTGGTGGCTCCCGGGAAGTCCTTAACTGAGCCGTTCTTCTTCTTCCACTCGAGAACCTCATCGGCGTTGAGGCCGTCCGGGTTGTAGATGCCGCCCCTGCTGTCGCTGACAGCTACAACCTTCATGCCGTACTCCTCGCTCATAATCTTGGCCATGTAGTAGCCGGCGTTACCGTAACCCTGGATCGCTATGGTCTTGCCCTTGAGGTCCATGCCGAGGGCCTTCGCTGCTTCTCTCACGGTGTATGAAGCACCGCGGGCAGTGGCGTCCATTCTGGCGACGATACCGCCAACTCCGGGCGGCTTGCCGGTGATGATACCGAAGCTCGGAACTTTCCTCCTGCTGATAACCTCATATTCGTCCATCATCCATGCCATGATCTGCGGGTTGGTGTAGACGTCAGGGGCAGGAATATCGGTGTACGGGCTGATGACATCGTAAATAGCCCTTATGTAGCTCCTTGCGAGCCTCTCCTTCTCCCTCTCGGAGAGCTTCTTCGGGTCGACGATGATGCCACCCTTACCTCCACCGTAGGGGAGGTCAACAACGGCGACCTTCCAGGTCATCCAGGTTGCCAAAGCTTTAACGGTGCTGAGGGTCTCGGCCGGGTGCCACCTTATACCACCCTTGGTCGGACCGCGGGCCCAGTTGTGCTGGACACGGAAACCGGTGAAAACCTTGACAGAACCGTCGTCCATCTCGAGTGGAACGCTGACCTCAACAATCCTCATGGGCTTCTTGAGCCACTCAAGGGCCTCTTCGCTTATGTCCATGAACTGGGCAGCCCTCTCGAGCTGCTTGACGGCCATCTCAAACGGGTCAATCTCGACCATTCATACCACCTCGGTTTCGGTAATTTGCGAAGTAAGGTTAGGCATTTGCATATATAAACCTTTCGAAAAACGGCAGAGAACGTCTCGTTTTGAACAAAAAGTTGTCTTCTCAAATTTTCGGTTAAATAAAAAGTTCTCTCGAAATTTTTGGCCAAAAAAAGGGATGTACATCCAAGATTTTGTGAGCATTGTA
This sequence comes from Thermococcaceae archaeon, assembly GCA_030156945.1. Taxonomy (GTDB): domain Archaea; phylum Methanobacteriota_B; class Thermococci; order Thermococcales; family Thermococcaceae; genus Thermococcus. Next base: position 8,786 of record JASGLT010000015.1, read on the forward strand.
GTACACATAAGTGCCAAAAAGAACATAAATTATTCGAAGGTTTGGAAGGCCCTCAGCGAGAAGTCGCTCATCATCACTCAGCTCACTCTCTTTCCAATCATCGGGCACGGCATGTTAAGTGAATGATGTAACTTAACTCTTTCGGAACCCGGGTTCTCATGGCTCTCCGACGGAAACCATATTCAGCCACGTCTTACTCGAGATTAGCGTAGTGACAAAATGACAAAAGTTCCGCATTTTTGTTTTGAAAGCTGAGTATCCCGACTTTTGTCGATAGGAGCCATTAGACTTTTGTCGATAGGAGCCATTAGAAATCTTTTTATACGATGAGCGCTTTTATTCTTAATGCCCGGTATAGGGGCATTAGTACCACGCAAATGCACATTTGAATACGGAGGTGAAGATGAATGGAGGCCCAAAGGGATCAATGGGCGACTAAGCTCGGTTTGATTTTGGCTATGGCAGGAAATGCCATCGGTCTCGGCAATTTCTGGAGGTTCCCATACCAGGCGGCCAAGTACGGTGGCGGAGCTTTCATGATACCGTACTTTGTGGCACTGTTCCTCCTTGGAATTCCAGTGATGTGGATCGAGTGGGTCGAGGGCAGGTACGGTGGAAAATACGGGCACGGAACACTTGGTCCGACCTTTTACCTGATGGCCAGGGAGAGCGTTAAGCCCAGAACGGCGGTTATCTTTGGAATGATCGGTGGCATGCTCGCATTCTCCGTCACATCGCTCTTGAACGGCTACTACCTCCACATAGTCGGCTGGTCCGCAGCTTACACCTACTTCAGCGCAACTGGAGCGTACATGGGTGCTGAGAGCACATATCAGTTCTTCGTTGATTACATCAAGAACACGCCGCAGGTGCTCGTGTTCTGGGCGATCTCAGTGGGTCTTCTCGGAATAGCCGTAGCCCAGGGTGTCAGCAAGGGTATAGAGCGCTGGGTCAAAGTCATGATGCCGTTACTCTACATTGCGGCAATACTCCTCGTCATAAGGTCTCTGACCCTCGGATCTCCGGTTAAGCCTGAATGGAGCTCCATAAAGGGATTCGAGTACCTCTGGGAACCGAGGTTCAGCGACGTTAGCTGGGAGGCCGCTTTGGCAGCGGCAGGACAGATATTCTTCACACTCTCGCTCGGTATGGGCATCATCCAGAACTACGCCAGCTACCTCGGACCTGAGGACGACGTTGCCCTCTCCGGCCTTGCAACGGTTTCACTCAACGAGTTCGCCGAGGTTGTTCTCGGTGGTTCAATAGCCATTCCGATAGCCTTCGCCTACTTCGGTGAAGAGGGAATAAAACAGAGTGTCAGTCTCGCTTACTTCGCACTGCCCAACGTCTTCATGAACATGCCCGGTGGACAGCTCTTCGGAGCGCTCTGGTTCCTCCTGCTGTGGTTCGCTGGATTTACTTCGGCCATAGCAATGTACAACTACCTAACTGCCCTTCTCGAGGAGGACCTCAAGATAGACAGGAAAGTCGGTTCAGCGATAGTCTTCGTGCTGTACTTCATAATAGGCCTGCCCATAGCCCTGGACAAAACACTGCTGCTCCTGACGGACCTTGACATGTGGGTTGGCAACTACCTCCTCGTGGTGCTCGGACTCTTCGACATCATCGTTGGCGTCTGGCTCTTCAAGCCGGAGAACTTCTGGGAGGAGCTCCACAAGGGTGCCTACATCAAGGTTCCAGAATGGGTGATGCCAATAATCAAGTACATAGCGCCACTCTACGTCCTCATACTCCTCGGCAAGAACACCTGGGACTATATTACCAATGGCACCATAACCATGTCGCAGGACTACCTTAAGTATCTCGTCAACAAAGAGGCCCTCATAAGCACCACTACTGAGTACGCGAGGAAGATAGTCATAGAGTCAAGGGTGCTGATACTGATAGTGCTCATCATCGGTGCCGTTGAAGCTTACATGGCCATTAAGAAGAAGTACGGCGAGGAGCTGGCAAAGAACGAAGTAATCATAAGGGTCTGAGGTGGTGAAGATGAAGGCAAGCGCTCTGGCTTTCATGCTTTTGGCCTGGGGAGTAATCTTCGTATGGATGGCCCTGGCAATAAGCAAACTGATGAAGGCTGAACAAAAGGCTTAAAGCCTTTGTTTTCTCTTTTTGTTTGGGAGGTGTCTTTGTGAAGAGTCCTGAGATTCTTAGGGAAACTGCAGAGGTTCTTAAAGAGACTGAGGAGAGGATAAAAAAGCTAAGCTCCCTGTCACCAAAAAAGAAACAGCGTGCCCTCGAAAAAATACGTGAGGCGAGAGAGAACTTCCTGAAGCTGGCTGAAGAAGTGGTTATAGACAACGAGGAGCTTGCAAATTTCTTCTTGAAAAGAGCCACCAAGCTGAAGAACTCAACTACGGACAAAGCGATAGAAAAGCTCGGTGAAGGGGAGTACATGAAAGACGTGGAGGCGATGCTGAGATACTCCCGCGCTGCCCCCTATGATTTCGCCGGGGAGCTGAAGCATCTCAACAGGGCCCACAAAGCGTACGTCTGGGGAATGGTGTCTTACTTCGCAGTCACGGCTTTCCTGCCAACAGCGTTTAAAATAACGTCCCTGATACTAGTGATTCCCATTCTCCTCTCTCTGCTCAGCATGAAAAGGAGAGGGTACATGGGCTTCCTGCTCGCAATGTCTTCCATCCCTATACCGATGATCACGGGAGCAATTGCGGCCAGGGTTTACCTTGAAGTCCTTCTCAGCCCGGAAGGCATCCAAGAGGCTGCTGAAGGTCTGGGAGTTTCCACAACAGTTGCTACGGCAGTAGCTGGCTTGATGCTTGTACTCGGTGTCGCGAGTGTTCTCCTACTCGGATATGCGGCTTATATGCTGTACAAGCACAGGCACGCTTTCCTTTAGCGGAGGGCCTCCTCTCCCCTTTCTCCCGTCCTTATCCTCACGGCGTCGTAAACGGGAAGCACGAATATCTTGCCATCCCCTGGAATGCCTCTTCTGGCGTGCTTCATTATTATTCCAACGACCTCTTCAACGGCATTGTCGGGAACAACTATCTCAATCTTCATCTTAGGCAGGAGGTCGTAGGGCGGAATACCACCCTGAACGCCGCGTCCCTGGACGGGGTAAGCCGTCAGAGAAACGTAGCCGGCGCTCTTCAGTGCCCTCTTAACGGTCTCAAAATCCTCCGGTCGCAAAATAGCTTCAACCTTTTTCATAGACATCCCCGATACCCTTATCTCCCTCATCCTATTTAACGCATGCCCTTGGGAACCACTGGAGGATTGTTTGGGGCACGGCCTCCTTACTTTTGGTAGCTGACATGTAGTCGATAAGAGTGGGAGACATCCTTGTATTTTCGTCTGAATGCTGGTGGGGTCGGAAAATTGTTCGAGATGGAGACGAATGGTCAGGACAGAGCTCGAGTAGGCACTTGAGAAGGGTTCCAAGGCCTTGAGAGCAGCCTTGGTAATGAACGGCCTCAATTCTCGCTGCGTTTTTAGAGTGAGCCGAACTTTAATTCTACGGCAACGCTTTAAACCCCCTTTTCAACTTTTCTCGGGTGAGAGAATGAAGGAAGAGATGAGCAGCGTTGACATACGCTATATCGTGCGCGAACTTCAGTGGCTGGTCGGTTCTCGCGTTGACAAGGTTTACCACGACGGCGACGAGGTGAGGTTCAAGCTGAGGACGAAGGAGGGAAGAGCAGACCTCATCCTCGAAGCCGGGAAGAGATTCCACCTCACTAGCTACATCAAGGAGGCTCCAAAACAGCCCTCGAGCTTCACGATGCTCCTGAGGAAGCACCTCGGAGGGGGCTTCATAGACGCCATAGAGCAGCACCAGTTCGACAGGATAGTCAAGATCAGAATTGGCGATTATACACTCATCGGCGAGCTCTTCAGGAGGGGCAACATAATCCTCGTAGATTCCGAGAACAGAATAGTCGCCGCGCTCCGCTATGAAGAGTACAAGGACAGGGCGATAAAGCCGAAGGCGGAGTACAAGTTTCCCCCTGCCAGAGAGAACCCTCTCGAAGTGTCTTTTGAGAGGTTCCTCGAGCTGATGAGGGAAGAGCCTGAGCTTGAGCTCGTCAGGGCTCTGGCGAGGAAGCTCAACATGGGCGGGATGTACGCGGAGGAGATTTCCCTGAGGACGGGCTTCGAGAAGACGACGCCGGTGAAAGAACTGAGCGACGAAGACCTGAAGAGAGTCTATGACGAGATGATAAGAACCTTCAACGACGAACCAAAGCCGAACATCGTCTTCAAGGACGGGGTTATGCACGACGTCGTCCCGATAGAGCTGAAAATCTACGAAGGATTCGAGAAGCGCTACTTCCCCACGTTCAGCGAGGCCCTGGATGAGTACTTCGGGAAGATAACGCTTGAAAAGGCCAAAATAGAGCAAACGAAGAAGCTTGAAGAGAAGAAGAGAGCCCTGATGGCCACCCTCAGGAAGCAGGAGGAGATGCTCAAGGGCTTTGAAAAGGCCATGAGGGAGAACCAGGAGATAGGCGATTTAATCTACGCCAACTACACCCTAATCGAGCGCCTTCTGGAAGAGTTTAGGAAGGCCACCGAAACCCTCGGCTGGGACGAATTCAAGCGGAGGATAGATGAGGGCAAGAAAGCGGGAAACAAAGTCGCGCTCATGGTTAAGGGAATGGACCCGAAAGAGAAGGCCGTAACGATAGAGCTCGACGGCAAGAAGGTAAAGCTCTACCTTGGGAAGAGCATAGGCGAGAACGCTGAAATCTACTACGAGAAGGCCAAGAAGTTCAGGCACAAGTATGAAGGAGCCTTAAAGGCCTACGAGGACACGAAGAGGAAACTGGAGGAGATTGAGAAGCTCATCGAGGAAGAACAGAAGAAGGAACTGAACGTGAAGAAGCTAGAGAGGAGAAAGAGGAAGTGGTTCGAGAAGTTCCGCTGGTTCGTCTCGAGCGAGGGCTTTCTGGTTCTGGCTGGGAAGGACGCGAGCACCAACGAGGTTCTCGTCAAGAAACATATGGAGGATAACGACCTCTACTGCCACGCGGACGTTTACGGCGCTCCGCACGTCGTCATAAAGGACGGTCAGAAGGCGGGAGAAAGGACGATCTTCGAGGCCTGCCAGTTTGCCGTTTCCATGAGCAGGGCCTGGAGCCAGGGCCTCTATTCAGCAGATGCCTACTGGGCATATCCCAACCAGATAACGAAGCAGGCACCAAGCGGCGAGTACCTCGGAAAAGGGGCCTTCATGGTCTATGGAAAGAGGAACTGGATGCACGGCCTTCCGCTTAAGCTAGCTGTGGGTGTGATAAACTATGATGGCGAAGAATACGTAGTCTGCGCGCCGGTTGAAGCGATTAAGGCCCACACCGACAAATACATCATTATAAGGCCCGGTTCGATGAAGAAGGGTGAGCTCGTGAAGAAGCTCCGAGGAATACTCAAGAAGTGGGGCTACGAGGTAAGGGAAGAAGACCTGAACGCCATCCTCCCGCCAGGAGGGGGAGAAATAGTGGAAGTCAAGGAAAACTAAAAATTCTCGCCACCCGCCAAAATGACCCCAATCATGAAGCCCAGGAAGGCAATGTAGTACCCGAGCTGAAGCCTGCTGAAAAATCCCTCGCCGTACACAACCCTACTGATTGCGGTGAATATCAGAAGCCCTGTTATCCCAAGCGCCGGCCCAAGGCGTCCCCCCAGCAGTCCAAAAAGAACGCCGAGCGTTATGAGCAGAACCCCCGTGAAGAATATCACGTAGGTCGTGAGGGACCCTGCACTCTCCGGATTCAGCCACGAAAGGGAACCGTCTATGGATTCCAGGAGAATCTTCAGGAAGCTGTAGTTGCCGTCTTTTAGGCTCACCCACGGCAGAAAGAAGGAGCCCACAACAGTTATGGAAGAGATATAGGAGAGGAACCTCATCACGACCACCAATGATATTTTTAGCTTAAGTTGTTAAAAACGTGACGAAAACCTTTTAGGTCGGTATAGAGAACTCCGCCAACATGGGGATTGAGGAAATATACTCCTTGGCCCGGAGAGAGCTTGCAGAGGACCTGATATTTGATGTGGGGGGAGATTCGATAACTTTCTCCATAAAGGGTGTACTCCTGGCCAGGGCTCCGGGAGCAAAGTACGGGTTTTCTTTCTTTGACGTTTCCGATGACGCGTTCGTGCTTTTGATTAGGGTGCGGGATTTTGAGGTTTACATTGGAATTGAAATGGACACTCCCGTGGAAGAGGAGGATTATCCAGAAGTTGCACGCGCCCTGGTTGAGTACCTCGTGCCAAAGGTTGCCCTCCTCGTCACGAAGGCTGAGAAGTTATACTCCGGAACGGCTGACATAATACTTGATGACGGTATGGGGCCCGCACTTAGGGAGTTCTTCTACGAGGTACTGATGAGGCACAGGGAAGGCAGGACTGTTTACGAGCAGAGTGAGGTTGCTTAGGTCAAAATTTCGAGTAGAACTAGCAACAGGATCATTGCGGATAGAACCGCGAGGGTCCTCTTACTGTATATCTTTGCAGCCCTCTTCTCATAGTAGCTCCTCGGAGAGATGTTGAGTATGTACAGTCCAAGCAGGGAACCAGTGAGAAGGCCCAGGACGTTTTCAACCGTCAGAATAAGGGAGCCACTAAAGACCTCCCACCAACCCATTGCCAGCGATATTCCCACCACGGTTGTCGGGGGAACGAGAGCGGCCGCTATAGAGACGCCGGCAAGCACTTCGGGAATTTTGCTGACTATTGCCACTATGCCCGCATACCCGAGAACTAGTGCAAGGACTATGTAAATCAGACCAGAACTGCCTCTGAGGAGTATCTCCCTTGTGGGTTCAGAGGGGGCATGACCTGTAAACCTGAGGATGAGTGCCACGAGGAGGGCTGAAAAGAAAACCGCACCCAGAAGCTTTAGAATGGAAAGTACGGCGTTTATAGCGTCCCTGGCCCTCCCCATGGTGACGTTTATCGAGAATCCGTACAGGGGCCCCAGGATCGGGGAGAGAAGCATGGCGGAAATTATCATGACGATACTGTCATTTATGAGTCCGAAAAGGGCTATTATCGAAGCCACTCCCCCTAGGGTGAGCACTATCGGGTCCACCTTTGCCTGGTTGTTGGCCTTCTCGATTAGACTCTCTACATCGGCGGGCGTCCAGCTCCCCCTGAGCTTCTCAAGGGATTTGGCTGTGTTTGAGTACTTGGTGGATTTCCCGCTGACGGGATGCCAGATCACGGCCGAATAAGTCTTTCTAAGGTCAATCGACTTCATGATTTCATTTGCCAGTTCGTTTATTACAAAGTCCGGGACGAGGGCCGTAAACCTGAGAACTCTCTGCCCATTGGCCATAGACTCTTCGGTGTAGAAGCCTATGTTCCACCTCTTCAACACCTCGGTAACCTTTTGCACGTCCTCTTCCCCGCAATACACATCAAGCTGGAGCATCTTGCATCATTAACTCTTGGGTAGCAGCCTTAATAATCCTTCCGGGAGGCCATTTAGCCCTCAAACGGCTCACCCATTCTAAATGCGTGGAGGGGGCATTATGACAACTTTATACGCGGCATGGCCCCATGAGTTTGACATATATTCAAATCACAGACCAAAAAACCAATAAAGCCCGAATTTATCGGGAGTATTGATGCCAGATGACGTCCAGGAGTGATTGTTTTTGGCGGTAGAGCTTCGTCTGTTCTCCTCCCGGTTAGTCTGAAAACTGACGGGCGGGATTGTTTTTGGCTTCTCTTGTAAAGGGAGACCAATTTCAAGGTTAGCTTATTCACTTTTTGGGAAGTCAGTCCTCGCGCTCATTATTCCCTCTCTTTTGGGATTTCTGGATTCTAACCCAAAGCTCAGCTTAAAGGAGGTGTTGGAATGAAAGCCGTTCTGCCCGATTCGAAGATACCAAAGAAGTGGTACAACATTCTGCCGGATCTGCCGGAGCCTCTCGCTCCGCCGCTCGACCCCGAAACGAACGAGCCTATGGAACCGGAGAAGCTCCTAAGGATTTTCGCTGAGGAGCTCGTGAAGCAGGAGATGAGCGGAGAGCGCTACATAGAGATCCCGAAGGAAATCCGAGAGCTCTATGCCAAAATAGGTCGTCCAACGCCGCTCTTCCGCGCCACGAACCTTGAGAAAGCCCTTGGTACTCCCGCTAAAATATACTTCAAGTTCGAGGGAGCAACGGTAACGGGAAGCCACAAAATAAACACAGCTCTTGCTCAGGCTTACTACGCCAAGAAGCAGGGCATCGAGAGGCTCGTAACCGAGACGGGGGCAGGCCAGTGGGGAACCGCACTGAGTTTGGCCGGAGCTCTCTTAGGTCTCAAGGTGAGAGTTTACATGGCGAGGGCAAGCTACCAGCAGAAGCCCTACAGGAAGACCATAATGCGCCTGTATGGAGCTGAAATCTATCCGAGTCCAAGCGACAGGACTGAGGTCGGGAGGAAGTTCCTGGCCGAGGACCCAAATCACCCCGGCGGGCTGGGAATAGCAATAAGCGAGGCCATAGAGGACGTTTTAAGGGATGAAAATGCCAGGTATTCCCTTGGAAGCGTCCTCAACCACGTCCTCATGCATCAGACAGTCATCGGCCTTGAGGCCCAGGAGCAGATGAGTGAGTTCGAGGAGCCGGATGTAATAATCGGCTGTGTAGGTGGAGGAAGCAACTTCGCCGGATTGGCATATCCCTTCGTTAGGGACGTCCTGAGCGGGAAGGCAGAGTACGAGTTCATAGCGGTCGAGCCTAGAGCCGCTCCTTCAATGACGAGGGGCGTTTACACGTACGACTACGGTGATTCCGGCGGCTACACGCCGAAGATGAAGATGCACACCCTCGGCTACACCTACTACGTCCCGCCGATACACGCTGGCGGCCTGCGCTACCACGGGCTTGCCCCGACGCTCAGCGTCCTGATAAACCACGGGATAGTAAAGCCAGTTGCCTACCACCAGAACGAGGTCTTCCAGGCGGCCCACCTCTTCGCGAAGACCGAGGGGATAGTTCCAGCCCCCGAGAGTGCCCATGCCATCAAAGGAGCCATAGACAGGGCACTGCAGGCGAAAAAGGAAGGAAAAGAAGAGGTGATCCTCTTCAACCTCAGCGGGCACGGTTTCCTCGACCTAAAGGGCTACGAGGACTATCTGGATGGAAAGCTTGAGGACTACGAGCCGGAGTACTTCCCGGCTTTGGAGAATTACTGACCTTCTTTCCCTTTTCTTATGCCCATTAAGGGAAAGAAGAGAGGGGCTACTTCAGATAGCCGAGCCTGTAGGCCAGCTCGGCGTTGAGAACCGAACCTCCAGCGGCACCCCTGACGAGGTTGTGGCCCGTTACCACGTACTTGAAGCCCCCGCTGCTCTCCTCAAGCCTCCCGACCGTAACGGTTAGGCCCCTTCCCCTGTCCCTGTGGAGCCTCGGCTGGGGGACATCGGAGTAAACGAGGGGCCTCTCGTAGCTTGGAAGGCCGAGCTCTCCAAGCGGGTCGAAGGATTCGAAGGCCTCTCTGACATCCTCCAGGCTCCCCCGCTCAAGCTTGACAAAGACAGCCTCAGTGTGCCCGTGCAGCACTGGAACGCGGGTAGCTATTGCGCTTATTCTGAATTCGGCGGGCTTTATCTCTCCCCCGTCGAGTTCGCCGAGGATCTTCCTGCTCTCGTTCTCTATCTTCCACTCCTCCCCCTGGATGAGGGGGATTACGTTGTCCTGGATTGCCAGGGCAGAGAGGCCAGAATAACCTGCCCCGCTTATTGCCTGCATCGTCGCCACGTTGACTTCCCTGATTCCAAAACCGCGGAGCGCCGCGAGCGAAACAGTGAGTATGGCCGTCGAGCAGTTCGGGTTCGTCACTATGAAGCCTTCCCAGCCTCTTCTTCCCCTCTGAACATCTATCAGCTTAAGGTGCTCCCTGTTGACCTCGGGAACTAATATTGGCACGTCAGGGTCGTAGCGGTGGCTCCTCGCGTTGGTGAACACCGGAAGGCTTTGAGCGAGCTCCTCCTCCACCTCCTTTGAGAGGGATGCAGGGAGGGCGTTGAAGACGAGGTCAACGTCCGGGTCTCTGAGAAATTCGGGGAGGGAAGTCACCTCCACATCTCTGAACTCCTCCGGCGAATCATCAACCAGCTCTCCGTACTTCTTTCCGGCGCTCCTCTCAGAGGCAACCAGTTTTTCAATCCTGAACCAGGGATGGCCAGCGAGAAGCCTCACGAAGGTTCTCCCGACCATCCCCGTGGCACCGAGAACGGCTACCTTCACTTCATCACCTCCTTGAAAGCCTCAAGCGTGGGTTCTATCGGCTCGGGGAGTGTGAAGCGCTCCACCACTATGTTCGGATCCTTAAGGCCGTGGCCGGTCGTTATGAGGACGTAGCTCTCATCACTCCCTATCTCCCCGCTCTCAAGGAGCTTGATCAGACCGGCCAGGGACGTGGCCGATGCCGGCTCCACGAAGAGACCCTCCTTCGATGCAAGCAGTTCCTGGGCCCTCAGTATCTCCTCATCGCTCACCATCTCTAAGGTTCCTCCCGATTCCTTCACCGCCCTCCAGGCCTTCGGCCAGTTCGCGGGGTTCCCTATCCTTATCGCCGTGGCTACGGTCTCTGGCTTCTCAACTGGTTTGAAGGGCTTCCCCTCCTTCCAGGCACTCGCAAGCGGCGCAGCTCCTTCGGCCTGTATCCCGATCATCCTCGGGAGTTCATCGGTTATTCCAGCTTCCTTGAGTTCCTTGAAGCCCTTCCAGATGGCGGAGATGTTCCCCGCGTTCCCAACCGGGAGAAGGACGTTGTCTGGCACAAAGCCGAGCTGGTCGTAGATTTCAAGCGCTATCGTCTTCTGTCCCTCCAGGCGGAAGGGGTTTATGGAGTTCAGCATGTAAACGCCGAGCTCCCCGCTCGCTTTCACGACGACCCTCAGGGCGTCATCGAAGTTTCCACTGACCGGAACAACCTGAGCTCCGTAGATCATGGCCTGGGCGAGCTTTCCAAGGGCTATCTTGCCGCTCGGGACCAACACATAGGCTTTTATCCCCGCTTTTGCCGCGTAGGCCGCGAGGGATGCAGACGTATTTCCGGTTGAGGCGCATATCACCTTGTCCATACCGAGCTCGAGGGCCTTTGAAACACCGACTGTCATGCCCCTGTCCTTGAATGAGCCCGTCGGGTTGTTGCCCTCGTTCTTCGCGTAGAGCTTTGGAGCTCCCAACTCCTCGCCCAGGTTCTTAAGGCGGTATAGGGGCGTACCGCCCTCGTTGAGCGATACTCTCTTCTCCACGGGAAGCCAGCTCTCGTACTTCCATAGCGTGATGTTTTTGCCGTCGAAAACGTCCTCGGCCTTATCCAGCTCGGTAACAACCTCGAGCAGTCCACCACACTCGCACCTGTACCTCAGCTCGTCCTCAGGATACTCCCTACCGCATTCTATACACTTCAAAACCAAGAGGCACCCCTCCCGGCGTGGGTAACGTAAACTTCAGCCCCTATTCCCATATCCTCAAAGGCTTCGGCGATAGCTTTTCCAATACTCCCCGGGTCCTCCCCGAGAGCAAAGACAGCAGGCCCTGAGCCCGAAATAAAGGCCCCGTAGGCTCCTGCATCGAGGGCGGCTTTCCTAACCCCCTCAAACCAGGGCATCAGCCTCTTCCTGTAAGGGAAGGCTATCCTGTCGTCGAGGAGTCTGCCGACAGTTTTGAGGTCGTTGGCAATGAGCGCCCTAACGAGGGCTCCCGCCAGTGCAACGTTTTTCACTGCGTCTTTTCTGGGGATCTTCTCAGGCAGAACCTTCCTGGCTTCGCTCGTCGGCACCTCAACTTCCGGCAAAACCGCGACGAGCGGGAAGTCAACCGGTATTCTGTGGACTCTGAAGGGCTTTAGGGACTCGATTATGGTGAAGTCACCGTAGTAGGCTGGAACCACATTGTCCCCGTGGGCGCTTCCAGAGGCTGCTTTCTCCCCCTCGAGGGCCGCTTTTATTATCAGCTCATCGTCCTCAACGCCGAGGACCTTTGCAGCCGCCAGCGCCCCGGCGAGGGAGGATGCACCTGAACTGCCGAGCCCGCTCTTCGGCCTTATCCCCTTCCTGAGCTTCATCTTCAGGTGGAGCTCTTCTCCGGTGAGAGCGGCGAGGGCCTTAGCCGCTATAATTGCCACGTTGCTTCCGTCCGCTGGAACTTCGAAGCCCTTCACCTCTATCTCCCACTCGCTGGATTCCTTAACCTCTAACTCGTCGTAGGGCTCTCCTATGCCGACCCCAAAGACGTCAAACCCTGGCCCAAAGTTCGCTATGGTCGCTGGAACTAAGACCTTCATTGACAACCACCTCGTGTATCTCGTTCACAGCATCGGGAAGCTCCTCCACCGGGACCCGGAACAGTGAATAGTTCCAGCCCCGTTCCACTGGTGTGAAGCCCCTAACGTAGCCCCTTCCCACAACCGCTATCTCCCCGAACCCATTGCGAACCCTGTGTACCACGATGGGCCATTCCTCCCCGAACTCTGCCACGAGAGTTCCCAGCCTCCAGGTCTCGGTTTTTCCCAGGAATAAGGGTATCCCGTTCAGCGGCTCCAGAGTCTTTGGATGCAGTGCCTTCATTCCAAGTTTTGCCGCCATCAGCGCCCTCTCCCTGCTCAGGAAGGGAATCAGCTTTGCCCTGGGGACGAGGCGTGGATCGGCGGTGTATATCCCTTCAACGTCGCTCATTATGAGGACGGCGTTGGCCCCGAGGATTGCCCCTATTGCCGAGGCGGTGTAGTCGCTTCCGCCCCTCCCGAGGGTTGCAGTTTTTCCCCTGAGGTTTCCTATGAAGCCGGTGACGACTGGAACCGCTTCCTCCGCCAGCTCCCCGAGTTTCCTCACGTAGGGCGCGCTTGCGTAGTAGTCAATGCCCGCATTCCCGAGGCAGCCCCTGAGCATAAGGAAGTTCCTGGCATCGATTGGGACAGCCTCTATCCCCTCGTTCTGGAGGGCCTTTGCGAAGATCTCTGCTGAAAGCCGCTCCCCGAAGGAAAGGATGTACTCCTCCGCTTCGGGCGTCTTAGGCAGGTTCAAGGCCTTTTCCAGCTCCGAGAGTAGGTTCTCTACCTCGGCTCCCACCCTGCTGGCTAACCTGAGGTGCTGGTGGCTTATCCTTTCCAGAACTTCCCTGTCCCTGGTTGCCGCTAGAAGCAGCAGATCTTCGGTGACACCCCTGAGTGCAGAAACGACAACTACGAGGTTGCTGCTCTCATAGAGATACTCCACTAACTTCAGGGCGCTCCAAAAAGAGTCCCTTATCGAGCTCCCTCCAAACTTCACGACGTTGAGTTTCTCGATCACCGATGGCTGACCACCCTTCTCTACCCACACCGGGAGTGATATAAAATTTTCTGAAAAGTTGCCAGAAAAATGACAAAAATACAAAGAAACTCCCTCCGGATTTAAACATTATTTGCTGAAACTCCCCTCCTTTCATGAACGATGGACAAGGTTCTGGGCAGGTTTACCCTACCACCCACCAGCAGGAGGTGGAGTCTGTTGAGGGTGCTCCCAAGGCGGGACGTTGAAACCTCGATCCTTGCCCAGGGGATTCCACGCTCGGATCCGCTCTCGGTCTCAAATCCAGGAATCTCGGAGACTCCGACAGCGGTTATAACCGCCTCCTCGCCGTTAACTTTGTGGACCAGGATCGGCAGGCTGGATGATTCATAGCCCGCTATTGTTCCGATGCTCCAGTTCCTCGTTCTGCCGAAGATTATGGGGATACCCCTCACGACATCAATTGCCCCGTGGTGTATCGCCTTCATCCCGGCCTTTGATGCCACGTAGAGCTCGTCATAGGATACGAAGGGTATAAGCCTTGCCGAGACGACCCTCCTGGGATCCGCCGTGTAGATGCCGTCTACACTGCTCATTATCAGGACGGCCTTCGCGTTCAATCCTTTACCGAGAACCGCGGCGGTGTAGTCGCTCCCCTCCCTTCCGAGGGTCGTTCTGAGGCCGTTGTAAGAACCGACGAAGCCTGGAATGACAGTAACCCTGCCCCTCTCCAAAGCCTCCTCCACAACCTTGAGGTTCTGGGAGGTCTTCGTTATGTCAACCCTGGCGTTACCGAAGTTCCCATCGGTCTCTATTATTTCCCACGGCTCAAAGAGTTCCACCTGTATGCCTTCCCTCCTCAAAGCCTCGGCAAACGCCAGCCCCGAAAGCCACTCCCCGTAGGAGAGCACGTGGTCCCTGTAGGCTTCAAAGGAGGGGAAATCCTCTCTTGAGAGTTTTTTAAGCTCCCTCAGCGGGCCGATAAAAACTTCGAATGGAATCCCGTACTTCTTCGCGAAGTCCCTGTGGACCTTCTCTATCCATTCAAAGCCCTCTCCAGTACTTGAAAATTTTAATAGGGCGTCGGTAACGCCCTTAATCGCCGAAACCACCACAGCCACTTCGTTCTCGTCCCAGAGGCGGGAGACGAAGGTAACCGCCTCCCCAAAGTCGTCCCTAACAGAGGTCCCTCCGAACTTGACCACGAGTCTCCCGCCCGAGTAGAGCACTATACCTCCCTCCTGAAGGGTATGGAAGTTTTGCCCTCCCTCGCCAGCTCTCTCCTGACGATCTCAACGCCCTTAACCATGTTCACGAGCTTCTGGTAGGCGATTCTCCTGTCGAGCAGTTTGAGACCGCAGTCTGGGTTGATGTAGAGCCTCTCTGGCTCTACGTACTTCATAACCTTGCGGATGGCCTTCGCTACTTCCTCCGGGCTCTCGACGCGCGGGTTGTGGACGTCAACTACTCCAAACCCGAGCTCCTGGTGGATGAGCTTCTTGAGATAGTCCAGATCGCGGAAGTTCCTGTTGGCGGCCTCAAGGGCAAACTGTGAGACCTTTATGTCCTCGAAGTAGTCGGCGAGCAAGTAGTAGTTCGAGTAGCAGACATGGAGCCCGAACTTCACCTTAACGCCCTTTACGGCCCTGTTTATTGCTTCAACCGCTATGGGAACCTCGTCTGGGTGGTTGAGCATGGCCGGCTCGTCGATCTGGATGAAGGTTGCCCCCTCCTTCTCCAGGAGCTTGAACTCCTTGTTCAGAATCTTCGCCAGGTCAAAGGCGAGCTCCTCCTTGCTCGAATAGTACTCGTTGAAGCTCCACTCGGCTATCGTGTATGGCCCGGTTATCGGGACTTTGACTATCTCCCTGGTGGTGTTCTCCTTAACCCAGCGGAACTCGTCGAGGACGAGCGGTTCGCGGTATTCGAGCTTTGAGACGGCGGCTGCCTTGTTGAAGTAAGCGTTCCCCCACACCCTTACTGGCCCGTAGAACTTGAAGCCCGCTATCTTGGCGGTGAAGTATTCAGTCATCTCGCTCCTGCCCAT
Source organism: Thermococcaceae archaeon (assembly GCA_030156945.1). Taxonomy (GTDB): domain Archaea; phylum Methanobacteriota_B; class Thermococci; order Thermococcales; family Thermococcaceae; genus Thermococcus. The sequence continues at coordinate 24,097 of JASGLT010000015.1, forward strand.
CTCACCGTCCCAGGGGATATCAATCCCCGCCCTCTCGTGCTCCCTTAGGACGGCTACGCTGGCATCTCTAACGGCCTCCCTGAAGTCCTCCTCCGGCAGTCTGCCGAGCTCGCGGAGGCTGTACATCCTCAGGAGCCATCTCGGTTTGGGATAGCTTCCTATGATACTGGTGGGAAGTATTGGAAGCTCCATTTCACTCACCTCCGAGCTTTCCGAGAAGCTTGAGCTTTCTCCAGGCGACGCTCTCCGGGAGGAAGTCCAGGAGCGTGTTCGGGGTGACGTAAATCCGGCTGTGCCTTCTGAAATAGGGCCTCAGCTTGTCCTCCAGACGGTCCCTGCGTTCCATCTTGGTCTCTCTCGCGTCAACTATGCCCAGACCGAGCTCTCCGGAGTATTTTTCCGGAACCGAGCCGCTGATGAGGTCGATGTTCAGGATGACGTTGTCCGGGAGAACCTGGGGGGTTCCGAAATAGGTAACGACCCAGAGCTCCTTGACCTTTGAGAGGCGCTCTATCAGGGTCTTAGCGGTCTCTTTCGAAACTTCATCGCTCTTCTCCCTTGTGGCCCTTGAGAGCTCAGCCGCCAGGGCGGGCTCCTGGAGCTCCACGAGCTCAACAGGAAGCTCCTTGATGGCCTCCTCAATCACTCCCGCGTAGGCCTCTGAGAGCTCGTCGAGGCTTTTGTAGTACTCGTTAAGTGAGTGGTAGGCCAGGGTTACCGGGCCGGGCAGGACGGCCTTAAGCGTCGCCCCGGGGTAAACTTCCTCCTTTATGGCCAGCGCCTGGTTCAGCCACTCCGGAAGTGGATTCTCGCGCAGGGAAAGCTCCCCCCTCACGACCGGGGAGCGGTAGAAGAAGTTGTTCTCGTAGAACTTGAACAGTCCGTTGACCTCAACCCCCTCTATGAAGCGTATGAAGGGGTTGAAGATGTCGTCCCAGCGGTAGAGGCCGTCGGTGATCACCCGTATTCCGGCCTCCCTGAGCTTGATGAATGCTCTCCTCGTGTGCTCAAGGTAGGCCTTTTCGAGGTCTTCCTCCTTAAGTCTTCCTATCGAGTACTGCTCGATTTTCTTAGCCAGGGAAACGGGTCTCGGAAGGCTTCCAATAAGGGCTGGCACTATCATTCAAACACCCCCTCGATTATTTCTCTGGCCTCCCTCCAGAGGCCCAGCCATTCCTCCAGACTCCTGGAGCTGACTATGAGGTTGAGGCCCCTCACGGCCTCCACAGCCTTTAACTCCTCCAGAAGGACCTCAAACGGCTCATCCCCCACGGGTATGCCCAGAGCCCTAAGGAAGGGCTTCATCTCCTCCTTCATGGGGTAGAGCACCGATGCGATTATCGGGACATCAACGTCCGCGTATTTCTTGAGCTCTTCAACGATCTTTGAAATCCCGGTTGCGCTCTCCCCCGCCGCTACCACTTGGGTGAAGAAGGCTTCACTACCGGCTATCAGCTTCCTTGCAAGTCTCTTTGCCTCCAGTTTGGGCCTGTAATGGGGATTCATTGCACTCGCCACCCTCGGCCTGCTCTCGACTTCGAGGACTTCCTTGGTCGGCATCACCCCTGCAAAGACGAGCCTGGCCAGGCGTATCAGGTTCGAGGCGTCAACGTCAAATACGGGCCTGCTGGGTACCGCAAAGCCCGGCCAGTCGCCGGTTGTAAGCAGAACGGCCTCACAGCCGAAGACCTGGGCGGTCCTGAGCTCCGACGTCAGGGCGTTCAGGTTCCTGTCCTTCGCCGTTATGTGAGGCATAACTCCAGACCGCAGTCCCAGGGATTTGAGGTAGCAGGCCACAGCAACGGGGTCATAGTGGGGGTATCCGAGAGGATTGTCCGGCACGGTTATCAGGTCAGCGCTGACCTCCCTGAAAACCTGGAGTGATTCGTAGGGCCTTGAGACTGCCGCCACCGGGAACTCCACGCTGAAGGCCTTTCCTTTTTCCAGGTTCCGCCAGAAGCCCGAAGCTCTCGGTATGGAGTCTCCATCCACGAGGTCTTCGAGCTCAAGGAGTAATGGATGCTCTTCAAATAGATTCGCTGGGTTAACTTTGAACTTTTCAAGTACTCTAACCCATGGGCACTCCTTTCCATCTACTTCGCACTCTTCGTTCAGCGCTCCTCCGCAGGGCCCGTTCAGGAGATCCTTTGGACACGTTGTCACCTGGATATCAACCACCCCCCAGGGCCCTGTCTATGTCCTCGATTAGAAGGTCGGCATCCTCAACGCCAACCGAGAGCCTGATCAGGTCTGGGGTTATCCCGAGGAGCCTGCGCCTATCCTCGGGCATCGATTTTGCAGCGCTTATCACTGGGTAGGTTGCCAGGCTCTCGGTACCTCCGAGGGAGGGCGAGGGGAAAACCTTCTTCAGCCTCCTGAGAAACGCCTTAGCCCCGCTTTCCCCATCCCTGTGGAGGAAGCTGAGGACTCCGCCGAAGAGGGGCTTTGAGAATATCCTCCTGGCTGTTGAATGATAGGGATCGCTCTTAAGTCCAGGGTAGTGAACTTTTTCAACCTTAGGATGCTCGTTCAGGAATTCGGCTATGGCCTGGGCGGTTCTGCTCTGCCTCTCAAAGCGCAGCTCCAGGGTCTTAAGCCCCCTGATTATAAGCCAGGCCTCGAAGGGCTGGATTATCGATCCAAGCCTCCTCCTCCAGTGCCAGAGGTTTTCGGGATCAAGGTCACCCCATATCAGGGCCCCGCCTATGACGTCGTTGTGGCCTGCTATGTACTTGGTGAGGCTGTGGATTACTCCATCGGCCCCAACTTTTAGCGGCTTGAAGACCAGCGGTGAGAAAGTGTTGTCAACGACGGCCGTTGCCCCAACCTCTTTCGCCCGCTTTATGACTTCAGGGACGTCTATGACCTTCAGGGTCGGGTTGGTGACCACTTCCGTAAGAACCAGCCTGGTGTTCTCTGTTATTGCATCATTGAGGGCTTCTGCACTCGGATATGCAAGCTTAACCTTAACCCCGAACTTCCCCAGCTCCTCCGCGAGCTGGATCGTCGCCCCGTAGCCCTCCATTGGGAGAACTACCTCGTCGCCAGCCCTGAGGATGGAGAGGTAGAGGGCACTTATAGCGGCCATTCCGCTGTTGAAGGCCAGGGAATCAACTCCTTCTTCTATGGGAGCAACTTTCTTTTCCAGGAGCCTTACCGTTGGATTCTCTTCCCTGGAGTACTTGAGGTCAAAACCTCTGTCCGAGAGCTCTGTTTCACCCGCCTGTTCGAAGGCGACCGTGAGGTATATCGGGTCGTGAAGGGGTCTCACGGTAATCACCTATGCACCCTCACCCATCACCTTTATATACTTTTCGACATATTTTTTGGCACTAAATATTCTTCATAGTTATTCAACTTAAAGTAGTTAGAAAAAAGGGCAAGGGAGCCTTTATTTTGGCCGAAAATTGACATTAAAATGCCAACGAAAACTTAATTTTTGAGATGTTATAGGCTGATTAATGCAAAGTTAAAGAAACGCTAAAACCTCTCGATAATGGTTCGGGGGTAGAAGTTCAGACTCGCCCTCGCCTCGGGAATCTCCATTCCCAAGTTTATTCCGAGGCTCATCAGATCCCTCGGCCCCCTCACTTCCCACATGCTCTCGGCTGAGGATGTGAGAAACCTCGGGACGCGATACTTCTTCACCAGCTGCCACGTCTTCATCATGAAGCGGAGAATCTGCGCTCTTCCGTAGGGATTAGCATTCAGGAGGAGTGAGAGGGAAAATCCTATAGCAACTCCCCGTCTCGCGGCCATTCCGGCCAAAGTGTGGTCAAAGCCCGGATCCTTTCTGCCGAACCAGGGGCTTATCAAAGCGTCAACGCCGTTCTCTATCGCCATCCTGTTTACCCTCATGTCGCCGCCCTGGACGTATAGGAGGGCCTTTAGGTTTCTGCTCTTTACCTCCCTGATGAGGCTCGGCTTTCTGGTTACGAGGAGGAGTGCGACCTTTCCGTACTTCCCGCGGAGCTCCTTGACTTCTTCCTTAAGGGTGGACCAGTCGGGGGAACTTTCGAGGACGAGCTTTTTCGTGAAGACGACCTCGTCAAACCACTCACTCGCCAGCTCGTAGGCTTCCTCATTCCTAACGTCCATCTCGACGAAGTAGTCACGTGAAAAGGATATTTCCTCCTCGGTCATTCTTCCAGCCACTCCCTTACGGCTTTAACGACAGCCTCCTTCCTCATCGGAAATGCCTTGACCTTTATCCTGACCTGAATGACGTCGGGCCCCTCTTCAACCTCTGCCTCACCGAGATAGGCCTTCTGCTTGTTGAAGCGGACGTAGAAAGTCCCCTCCTCGTCAACCTTCTCGTCGAGGTGATCGAGAAGGTACCTCTTGTCTTCCTCACTGAGCAGTTCTTTGAAGTACTCCAGGAACTTTCTTACCGCTTTGCTCCTCTTTATCTCGACGTTCACAACCTTTATTGGGTTCCCGAAGTAGCCTTCTGTCTCTAGGATGTCAAAGAGGACGTCGTCCTCGTCTATCTCCTCGGGGATGAACGTTGCTATTGCTTCCAGAACTTTGTCCTCGTCTTCCGTCGCCTGGATGAAAGTGGTAAGCCTGACGTGGTGGGCTTTAAGCTGTGTCATTTTTCTCACCGGAGAAGGGTTTGGCGAGGGGGCTTAAAAACCATTTCACTGTGCGGTTCTGAGAGAATGGCTTGATTGGTAAGGTCAGCATGGGAATGTTCATGGAAAATCATGAATCCTTCAAGAGGTTTTCCAGGGCCTGTGATGCGCTTATCCCCCTGCTTCCCTTACCCTTCCCTTCTCCACCAGCACGAGCCTGTCCACGAGCTTGGTTGTGGACGGCCTGTGGGATATCGCGACCAGGGTTATCCCCCTGGCTTTTATCTCCCCGATTATCTCTGCCTCCACGTCCGGATCAACTCCCGAAAGGGCCTCGTCTAGGATGAGAACCTCTGGTTTGCGGATCAGGGCCCTGGCCAGGGCTATCCTCTGCCGCTCTCCCAGGGAGACTTCCCTGTAACTGGGCCCGATCTTCTCGTCCAGGAGCAGGTTCACCTTCGCAATATTCACGGCTTCCCTAAGCTCCTCTTCGCCGAACTCTTCCCAGAGGGTTACGTTCTCCCTAACAGTGCCGGGGAATATGAACTCGTTGGTTTCCACGAGGATTATCTTTCTCCTCAGGTTCCTGAACTCTCGGGCAGGGATGCCGTTAACCAAAACTTCGCCTTCCTCCGGACGGTAGTGGCAGGCGATTACGTTAGCGAGGGTCGTCTTGCCGCTTCCGCTCTCCCCGACGATGCCCACACTCTCCCCGCGAGATATCTTGAGGTTCACGTTCTTCAGGATCGTGCCGTACGAGACGTTTTTCAGCTCTATGTCCTCAACCCGTGTGAGGGTTCTCTCTCCAAAGTTCTCCTCCTCCATGTTGAGAGCCTCATCGACTCTCTTAAGGGCGGGGTAGGATTCTGGAACGTGGCCGAGGTCGTTTAAAATTACGACCAGGGGCTCTATGATCTCACCAGCCATCATGTAGAACGCCACAAGAGTACCGGTGTCCATCCTCCAGAGGAGCCCGACCAGAACGCTGATAAGGGGTACGAGCCTGTAGAGGGTGTGGTAAAGATACCTGTACTTCAAAGACGCGAGCACGAGCCCCTTGACCGAGTTGTACCATCCCGTACACTCGTCGTTCAGCTTCCTCATGGCCCCGCTCAAAGAGTCCGTGTTTTTAATGCTTTTTCTCCCTTCGAGGTTCGTCCTTATCCTCTCAATCAGCATTGAGAACCTGTCCCTCTCTTTCGAGGACACCTTGGCGAGCTCCCCGACCTGCTTTTTGAAGAGGAGAACGGTCGCTATCAAAAACGGGAGCAGGACGAGAGAGAGCCTTGGACTCAGGAGAAATAGGGCTATTAGATAGGCCCCAAAGCTCACCGCGTTCACGATCAGAGCGGGTATAAGGGCTGCCGAGAGTGAGCTGACGTAGACGACGTTTGAAACCAGGTCGGTGAGGTATTCCCCCGGAGTTTTCACCCTGAAGGTTTCCTCCTTTGCGTGGAGGATTTTCTCATAAATCCTGCCTATTATCTCCACCTGCATTGCCCTCTTGGATACGTCAAGGAGGTAGGTAACCACGAAGCTCAGGGCGTTTATCAAGACGAGAAAACCTCCAAGGATGAGTATCCTACTCGTGTTCGGGCTGTTTATCGTGTCCCTCAGCATCAGGGCAAAGCGGACGTTCAGGTACGAGACAATCAAATTAAGGAGAACGATGAGCGCCTGCCTCTTCCTCAGCTTCCTGGAAAGCTCCCAGTACTTGGAAAACGAGTACCTGAGCACGCCCATCACAGTACCTCCTTTGCAAGCGGGGTCTTTTATATCAGCCTCCTACACGGGAATATAAACCTTACTAAATGACAACCTAAGGTTAACAACCCTATATGATGGGTATGCGCATTCAGAAATGTTTAGTCTCCCGGCAACTTTAGAGCATGAGATAAAACAGCCATATTCACTCCGGGTCCTTAAGCTTTATCCTCCTGATCCCAACATTCTCGTAAACCCTATCTGAGCTTATGATCACACCGCCGCATTTTGCCGCGTGGAATGCATCGAGGGCGTTTAAACCGTGCTCCTTCATGTAATACGCGGCCCTCAGAGGAACTTCATCGTCTATTCCTGTGAGCGCCATAACCGCAGCCGTTAGCCTTATCGGGTCGAGCTTGTACTTTTTCGCTACTATCAGAAGTTCCAGGAAAGTTATCGGTCATCTCAGACGTCAGAACAGAATATCGAAACCTAAATGGAGTAAAGGGAGAAAAATCACTTGCCCTTACCCTGGTGGGCCCTTATGCTGGGCCTGACCTTTTCAGCGCCCTTACCCTTGTTGAGCAGGCCGCGGCTCCTCTTACCAGCGCTGGTCAGACCGCGGAAGACCCTGCCCTTGTGGGCCTTGCCGGCTATCCACGCTATCTTCGGGTCGCTCTTGATGACCGGGTGGTGCGGGTCAACCATTATGACCTCGAACCACTTGTACATACCGTCCTCGCCGACCCAGTAGGAGTTGAGAACCTCGAGGTTCGGGAACTTTCTCGCGGCCTTCTCCTCGGCTATCCACTGGAGGCTCTTCTTCGGTGAGTACTTGACCATACCCATCTTGCTCGGCTTCCTTCCGCCCTTCCACCTGGGCCTCTTCCTTCCGCCTCTCCTAACGCGGACGCGGACAACTACATAGCCCTGCTTGGCCTGGTAGCCGAGGCCCCTGGCCCTGTCAAGCCTCGTCGGCCTCTCGATCCTCTTAACTACAGGATCCCTCCTCCACTGGATCATTCTCTTCTTGAGGAGCTCTCCCACGTAGCTCTTCTTCGGGCTCTTCCAGGCTTCCCTAATGTACTTGTACATTCCCATCTCGTCCACCTCTTCCCTGTTTGTGGTTCTCCCTTACGGGAACATCCCGCGGGTCTGCCCCGCCTAGTCGGTCGAGGTTGGAGGTTGAGTTTTTAAGGGTTGCGGAACTGGGGCTGAACTTCAGCCTCGCTTTTCATCAACTAAAAGCACTTTATCCGACCTGTAGTCGTATGTGATTATGGTATTAGCCTCACTTCCTTTAATGTATCCTCCGATTAGGTGGATGTACCTCCCGTCCCAAACAACGGGGGCTTGGGCGAGGGGAAATGGAAGTTCGCTCTTCATTTTCTCCACCGAGTTATCCTCTGGACTGAATTTGAAGATTTCCGTGCTGAAGTTGTCCCACGTTAGAAAGCCGCCGAATATGAAGATGCCTTCGTCAGTTGCAACCGCGCTGCGGGCGTAGTATTTCGTGGGCAAGCTCACGTTGAGCCACTTAAACGAGAGGGACTGCGGGTCAAAAAGGGCTATCTTGTCCCGGAACACGAGGTAGCCTCGCCCTCTGTACCACACCGCGGAGTACATACACGTTCCGGGGTTGTCGAATCCATCGGGATACGTGACGTTTAACATTTCAAGTCCCGGGTTATCCGGATCAAACCTGTAAACGAACCTTTCCTCTAAATCAAATGATTTTAAGAATAGATATACGTACCTCCCGTCCCACAGTGCGGCTTTGCCCGAATTGGGATACGGCAGGGAGACGTTCAGGGTCGTCAGCTGATTTGTTTCGGGGTTGTAAGAGTACACATCGGGTGTTTCATACGCCGTCCCCTCGTTTTCAGTGCCCCCGAAGATACTGACTTCCCTTCCAGTCCACACGGCAGTCTCACCGGGAATTGGTTTCTCTCCAATGGGAATCCTCAGGGCAATCTTTTTCTTCTCTCCATAAATCTTGTAAATTCGGAATTCTTTGCCACCCGTTCTTTTGCTAATAACATCTGCCCCCACAACAATTTCCTTTCCTGTCCATACGGCAAAACGGGCGTGAGGATAAACGCTGTCATCGAGTTTTGGGACTCCTCCAAAGGTACCTTCCTTAATGCCACCAAAGTACTCATTCTCCAGTATCTTTACAGCTGCAATGCCCGTCAGGAGCAGGAGCAAAATGAGGAGACTATGTAGGTGTTTCCTCATTTTTCATCCTTCCGTGATGGTATGTCTCGTGCCATTCAACCTGATTTGCTCCAATATTCCCTGAAGCATTATCCCTTATAATTTTTTCTCCTAATGGATGGTATTTTGAAACCAAAGTGGGTTGTTATAAAGCTTGCTCTGGCCAAAAGAATCATGAGTAATGGAGTTGACAGAGATGAACATCAAATACTGAATGGAAAAGCTTTAATGGCTTACGCAGACCTTTCTTGGGTGATTGAATGAGGCTTGAACGCTTTGTAAAGCTCATGAACGAGGCCGGATACGAAGGTGCCCTTATAAGCCCTGGCACAAACCTCTACTACCTGACTGGCATCAATCTCCACGAGGTTGGGGAGCGGCCCGCGCTGCTGGTCGTTTCTTCCGAGGGCCAGTACAGGATGCTGGCACCGGGCCTTTATGAAAACGTGCTCACGAACTTCCCCACCACCTTCTGGCGGGATGGGGAGAACCCCTACGAAAAGCTCGCCTGGATTCTCGCCGAGTTCCACCTATCCAGCGGAAAACTCCTAATCGAGGACACGATGCGCGCCGACTGGCTCATAAACATCATCCGCATTGCCAACCGCGGTTTTGAGTTTCACCCGCTCAGCTCCGTCATGAGAGAACTCAGGATGAGGAAAGACAAGGGTGAGATCGAGGCGATGGAACATGCCGCTAAAGTCGTTGACAGGGTTTTCGAGGAAATTTTGACCTGGGATATCATGGGGATGACTGAGAAGGAGCTCGCGCTAAAAATCGAACTCAGAATAAGGGAGCTGAGCGACGGGATTTCATTCGAACCGATAGTGGCGAGCGGCGAGAACGGAGCAAACCCCCACCACGAGCCGGGGAACAGGAGAATAAGGAAGGGCGACATGCTTATCCTCGACTATGGGGCCAGGTGGAAGGGCTACTGCTCCGACATAACGAGGACTGTAGCCGTTGGAAGGCCCAACGAAAAGCTCATTGAAATTTACGATATTGTGAAGGAGGCTCAGGAGAAAGCCTTCCGGGCGGTTAGGGAAGGAGTAAAAGCCAAGGAAGTGGACAGGGCGGCGAGGGAGACGATATCAAAGGCCGGTTACGGAGAGTACTTCACCCACAGGACCGGCCACGGTCTCGGCCTTGACGTCCACGAGGAACCTTACATCGGCCCCGACGGTGAGGTGGTTCTTGAGAATGGCATGACGTTCACTATAGAACCCGGAATCTACCTTCCAGGCCTCGGTGGCGTCAGGATTGAGGATGACGTTGCCGTTATCGATGGCAGGGGCAGGAGACTGACGAGGACTGGCAGGGAGCTCGTGATTCTTTAAAACCCCTATTCCTCCCTTTTTACGGGTCCCGCCTCCATGTAGGGGGCCGTCGTTAAGCTAATGAAGGGGAAGCCCCTACAAAAACACGGGGGTGAGGTTCGATGAAAGCCGTTCTGCTTATACCCGATATGGATTCCCCGGGGGGCCGTGGAGAAGGTTCAAGAGGCGCTGGAGAGCTTGGGTGTTAGGGGCGAGATAAGCCTCGAAAGGAAAACAGCGGTTATAGATTTCAATCCCAAATGGATAACCATCGATGAGATAATGGAGGCCATAAGGGAGAGGGGCTTCAGGGTGAAGCTGGGTCCGGCAGGCTGCTGAGAGGCTAAAAAACCCTTGCATATCCCCATTTTTTAACGCTGGTTAGTATTGACGTTTCCGTGCTCTTTATTCCCTCTATTTTGCCCAGTTTTTCGATTAAAAAGCTTTCAAGCTCCTGTAAGTTCCTAACGGTGACCTGCATTAGTATATCGTGGGCTCCCGTCGCTATGCCCAGAACGTCAACTTCCGGGAGTTTGCTCAGCTTCTCAGTCACCTCTTTGACCCTGCTCGGTTCTGCATCGACCGCTATGAAGGCAACTATGGAATAGCCGGCTTTGAAGGGGTTTATCAGGGCTGCGAACTTCCTTATTATTCCCCTCTCCACGAGCCGGTTCACCCTCATCCTTACCGTGGATTCGGGAACCTTTAGCCGTCTGGCTATCTCCGAGTAGCTCACCCTCCCGTTCTCCTGCAGAACTTGGAGTATCATCCTGTCGAGGTCGTCAAGATGCTTCTCATTTCGCATTTTTATCACCTATATTTTGCTTAATCGTTTTGTACTTTTTAAGCTTTCTAACGGAATAGCTAAAAAACGACCGAAATTGCTATTAGTTCCGGATGCATATAGCAAAGATGGTGGTCTCATGGAACTTCCCAAGAGCAGGGATGAGGTTGTTGAGCGCTATTCGCGGGTTTTCTCTCCAGCTTCTCGGGTTACCTACGCCCCAATAGTTGGGGTGAGGGCGGAGAATGCGAGGGTGTGGGATATTGAGGGGAGGGAGTATATAGACTTCCTAAGCGATGCCGCCGTTCAAAACGTTGGTCACAACAATCCACGCGTGGTGGAGGCGATAGTGGAGCAGGCTAAGAAGCTTGTTCACTTCACCTTCATCTACGGCTTTCCAGTGGAGCCCCTTCTCCTTGCCGAGAAGCTCGTCGAGGTAGCACCGGTTGAATCGCCGAAGGTAACACTGGGCTTGAGCGGCAGCGATGCTAACGACGGTGCGATAAAGTTTTCCAGAGCATACACGGGCAGGAGGACGATTCTGAGCTATCTTAGAAGCTTCTACGGCAACACGTACGGATCTTTGAGCATAACGGGCCTTGATTTTGAGCTCCGTTCGAAGGTGGGTGAGCTCAGTGAGGTTCACTACATCCCCTATCCGAACTGCTACCGCTGCCCCTTCCGGAAGGAGATGGGGAGCTGCAGGATGGAGTGCGTGGATTACATAAAGGAGAAGTTTGAGGGAGAGGTTTACGGTGAGGGCGTTGCGGCCCTGTTCGCTGAGCCAATTCAAGGAGACGCGGGGATGGTCGTGCCACCCCGGGACTACTTCAAAAGGGTGAAGAAGATTCTGGATGAGTACGGCATCCTTCTCGTGGTCGATGAGGTTCAGAGCGGAATGGGGAGAACTGGAAAGTGGTTTGCAATCGAGCATTTTGGTGTGAAGCCCGACATTATGACCATCGCGAAGCCCCTTGGGGGAGGTCTACCGATAAGCGCCGTAATAGGAAGGGAGGAAGTCATGGACTCGCTTCCGCCTCTGGGGCACACTTTCACCCTCAGCGGCAATCCGGTAGCCAGCAGGGCCGCCCTCGCTGTGATAGAAGAGATCGAGGAGAAAAACCTGCTGAAAAGGGCTGAGAAGCTGGGGAATTATGCCAAGAAGAGGCTTGAGAAAATGAAGGAGGAGCACGAGCTAATAGGAGACGTTCGTGGTCTTGGCCTGATGCTCGGCGTCGACCTGGTTAGGGACAGGGATACCAAAGAGCGGGCCTATGATGAGGCCAGGAAGGTAGTTTGGCGCGCTTATGAGCTTGGGTTGATTCTGGCTTTCCTTCAGGGCAACGTGCTCAGGATTCAGCCTCCCCTCACAATTGAAGAGGAAACCCTTGAAGAGGGTCTTGACAGGCTTGATAGAGCGATAGGAGATGTTGAGGAAGGTAGAGTTTCTGAAGAGGCTCTCAAGAAAGTCAAGGGTTGGTGAGATATTTTTGACATTTTTTTGTCAATCCTTTATCATTTCCGAAAACTTTTTAAACAACCTTCCACACAGCACGAGCGGGCTTCAATGGAGAACGTTGAAGTGATGGAAAAACCGGTTTTAAAGGTTGGAATTGAAGATAGAGTAGAGCCGGCCCGTGCCGTTGTCTTCGGGCTTCAACACGTTCTTGCAATGTTCGGAGCGACGGTTACAGTGCCCCTTGTTGTCGGGGGAGCAGTGGGGCTGAGCGGAGACCAGATAGCTACAATGATACAGGCTGTTCTCCTTGCTATGGGAATCGCCACTCTGCTTCAGACAATACTGGGCACCAGGTATCCGATAGTCCAGGGTTCAAGCTTCGCCTTCATCCCGGGCCTCATCTCGATAGGCTCCAGCATCGGAATGGCGGCGGTTCAAGGAGCGCTTATAGTTGGAGGTTTCGTGGAGGCGGCGCTTGGTTGGTTGGGCATCATAGGAAAGATCAGAAAGCTCTTCACTCCGCTCGTTACGGGAGTGACGATAACCCTCATCGGCTTCAGCCTCGCCAACGTGGCACTGATGAACTTCTTCAATGCCTACTCAGACCCGGCCGGAACCAACGTTGGAAAGGCCGTTATTGTGGCAACGGTGACTTTTCTGACCACGGTTTTCGTGGCCCTGAGGGCTGGAGGTACGCTCAAGGCGATGCCGGTGGTTGTTGGGGCTGTGGTTGGATACCTGATAAGCATCCCCCTGGGGCTTACGAACTTCGGCCTCGTTGAGGAGCTGCCTCCGGTGAGCCTGCCAAAGCTCTTCCCGTGGGGGGAGCCGATATTTGACGTCAGCGCCGTAGTGATACTTCTCTTCGCCTTCATGGTGAGCATAATAGAGAGCGTTGGCGATTACCACGCAATAGCCACGATAACAGGGGCTGAGATTACCGAGAAGCACATAGGGCGGGGGATAGGCGCGGAAGGCCTGGCCTGTTCGATAGCCGGAGTTCTCGGTGCCTGCGGCACCACAAGCTATTCGGAGAACATTGGAGTCGTGGCTCTCACGAAGGTGGGCAGCAGGCACGTTGTCCAGGTAGGGGCGCTAATACTGATCTTCCTCTCCCTGCTACCGAAGTTCGCGGGCGTTCTGGCTTCCATGCCGGCTCCGGTTCTTGGCGGCCTTACCCTGGCTCTATACGGCATGATAAGCGTCACCGGCCTGAGACTAATAAAGGAGAGAGTCGACTTCACGGACAGAAACGTCCTGATACTCGCGGCGGCACTCATAGCCGGCCTGGGGGCCCCACAGCTACCTGCGGAGCTGCTTGAGCACCTTCCAAGGCTAATCTCGAGCATACTCGAGTCGGGGATGGCAGTTGGAGCGTTGACGGCGATAATCCTCGAAAGGATTCTTTAGTCCCTTTAAAATTTTGGAAAAAGTCACTCCTCCTCTATAAGCTCCCCTTCTTCCCCTCTTTCGTTGGAAAGCTCCCTGAGTCTGTCAATGCCTGAGCCAACGGCTATGAGCACATCTCCCTCCTCGATGGTCTCGTCCTTCGAGGGGTTGTATATGTACCTCCCGCCCCTCTTTATGGCGATTAGCCTGACTCCGACCTTGGTCGGGAGCTTGAGCTGCTTTAGGGGCTTCCCTATGAGTATTGAGCCTTTGTTGACCTTTATCCGGCCTATCTCCTCATCGACGTCGTGCATTATCTTCCTGATGATGGGGTGGGGCTCAACGTCCCTGAGAACGAGGTCGGCAACCTCGTAGGCCGAATCACTTATCTGCTCGTTTATGGTCGCCATCTCTATGACGCTGAGCAGTTTTTCAGGATTTTCCTCGTGCTTCGCAGCTCTAAGGGCGAGCTTTTTGACCCTCAGGGTCAGCTCGTCCATCTTTTCCTCAAGGATGTAGACCTCGTCAGCTATGTCCTCGCTGTTGTACATGACGGCCGAAAACGCGAGGTCGACCATGAGTGATGAAAGGTTCTTCATCTCGATGAGGCAGTTCCTTATTTCCTCAAGCTCTTTCATCGCCTACCACCCTTATGACTCCCCTGGCTATCTCCTTCAGGTGCTCAACGGAGGTGTGGGTACCCCTGCCGATCAAAACGTCTCCGGGCTTTATCTTGAAGTCGCCGTCAGGGGCTATTATCCATCTCTTGCCCCTTCTCACCGCTATTATCCAGACCCCGGTGTTGCTTGCCAGAGCCAGCTCTCCCAGGGTCTTGCCGACGATGACTGAGTCGGGACTCACCTGGATCTTCGCTATTATTTCCTCGCTCTCGAGTATTGCCTCCGTGATGACAGGGTGAAGCTCAAGACCCTCAAGCACCATCTTGGCGAGGTCTCCGGCGGCGTTGGAGATGTCCTCTATGGAGTTCGCCATCTGGAGAACTGAAGTTATCTGCTCCGCCTCCTTGGGGTTCCTTGCGGCGAGAACAGCGTGGGTCATGAGGTGATAGTTGAGGAGATCCATCCTCTCCTCCAGGTCGAGCACCTCTTCAGCGATCTCCTTGTCGTTGAAAAGCACGGCACTGTAGGCGAGGTCAACCATGAGCTCAACGATGTTCTTCATCTCGATGAATATCTCCTTCACGCTCTTGGGCTGATACTCAAACTCCTCGAAGTCCTCCATTCTTTTTCTCCTCCGGCCTTTCTTATACTCCTACCTCTTTAATCTTTTTCGGGGTTAGACTATCATATGGGCAACGGCAACGATGAAGAGGGTGGAGATTATGTCGGCTATGGTCGTTATCGTGGGCACCGTGGCGTTGTCTGGGTCGAGGCCGGTCCTGTCAAAGATTATTGCCAGGAAGTAGGCCATCCACATCACGCCGAAGAGAACGAGGGGGTAGAGAAGGATGAAAGGCTTCACGATACCGACGTCAACCCCAAGGGTTGCCCTCACCACAAAGATAGCTATGAGGTTGGCCAGCAAACCCAGCAGCGCACCCACAGCGCTGTAAACGAGGATCTCAACCAGAATCTTTCTGTTGATGAAGCCCTCCAGCTCTCCAAGGTGGAGCCTTGTGGATGTTTTTGTACCGATTATCGAGCCCAGGTTGCCGGTTGTGGCCAGGACGGCAGGGTACATGACGCTGAATATCACCGAGGCGTAGATAAGCCCGCTGTACGTCTCAAGGAGGCCTCCTGAGACGCTGGACAGGAGTGCCAGGGCACCCACAACCCCGAGAACTTCTGCGAACACTCTCCTGTCGCTTTTCCCTATCTTTGAGAGCTTTGCAAGCAGTCCGAGGAGAACCAACCCCGCAGCGAAGAGGGCGTAGAACTCAGCTGAAAATTTCTCATAGAGGAGCATGAAGCTGACGAGGAGAGGAACGGTTATCAGGTCGGCGGCGGAAGTGACTATGGGAGCCGCTACGGCATCAGGATCGATCTTCCTTTTGAAGGGGATTATAGTTGCGAGGGCCGTTATGTAACCGAGCACTATGCCAGCAAAAACAGTCGATGCTATGATTATGACCAGAACGGCAATCGCTATCTCGGGGCTCCTTATTTTAATCGCCCCTATGCTCCAGAGTATCAGAACTGGGACGAGGGAGAGGATGATTGAGATAAAAACGTTTTTCGTGACGTTTCTGTCTTTGAGGGCGGGCGTCATCTCACCCAGGTGGAGCATTGTAGTGAAACGGGAGGCGAGTGAGCCGTAGATGTTTCCCCTGAGCCCCATGAGACCTGGGAGAATAACGAGGATTATGGGGTACTCGTTCATAATCTTGTCGAAGAACTTACCTAGAAAAGCTCCCGCGAAGAAGTCCAGCAGGAGGCAGAGCAAAAGCGCTGGAAACGAAGCGAGTATTACTTCCCTTATGAACTCTCTGAACTCTTCTGATATCCAAGCGCGGACTACTGCCATTTCCATCACCCTCCATTGCCGCCTCCCTCCCTTGGAACACTGTTTGCCATCATCTCAACTTTTTTCAGGGCGTATAAAAACGTTTTGGCACTCCATGTAGAGTTGAGACCTTGCGGACTCTCTGTATGAACGAATACCGGGAGCCTGCGCTCTCGCGGAATCGTTAAATAGGAGGATCAATAATTTTCCACCATGGACTACAGGGGGACGTCTCTGTTTGTGGTGGTGCTTGTTGTTGTCTCGACGGCAGCGTTACTCCTGAAGCCTTATCTCCCGAGAGAGGCTCCAAAGCCTGAAGGAGGAGAAATAGTGGAACTTCCGCCCCCAAGACTGGAGGGAAGCATGAGCTTGGAGGAGGCCATAGCAAAGAGGAGGAGCAGAAGGGAGTACAAAAACGAGCCTCTGACCCTTGAGGAGCTCGGCCAGCTCCTATGGGCGGCTCAGGGGATTACGAGTCCCGACGGGAAAAGGGCCGCCCCCAGTGCGGGCGCGACGTATCCCTTCGAGGTTTTTGTAGTCGCCGGAAACGTTGAGGGGCTTGAACCCGGGATTTATCATTATGACCCCTTCACTCACTCCCTTGAACTCGTCAAGGCTGGGGACTTCAGAAGAGAGCTCCAAAAAGCCGCCCTTGACCAGAAATGGGTCGGTGATGCTGCGGTCGACATAGTTCTGGTGGCGTTCTACGAGAGGACGACGAAGGTCTACGGGGAGAGGGGCTATCGGTACGTTTACATGGAGGCCGGCCACATCGGCCAGAACATCTACCTCCAGGCTACCTCCCTGGGCCTCGGAACCGTTGCCATTGGGGCTTTTCACGACGAGGAAGTTGCCCGGATAATCGGCACCGATGGTGCTCCCCTCTACATATTCCCTGTTGGGAGGGTGTGAAATGGTTGTTCTGGATCACAACACACTCGGCTACATAACCTTAGCCCTAATGAACCTCTCTATGCTAACGGGAGCCTTCGTGTTCCTCCTAAAAAAGAAAGGACTTTGGTTGAAGGCCCATGCAGTGGTGAGCATACTGGCTTATATCTTCATGGTATGGACGATATGGGTCGTTCGATGATTCCTTCAGAGCCTCTCTCCTCCAACATAACTCTCCAGGACCTTTATCTCCCTTAGTTCAATTTCTTCAACCTCGAAGGGGTCCCTATCAACGACTATGAAGTCCGCAAACTTGCCCTCCTCAAGAGTGCCCAGCTCGTCCTCCGCGCCCAGTACGTAGGCGGATCCGTGGGTGTAGGCATAGAGCGCTTCATCCACGCCCAGGCACTCCCCTTTTGTATGCTCGTAAGTTTCGACATTCTCGTATTTACCGCGCGTTACAGCCGCATAAACGCTTTTCCATGGATTCGCTGGCTCTATGGGAGAGTCTGTGCCAAAGCCGAGGACTATTCCGGCTTTGAGCATGCTCTTGAAGGGGTAAATCCAGCCCGCTCTCCGCTCTCCAACGCGCTTCACCGCCCACCAGTCCGAGATTATAAAGCGTGGCTGGACCGAGGCAGCCACCCCGAGTTCTGCCATCCTCTTTATCTGGTCGGGCCTGAGGATTGAGGCATGTTCTATGCGGTGTCTCAGTCTTCCCGGCTCTTGGAGGGAGGAGTACACGGAGAGGATCATGTCTATCGTGGCATCACCTATCCCGTGAACGGCCAGCTGAAGTCCCGCCCCGTGAGCTTCCTTGGCTATCTTCTCAAGCACCTCTTTTGAAACGTTGGGGTAGCCTCTGGTAGGGGAATCGGCGTAGGGTTCGCTCAGCCATGCAGTTCTCGCCCCAAGGGAACCGTCCGCGAGAACCTTTACCCCCGCTATTCTCAGCTTCCTCCCGCCGAAGCCCCTCTTAACCCCGAGCCTCTTTAGGGCCTCAAGGACTTCCGTATCACCGAACATTCCTTCCCCTTTTACCTCCCTCTTCCCGGGGTCCAGGTAGGCAAAGACCCTCAGCTTAAGCTCCCCCTTTTCGTCAAGGCTGGAGAGGGCCCTTAGAGTGGTTTCGTCAACGCTCATGGTCCCCACGGCAGTTACTCCGAGGGAGGCGAGGTGCTCAACCCCCCTCTTAATGAAGTGCTCGTAATCCTCTGGTTTCAAAGTCTCCTTGAACTTCTCGCGCGCCATTTCAAAGGCCTCTTCCTTGATGACACCAGTGACCTCCCCCCTCTCGTCCCTGACGACTCCAGGGAGGTCAGCTTCAAGGAGCCCCGCGAGCTCCATCGCTTTTGTGTTCAATACGGCCGCGTGGAGGCACACCCTCGAGAGCATCACCGGCCTGTCCCCCACCACCTCATCGATGTCCCACCGCGTGGGCCACCTCTTCTCCTCAAAAAGCTCCTGATCCCAGCCGTGACCGAGTATCCAGCTTGTGGACGTGGTTTTCGCGTATTTTTTAAGCCTCTCCTTAAGCTCCGTGATGCTCTTCACCCCTCTCAAGTCGAGGGTCTCAAGGGCCATGCCCAGTTCCTCAAGGTGGAGGTGGGAGTCTATGAAGCCGGGGAGGACGGTTTTTCCGCCGAGGTCGACAACATCGCCCCCAAGATTCATTGCGAGTTCTCGGGCTTTTTCCGAGGAACCTGCGTGGATTATCCTTCCATAGGCCACCAAAATCCCATCAACGATCCTAATTGGCTTGTAGGAGACGTATATCTTTCCATTGACGAAAGCCCGAATCATGTAACCACCCAAGAAACTTCGCGTGGGATGTATAAAAAGCCCACGAAATCCAAAAAACTTAAATACCCAAAACTGCTACTCGCTCCGATGCCGATGAGGGGGGAGTACCTTCTCCACCGTTCAGCGGACGTTTCGCGCTGATTATTCAGACAACCCCCCTATTCTGGACTCTGAATCGCGCTCTTTTGAAAAAGTTCTGAGGAGGTATAGCCATGACTGGGCTTAACTTTAAGGCCATCGAGGAGAAGTGGCAGAAGCGCTGGATGGAAGCGAGGGTTTTTGAGCCGGACAGGAAGGCAAAGCCCAAGGAGAAGAAGTTCTACATAACGGTTGCGTTCCCGTACCTCTCGGGCCACCTTCACGTCGGCCACGCGAGAACGTACACAATACCAGATGTGATAGCGCGCTTCAAGAGGATGCAGGGCTACAACGTGCTGTTCCCAATGGGCTGGCACATCACAGGCGCGCCGATAGTTGGAATAGCCGAGAGAATAAAGAACCGCGACCCCAAGACAATCCACATCTACCGCGACGTTTACAAGGTTCCCGAGGAGATACTGTGGAAGTTCGAAGACCCGAAGGAGATAGTCAAGTACTTCATGAAGGCCGCTAAGGAGACCTTCATAAGGGCCGGCTTCTCCGTTGACTGGACGAGGGAATTCTACACCACCAGCCTCTTCCCGCCCTTCAGCAAGTTCATCGAGTGGCAGTTCTGGACGCTCAAGGATATGGGTCTTGTCGTCAAGGGTGCCCACAGGGTCAGGTGGGATCCTGTCGTTGGGACTCCACTCGGCGACCACGACATAATGGAGGGCGAGGACGTACAGATACTGGAGTACGTCATAATCAAGTTCATCCTTGAGGAAAACGGCGAGACAATCTACCTGCCAGCGGCGACGCTCAGACCAGAGACGGTCTACGGCGTCACCAACATGTGG
>JASGLT010000003.1 GCA_030156945.1 Thermococcaceae archaeon
TTTATGATCAGGATTTTCCTTTGAAAGCTCAATACAACCACCAATCAACCAAAAGACTTAAGTGCTTATAACTCTAACGATCTAATGGGAACTAGGGTATTAAAAACTAATCGCCATCAGAACTCTTTCTCAAGCTTTTCCAGGGCTTTTCTCTTCTTCCTCTCAAAGTCGTCCTTGTCGAGGAACTCCCAGTAGTGCTCCTTAGCTGGGAACTTCCCTTCCTTGACTTCCTCCCGGTAGTTTTCGAGGGCGAGCTGGATTATATTCCTCAGGTCCGCGTACCTCTTCGCGAAGGGAGGAGATCTCTCGTAGAGGCCAAGGATGTCGTGCCAGACGAGAACCTGGCCGTCAACGTAAGGCCCCGCCCCGATGCCTATGGTCGGGATTGAAACCTCCTCCGTTACGAGCTTTGCCACATCTGCAAGAACGAACTCAAGAACCACCGCGAAGGCGCCGGCCTTTTCAAGGGCCTTGGCATCGCGCAGAATCTCCTCGATTTCCTCCTCGGTCTCGCCCATCAGCCTGTAGCCGCCGAGGCGAAGGTAGCGCTGAGGGGTAAGGCCGGTGTGCCCCATGACCGGGATTCCCATTCTCACAAGCTTTTTAACGAGCTTTTTGTGGTCGTAGCCGCCCTCTATCTTTACCGCATCAGCTCCAGCCTGGATCAGTCTCATCGCGTTCCTAACGCCCTCCTCAACACTCACCTCGTAGCTCCCGAAGGGCATGTCGGCCAGAACGAGTGCCCTTTTTACAGCCTTTGCAACTGCCCGCGTGTGGAAGACCATCTGTTCCATGCTGACGTTGAGGGTGTTAGGCTCGCCGTATACAACCATCCCCAGAGAGTCCCCAACGAAGACTATGTCTATTCCAGCCCTGTCTGCAAGAAGAGCTGAGGGATAATCGTAAGCCGTTACCATCGCTATCTTTTCTCTCCCCTTCATTTCCATAATCTTCCTCGGCGTTATCTCCCTCATGTCACCACCCCTACCATTTAGACGGCAGTCTAATTAACGGTTTCGATGGGTTTATATACCGACGTAGGTAAATACTGACAGGTGGGACTATGGGTAAGGTCAAAACGAGCGTATACATAGATGAGGAGCTGTGGAGGGAGTTTAAAGAGCTCGCCCAGAGGGAGAACAGCGAGGTGAGCAAGCTCCTTGAGGAGGCCCTCATGAACTACCTCATAAACGAGGTGCTCAAGGACATAGATGACTCAAAAATTCCTCTGTGGTTCGAGCCTTTAGACGTTCCAAAAGAGGACAGCGGAAAGCTCGTGAGGGAGATGCGGGATGAGAGGGAGAAGAGTCTACTTGGACAGTAGCGCCATTCTGAAAAGGTATCTAAATGATGAATACAGCGAAGTCATTGAGGAGATATTTAAGTCAGCCTACAGGGGAGAGACAAAGCTTGCCTTCAGCTTCTGGAACATTGGAGAAGTCCTCGGAATCTTCGACAAGAGACTTAGGCGTGGCACTCTTAGTCCCGAGGATTACCAGTTCATAAAAACTGCCTTTCTCGCGGAAGTGAAGCGCTTTACCCGGCTGGGAGTCCTCGAGATAGTACCCGTTCACTCCCTCCTTTTGGCTGATGTATGGAAGCTCATCGAGAAGTACCACATCTACCAGGCAGACGCCCTACAGATAGTCTCTGCAAAGCGAGCTAATGCCTCTGAATTTTACACAGCTGACAAGAGACTCCACAATGCAGCCCTAAACGAGGGTCTAAACTCAAAACTCCTCGGGGGTGAATAAAGTGCGGGAGTGGGAACACTACGAGCACACTGCTGACATAGGCGTTCGCGGTTACGGCTCAACGCTGGAGGAGGCCTTTGAGGCCGTTGCACTCGGTCTCTTCGACGTCATGGTGGACGTTAGAAAGGTCGAGCCAAAGGAGTGCAGGGAAGTTGAAGTTGAAGAGGAAGACCTTGAGGCGCTCCTCTACAGCTTCCTCGAAGAGCTCTTGGTTCTCCACGACATGGAAGGGCTGGTTTTCGGGGACGTTGAGGTTCGGATAGAGGAGACCGAGAACGGCTACAAACTCAAGGCCAAGGCCTGTGGAGAAGTTCTCGACCCAGAAAAGCACGAGCCGAAGGAGGAAGTCAAAGCAATAACCTACCACGACATGAAGATTGAAAGGCTTCCTGACGGAAGATGGATGGCACAGTTCGTTCCAGACCTGTGAGGGATCACCATGAGCGCGAGGGACGTTGTTAAGGAGGCGAATCCAGCCTTTTATGAGAGGTATTCGAAGTTAGAGGACAGCGACGAGTTCTGGGAGTTCCTGATAAGGCCGCTCAGGCAGAGCATCAGGGTAAATACCCTAAAGGCACCTCTCGAAGTTATCGTTGAGAGGCTTAAGGAGGAGTTCGAGCTTGAGCCGATCCCCTGGGTTCGCGAGGGCTTCTTCATAAACGTGGACAACCTCGCTAAGGTTCCGGAGCACGGCCTCGGCCTCATCTTCGGCCAGGAGGCCAGCTCGATGATACCTCCGGTCGTTCTCGACCCGAAGCCAGGAGAACTCGTCCTAGACATGGCAGCGGCACCGGGGTCAAAAACTGGACAGATAGCGCAATACATGCAGAACGAGGGCTGCATAATAGCAAACGACCCAAACAGGGACAGGGCAAACATCCTGATGGCGAACCTCAACAGGATGGGGGTTTTGATAGCCAGGGTAACGACGAGAGACGGGGCGAGCTTTGCCCGTTTCGAAAACACATTCGACAGAGTTCTCCTCGATGCTCCCTGCTCCTCGGTGGGGATGATAAGGAAGAGCTGGAAGTTCCTTACCGAGTGGCGTGAGAAAGCCGTGGTCAAGTACATGAAGGTTCAAAAGAGGCTCATCCTGGCCGGCTACAGGGCCTTAAAGCCCGGCGGTGTTATGGTGTACTCGACCTGCACGATAGATCCCCTGGAAAACGAGGAGGTCGTTGACTATCTCCTCAGGAAGACGGACGCGAGGCTTGAGAGGATAGACCTTCCCGTCAAGACCAGCGAGCCTGTGCTCGAATGGGAGGGGAAGGAGTACTCGGAGGAGCTGAAAAAGACCCTCAGAATCCATCCGAACGACAACGACACCGAGGCGTTCTTCATAGCTAAGATAGTCAAGCCGGGTGATGGCGGTGAGTGAGGAGAAGGCGAACCCTAGGAATGAGATCGGGAAGACGAAGGATGCAGAACTCGTCAAGAGGCTCCTCATCGAGAACTACGGCTACGCCCCAGACCTGATATACCTCATCAGGGGCAACCACCAGAAGGTCTATGCGAGGAAGCCCTGCCAGCTCGACGTCGGAAGGAACGACGGCTGGCTCTACTTCGGAAGGATCGAGAGCGACGGAATAAGGCTAACAATCGAGGGGAGCTTTCTTGTCGGGCCGAAGGCGACGAAGAACGTCATAGAGCTGGACGACGAACGGGCGAGGAGGTATTTGGCCGGTGAGAGCATCGAGGTCGATGAAAATCTCTACGGCTGGTTCATCATGAAGTGGCGTTCCTACTACCTCGGTTCAGCGAAGGCGAAGGACGGGAGACTTCTAAACTACGTCCCGAAGGAGAGGAGGCTGAGAGTGGAGTAACTGTTTTGTTCCTCGAAACCTTAAAATAACTTTAGGGCTACCTAAGGGGTGGGGTGAGAGAGATGGTGCCGCTGAAGAGGATAGACAAAATCCGCTGGGAGATACCGAAGTTCGACAGGAGGATGCGCGTTCCTGGAAGAGTCTACGCCGACGACGCTTTAATCGAGAAGATGAGGCAGGACAGGACGCTTGAACAGGCTGCGAACGTCGCCATGCTCCCGGGCATCTACAAGTACTCAATCGTAATGCCGGACGGACACCAGGGCTACGGCTTCCCAATCGGCGGAGTGGCCGCCTTTGACGCAAAGGAGGGCGTAATAAGCCCTGGAGGGGTGGGCTACGACATCAACTGCCTTGCTCCTGGCACCAAAGTCCTCACGGAGCACGGGTACTGGCTAAAAGTTGAGGAGATGCCCCAGAAGTTCAAGCTCCAGGGGCTCAGGGTATACAATACTGAGGAAGGGCACAACGACTTCTCAAGGGTCGCCTTCGTGGCCGAGAGGGAAGTTGAGGAAGGCGAGAAGGCAGTTAGGATAATCACCGAGGGCGGAACAGTTGTGGAGGGAAGTGAAGACCACCCGGTTCTGACCCCAGAGGGGTATGTCTACCTCGGGAACATTAAGGAAGGCGACCACGTTCTGATATACCCCTTCGATGGCGTCCCCTACGAGGAGAGGAAGGGTGTTCTTCTCGACGAGAGCGCCTTCAAAGACGAGGATCCGCAGGTGATAAAGTTCCTCCGCGAGAAGAACCTCATTCCGCTCCGCTGGGACGACCCGAAGATCGGAACCATCGCGAGAATCCTTGGCTTTGCCCTGGGAGACGGACACCTTGGCGAGATGAGCGCGAGACTCACCCTAGCCTTCTACGGAAAGGAAGAGACTCTAAGGGAACTCAAGAAAGACCTTGAGAGGCTCGGCATAAGCACCAACATCTACGTTCGCGAGAGAGATTACGAAATAGAGACCGTGAGCGGGCGCTATAGCGGCAAGAGCGTTTCGGCGGAGTTAAGGGTGGCATCCAGGAGCTTTACCCTCCTGCTTGAGAAGCTCGGAATGCCTCGCGGAGACAAGACGAAGAAGAGCTACCGTGTCCCTGAGTGGATAATGGAAGCTCCACTCTGGATCAAGAGGAACTTCCTAGCTGGGCTGTTTGCTGCCGACGGGAGCATCGTGGAGTTCAAGGGAGTTACTCCGCTTCCGATAAACCTGACACAGTCCAGGGACGAGGCACTTGAAGAGAGCCTGCTGGAGTTCATGAACGACATTGCCAGGCTCCTTGAAGAGTTTGGAATCAAGAGCACAGTGTACAAGGTAAAGTCAAAGAAGGGCGTTACCTACCGCCTGGCCCTCGTTGGGGAAGAGAGCATCAGGAACTTCCTGGGTAAGATCAACTACGAGTACGACCTCGAGAAGAAGGCGAAGGGACTTATTGCCTACGCCTACCTGAAGTTCAAGGAGCGCGTGAAAGAGGAGAGAAAGCGGGCAATGGACACCATCAAGCAGACCTATGAGGAGACTGGAAGCGTGGAGCTTACATATCTCAAGGTTAAAGGCACTGTCAACAGGCGCTTCGTTGAGAGGACGATATACGAGGGAGACAGAGAACCTAGAGTTCCAAAGAACTTCCCAACCTTCGAGGAGTTCGCCAGGGAGAGGGGCTACGAGGGCGGTTTCGTCGCTGAAAAGGTCATCAAGGTGGAGCGCGTTAGGCCAGAGTACGACAAGTTCTACGACATCGGTGTCTACCATGAGGCCCACAATTTCATAGCCAACGGCGTCGTCGTCCACAACTGCGGCGTCAGGCTCATCAGAACTAACCTGACCAAGGATGAAGTTAGGCCGAAGATCAAAGAGCTCGTTGACACCCTCTTCAAGAACGTCCCGAGCGGACTTGGAAGCAAGGGGCGCGTGAGGCTTCACTGGACACAGCTTGACGATGTATTGGCTGACGGTGCCAAGTGGGCGGTTGACAACGGCTACGGCTGGGAGAGAGACCTTGAGCATCTCGAAGAGGGCGGAAGGATGGAAGGAGCAGACCCCGATGCCGTCAGCCAGAAGGCGAAGCAGCGTGGTGCTCCCCAGCTCGGTTCACTCGGCTCTGGAAACCACTTCCTTGAGGTTCAGTACGTTGACAAGGTATACAACGAGGAGATAGCGAAGGCCTACGGCCTCTTCGAGGGGCAGGTCGTCGTGATGGTGCACACGGGAAGCAGGGGACTTGGCCACCAGGTTGCGAGCGACTACCTGAGGGTCATGGAAAGGGCCAACAGGAAGTACGGAATCCCATGGCCGGACAGAGAACTGGTGAGCGTTCCGTTCCAGAGCGAGGAGGGACAGAAGTACTTCAGCGCAATGAAGGCAGCCGCCAACTTCGCTTGGGCAAACAGGCAGATGATAACCCACTGGGTCAGGGAGAGCTTTGAGGAAGTCTTCAGGAGGAAAGCCGAAGACATGGAGATGGAGATCGTCTATGACGTCGCCCACAACATAGCCAAGCTTGAGGAACACGAGGTTGATGGAAGGAAAGTGAAGGTCGTCGTCCACAGGAAGGGCGCAACGAGGGCATTCCCAGCAGGACACCCGGACGTTCCGAGGGCATACAGGGACGTCGGCCAGCCCGTTCTGATCCCAGGCTCGATGGGTACCGCCAGCTACGTTCTCGCTGGTGCTGAAGGCTCGATGAGAGAGACCTTCGGAAGCACCTGCCACGGTGCCGGCAGGCTGTTGAGCAGGAAGGCCGCAACCAGGCAGTACCGCGGCGACAGGCTCAGGAACGAGCTCCTCCAGAAGGGCATCTACGTGAGGGCTGCTTCCCTCCGCGTCGTTGCAGAGGAAGCTCCCGGTGCCTACAAGAGCGTGGACAACGTCGTCCAAGTTGTCCACGAAGCCGGAATAGCAAACCTCGTCGCGAGAATGAGGCCGATGGGAGTTGCGAAGGGATGATTTCACTCTTTTACAATTTTGGGTCACAGTTTTAAACAATCTCAAAGACTCCCGGGGGATTGAGATGAAGGATTTGACTCACGTTAACGAAAAGGGCGTTAAGATGGTGGAAGTCGGGCAAAAAGACATTGTTTTTAGAAAGGCCGTTGCCAAGGGCAAGATAAGGCTGAAGCCCGAGACGATAGAGTTGATTAAAGCCGGGAAAACCAAGAAGGGCAACGTTATAGCAACTGCCCAGATAGCGGGTATTCTGGCCGTGAAAAAGACCCCAGAGCTGATCCCGCTCTGCCACCCGATACCGCTCACGGGCGTTGACATAACGTTTGAATTTGGAGATGACTACATAGAAGCCACCTGCGAGGTCAGGGCGTACTACAAGACGGGCGTCGAGATGGAGGCCCTCACGGGCGTCAGCGTTGCTCTCCTGACAATATGGGACATGGTGAAGGCCGTCGAGAAGGATGAGAACGGACAGTACCCGTTCACGAGAATAGAGGACATAAGAGTCCTTGAGAAGCTCAAAGGCTGAGTATTTTAGCCTTTTTACTCCCTGCAGTACCCCAGTGTGAGGTATTCGAACAGTTTGAAGAGTTCTCCAGTGACAAAGCCCAACGCCATCAGCAAAAAGCTTCCAAAGGGCTTTTCCTCAATGAGTTGAAACGCCAGAACCCAGATGAAGGCTGTGATTATTTTTGGAGGGAGCTCCAGGGCAAGTCTCGACTTCAAAGAAAGCTCGCGGAGCAGGAACCTCTTCAGTGCGTTTTCGTCACGCACGAGGTAACGGCTTGAGCTCCAATTTTTCTCTACAACTTCATCGGGGCTTCTTGCAAGGTACCTCCCATCCTTGAACTTCAGGAGGTATACGTACTCCCCGTAGGTCGAAGAGAGGAAGCTCTCAATCTCAAGCTCTGGGTCTGATTCCCCAAGAATCTCAACAACCATAGCACCCCTCCTCCGGAGGCCCTCGGTGATTTCCTCGGGCTGAAAATTTTTCGCATCCACAACAAAAACCCTGTACCCTGGATTTATCAGACGCTCAAGCACCAATTTCATCCACCCTTATCGTCCTAAAATTACTCTATGACTTTATAAACTTTGCCGCCGCTCCATCCCGAGGTAACTTTTTTAGGCATCACTTCCTTTGTAAAGCGATGACGCTAAGGATGAACAGCGAAGCAAGGGCAATTTACAACGCCATCCGGGGAGAGATTGCCAAGAGGTTAGTTCTGGCTGGGAGCAGGGAGTTCCTTGAGAGGTTTGAGCCCACCAACGATAGGGATGAAATCCTCAAGCGGCGGTCGTATTTTAGAGAGAACCTTCCCAGGGCCGATCCCGCCCTCAAGGAGCTTATAGCCAAGGTAAAGCCCATAAGGTTCAGGCGCGATTTCTTACACGACAGAATTCTGATAGTTGATCCAAACGAGGTAGAGAACGCTGAGAGGCTCGGGCTCTGCGAGGTTTCCACAAGGCCGGAGGATGGTGAAGGCTACGCTATCGTCCTCAGCACCGTTGGATATGGAATAGATGTCGAGCTTAACCCCGCTCAAATAGCCCCGGAGCTCTACGTAATGCCCCTGTGGGAGAACCTGGAGACCCTGAGAGCCCTTTCGAGAATAGCCGAGCTGACTGGAAGGGAGAGCGTTGCCCCAAGAATCCTCGAAGCCCTGCGGGAGCTGGAGCCCGTGATGAAGAAAAGAGAGCTACTGGAAAACCTGGAGGAGATCGTTACTGCAAAAGAAAAAGAACTTAACGAGAAGGTTTCGGAGAAGCTTGAAAGGTTCAGCCTCACTCTCAGCGGCCGTGAGCTCCTGAACTTCCTCGGAGAGCTGAAAAGCGGGAATTATGAGGCTATATTCAGGCACTTTGGCGAGATCGAGAGCGAAATTCTGGACCTGATAAACGAGGCTGAGAGAGAGCTCGGCGAAAAGTTTGGGCTGCCGTTTGAACTCTTTTCAAGGGAAGAGCTTTATCCAATCTCAGTACCCCCCGAGAAAGTTGAGGCCCTTAGAGAGGAGCTGGAGAAGGAGCTTAAGGTCGAACTCTACCTGAAGAGCAGGGAGGTTTTGGAAAAAATAAGGCCCCTGCTGCAGAAGCTTCGCGGGGAGATTTCGGCCGTTTATGAGCTGGACTTTCTCAGGGCGGTCAGGGAGTTTACGGAGGGCTTCACTTTTCCAGAGATAGCTGAAAGCGGGATAGCCTTCCTGAACGGGCGGCACCTCTTCATCGAAAATCCCCAGCCCGTGAGCTACGTAGTTGGTAAAAAGCCAGAGGAGTTCAGCGTGCCAAAGGCAGATTTTATCAGGGATGAGAGGGTCGTTATCCTCACTGGCGCCAACAGCGGTGGAAAGACGAGTCTACTTGAGCTTACAACCCAGATCACTCTCTTAGCTCACATGGGCCTTCCAGTGCCCGCTGAAAAGGCATGGGTCGAACCGCTGGATGAGATTTTCTTCTTCAGGCGCAAGAGGAGCGTATATGGTGCGGGAACCTTTGAAACGGCGCTCCGCTCTTTTGTCAGGGCCCTAAAGGGCTCTGGAAGGAAGCTTATCCTCATAGACGAGTTTGAAGCAATCACAGAGCCGGGAGCGGCCGTCAAGATCATCGGCGAGCTGTTGAAGGTCGCCCACGAGAAGGGTTTCCACGTGGTTATAGTCTCCCACCTCGGGGAAGACCTCAAGAAAGAGCTGCCCTTCGCGAGGGTTGACGGGATCGAGGCCAAGGGCCTTGACGAAAACCTGAACCTCATAGTGGACAGACAACCGGTATTCGGAAGGCTAGGGAGGAGCACGCCCGAGCTGATCGTCGAGAGGCTCGCGAGAAAGGCCAGAGGGGCAGAAAAGGAGATATACGAGAGGGTTCTGAGGAAGTTCAGGGAGAACTGAGATTAATTGTGATAGCGTCTTAGTAGCTCCCGTTTTAGTCGTTGTTCACGTTTTTGCTGTTTGTGCTTTTGAGCGTTTAGGTAGAGGTAGTGGCGGAATAACACGACATATATGAAAGCAAATAATAGAACAACTAAAGAACCATGAATTGTCGCCTGCTCTAAACTTTGGTAGAGTTTACTTAATGTCCAAGCCCAATATACTAACAAAGTTGCTACCATGAATCCGGAGACTACACTACTAATAACACTAAGGGGGCGTGACTTAGTTTTAGCAACCCACCAAAACAGAACTAACATTAGTCCACTGGAAGCAGGAGGTAACATGGAAATCAATGAATCCAACCAATCAGGTTCTATAACCTTCATCCCGACTAATACAAGAACAAAAATTATGCCGCCGATTGCTGAATATTTGCGTTGCTTGGTAAACGGCAAGTTGGGCAAATTAATTGGTTGATCTGGTCCAATATTAAGAAAACGCCACAACAGAAGCATGATAATCCCAAAGGTAAGATACACACCCGAGATTACGATAGTATTAACAACTATTCCAGAAAATAGTGTTATAATCAAAGTCTGGAACATTAATGTCAAGCTCACGTCTCTAGCAGTCTTAAGAACTACATGGTCATTAATCAAAAACCACATGGCGAATAGGAATATCATTGAAAGAGAAACGTATGCGGGGAGGATGCTATACACAAACAGGGACTTTTCTGGACTTGAATTATTTGAGTCAATTATCACCGAAGCAAACAATAGGAGAATCGAACCTACAGTAGCAACTAAAGAGCTTATATTGTCAGAAGGTTCCCTCTTCCATCGTTTTATTGTTTGTGTTATTTGTTCGTAGATTCCCTTCATAGCAACCAAGCAATTAAACCCACAAAGACTCTTAAAACCTTTTGCAGTCTAAATGTAAATATGAACACCACAAAAGAAAGAGTTCTCTTTGCCTCGGTGTGTGTAGGGACAGCTTCCGTACTCTTACTACTTTATCTCGCACCTGCATCGATTAAGGAGCAGCTCGTAATGAACTATCAAGAATTCTCGTTTTCAAATCCTCACGACTGGATCAGGCTTTATACCCTCCACTTTGTCCACATGGAGTTTTGGCATCTAGCTGGCAACCTGCTCACGTTTATCTTGCTATTCCCCATTTTGTACTTTCTCTCGGAAGTTGGAAGGAGTACAGATGCTTTTAAACGCTTCACAGTCTTCCTGTTTCTTGTTATCCCACCGATAATTGGTATTCTTGATCTACTGGTCATGAGGCGGTACAACCTAAGATACGGTATGGGGTTTTCTGGGATAGACTCAGCTCTGCTTGGCGCACTTCCGTATTTTTCTTCCCTTGCGCTTCAAGAAAGGTTTAGACTCAAAGTTTCCCCTACAATGTTCTCACATGCATTTACATTGCTCTTAGGTGGCCTGATAGCCCTCATATATTCCATCATTTGGCCAACAGTCCTCCTGATTATAGGAGGAGGGCTATTTCTCATTTATTTGATTTCTCAAGCTCTTAGGGACTCAAATGTCCAAGATCCCCACCAGAAAAAAGCTGTCTGGAACTTTGTTTTGGCAATAATTATACTAATGGCCAGTGGGATTGTTGGACTATTCCCTTCGGTTATTGTCTGGAGGTCTGGGCTTGTAAATATCTTTGTCCATTATGTAGGCCTTGCGAGTACTTTATACGGCTTCCCAATATTGGAAGAGATTCTTAGAAACAAGAGAAAACGCAGAACTACTAACTAAGCCAGCTCCTCTCCCTGTACCTGCCCCTGCTCTCTATCTCCTTCATCTTCTCCTCGACTTCTTTCCTCGCTTCTTCGCCGAGAACTTCAGCATAGCCTTCAAGGACGGCTTCGAAGCCCCTCTCAAACCAGGTGTAGTGGGTGCTCTCCATCGCCCTCCTGAGGAGGTGCAGGTCAACGCCCCTTGCTTCAAGCGTCGAGTCGAAGTCGGCCAAGCCAAAGTCTATCAGGTAGACCTTGCCGCCCCTGAATATCATGTTTGAAGTCGTTAAATCACCGTGGACTATTCCAGCCTTGTGTAGCTTTCCAATCTGTCTCCCGACCTCGCGGCACAGCTCAAGCCTCTCTTCCATCGGGACGCTCTCAAGGAGCTCCTTGAGCCTCTGTCCTTCTATGTACTCCATCACGAGCTTCATGTCCCTCAGGTCAACCTCGTAAACGTAGGGACAGTTCACGCCGAACTCCTTCGCCCTGTGGAGAATTCTCGCTTCCCTTACGGTTCTCTCCTTCCTCAGCTTCACGTCTATCTCCTTAATCCTATACCTCTTCGGAATCCTGTGCTTTACGATGACCCTTTCTTTGAGCAGGGGGACACCGAAGACTTCCTCAAAGTCCGCCTCGTATATCTTCGCCTCGGCTCCCTGGGCTATTAGCTTCACCTTATCACCCCTCAATCCCAATGTCCCTCATCAGCCTATCGTACTCCTTAACGAAGACTCTTATCTCGGCAACGTTTTCAATTTTGACCACGAGACTGCCACTCCCATCTCCAACCACAAGGACGGCCTTATCAACGTTACCCTCTTTAATAAGCCTGCGCGCGTACTCCAGCCGTTCTTTGGGAGACTCGATCATGTCATCCAGAAGAGAGGCAAGATTCTCCACCTCAACCTCATTTACGCCGTAGCTTTCAATTACCCCAAACACCTGCCTCACTTTATCAGGAGAGAGCTCATAGACTCGAGGCCTCACGGTTTTCACCCCATGTTAATGGGCCTTCAACGTTTTAGTTCTTTCCTCTGCTTTTTGGAATTTATTTGTCATTCATCCAATTTTAGTCAATTTTTATGAAACTTTTGACCCAAAAGCTTTTATAGAGCACTGACGAAGCGTTTCTGCAAAAAGCAATTCGATAGGAGGAATGTTAAAAATGGCACAGCTTAGTGGACAGCCGGTTGTTATTCTGCCCGAGGGGACCCAGAGGTACGTCGGAAGGGACGCCCAGAGGCTCAATATTCTCGCTGCAAGGATAATAGCTGAGACGGTTAGAACCACCCTCGGCCCGAAGGGAATGGACAAGATGCTCGTCGACAGCCTCGGCGACATCGTGGTTACGAACGACGGTGCAACCATTCTCGACAAGATCGACCTCCAGCACCCCGCTGCCAAGATGATGGTTGAGGTCGCCAAGACCCAGGACAAGGAGGCTGGTGACGGTACTACTACTGCCGTCGTCATCGCTGGTGAGCTCCTCAGGAAGGCTGAGGAGCTCCTCGACCAGAACATTCACCCGAGCATAATCATCAAGGGTTACGCTCTGGCAGCTGAGAAAGCCCAGGAAATACTCGAGGAGATTGCGATAAAGGTGAACCCGGACGACGAGGAGACTCTCCTCAGAATAGCCATGACATCAATAACAGGAAAGAACGCCGAGAGCCACAAGGAGCTCCTCGCAAAGCTCGCCGTTGATGCAGTCAAGCAGGTTGCCGAGAAGAAGGACGGAAAGTACGTCGTTGACCTCGACAACATCAAGTTCGAGAAGAAGGCCGGTGAGGGCGTCGAGGAGAGCGAGCTCGTCCGCGGCGTCGTCATAGACAAGGAGGTCGTCCACCCGAGGATGCCCAAGAGGGTCGAGGGGGCTAAGATTGCCCTCATCAACGAGGCCCTCGAGGTCAAGAAGACCGAAACCGATGCGAAGATCAACATAACCAGCCCGGACCAGCTCATGAGTTTCCTTGAACAGGAGGAAAAGATGCTCAAGGACATGGTTGACCATATCGCCCAGACAGGTGCAAACGTCGTCTTCGTCCAGAAGGGTATTGACGACCTTGCCCAGCACTACTTGGCCAAGTACGGCATAATGGCTGTCAGGAGGGTCAAGAAGAGCGATATGGAGAAGCTCGCCAAGGCCACCGGTGCTAAGATCGTCACCAACGTGAAGGACCTCACCCCAGAAGACCTCGGCTACGCAGAGATCGTTGAGGAGAGGAAGCTCGCGGGTGAGAACATGATCTTTGTCGAGGGCTGCAAGAACCCGAAGGCGGTAACAATCCTCATCCGCGGTGGAACCGAGCACGTCATTGACGAGGTCGAGAGGGCCCTCGAGGACGCCGTCAAGGTCGTCAAGGACGTCATGGAGGACGGTGCCGTTCTCCCCGCTGGCGGCGCTCCTGAAATCGAGCTCGCCATCAGGCTCGATGAGTACGCCAAGCAGGTCGGCGGCAAGGAGGCCCTCGCCATAGAGAACTTCGCGGAGGCTCTCAAGATAATCCCGAAGACCCTTGCTGAGAACGCAGGCCTTGACACCGTCGAGATGCTCGTCAAGGTCATCAGCGAGCACAAGAACAGGGGTCTCGGCATCGGTATAGACGTCTTCGAGGGCAAGCCTGCCGACATGCTTGAGAAGGGCATCATCGAGCCGCTCCGCGTCAAGAAGCAGGCCATCAAGAGCGCGAGCGAAGCAGCTATAATGATCCTCAGGATCGACGACGTCATAGCTGCGAAGGTCAGCAAGCCCGAAGGCGGCCAGGGCGGCGGAATGCCCGGCGGAATGGGCGGAATGGACATGGGCATGTGATGCCCCTTTACTTCCCTTTTCTCCAGCGATTTTTATAAACTCCCTCCCCATAATTCTACCTGGTGGTTGAATGTACGAGATTAAGAAAAGCCGCTCCGGATACATCTTTGACCTCCCAAGGGAGAGAATAGCGTTCCTTTTCCTTCAGGATGGCACCTACCTCATGTATCATGACGAAAAGACCCTGTGCTACTCCATGAAGCCAGTCCAAGTTAGCAGGGAGGAGATAGAGAACTTTGAGAGGAGTGGTAATCTTCCAGAGATCATAAATGCCATCAAAGCCGGGAATTATCCGGATTCATGCATTGTAAAGAAACTCCCTCCCATCGACAAAGATCTCGCTCCCCTGAGGCCGGAAAGGAAGTGCGTCGTTATCTTCACTGGGTTTCAGGACACGGTTATAGACTACGTGCAGTGTGGCGGGGAGACACTCGCCGTTGCGAGACTCATCGACGAGCCCGAGAAAGTCTGCAGATTCTCTGGCAGAGGCAACTACAAGGTAGCCGCCGTAAGACTCAAGCGCGGCGAGAGCTGTCTTACCAGAGAAGAGTTTCTCGCGAAGGTATCCGAGTGCCAGAGCAAACTCTTGGGGTGAGACCGAAAGATTTTAGTACCCCCATGTTATTTTAATGGAAGGAGGTGTGAAAGATGGGACTGGTAATGTGGCTGAGAACCGGATTGCTCATGGCAATCCTCACCGGACTGCTCATGGGGATAGGCTACCTCTTCGGCGGGCCAAACGTGGCTTTCCTGATGTTCCTGTTCTCAATGTTCTTCAATTTCATCACCTACTGGTACAGCGACAAGCTCGTCCTTGCATGGTACCGCGCGAGGGTTGTTGACGAATACGAAGCTCCAGAGCTCTACGCTATAGTAAGAGACTTGGCCGAGAGGGCAGGCCTTCCGACGCCCAGAGTCGCAATAATCCCGAGCGAAACTCCCAACGCCTTTGCAACCGGAAGGGACCCGAAGCACGCCGTAGTGGCCGTAACCCAGGGGCTCCTCAGGATACTCAACAGGGACGAGCTTGAGGGAGTCATAGGTCACGAGCTGACCCACATAAAGAACAGGGACATCCTCATAGGAACTGTGGCAGCTGCGATGGCCGGCGCGATAATGCAGCTCGCCTACTGGGCCCGCTGGATAGCGATATTCGGAGGCTTCGGAAGGGATAGGGACGATAGCGGGGACATTATTGGGGCCATACTCGTGGCGGTCTTGGCCCCAATAGCGGCAATGCTCATCCAGGCCGCTATAAGCCGCTCAAGAGAGTTCCTTGCGGATGAAGGTGGAGCGAAGATAAGCGGCAAGCCGCACGCACTGGCGAGCGCGCTGATGAAGATAGAGCAGGCCGTTCGCTACAGACCAATGAAGGAAGGCAACCCAGCAACTGCCCACATGTTCATCGTGAACCCATTCAGGGGCATGAGCATAGCAAACCTATTCGCCAGCCACCCGCCGACCGAGGCGAGAATAGAGAGGCTCAGGAAGATAGCGGAGGAGATGGGCTACGCACCCACCTTCTGAATTTTCTTCTTTCCGTGAGGGGTTTGGTCCCAAAATCCTAATAACGAAGATACGCAAAATATTAACGATGCCCCATGAAGCGGATAAAGTTCAGGTTTCTCAATTCTTCGGATGTGTTCTCGGACTTTAAATGGTTTATAGAGGCGATTGAGTGGGCATACGGGGACACGCACTTCATGGTCGGTGACGAAATCATAAAGCTCGTGGAATTGAAGTTCAAAGAAAAAGTTAACCCTCAAGATGTCGTAAATCGAATGAGGAACCTTCCCTATGTAGAGGACGTCAAGCTGATACCCCTAAAAAACGGCCATTACTACCTGTACACACGTGCAAAGCTCCCAAGACACCCTAACGCAGAAGAAGCCTTTGACATACTTGAGCTCCAGAAAAGAGGCTTTTTAATATTTGAGAAGGGCACGATGACTCGCGAGGAGAGCTTTCTTTACGTCGTGTGTGAGGAGAACCTGGTTCCTGAAGTCATATCGGCCATTAAGAGAATCTATAAAGCAGAGGTCGCCAGCATAGAAGATTACACGCCAAAGGAGGGCATATTCTCAAAGCTCACAGAAAAACAACTAAAAACCCTGCTGGTGGCCTACAAGAGCGGCTACTTTGATAATCCCAAGCGCGTGACGCTTAGGGACCTCTCCCAGATGCTCGGCCTGAGTCCGTCGACGGTGAAGGAGCACCTTAGGAAGGGTTTGAAGAAGGTTCTTGAAGGGGTCATTGAGTAAGGGGACTCTTGCCCGTTTATTCAGTATTTCGATTTCAGAATTTCTCTATGGAACTCGACAGGTTTGAGTATCTTAACTTCGTGATTCCCGAGTTTTACGGCTTTTTCTTTATTTCTAAGGCTCAAGAGATCGTCATCCCAGGTAAGTATGTAACTTGCTCCTGCCGCGTAAGCTATCTCCAGCCACTTATTGTCGTCCGGATCCCTGCAGAGGTTAAAGCTAGTGGATGGAGAGACAATTTCGGAGCCCCTCAAGAAGTGGGCTAAAATACCTTCCCAGCCGGGCGAAATTTTGCCCTTTTCGGCTAAAAGCCCGATTTTCAGGGTAAGCTCGTCGAGGGCATCCTCGCTCGTGAAGTTAATGAGCCGCTCTCCATCCAGGGCCTTGATCAAGAGGGCGGATAAACCACTGGGCTTTATCATGGCCGCCAGCACGACGTTCGTGTCGAGGACGACTTTCATCCCCTCGCACCCGTGGGCCTCTTGGTCTCATCATTTATCTCCCTGAGAGCCTTTAGGACTTCAGGCCCTTCTTCCTCGAACTCTCCCCGTTTAAGCTTCTCCCATGCCTCTTCTGCTTCCTCTTTGAACTCTTCCTCAGTGAACCTCTTTGCCCTTTCCCGTGCTTTCTCCATCATTATCTGGCCCAGTGCCATCGTGACGGCGAACTTTATGAAATCCGAGCGGCTTCTGAACTCTTTCTCCCTCACGAGCTCGTCAATCTTCTCGACGACGTATCCAGGGAGCCTCACGGAGATTGGATGATCCGCCCCGGTCTCCCCCATTCTCATCACCAACTACAAATGGAATACAAAAGTATTTAAAAATTGTCCTCTCGCTTATCCCGCACATGTGCGGGGGTTAACTATAACTACCTTAAGCCCCCATTTAACCCGGTGAAAGCATGCCCGTTATCGAGGTTAAAAACGTTAAGAAGTACTACGGGGACGTCAGAGGTGTTGAGAACCTGAGCTTCTCCGTGGAAAAGGGCGAAATCTACGGCTTTCTCGGGCCTAACGGGGCCGGAAAAACAACCACCGTCAAAATCCTCGTCAAGATAATCAGAGACTACGAGGGAACGGTCAGGGTTCTCGGAAAAGACCTGCGCGAGTGGGGAAAGGACTACTACAACAGAATCGGCGTCTCCTTTGAGTTTCCAGCGGTTTACTCCCGCTTAACGGCCCTCGAAAACCTCGAGTTCTTCGCGAGCTTCTACAAGAAGCACCTCGACCCGATGGAAGTCCTCAAGATGGTCGGGCTTGACAAGGAAGCTGATCAGCTCGTTGCGGGCTTCTCCAAGGGCATGAGGAAGAAGCTCGACATCGCGAGGGCCCTTCTCCCCGACCCGGACATCCTCTTCCTCGACGAGCCGCTTGAGGGCCTCGACCCAGCGAGCGCGAGAAAGTTCAAAGACCTTTTCCTTGAGATGAGAGGAAATGGAAAGACGATTTTTCTAACCACGCACAACATGTACGTGGCCGATGAGCTGTGCGACAGGGTCGCCTTCATCGTCGACGGCTCCGTAAGGCTGGTGGACAACCCGGGCGAGCTCAAGGTCAAGATGGGTAAGAGGCTCGTGAAGGTCGAGTACGTGGCGAGCGGGAGCGTCAAGACCGCGGAGTTCCCGCTCGAGGGCATCGGCCGGAACGAGGAGTTCCTAAACATCCTGAGGAACCACGAGATAAGGAGGATCAACACTGAGGAGCCGACCCTGGAGGAGATATTCCTCAAGGTAACGGGGAGGCGGCTCGTATGATGGAGAACCTGCTGAAGACGAACCTCGTCATCGGAGTGAGGAGCTACGTCTACCCTATATACGTGCTGATAGGTTTGGCCTACGGCCTGATGCTAATGGCGTTTCCAGAGCAGTACCTCTCGACGATGGTGCCCATATTCCTTCTCTTCGAGCCGGGCTTGGTGGGCTTCATGTTCGTTGGAACGGAGATATTCGCGGAGAAGAAGGACGGCGCGATAAGCGCTTTGTCGGTAACGCCGATAGAGTGGAGGAGCTACATTCTGGCAAAAACTGTCATAATGAGCGTTCTCTCGGTGGTAGGTGCCGTGCTCATAATGGCAGTTGGAACGCGCTCCCTTAACGGGCTTCCCTACGTCATCACAGGGGTCTTCCTGTGCTCGGTGGTTTACACGCTTCTCGGAATAGCCATATCCGCAAAGTACCGCGACCTTGATGAGTACTTCGTCCCGATAATGGCCGTCCTGGTGGTTTCCCTACTCCCCTTCGCCCACTACCACGGCTACCTGACGCACCCGCTCTGGAAAGTACTCTACGCCGTTCCCAGCTACCCGGCGCTCTACTTCTTCAAAGCGCCCTTCGTGGATGTCTCAAGCGACACCTTAGCGCTTTCGGGAGTGGCTCTGTTCCTCTGGTCGGCTGTGGCATACTACATCGCTAAAATCCGGTTCTACAGGTACGCTGTGGAGGGATTGAGATGAGCTTTGTTAGGAAGTTTGGAACTATCTACAGAACCGACCTAAAGCTCCTGCGGAGGGACCCGATGCTCCTGTACAGCGTTGCCATGACGCTCGTGCTCCTCCTCATCGTCCGCTACTTCAAGGACCGCGTGGGGGTTTACTACCCCCTCTTGGCCCTCCTGGTGCTGGTGTTCATTCCCATGATATTCGGCATGATACCTGGCTTCATGATGGCCGACGAGAAGGAGGAAAAGACGGTTCAGGCCCTTCAGGTGATCCCCCTATCGAGCGAGGCCTTCCTTGCCTACAGGCTGACGTGGGCTTCCATAGCAACGGCCATTTTGGTGGCCATCTCTCCAAAAATCCTTGACATCGAGATTCCGCGGAAAGGTCTGCTGGCCATAATAGCCTTCTTCCTCTTCGAGGCATGGACGTACGGCCTCATGATAGCTTCGCTCTCCGAGTCAAGGATGCAGGCGTTAACGGTGAGCAAAGTCCTCGGCTGGCTGCTCTTCCTGCCCCCGGCGATAAAGCTCATCGTGGTGTGGCGGAACCTCTCAACAGACTGGAGCGAATTCACGGCTTTCCTACCCACCTACTGGGCTTACAAGCTCTTTGAGGGGATCCCAAAGGCCGATTACAGCTCTTTCCTTCCGGGGCTGGCAGTTCACGCGGTGTGGCTCCTCGTATTCGTCTGGCTGTTCAAGAGAAGGGTGCTTTGAAAACGCCCTATTTCCTTTTAATTCTGACAACAACCATAAGAGAACAGAAAAGGAAGGGAAAAATCCTTCACTCGAGCTTCTTGTGGCAGAACCACCAGTCGTAGCACTCGATCTCGCCCCTGGCCCTGGCTTCCTCGCGCTCCTTGATCTGGTCGACGCTTCCCGCCGGCGGAACTATGGCGCGGTCGCCGATAAGCTCGTTGTTGGGCCACTTGTGCGGAAGGGCGACACCCTTCTCGGTGCTTGTCTTGAGGGCCTTGACAAGGCGGAGTATCTCGTCCCAGTCCCTGCCGACCTCGGCCGGGTAGTAGACGATGGCCCTTATGACGCCCTTGTCGTCAACGACAAAGACCGCTCTCGCGGTTATGGTGGCGCCGCTGGGTATCATGCCGAGCCTGTCGGCGAGGTCACCGCGGTCATCCGCTATGACCGGGAAGGTTATCTCCTCGCCGAGGTTCTCCCTTATCCACTCCATCCACTTGAGGTGGCTGAACACCTGGTCAACGCTGAGCCCTATGGGCTCGACGCCGAGCTTCCTGAACTCCTCAACGCGCTTCTGAAGGGCGTAGAACTCGGTGGTGCACACCGGGGTGAAATCCGCGGGGTGGCTGAAGAGAAGGAACCACTTGCCCCCCTTCGTGAAGTGCTCCGGCAGCTTTATCACGCCGTGGGTGGTCTTGACCTCAACTTCCGGGAACTTTTCTCCTATGACGACCATCTTACATCACCTTTTCATTTTTGTGTGTCGTCTTCACTATAAACCAATGAGGTTCGAATATATAAGCCTTTCGGTTTGACTTCTGGAGAAAAATTGACAGGAAGACGAATTGATTTCATGAAGCATGGAAAGTCGATCAAATTTTTGACCATCAAACTGAAAAGAAGATAATTTATAGCTGCAATGTTATCGAATTTCCAACAAAAGCAGCAAAATTCTCACGTTTTTCTTATACTTTGAAGCCCTTTAACCCCCATTCTGGGATTCTCCTGGGTCCGGTATGCGACCATGAACGGGGAGTTCATCCAAAAACTCCGAGGGCAGGGAGCATGGTTATTGAAATGCTCAGAATGCCTCCCAGCACCAGCGCCGGCACTGTCTGCCTCTTTTCAATCCCAAAGATGTAAGCGGCCAGCGCTCCCGTCCATACCCCAGTACCTGGCAGAGGAATGGCAACAAAAACCGTCAGTCCAATGAACCCCCACTTCTTTACATATGGATGAGCTTTCTTCCTCACGTGCTCAACGTAGTGAATGTAAAGGTGGGCGATTTTTTTCAGGGAAGTGCTCCCAAGCCACATCATTATCCTGTCCATCCACGGGAGTGAAAGCGGAAGGGTGAGGGAAAGGAGCAAAACACCCAGAGTAGCTGCAAAAAGGGTTTCCCAGAGAGAGTATCCTCTCCCTATGCCGTAGACTACTGCATAGCGCCCCTCAAAGGTCGGGATTAGCGAAAGGAGGAAAATCTCAAGTAGACTGTTCAACATCCAGCACCCCCAGTTTGAGTTTTCCAACGACTAATCTGTAGTAGGCAAGCCACCGGCTTTCTGTTAGCTCAACCAGCATTCCCGCCCACGGGCCAAGGACAAGGCTGAAGATTACGTCACCGAACCAGTGGACATGGAGGAGGAGCCTTGAGGTGGCTATCGCAAGTGCCCATCCCCACCAGAGGGGCCAGAGCTTCTTCCAGCGCCTGCTCAGGAAGTAGGCAAACACCGCCGCCCTGGCCGTGTGGCCTGAGGGGAATGCGAAGTAGTCGACGTTCTTCAGCGATTCGAGCAGGCTCCAGTGGACCTGGGCTTCTCCCGGGCGAGGCTGGGCGAAGAGTACTTTTAGAGCTCCAACTATTAGCATAGAAACCGCCAAGCCAACCGCCAGATTGATTGAAAACCTGCTCAGTTTTCTTATCTCTAAAATGTCATGCACAAAGAAAACGAAGAGGTAAATCGCTACAGCGGTCGAGCTCGCAGTTTCTGTAAGTATCCCCACAAAAAAGTCGCCGCTTGGGAAAAACATTTCTATCTGCCTGTTGATTCCATCAAAAGCTCCCAATATCTGGAGGAGTAGAAGGATCATGAGGAGTACCGTGATCTCCAAAAACCTTTTCTTAAGTTTCCCGTCCACCATTGCACTCTAAGAAAGGGAAGGCAGTAAAAAAGCTTTTCCCAAGGTGCACTTGACTAAATAATACCCATAGCATAGAGCTGGTGATAAGCCTTGAGGAGCGCCCCCTGGACTCTCTTGGGTCCAAACGTCCTCACTGCTCTTCCGAGCCCCTCGTTGTAAATCCTGCGCATTATGAATTCCGTTTCGCGGTTGAGGTTCAGTTTTTCCTGGTTTTCAAGGGATAACCTCGCTATCTCCTCCGGCTCACGATAATTGAGACCCTTGAGCCACTTGAGCGGAATTCCGTCGTCGAAGCGCTTAACCACCTCGAAGCCTATTATGGTAACCTCGTCGTCACCGTAAAGCTCGCCGTATATTTTTGAAAGCTCCCGGAGGAGCTCTTTAACGTCCGAAAAGCCGTCCAGTTTGGCGTTTTCGTTCGTGAGCTCGCGTACCTTTTTCTTTTCAACCCTGGTTATTTTTACCTTCGCAACCGCAGTGTCGCTCGGGGTTACCACGAGATAGACCTCGCTTCCGGGTTTAGCTTCGTAGTTCCCGTAGCGTATGGTTGTGACCTTGTCTCCCCTCAGGATTCTCGATTTGTATGCCGAGTCAATCAGCATGAACTTCCGTATCTGGACGCTCTTCGGCCTCTTCACGATTTAACCCCCTCACTATCTCAACGACATCTTCAAGTACCCTGACCTGGAAGTCCGCGTAATCAATGTATTCAAGCTCCCTGTTGGCGTATTTTCCGTATCTGAACCATATCGTATGCATCCCAACTCTCTTTGCCCCGTAGATGTCCGAGTAAAGCCTATCGCCGACCATAACTGACTCTTCCGGCCGAGCTCCCATCCGCCTCAGCGCTTTCTCAAATATCTTTGGGTGGGGCTTTCTAACTCCCAGGTAGTCGGAGATAAAAACGTCGTCAAAGAACTCATCGAGTTCTAGCCTTAAGATTTTCTCCCACTGCTTTAACGGGTCCCCGTCGGTTATGATGGCGAGTTTGTAGCCCTCCTTCTTAAGATCCAGCAGAACCTTTCTCGCACCTTTTACGCTCTTAAGGTAAGCGAACTTGGTGTTGTGGTATGCTATCACACCTGCGGTAACTATTTTGGGATCGTAGGGAACGTCGAGCCGGCGCAGTAAGTAGTCAAAATGTTTTCCAAAATTGCTTCCGTATTCCTTTATCAGTTCCATGAGCTCTTTATAGGCAGTTTCAAAGTCCACGGGGAGACCGTGGCGTATCATGTTCTCCACAGCGTTCCTCCTCGCCATGTCAGCAAGCTTCGTAGTCTCAACAAGAGTATCGTCGAGGTCAAAAAACACCGCCTTTATCATGCTCGCCCCCAGAGGTTTTTGATTACAAAGTTTTTAATCTTTCCCGCTGGCGGGAACCATTTTCAATAAAATCCCTGACTTTCCGGAGGAGCTCTTCCATGACGTCTTCGGCAGGAGCCCGGATAAAGACGTCTGCAATCGGAGTTATTGCGCTGACTTTGGGGTTTATTTCAATCACTCGCCCCCCTCCTTCCTTCACTATGTATGGTATGTACGCTGCTGGATACACAACGCCGCTCGTCCCCACAACCAGTACGAGATCGGCCTTTCTCGCAAGGGAGAATGCCCTCTCCAGAACATCGCTCGGAAGAGATTCCCCAAACCAAACAACGTCTGGTCTTAGGAGGGCCCCGCAGCGGGGACACCTCGGGAGGTCCTTGGAAGATACGAACTCCTCCAAACGTTCGCTCTCCTTCAGGTTTTCTTTGTAATCGCAGGACGTACACCTAACCCTGAAGATGTTACCATGGAGCTCCAGAAGGTTTTTAGTGCCGCTCTCCCGGTGAAGGTCGTCCACGTTCTGCGTTATGACGGCTTTTATTACTCCAAGCCTCTCAAGCTCGGCAAGGGCATAATGGGCCGCGTTAGGCCTGGCCTCGAGTATTTTCTTCATCCTCCACCGGTAAAACTCCCACACAAGAGCCGGATTTTTCTGGAAAGCGCTCGGAGTGGCGAGCTCTTCCGGCCTGTACCGCCTCCAAAGCCCTTCCGAATCCCTAAAAGTGGGGATTCCGCTACCCGCACTTATGCCTGCCCCTGTAAAGGCTATGGCGAATTTCGATTTTGCCAGGAGGTTAGCCGCCTCCCCCATCATGCTCACGGTTTAGGCGTCACCTCTTAAAAACCATGCTCCTGGGAAGGACTAAGAGACCAAGGAGAGGCTTTGTTATTGTCAAATCCGGATAGCGAGCTCATCAAAAAGTTTCAGTTTTCCCAGAGGCTTTTTGTGAGGTGTTAGTGATAAGGTTTATATCCCGGTACACAGAAGTACATCCGAGGTGTTTCCGATGCCGGAAGGCTACCGCGAATACAGGGAAAAGGTTCTTGGTTTTATTGAGGAGCACGAAAAGTGGAGGAGCCATACGATAAACCTCATAGCGAGCGAAAACGTGACTTCTCCAACAGTAACAAGGGCCGTTGCAAGCGGATTCATGCACAAATACGCCGAGGGCTGGCCGAGGCAGAGGTACTACCAGGGGTGCAAGTACGTTGATGAGGTTGAGCTCATAGGCGTTGAGCTCTTCACAAAGCTTTTTGACAGCGAGTTTGCCGACTTGAGGCCGATTTCAGGAACCAACGCCAACCAGGCCGTCTTCTTTGGACTCACCCAGCCGGGCGACAAGGCGATAGTCCTCCACACCAGCCACGGAGGCCACATAAGCCACATGCCCTTCGGTGCCGCTGGAATGAGGGGCCTTGAAGTCCACACCTGGCCCTTCGACAACGAAGCTTTTAACATCGACGTTGACAAGGCCGAGAAGCTCATCAGGGAGCTCGAACCGAGGATAGTCGTCTTCGGCGGCTCGCTCTTCCCGTTCCCGCACCCGGTTAAGGAGCTCGCCCCCGTTGCCAAGGAAGTTGGCGCCTACGTTATGTACGACGCTGCCCACGTCCTCGGACTCATAGCCGGAAAGCAGTTCCAGGACCCCCTCAGAGAGGGTGCTGACATAATGACAGCCTCCACCCACAAGACCTTCCCCGGACCGCAGGGCGGTGTCATAATTTACAAGCGCTTCGGGGAGACCGAGGAGATAGCCAAGCTCCAGTGGGCCATCTTCCCAGGAGTGCTCAGCAACCACCACCTCCACCACATGGCTGGAAAGACCCTCACGGCGGCCGAGATGCTCGAGTACGGTGAGAAGTATGCAAAGCAGATCGTCAAGAACGCGAAGGCTCTGGCTGAAGCTCTCGCAGAG
Organism: Thermococcaceae archaeon; assembly: GCA_030156945.1. Taxonomy (GTDB): domain Archaea; phylum Methanobacteriota_B; class Thermococci; order Thermococcales; family Thermococcaceae; genus Thermococcus. Next base: position 24,739 of record JASGLT010000003.1, read on the forward strand.
GAGGGCTTCAATGTCATAGGCGAGGACAAGGGCTACACCGAGAGCCACCAGGTCATCGTTGATGTCTCGGACCTCCACCCGGCCGCTGGAGGATGGGCGGCCCCACTCCTCGAAGAGGCAGGCATAATCCTCAACAAGAACCTCCTGCCCTGGGACCCGCTTGAGAAGGTCAACGAGCCAAGCGGCCTCAGGATAGGGGTTCAGGAGATGACAAGGGTTGGAATGATGGAGGACGACATGAAGGAAATCGCCCACTTCATGAAGCGCGTTCTCATCGACAAAGAGGATCCGAAGAAGGTCGAGAGGGACGTCTTCTACTTCAGGCTGAACTTCCAGAAGGTCTACTACTCCTTTGACTACGGGCTCCCGATGAGGGAGTGATTCCTTTTCCTTCCCCTCTTTTTTCAGCTTCAATCTCTTAGATTGAGACACTCATGGTTACGTGTTTGCCAAGATTCCAGAAAAGACATCATAAACCCGAACGAAGTCCTCGGTCCAATGGCGCTCGTTAAGAACGGTTCGGACTTTCTTCGTCTCGATAAGCCAGTACACTCGCCGAAAGGTGCTCCGACGCTGACGATAACCAGTCCAAGGGGAACTCAGACTGAAGCCCGGAAAGTACAAGGTTGAAAAGACAATATGTGACGACGGTTTCTGCTTCCTTTACTGGGCGGAGTTCAAAGTTGAAGGTTGACCAGGTTACACTTCAAAACTTCTTGAAGTGAACGAAAGTGTTATCTCCCGTTGGACGGAACATACTATGGTGATCCACATGAAACGCGTATTAATCGGGGTTTTACTGCTGGTGCTGATGAGCGGAGCCGCCATGGTTGTTTATTTCAGAGGCGGAGACGATGTTGTGAAAGCCTCGGGGGATGAGTACTCCGAGAGGATAAAGCTGGAGCTAAACGGGGTTACCTATTCCCCCAGAGACACGATAACCCTGAGGATAGTCAACAACTACAACGAGAGCATTACTACCGGCTACCACTTCCAGCTCTACAGGATGGAGAACGGTGATTGGAAGGAGGTACCATTAAACCTCATGTTCATTGAAGTTGCCGTTACCATAGAACCAGGGGAGCGCTGGGAGCAGCAAGTGAACCTGTCTTCCCTCAACCTCGAGCCAGGGAACTACCGGATAGTGAAGAAGGTGCTCATAAACTCACCCGAAGCGGAAACGCCTCTAAGCACCGAGGTATGGGCAGAGTTTGAGGTTACCGGATGAGTTCGGTGGCTTCAATGAAGTGGCTACCAAGGCATTAATTGTGGCTTTCCTCATCCTTTTTGGCATAACATACTCGGAACTGGACAAAAACTTGAAGATGCCAGAAAACAGCACACCTCCTGCACTTGCAAAGGCCGTTATGAGGCTTGATAAGACGGCGTACAAAGTCGGGGAGAACCTGACCTCACAATCACAAACAATGGAAACGAGGCGGTAATAGTCGGCGCACCCTACAGGCTCTACCGACTGGAAAACGTAGGCTGGAAAGAAATCAACACCGGCCTCACCTTCACGATGATAGGATAGAAAATACCCCCTGGCGGTAACTGGACTCAGAGAGTTCCGCTTTTCATACACGACCCGGGGGACCCTCCAGGAGATCTCAGACCGCTGCCTCCAGGTAAATACAGGATAACGAAGACTCTCTCAATCTACAACGGTAAATACAGAGGCAAAAACCAAGAAATAACCCTGTCGGCCGAATTTGAGATCACCGGGTGATTCCTGTGGGCTGGAAGAGAGGAGCTGCCCTCACCATCCTGATTCTCATGTTGTGGGGCCTTACAGGGCCTCACTTCCACGTAAAACTTGACAAGAACCTATATCACCAAGGAGAAGAGCCCGTTTTAAAGATAATAAACACCGGATTGACGCCTATCTCCTTTGGAGAGGTTTACCTGCTCTATCGCTATGAAAACGGCACGTGGGTCACGGTTAGAACCGGACTGGTATTCATCGACATTCTCCACTGGCTCATGCCCTTTCAGTCGTGGGAGCAGAAGATCACGTTGAAACGTCTGCAAGAAGATGGGTCTGTCGAAGGACTCCCTTCACTCCTTGACCTGCCCCCCGGAAGGTACCGTCTCGTCAAGGAGGTCTGCGGCTGGCCCAGAGGCTGCGTAAATGCGACCCTTGAGTTCGATGTTGTGTCCTAACCTGGAGCAAAACTTTTTATCCCCCTCCAATATACCCAGCCCTCGGCTAAAGGGGGTGTGAGAAAGTGAAGTTCTGTCCAAAGTGCGGTAACCTGATGCTCCCCGACAGGAAGCGTAAGGTCTGGGTGTGCCGTTCATGCGGCTATGAGGAGCCCTTTGATGAGAAGAAAGACAGAGAAAGAACCAAAATCACACAGAAGGTGGACCACAAACCCGATGAGGGTATAATAGTCGTTGAAAAAGACCTGAAGACCCTCCCAGTAACCCACGTCACGTGTCCGAAGTGCGGCAATGACACAGCCTACTGGTGGGAGATGCAGACGAGGGCAGGAGATGAGCCGAGCACCATATTCTACCGGTGCACCAAGTGTGGCTACACTTGGAGGGCTTACGAGTGAGGGAAGAGGAGCTGGAAGTCCTCAAGAAGCTTGCCGAGAAGGCTTTAAAAGAGCTTGAGGAAGCCTATTCCAGAGTCCCCGATGTTGACAACGGAAAAGCTTATTTATTCCGGGGCAAAGAAAGGGTTAGGTTAATGCTCGAGATACTAAAAGAGGTGGGGTGAAGATGCCGTTCGAAGTGGTTTTTGACGGTGCCAAGGACTTTGCGGACCTTATTGCAACAGCAAGCAACCTCATAGACGAGGCCGCCTTCAAGTTTACCGAAGAGGGCATTTCGATGAGGGCAATGGACCCCAGCAGGGTCGTTCTAATTGACCTGAACCTGCCTGCAAGCATATTCTCAAAGTACGAGGTAGAAGAGGAGGAGACCGTGGGAATAAACATGGACCACTTCAAGAAGATCCTCAAGAGGGGCAAGAACAAGGACACCCTCATTCTAAGGAAGGGGGAGGAGAACTTCCTTGAGATAACTTTCGAGGGAACTGCCAAGAGAACCTTCAAACTGCCGCTGATAGACGTCGAAGCCCTCGAACTGGACCTTCCCGAACTCCCCTTCACAGCGAAGGTAGTGCTGATTGGCGAAGTGCTGAAGGAGGCCGTTAAGGATGCCTCACTCGTAAGCGATGCCATGAAGTTCATTGCGAGGGAAAACGAGTTCCTTATGCGCGCTGAGGGAGAAACCAACGAGGTTGAGATAAAGCTGACGCTTGAAGACGAGGGCCTCCTCGACCTTGAAGTGGATGAGGAAACCCAGAGCGCTTACGGGATAAGCTATCTAGCAGACATGATAAAGGGCATAGGTAAGGCCGACGAGGTCATACTGAGGTTCGGAAACGAAATGCCCCTCCAAATGGAGTACCCGATAAGGGAAGAGGGCAGACTCGTGTTCCTACTCGCCCCACGTGTTGAGGAGTGAATTCCTTTCATTTTTCTTTAGGCTGGTGGGAGCGTGGACATAATAAAGCTCAGAGAGCTCCTTGAAAACGAGCTTTCGTCCCCATATCTTACGGAACTTGATGATGAGTTCTACAAAGAGTTTGACAGCCTCGTAAAGGCCCTAAAACTCGGAGCGGAGACTTCAAGGGAGAGGGGAGAGGACGTTGAGGAGAGGCTTTATCTTGCCCAGCTTACAATAGCCGAGAAGCTGATGAAAGAAATCATCAAGGTGCGTCTCCATAAAATAGTGGACCTGGCCGTTGATGGTGTTCCAGGCGACATGAGCCCGGAAGAGAGGAGGATATTTCACATTCTGAGGGCTTTCATCGAGAGAGAGGAATTATCACTCCCGGAGAATATACAGGAGCTGGAAATTCCAGATACTGCAACGGCAGAGGATACCAGCAAAAGGGTTCCGGTGAGAGAAGCCTACATAATACTTGTGGACCTCCCCAGAATAATGGGAGTGGATATGAGGGAGTACGGGCCTTTTCACCAGGGAGACCTTGCCGTAATACCGCCCGAGATAGGGCGTGTCCTTCTTGAGAGAAACGCGGCCATTAAAATCAGACTCGGGGGGTGAGGAGTTGCCCTTCAGCGTCTGCATGCGGGACTGCTACGACACATGCTCGATGGTGAGTGAGTTCAGGGATGGAAAGCTGTCAGTGAGAGGAAACCCCAAGCACCCAATAACGGCTGGCTTCCTCTGTCCCAAGGGTGCCCTCCTGCCGAAGTGGTTCCATTCTCCTGAGAGACTGAAGGTCCCCCTGATACGCACCGGCGAGAGGGGAAGCGGAGAGCTCAGAGAGACAAGCTGGGACGAAGCAATAAACCTCATAGCCAATAAGCTCAAGGAAACGATAGACAGGTATGGAAGCGAGAGCGTTCTCGTTTACCAGTACGCTGGTGACAGGGGCGTTGTAAACTACGCCTTCCCGCTTAGGCTCTTCAACTACCTCAACACTGCCATGCTCGACCACGGGATATGCGACCGGGCGGGGCAGGAGGCACTGAAGGACGTTTATGGAACCGCGGTAGGCCTCGACCCTGAAGAGCTGAAGAAGCAGAAGCTAATAGTTTACTGGGGCGTCAACCCCTTCTGGACCAACCTTCACGGCTTCATGCTTGTAAAGCGCTACGGCCTTGAGGCCTGGACCGTTGATGTAGTGAAAACGGAAACAGCAAAGCGCTCCCACCGCTTCTTCCAGATAAGGCCAGAGACGGATGTTCTCTTCGCATTGGCCGTTGCGAAGCTGATAATCGAGAACGAGCTCTATGACAAAGATTTTGTGAGGGAGCACATCTACGGCTTTGAAGAATTCAAGAATTATGTAAAAACGTTATCGCTCGATTATGTAGTTAAAGAGACAGGGCTCTCGCGTGAAGATATTGAGGACTTTGCCTTCGGTTTCGCCGAGAAGAGGGGGGTAGTCCACGTCGGCTACGGCTTCCAGCGCTCCCTCTCGGGCGGTGAAGCTGTAAGGGCGATAGCCATTCTTCCCGCGCTCGTCAGCCACCCCTTCGGCTTCATCTACGACATGAAGACAATAGACAAGTCCTACGCGGAGGGAGCGTTCCTCAGAACCAAACCGGCAAAAAGGATCCCTCAGGTGAAGCTGGCAGACTACATCGAGAGGGGCGAGATAAAGTTCCTCTACGTCTACAACTCCAACCCGCTTGCGAGCCTGCCGAACCAGAACCGGCTCAGGAAAGCCCTAAAGGATAGCGACGTTTTCATAGTTACTCACGACATATTTTTGACTGACACTGCTCTCTACTCCGATGTTGTTTTGCCTGCGAACACCTTCTTCGAGCGCCTTGACATAGCCGACAGCTACTACCACCGCTACGTCGCTCTGAACGAGCCTGTTGCGAGGCTATATGGAAAGTCCAACAGCGAGGTTACAAGGTTACTCGCGAAGGCCCTCGGCATCCAAAATCCCCACCTTTACGAGAGCGACGAAGAGGTGATAAAGAAAATCCTCGAACTCAACGGCCTGAGCTGGGAGGAGCTGAAGAGAAATGGCTTCATCAGGGTTCCAGAAAAGCCGAGGAAGTGGGAGACTCCCAGTGGAAAGATAGAGTTCTACTCTCAACGGGCCGTTGAGCGAGGATTATCCCCATTCCCAGAGTACAGGAAGACGGAGGGGAGCTATCCCCTAAAGCTCCTGACGCCCACTTACCGGATGACGATAACGAGCCAGTACCACAACACCTACGGGATGATTGACCCCAACCTCTACATGAACCCGGCCGACGCGGAGAAGAGGGGAATAAAGGACGGCGATGAAGTTGAGGTCTTCAACGACAGGGGGAGGATAGAGACCACCGTTAAGCTCACCGAGGACCTGCCGAGGGGAGTCGTCCTCCTCTACAAGGGCTTCTGGGTTAGACTCCTCGGGTGGAACGCGAACTTTCTGACTACGGACGAGACGGCCGAGGAATACGGGAACGCTTCAGCCTACCATTCGACGTGGGTGGATGTGAGAAAAAGAGCTCAGAACTCGAACTCTTCAAACTCCCTCTGAATTATTTTCAGCTGCTTCTCCGAGAACGCCCGTGGTTCTAACAACAGCACGAGAGTTCCACCCTGGGATATAGCGAAGTCCTTTAGGGACAGGAGGAACTTAAGGGCGCTCTCAAAGCCGTTTTCCAGAACGAGGTATTCAAAGCCTTCGAGCACAACAGACGAGTGGCCGCTATCCAAGTATTTCTTCACTATGTCCACCAGGATTCCAATATCCGTTGGAGAAACGGCTATGATATTATCGGACACCTGACCTTTGACTGCCTTCGTGACCCAAAAGACCGGAAACAAAGGCCTGAGATCTTTTGGAGGGTCTCTAGTTATTAAAACACCGTTTCCTGTTTCCTGCATAATGTTAATAAGGCGTTCTACGGTATCTTTGCTGGTCGTGTAAAAAGCTCCCCGCGGAATTTTGATTATCGGCATTTCTGGTGGCTTTATCGTGAGGAAAGAGTACGTTGTTATTCCAACGAGCATCATAAATCTGGCAAGGGCACCGATGCCGTAGAGGTAGCTGGAAATTGTCTTGATTTCGTGTGTGACTGGAAAGGTCACGTTTATAGCTCCCAGCAAAATCGCTCCTGCAGGAAAGAGAATTGCAGTGCTCTCCTTCCAGATGCTCTCCTTGAAAAGTACATAGCCTAAGAATATGAGCGACACACCAAGAAGCACTAGGGGATAAGCCATTATGTAAAAATCCCCAAGTCCAGCGAGGGTAGCGAGCACGACGTAAGTTATGCCACTCGTGGAGACTAGAAGAAGAATGAGCTGTCCAAAAAATTTCCTCAGGACATCAAGAAATGACAGCGAAGCCAATAAGAAAAACATCCCCTCTACGACGGCCATGAGTGACATTACAACGGTCAGGGCTTCGATGTTTGGAGTCCATCCAAGAGCCTCAAGAATGCGTTTCTGACTTATTGCCCCCAGGAAGTCGAACCACAGGGCTATGCTCATGAACAGCATCTCGGATTTCCTGTTCTTGGCCCACTTATACGTAGCCAGTCCCCACATTGCGAGCCGGGTAATTAAGTTCACAACCTCTATCACGAATGCTCACTCCGTATTTATGTTATTGGCCAAAGGAGAAATAAAAGTTTAGCAAACAAAGAAATCATGCTAAGAAAGCTCCGTTCCCTTCGTTTCCCTCCCAAGGGCGAGCACGTCCAGCGCTCCGATAATGGCGACCACTGCAATGACCAGCACTGCGAGGGCGGCACCGCTCACTTCCATTATTTTTCCCGCCAGTATCGGAGCCGTTCCGCCACCTATTCTGGCCATTGCCCCTGCCCAGCCTGTCCCAGTCCCTCTGACCTCTGTTGGGTAGAGCTCGGGGGTGTAGGCGTAGATAGCTCCCCACGCACCGAGGTTGAAGAAGCTGAAGGCTATTGCGCTCGCCATTATGTAGGTCTCGCTTCCCGAATTTGCCGCGAGGTAGAACCCTATTCCAGCTAATCCTGAAAGCAGGAGGTAGTAGGAGAGCGTCTTCTTCCTTCCGATCCTTTCAAGCAGATAAGCCGCGCTCCAGTAGCCGGGAAGCTGGGCGACGGCCGTTATTATGAAGTACTGGAAGCTCTTGAAGACCGTTATCTCCAGGGTTGCCGAGAGGAACTTCGGGAGCCAGATAAAGAAGCCGTAGTAGGCAAAGGCAATGCTGAACCAGACAATGGTTAGCATGAGTGTCGTCCGGCTGTATTTTCTCCAGAGGTCGAGAACACTGGCCCTTCCCGTGGTTTTTGGGACTTCAAGCCTGACCGAAGCTCCAAACACCTTCCTCACTATCTCCTCTGCCTCCCTCACCCGCCCGGTTACCAGGAGGAAGCGCGGGGACTCGGGAAGGGTGGCCAGAATGGGGAGTATTAAAACCACGGCACCCCCAAAGAGGAGTATGCTCCTCCAGTCCGCTTTGACAAGAAGGGCAACGACGCCGATTATTATTGTACCTATCGCCCAGAAGCTCTCGAGGATGGAAATCATTGCACCCCTCACGGACTTCGGCATGAACTCGGCGAAGTAGGAGCTCGCAACGGGGAGGGAGCCGCCAAGTCCAAGACCAACGATGAATCGGAGGAGAATGAGCTGGTCGAGGTTCTTTGAAAAGGCGCTGACTATAGAAGCGAGCGAGAACGTTGAAACTGCCAAAATTAGCGTTTTCTTCCTGCCGATCCTGTCGGCGAGGTATCCGAAGAGCCAAGCGCCGAAGAGCATGCCGAAGAGCGCCGCCGAGCCGAGGGAGCCGAGCTTTGCCAGGCTTCCCTGGAAGGCGGGTTCCTTCTTGAGGAGGGCTATGACAAAGCTCGCCGCTATGGTGTTCACCGCTATGAAGGCCCAGACCGTTCCGAGGATCGCTAAAAGTTTGTAGTGGAACTTATTCAAACGTGAGTTTTCGACGGCCTCCATTTTCTCACCCCCATACTTTGAAAATGTGGAGAAAGTCTTAAGCGTTTTTATACCTCCATACGAAGGAGACTCTCGCGTCCTACCATAACGTTTAAGTCCCTTTGGGGAGAGTTATCCCCCTGCGGTGGTCCAATGAACTGGCTAACGCGGTTCAAAGCGCTCTTCGTCCTTACTTATACTGGCTTTCTGGGTAACATCGCGGTGATTTATTACCTCTCGCGCGGCCTGAGTTACTCCGAGATAGGACTCGCCACCGCATTTTCTGCCCTTGGTTTCTTTCTCTTCGAAGTGCCTACGGGCGTCGTCGGCGATAAGGTGAGCAGAAAGACCAGCGTCCTCATAGGGCTCTCGATTTATCCTCTGGGTCTTCTTCTCCTCCTGTTCCTCCGAAGTTTCTGGATGTTGTTGGCGTCAGAGCTGATAAGCGTCCTTGGGGTTTCCTTCATCAGCGGCAGTCTCCAGGCCTGGTTTTTCGACAACCTCAAATCCGAGGGGAGAGAAGGGGATTTCAAGGAGATATGGCGCTCTATTCAAAAGGCAACTGTTCTTACTAGTTCCTTCACAACGATTGCAGGTGCGTTCATGGCCCAGCTCTGGGGCTTTGAAATCCCTATACTGCTGAGCCTCATACTCCACCTTACGATGATACCCCTCGCCTGGGGCATTCCGGAGATGGGCTTTTCAAAGCTCGAAACCTCCTACACGAGCCACGTGATCCACTCCTTCCGCGAGCTTCTGAAACCCGAGGTTTTCTGGCTGATAACCTACCTTCTTACCGTTACCCTCTCACTCACACAGTTCCGCAATTTCTTCGAGCCCTACCTCGGTGAAGTTCTCGCCAAAAGCCTCAGGACCACGATAATGGGTACTCTCGGAGTTCTAGGCATCTTTGAGGTTCTCACAAAAACGACACCCAGCTACGCCGGCATAGCCATCAAGGGGAAGAGTGGAAGGCTGCTCCACGAAATTGCTCCCGTTGCGATACCCCTCTTCACGCTGCTCTCGGTGCTCTATCCAAACGCGGTCTTTATCGTCGCCTTCGGGCTTATGGCGACTCTTTTTGCGTCAGCTTTCACATTCAACTTCTCTGTCGAGTTCCAGCGCAGGATTCCAAGCGAGAAGAGGGCCACTATACTGTCCCTCAGAAACATGGTGCTGGCAATGGTTTCGGCGCTTTTCTACGCTGTTTATGGATTTGCCGTTCAGCACCTGGGGTTGAGGAAGGCCCGGCTTGTGTTTGCCATCTTTTTCCTGGCATTTGGGGCATCTTTTAAGCTGGCGCAACTTGGCCCTTTGGAAGAGTACCTGATGATGGGGGAAGCTGAGAAAGAATAAAAGGAGAAAACCTCACTTCGTCGCCCTCGTTATCCCGACGTCCTTAACGAGCACGTAGGGCGTCGAGACGGGAGTATTGACCTCCCACCAGTGGATGTGGTAGAGGTCTTTTCCAAGGGCTACGATGTTTTCGAGAATTCTCTGGAGGTTGTCGCTTACGCGGATGTTCCTTATGGGCTTCAGCTCGCCGTTCTCAACCAGGAAGATGCCGTCCCTTGGAATGGTTGAGAAGTCGCCAGCAACGTAGTTCTGGAAGCGTGTGTACCAGACATTGGTGATGTAGATGCCCTTCTTCACCTCGTCGAAGAGCTCCTCCTTCGAGTAGTCCCCAGGTTCGAGGACGATGTTCCATGCGTGGGGCATCACCAGACCGGCGTTGGCTGTCGTTTCGGCACCGTACTTTTTGGCGAGGCTCGTGTTGAGCAGGAACGTCCTGAAGGTTCCGTTCTCGATTATGGTAGTCTCCCTCGTTGGAACGCCCTCGTCATCAAACTTCCTCGTTCCGTAGCCGTTGGGCAGGTTTCCGATGTCCTTAATGGTTACTCCCTCGGCGGCCACTTTCTGCCCGAGCTTGTTCACGAGGAATGAGAAGCCCGCCTCTGCGGCATAGGCGGAGGTCATGAAGCTCATGTAGCTGAGCAGGTTGGCGAAGGCCAGCGGGTCAAAGATTACATCGAACCTCCCCTCGGGCCCCTGCTCGGGATTCTGGGCGAGCTTAGCAATCTCTCCCGCCTTCCTTCCGGCGCTCTCGGGGTCGAACTTCTTGAGAACCCTGACCGAGTTCGTCCCGTGGCCGCTCTCAAGGTCGCCTATGAAGGCCCTGACGCTTATCTCTATCCCCGTCCCCTCGTCGAAAGCTTCAACGCCGTTGCTCGTGGTGAGGTAGAGCCTGTCGTGGTCGGTGTAGAGAACTCCGGCAACCCTCTTCGCCCCTTCCTCAAGGGCCGCGTTTATCGCCCTCTCAACGTACTCGTTCGGCTCGTCGAGCTCAACTATGGCTTTATCGAACGTCTCCGGGATGTCCTTGTAGTCGAAGGGCCCCTCGGCTATGCCGTAGTAGTCCTCCTTCGGAGCCATGCCCTTCATGTTCGCGAGAAGCGTTTTCAGCGTTCTCTCTATGTTCTCCTCGCTCAGCTCAGTTATCGTCGTCCCAGCGACCCTCTTATCCAGCTCCACAAAGAGCTCAGCCTTCCTCTCGTGCCAGTTCTTTGCGACGGTTATCTCGTTGTTTGCAAACCTAACCTGCCTCCTGTTGGTCTCGTAGCTCAGAACAACCACATCCCCGAAGCCGAACTCCTTCGCCTTCTTAAGGATGAGCTCGTTTATCTCGAACATCTCCACCACCTCACGGCCTCCTCAGCGGAATCTCACGCAACCTCGCGTGCGCTCCGCCCATCCATACAGGGACGCCCTGCCCCGGCTCGCCCTTACCGCAGGTTCCCGGGAACATCTCGACCTCCTTTCCTACCGCGTCAACGCTGCTCCACAAAGCTCTTGTCGTTATCTCAAGTATGGGCCTCCTGACAGGTTGCTTTATCTCTCCGTTCTCGATGAGATATGCCTCCCTTCCTATGTACCTCTGTTGGTACCTCCTATCGTCTATGTTCCACTCGTTGAAGCTCACCATGTAGACGCCGAGCTTAATATCTTCAATCAGCTCCTCGAAGGAGTGGTCGCCCGGAGCGAGGTATGTGTTCGCCATCCTCACTATCGGCTCACGGTTGTAGTTGATCGCCCTGGCTGAGGCGTTTGAGCGCTGGCCGAGCTTGTAGGCGTACTCCCTGTTGGTGAGGAACTCGTTTATGATTCCGTTCCTTATGAGGTACCTCGGACGGGCCTTAACGCCCTCGTCGTCGTAGAGGTAGAAGCCCCAGCTGTTTGGAATGGTCGGGTCTTCGATGACGGTAACGACGTCGCTGCCTATTCTCTCCCCGAGCATGTCCGGCTTTACAAAGCTCTCCCCCGCTTGAGCAGCTTCCCTTCCCATTATCCTGTCGGCTTCGTACGGGTGTCCAACGCTCTCGTGGACGGCTATGCCAGCCACCTCGGGGCTTATCACGAGGTCAACCTTCCCCTCCGGTGGTTTTTCTCCCTCGTAAATGAGCCTCTTGAGGGCCATGACATCTTTAACGGCCCACTTCCAGGGTTCGTCCTTTTCTATCAGCTCCAGACCGCCAGAGAAAGCCCTCTGAACGAAGGGCGCCTGCTCCATCTGACCGTTCTCGAAGACCACGAGGTTGTACATGGTCGAGACGCGCGGGATGACGCTTTCTATGAACGCTCCATCACTGTTGATGATAATCTTGTGCCACACTTGGTCGAAGTAGCGTAGGAATCTCATCGGGACGTTGACGCCGGTGGCTTTTACCTCCTCCTCGATTTCCCTGAGGAGTTCAAGCTTCTCCTCCGGAGAAACGTCGCGGAAGTCCTTCCTCATCTTGACTTCATAGTAGACCTCGTGAAAGTCCTCCTCGGAGAAGCGTATCGGCTCGTTCCTCACCTTTGAGGCAGCCTTAGCGAGTTTTACGGCCTTCTTCACCGCCTCGGCCACGCTTTCCTTGGTTAGAACGTTGGTAGAGGCGAATCCCATTCCCCCGTTTACGAGTACTCTAACCCCAATGCCCCTGTCGGCCAGAACCTCCAGTCCCTCTGGGTTCCCGTTCTTCATGGCCAGAGAAGTGCCGCTCTTCTCCTCGAACCGTGCTTCGGCATACTCCGCCCCCAGCTCGAGGGCTTTCTCAACCGCAAATTCTACAAGTTCATGCATGCACACCACCTCGGTTTACTGCATAGGATAGTGCTCCTTGAAGTATAAAAATCTTTTCGTTTAGATGCTTGTCGAAAAGACTCGTAAGCTTTAAGTCCTCTGAAGCAGAAAAGCAAGTGGTGAGGGCATGAGCGAGAGCGTAAACATCTCCTTAATCCTTCGAGACATCCAGCTGATGAGAAAAAAACTGGACGAGATTGAAAAAGAACTCCTCAAGCTGAAAATTCAGGAGCTTGAGGAGGAGGAAGTCACCGAAGAAGAACTCCAAGAGCTTGAAAAACTAGCTGAAGAGACCAGAAAGAGCGGGATCACATGGGAAGAAGCAAAGAAAGAACTCGGACTGTGAGGGACTTTTATGACTTACAAAGTGATCCTTCATCGAAATGTGTTAAAAAGCCTAAAACAAGCTCCAGATAACATAAAACGGAGATTTTATGAGCTCATTGAAGAACTTAAATTCAACCCAGTTCCATCGGAAAGGTTCGATATCAAAAAGCTCAAAGGCCGCGAAAACACGTTCAGAGTGCGTCTAGGAAAATATAGAACAATTTATGAGCTCGAAAAAGATGAATTGCTGATTCTGGTTATTAAATTTGGAAAGCGAGAAAACATCTACAAATGATCATTTCTCTTCGCACTCGCACGGGTTCTTGCCACAGTATGGGCAGACTCCCGGATACTTTTTCCTTGCAGCCTCCTCTATGTCGATATCAAGGAGGTTTGCAAGACTGGCAAGCCAGGCAAGGACATCGGCGAACTCCTCCTCCATTGCATCCCTGTCCCTCTTTCTTATCGCCTCGCTGAGCTCACCAACCTCCTCTACGAACCAGAGGAAAGTTCTCTCAACACCTCGCTTCGAGTCCTTGTGGAAGTATATATCGCGGATAAGCTTCTGAAACTCAGATATCCTCATCCCACCACCGGGCTCTGGAGGGGACGAAGGTATTTTAAGGGTTTTGGATGGCCTGATAAAACTTCCCTCTCAATCCTGCGAGAAACGTTCACAAAAGGATTCTTATGACCCATAACTTCAATAACCGTTAGCCCCGAAGTTGTTGCATGATGTATTAGATTGCTGAGGGGTATTTCACCAAAAACTGAGAATCCCGAACCCTCTATCTTCTTCGAGAGACCTTTTATGATTTTTCTCATGGGTCTACAATCCATGGGGATTTTGTTAAAAACCAATCCTATTTCTTCGATGCCACTTTCCAACGACTTGACTAACAGGGAGTGAATCCATGTCTCCAACTTCGGGAGCGGTGCCCTTGCAGGATCTACCACAAAGAGCTGGTAGTCTACCAATGAAAGGTAGAAGAGATTTTTTGGGAGCAATCCAGGTGGCAAATCTATCAAAACAGCCTTGAAACGCCTCTTTAGATTATTAAGAAGTGGATAAAGGGAGTTGATATTATAGGACCTATCAATCCCCTTTGATGGATCACCCAACACCACGTAGAGATCCTTTATGTGTCGGTGCTTCATTAGAAGCCATTCCACGTCCATGTTTCTGTCGTTAAGGTATTGATGAAGAGAAAACTTTGGATTGACACCAAGATAAACGGCCAAATCTGGGAAAACGAGGTTTGCATCCACAACAACAACCTCAATGCCATCCAGAGCTAAGTTAGCCCCCAGGTTCAGGGCAATTGTCGTTTTTCCAGACCCACCCGGACCAGTTACCCCGATGAGAGCCAACCGTCACCACCATTTCATATGGTTCATTACTGTGAAAGTTTTTAAATTTTGTGGAATCTACCCTTATTTGGTTATTATTCAATCTTCGATGATGAAGTGACAAAGATTCTAAGTTAGAAACTAAATGTCTGAATAAAACCACTTAAGTACAGTTCTCTATGCCCAGCTAGATTAGCTTCTCTTATTCTGAAAATTCCACTCTACTTTCCACGTCCCCTAAACGAGCCAGATAGCTCTTAAAACATTCAAAACTTCCTGTGTGTTATCAGGCATCGATGCAAGCCCCATATGTCCCCAGAATCGCTCCCGCCAATTTTGAGCATTTTCGGTAGTTTAGTCCAGGCGATTAGCATTTAGAAATAAACCCAACTAATACAAACCGCGTTTCAACAGAAAAACCTCCTCGAAAGTGGCAGCAAGCTCAAGAAGTTCCTCTCTCACTTCCCCAAAGATTGAGGTTGGAACCCCTGAAAAGACGCCTTCCACAATGCTTTCGTCATAGGGTAATACGCCAAGGAGAGGTATCCCGAGATCTTCGACAATGAAGCTCTCAACGACCCGCCTTTCGCTTCCTTTCATTATGGCTTGGTTTAAAACTATGAAAATTTTCCTATGGACTGTTATTAGGTACTTGTTTACGAGCTCCTCAAGCCACTGAAGCCAGTTTCTCCTCGGAACCGAGTTCAACTCGACCACGAGTACACCATAATCGATTTCATCCGCCAGAGGTTTTGACTCAATTGGTATGCCTGGGGGGAAGTCCACGAGGATAAAACCAAAGTACTCCTTGAGCGTTCTTATCAGGCTCCTGAGGGGCCAGAAATGTATCCTCGGGTCTGGGAGCCTCTCAACGTCTCCAACTATGAGATAGAGATCCCTGATTTCCGGGTGATTATAGAGGAGCCATTCTATGTCCATGTGAGGGTTTTGAAGAAATTCGTAGATCGTATAGCTGGTTCTGACACCAAAATAAGAGCCGAGATCCGGGAAATAGAGGTTACCCTCCAGTAAAAGGGTTCTTATCCCATCTCTGGCCAGCAGGGGGCCTAAGTTGGAAACCAGCGCTGTCTTCCCCGCACCCCCGTTCCCCATAAAACCTACAACCGCCATGGCTTCTCCCTTCTACCTCGGCAACATGAATATTGGTGACGGAAGCTAATAAAAGTTTTTCCGAGCTCCAAGACCGAAGTTCTTTCTGGTCTGAAATAAATGAAAGGCGGCGGTCAAAATGCCCAAAACTACCCCCTAATTATCCCGGCTATCTCGTCCCAGATTTTCTCGGCAAGTTCCCTCTTATTCATCCTCGGTAGTTTTTTGATAAAGTTCCTCCCAACCAGAATAACTTCGTTCTCATCACTTCCAAAGGCCTTAAGTGTGTTTGCAATCACAAGGTCGCTTTTTGCCCTTTCAATCTGTTTCTTAGCCTCAGAAATCAGTTCCTCTTCTTTAAGGGCAGTTTCCGCTTTGAATCCCACCAAGAATGCATCAGGCTGAAGTTCCTTTATCCTGTCAATTATCTTAGGAGTCGGCTCGAGCTCAAGAACCAGCGGTTCTCCGCTCTTTATCTTGACAAGAGCAGGATTTTTGACGCGGAAATCACTTACCGCGGCAGCCATCACGACTACGTCGTACCTCTTTGAGTCCAGCTCCTTTTCTATGGCCTCGAGCATCTCCTCAACGGTCTCGACTTCAATTTGGTTTTCCACGAAGCTTGGGACGCTTCCTTTGGTTTTTATCAGCGTCACCTCCGCACCGCGGAACTCCGCTTCCTCCGCAATCGCAACACCCATTTTTCCGGAACTTGCGTTCGTTATGTAGCGTATAGGGTCTATGTACTCCCTCGTGGCCCCGGCAGTTACGAGGACTCTCAACCCTTTCATGTCCTTGTTGTGGAGCTTTTTGATTACTCTGTAAACTATTTCGTCAATTGAGGCCACCTTAGCTTTTCCCTCCTCAAAGCGCGGGCCTATGAATTCCACTCCAAGCCTCTTCAGCTTCTCAATGTTTTCCTTAACGACTGGATGATCGTACATCGTTGAGTGCATGGCCGGAGCGATCATTATGGGCATGTGGGCAAAAGCGGTCGTTACAACAGTAGTCACGGGTGTATCGTCAATCCCACACGCTATCTTTGAAATAGTGTTTGCCGTTGCAGGACAAACGAGAACCAGGTCTGCCTTGTTCTCGTGCTCTCCAGCAAGCTCTACGTGCTCTATAAAGCCTGTAATCTCCGTAACGACTGGGTTTCCAGTTGCGAACTCCATCGCATACGGGTGGATGATTTTCTGGGCGTTTTCGCTCATAACCGCGTGGACTTCAGCCCCATGCCTTATCAGCTCCCTCGCAAGCTTTACGCACTCAACAGCCGCTATGCTGCCTGGAATCGCCAGAACTATTTTCTTGCCAACCAGCTTCTTGCTCTTTGTCGCATAGATAAGCTTAACGTGGTGAAGCATGATGACACCTCCAAGGGAGGTTGTATCCACTTGTATATAACACTTGGGATTCAGAGCTCCCTCACAGCATCTTCCTCAAACTTCTTGACTTCTTCCTGCGTCCCTACCCAAACAACTATCGTGGGTTCAACGGTTATCATGCCGTCCTTTATCATCGGCTTTATCTCGTTGATAGCCTTTTCGATTTTGTAACCCCTATCGACTACCTCGATTATCACTGGGAGATCGGTAGAGAGCCTCATAACGTCGCTTGAGTGAAGCCTGCTCTTCTTCCCAAAGCCGTAGATTCCGCGGTAAACGGTCGCCCCGGCCATCCCCATCTCGCGGAGCTTCTCGACTATCGCCTTGTACAGGGGCTTCCCCTCCCAGCGGTCGTTCTCACCGATGTAAATCTTCAGCCGGAGCGTGTTCCAGTGTTCCACTTCAACCATGCTTTCACCTCCGGGCCAGGATAAAGCCCGCAAATACTAACGCGATCGTGATTATAACGTTTGCCGCAATATTGATGGCAGCCACCAGATACTCGCGCTCTCTCAGAAGGGAGAACGTCTCGTAGGAGAACGTCGAAAAAGTGCTCAACGCCCCGCAAAAGCCCGTCCCAAAGAAGGCCCTCCAGTCAGGTGGAACGTCAAAGCCCCAGAAGAGGAGGCCGTAGAGGTAGCCGAGGATAAAGCTCGCTATGCTGTTCACCATCAATGTTCCAACTGGAAAGTCCCTGTAGACCGGGAGCAGGCCCGAGATGTAGAACCTCGCAATCGCTCCAAACGCACCTCCCAGTGCTATCGCCATCGCTATCCTGAGGTTCATGGCACCACCACCGAAGCCTTTTCTCGTTCTTTTTAACCCTTGTTCTTAAAGGATAGGTAGTAGTGGATGAGCCCCTCCACATCGGAGAAGTCCCGCTCAGGCTTCCCGAGCATTTTTCTTAAACGTTTGTTTTCAGCAATCATTCCCGAAAGCTGAATCGCGAGGTTCTGATTGTCCATCGCAAGGTAGTAGCTCTTAAACTTAAGGGGTGACCACTTTCCTTCGAGCTCGTAAAGCGCCCTCTCCAGCTCTGAAATCTCTTCCTCCAGCGTCCCAAAGTTCGCCTCTCCTTTCTCGCCGTCGATATACCCATGAAGAAGAATTATCCTCAGAACTTCCTCTATCCTGAATCCATAGCGTTTTCCTAGTCCCTCTATCCTTTTAAAGGCCTCATCGGGCACATTAAAAGTGACTTTTCCCCGCCTGCGTTTTGCCTTAACCCTTATCTTCACCTCTAATTCCCTCCAGCTCTTTCCTAAGGTTCTTGTTCTCCCTACTAAGCTCCTTCCTAACCTTCATTAGGAACTCCTTGTCTTTCCTGGCCTTCCCCTCGAACTCTACCAACTCCATATACAGCTTTTTCATCTCTTCAAGTCTTACCCTGAGGTTGTTCCTGTGCTCAAAGAGATACCCAAATCTGAGGGTCTTCAATGTCTTTTCCAGCCCCTCTAAGTCCTGGAACCGTTTTTCGATTTCTATTCGGTTCTTCCTGACCCGTTCAAGTTCCTCTGGGGAGAGGAGTATCTCCAATGTAGAAGCCTCCTCTTTCCGTCCTTGCAGACTCTCTTTTTCCTTCCGAGAGTATCCAGGCCCCGCCAAACTCCTTTCGAACCTCTGAATCTTGACAAAGGTCCATTCCCACCACTCAGAGGTGCTTCATCATGGCATCAACCACCACAAGCGCCCTGTATGTGTTCTGGAAGTTTGAAATTCCAAGCTCCAAAGATCGTCTGAAGCCGCCGTTGGAGTTCTGGAGCTGGCGGATGAACCAGATGTGCCTCCTCGGGCAGGTTGAAGTATCTCCCTGGAGCTCAAGCCCTCTCGTTGCATAGAAAGTCGGCTCGAGGTAGGGGGAAGGCTGTAGGGAACCTCCGTGAAGCCTCCCCAGTCGCCGCAGAGCTCGCAGTTTCTGAAATGAAGACTCTTGGGAGGACGATAACCGAGGTAGTATAGAGTGTAGAGGGCTTGGTAGGTCATCGTGCTCGTTGGTTGCTTTACTCCAAAGCCGTTGCCCATCCTGAACTTCATTATGAATTCCCGTATCTTCTCCTTCTCCTCTTCGCCTATTGGCTGGCCGATTGCCCTGAACGCCTTAACGACCCAGTAGGTAGCTTCAAGGGGTGTCGCAGTACCGAACTCTTCACTGCCGCCAAGGCCAACCGCAAACTTGTCTTCGAGGGGGTTGTACTTGGTGTACACGATGTCCACCTGCTCCTTCGCGATGTCCTTCGCTCCAAGTATCGCAAGACCTTCGAGGGCCATCGCTATTGCCACAACGGCCGTCTGCGGCTGAATTGCCTTTTCGAGGAACTCTATCGTCCTCTCCTTCTCAGGGACTTCGAGGCCAAGCAGCTCGTATATCTTGACTGCATAGTAGGTGTCGTTGACGTTGGTATCGCCTAGAACTCTGAAGAAGCAGAAGCCGCCGTCTTCGTGTCGTCTCTTCTCAACGTACTCAAGCGCTTTATGCACATCAACAAAGCGTGCAAACTCATCAAGCTTCGAGCCCATTCTACCGCCTCCTTGGGAGTAGAACAGGCGTCATCAGCCCTTGCGGGCGGTTCGGGCTCGAAGCCCCGGGCGGACGCCATCGCCCACTCACTTTTGGGAGGGTGGTTTAAAAATTTTGCCGACCTGACCTAAAAACTTAATAAGCATTGTTCGAGAGCCTACTTAGGTGTAATCATGGAGTTCGTGGCCTTCACGTACGTTAGCAACTTCATGGATAAAACGGTTATTGATGATGTTGTTTTTGGCGCTTTCGATGAGGTAAACCGCTTTTTTCACGAAAACGATCTTCCTTTGAGACTTCTGTACATAGGGAACCTCCGTCTTGAGCCGGGATACCTGATAAGCCTCGAGACTCCCGAGGGCAAGATAATGCTATATCCCTTGGAGGCTCTAATAGACGTGCTACACGCAAGACTTCTCGAAGAGATTGAGAAGGAACCCGGGATAAGGGCCAACAAGATACTTGCCCTGACGACCTTCCCGCTGGTTTCGAGAAACCCATACTTCGACTTTTACGAGAAGTTTCTGGGTATTCACGAGACCAGGCTGGGTCTGAGGATAATGGTTCTCTCGGTGAGACCCTTTGAGCCAGATGGGTTCAGGGAGCTCCTAAAAATTTCTCGGACAAACCCTGAATCGGAAGTTCAGAAGAAACTGAAAAGAGCTGCAGAACTCATGAAACGCAGGGTCTTCAAAGGAATACTCCATGAAACTGGTCACGGGTTTGGACTTGAGCACTGCCAAAACGACTGCGTAATGAACCCCCCATCAAGCATAGAGGAGTGGGATTCACGTTTTCCCGGCTACTGTGACAAGTGTTTCATAGAGCTGAAGAGAGCTGTTGAATGGTCCGAGTTCAACCTGAACCGGCTTGAAGGGAGTCACGATTAATAGCCCCGATAAAAAGGTTATTAAGAGCCCACGCGTTAAACAAGAGAAGGGTGGGTGATGTGAGACTGCCTTCCAACAAGACGAAGATTATCGCAACCATTGGGCCCTCTTCTCTCAAGAGAGAGACCATAGAAGCCATGATAAAGGCAGGAATGAACGTGGCACGAATAAACTTCGCCCATGGCGATCTTGAACAGCATGCAAAGGTCATTGAGACCGTTAGGCGCGCTTCTGAGAGGCTGAACCGCCCAGTCGCAATATTGGGGGACCTTCCGGGGGTTAAGATAAGGGTTGGAGAAATAGAAGGGGGCTCGGTGACCCTCAGACGATGGCAGACCGTTACCCTGACAACGAGAGACGTAGTGGGGAATGAGGGAATCATCCCAGTGCAGTACAAGGACTTCCCAAAGCTCGTGTCTAAGGGGGACGTCATATATCTAAGCGACGGCTTTATCGCCCTCAGGGTCGAAGAGGTAAGGGATACTGAAGTTGTCTGCAAGGTGCTCGCAGGCGGCATACTCTTCTCACACAAAGGAATCAACGTTCCGAACACGAGAACCGCCATAGATGCTATCACTGAGAAGGACTTGGAGTTCGCGAAGTTTGCCATTGAGCAGGGCATAGATGCTCTGGGAATAAGCTTTGTAGGGTCTGCCTACGATATCCTGAAGATGAGGCGCTTTGTGGAAGATAACGGGGGCAATATATTTCTGATTGCAAAGATAGAAAGGCAGGAAGCCGTTAAAAACTTCGAGGAAATACTGAACGCCGCCGACGGTATCATGATAGCAAGGGGCGACCTGGGTGTGGAGATGCCCATAGAAAAGCTCCCTGTCCTCCAGAAGAAGCTTGTTCATAAGGCGAACTGCGCGGCAAAGCCCGTAATCACGGCCACACAGATGCTGGTCAGCATGACCACCGAAAAGCTGCCCACGAGGGCGGAAGTTACGGACGTTGCAAACGCTATCCTCGATGGAACCGACGCCCTGATGCTATCCGAGGAAACGGCCGTTGGCAGGTACCCCGTGGATGCCGTCAGGATGATGGCAAAAATTGCCAGAACCACGGAGGCCTACCGGGAGTCTCAGTGGCCGTTGAGAGTCGTGGAAATGAGGATGAACGAGATCAGGGGAGCCACGAGAAGGGGAACCACAATAAAGGACGCCATAAGCAGGAGCATAATAGAGGCCTTGAACTCCATCGATGTGAAGTACATTCTCACGCCCACGAGAACAGGCCAGACGGCACGACTGATTTCCAGGTTCAGGCCCAGGCAGTGGGTACTTGCATTCGTGACCGACGAGCGGGTTGCCAATACCCTGATGTTCTCATACGGGGTTTATCCTTTTGTGGTGGAGAAAACCACGGAGGAGGAGATAATCCGCCTAATCAAAGGACTCAGCCTGGTGAAGGAAAATGATACGGTCCTCCTGACAAAAGGGACCCCAATAGGCAAAACCAGTGGAACCAACACGATAAGGATTTTCCAGGTCTGAAACTTTCAAATTTTTAAAATGAAAGAGCGGGCATCATTTTTCTGTTCGGAGCCGCAGCGATGTGTACTCCTGCTTTATCTCCTCGAGCTTCTCCACTATTTTCTCACTCAATTCTTCTAAGGAGATTATGAGTTCCTCAAGCTCTTTTATGTGAGCTTCCAGAGACCTCTCCCGCTCCTCAACCTCTTCCATCGCCCGGGCCAGGGTCCCTGCCTCCTCCTTCCGATACACCTCGATTGATATCGATTCGTAGTCCCAATTTATGCGGCCCTCTTGGATCGAAAATTCCACCGTTATCCTGACGACGTCTTCTTTCCTAACTCCCAGCTCCTGAAGTTTGTCAAAGAGTAACTGGTTGAGCTCCCCTGCAGCCCTCACCACTTCCTCCGGAGGCACTTTTCCCCTTGTCAATGCGAAAAGAACCCTTCTAACTTTGTTGGCATAACCGGCGGCCCTAACAAATCCCGTGCTGAGTCTCATGAAGACCACCGCAAGGGTTTATTAGTGCAAAGGGGATAAATAAATAACGGTGAGAAAATGAACATTCTGATGTTCGGGCCCCCCGGAAGTGGAAAGTCCACACACTCGAGAACAATAGTTGAGCGCTATGGACTCGTTTACATCTCCTCCGGCGACATAATCCGCTCAGAGATAGAAGCTGGAACAGCCCTCGGAAAAGAGATGCAGAGATACCTTGAAAGAGGAGACCTGATCCCGGACACTGTCGTAAACACCCTCATAATTTCCCGGCTGAGGAGAAACCGGAATAATTTCCTCATCGACGGCTACCCCAGAACCCCCGCTCAGGTCATAGCCCTCGAAAACTACCTGTACGATCACGGCATAAACATCGAAGTTGCACTTGAGATATTCATCCCAAAGGAAGTTTCCATTAAAAGGATCTCCGGAAGAAGGATATGCCCCAAATGCGGCGCCGTTTATCACCTCGAATACAATCCGCCCAAAGAACCCGGAAAGTGCGACTACTGCGGCTCACCACTGGTCAAAAGGGAGGACGACGAGGAGGAAATAGTGGCAAGGCGCTATGACCTCTACATAAAGAACATGGAACCGATAATAAAGTTCTACAAGAAACAGGGAGTCTACGTCAGAATAAACGGCAATGCTGACATTGAGAACGTCTGGGAGCGGATAAGACCCCTATTGGACTACATAAAGGCTAAGGAGTCTTCTTACCGAGGATCCTCATAAGCTCTTTAAGCTCCTTTTTCTCGGCAATATTGTCCACCATTTTTTCGGCTTTCTCCTTTTCCCTGAGAAGGAGCGATATCTTCTCGTCCTCCGGGTCAAGCACCGAAACCTGAAACCGGAGATAATCCAGGCTGAGGGTTCTCAAGAACGACTCGACCTTATGAGAAAGCTCTCTCTGCAGGCGCTGCTTTTCCAGCGGGTTCATTACCTCCCTCAGCAGAAGGGTTACGTTGATAACCGGCCTGCCGTCCATCGGAGCTTTTATAACAATTGTGGAGAAAATAGCCCTCCTCTCCTTCAGGTAAATCATCAACCCCTTTCCAAGCCGCTCAAGTCCTCTCCTGAGATCCTCGGGCGAGTTCACGACCAGACTCGTTTTTTCTTCCCTCCCCCTTCTCCGGGAGGTATAAACTTTAAAGCCAACGACCTCAAAAGAGACGTCCTGTAGTTTCTTCCACGTGTATGTTGCCTCTTTCGCGAGCTTTTCAAGGAGGGAAGAGACGATGGAGTCAACGTCAAGGGCACCTATGGCGGGGGAACTTCCGGTTTCTATTATGAACCCAAGGAGAATCTTATTCGCACGGGTCTGAACACCGGCCTTTATCCCGATGACGTCCACCCCAAGAACTTGCAGCCCCTCGACTAGGGGGGTTGCAAAGAACTTGTCCACGATTGGATAGTATTCTGGGGGTTCAACCACTATCTCCGCCATCAAAAATAATTTAGGTGAAAATAATTTAAGGGTTTCCCTTGATGTTGGCCCGTTATCCCCGTAACATTGGTCTTTGATGGGGGATATCATCAGAACATCCAGCCGATTTTATCGTAACAAAAGAAAACCGATGGCGGATGTAGAAAATGCGAGCTTATTCCCAAAAGTATGGAAAAGGGAAAAAGCTCAGCCCTCCCAGATGACGTACTCCTTCTGAGTTAGGAACACCGGCTCTACTCTAAGCTTCCACACTACAACTTTGTCCTCCCCGTACTTCTGTTTGAGCTTATCAATGTACTCACTGAACACTCCGTCCGGAAGGGATGCGCTTCCGGCAATGTTGTTGTCTCCCTGTTTAACGCTGAGACCCTCCTTAACGGGGATGTAGGCGATTATGTCTTGATGGGGCTCGAGGTAAAAGTTATCGCTGTAGATGTCGTTGCCGTTGGGGGCGATGTAGTAGACGATGCTCGCCCTCAGTACGAGGTCGACATCAGAGTAATCCTTCCGGAAGGCGGCCGTGAGTTTAATGTCTCCGCTTTCCCCCTCCTTAAGCACGTACGTTGGGTCGGCGAGCTTGCCGTTAACGTAAACTGGACCGTTTAGGACCCCTACAGGGCCCCTCTGAACCAGGATGAAGCGGTAGCTTGTTGCGTTCGGTACGAAGAGGCTCACCTCGACGGGGGTCTCGTTAAGGTGATTAATGTTAAGGTTCTCAGCTATAACCTTCTTCTCAATGAGTTCTGTGCCGTTGTATGCCTCGAAGATAAGTGAAGCATTCTCAACGTCCCTTCCAAAGGCCGAAATCCAGAGCCTAAGCTTTGTTTCACCTACCGGGAGCTTTCCTCCTCCGAGCGGGCTGTAGAAGGGAACCCATGAACCGTTGCTGTACTGGTCAATCCTGTAGACGGCAAAGGGCCTGAACTCGTATATGGAAACGCTTCCGGAAGTCTTAACCGGGTGGAAGTTGGCAAAGAGCTTCTGCGCGTCCCAGGGTTCTATCGAGAAGGGCAGGTGGAAGGCCAGACGGACGAAGTTGCTGAATGCTATTTTCTCATATGCGAGAAGGCCGTAGTTGCTGAAAACATAGAGCACGTAGGGTATGTCCCCCCTGCCTTGAATCACGCGCCCGGTTGTAAGGTCAATTGTCATCTTGGGCTGGAGGGCATACTGCCCCGCCAAAATATAGACCACAGTTTGCCCACTCTCGTTTGAGTACTGTATGCTGTCCTTAGGCACCGTCTGGAATACCGGAACGTCCCTGTACTCACCGTAGGTTATTGCACCGCCGAGGTAGCTTATAGCGTTGAACTTGGTTATATCACTCTGCCAAACTATCATGTAGTTGAGCTCCCAGGCCTCAAAATCCACCTCGCTCTCGTTTCCATGGTGGGCGAAGAAGTCCGCCACCAGATACCTCCTGTCGTAGGCGTGCCCACCGTCGGTTGAGCTCCTCCTGTGGCTCAAAAGACTCGACTCTATCCAGTAGCCGTAGTCCCACCAGCTCGTGGCGCTATCAAGGGGATCGGAGTTCTTTTTGAGCCAAGTTAGAGCCTCGCTCCAGTCCGGATCCACACTACCACCTATAAGTGAATAGCTCTTAGCGTTTCTACTGAGGTACTGTCCGCTGGCTATTGGGAGCGGGAGGAAGAGGAGTATGAGGAGTATAGCGTACATCGTCTTCGTTGTTGCCGTGTCCTTCATCTCCTCCACTATTCTGAAGACTTCACCCACCAGCACACCGGCCAGCAGCATCACAGCACCGGAGGCCTGGAACGTGAAACGGACGGCCATGAGGAGGAGGTAGAATGAGGCCCCATAGTAGGTAACGAGGAACACCTCCCTGTATCCAGTGACGTCCCCTTTGCTAAGCTTCCACAAGAACCTCGCAAACACCGCGGCAAATCCCGCAAGGGAGAGGACGAAGAGCATACCATCGTTACCCCTGATGCTGAACGAAGCCTTTATATCTGCCATTGTTGTCTTCTTGAGCTCAGCTACCGTCTGATAAAGTGGATTGGACTGGTAAGCACCCCCCATGAACTTGACCAGCTCGGGTCCGAACTGCAGGTAAGCAACCGCCAATGCGAGGACTGTTATCACCGCCACTACCGCAAACCTGTGCTTCTTATCGGAGTAGTTCAGGCGGAGCTTCTCACCAAAGAGCATCACTCCGGCCAGGATGACCAAGAAGGCAAAGACCTCAATGGCGAATACGAGGAACCACTTTATGTTGACGAAACCGCTTCCGCTCAGGAATAGCCCGAGGAGCAGGGATATACCGTAGAGACTGTAGAACTCTGCCACAAAGCGTTTTAGCTCCTCTATATTGCCGAAAACGAACAGCAGCACCGGATAAACACCCGCAAAGGCCAAGAGGATGCTCACGCCAAACGTGCTTCCAGTCCATGCCGCCATGTAGAGAACCGAGAACATGAGGAACAAAGCTCCCCAGAGAACTTTCTTCCAGTTGAGCTTTTTCTCTTCGATGTAGAGCAGGGCAAAGAAGACTGCCAGAAGGAAGAACGCCATGAAGGGCCCTTCACCACGGTTGTTGCCGGACATGGTCTTGTAGTAGTTGGCCGAGGAGAAGGCTATGAAGAGCGCAGCCCAGAAGCCTGCCCAGTCGGAATGGAGCTTCCTGCCGAGGAGGTATATCGCTATAACCGTTAGCGCCCCAATGAAGGGGGGCCAGAGCTTGAACGCCCCAAGAACGTCTGTACCGAACAGGGCATGGGTTACTTTGTAGAACGCCGCCTGGATAGTATAAAGCCCGAGATATCCTCCAGGCTTTATGCCGGTGGGAGGTTCCGCGTACGCGAAATACTTCGGTATCCACTCATTGATTGCTATCCTGTAAAGCTCGTAGTGATAGAAGGTATCCGGGTCAAAAAACGTCTTGTAGTTCGAGGTCATGTTCCTGAGCCTGAATGCGAGATACGAGACTATCAGCACGGCAATTGGAATTCCGTAGGTCTTGAACTTCCTGTAATATTCATGCATAGGGGGGGTGCTTTTCTTCCCCTTACGCTTTTCTTTTGACTCCGTCTTCACCATATCGATCACCTCATTCAACCGTAACGGACTTCGCAAGGTTCCTCGGCTTATCGGGGTCGTTACCCCTCAAAACCGCAAGATGATACGCCAGGAGCTGGAGCGGGACAACGTAAGGTATGGGGGTCAGGAGTTCATCGACCTCGGGCATCTGTATGAAAACATCGGCAACCTTCTCAAGCTTCTTGGAGTCCCCGAGGGCTATCACAAAAGCCCTCCTGGCCTTTGCCTCCTCTATGTTGCTCACCATCTTCTCAAAGGTCTTTCCACTTGGGGCTATTGCAACAACGGGGACGCCATCCTCTATCAAGGCCAGGGGGCCGTGTTTGAGCTCTCCAGCGCTGAGTCCCTCCGCATGGATGTAACTTATCTCCTTGAGCTTCAGTGCACCCTCAAGGGCAGTTGGGAAGCCAACTCCCCTGCCTATGTAGAAGAAATCTCTACTATCCATCAGGGCCTCAGCAAGCTCTCTGAGGGCCCCGTCATGCTTCAAAGCCAGTTCAACGAGCTCCGGGGTTCTAATTAGCTCTTCCTCGAGTCTGCGGAGGTGTTCCTCGCTCGCGGTGCCGATGATTCTGGCAAGCTCTATCGCGAGCATCGTGAGGACCGTGAGCTGGGTCGTGTATGTTTTTGTTGCAGCAACCCCGATTTCCGGCCCGGCGTGGGTGTAGAGGGTTAAATCGGCTATCCTCGTCGCCATGCTGCCGACAACGTTGACTACGGCCAGAACCTTCGCACCCTTCTTTTTCGCCAGCTTCATCGCCGCGAGTGTATCGGCGGTCTCACCGCTCTGGGTTATCGCTATAACGAGAGTTCTATCGTCTATCAGGTCTTCAAACTCGTACCTGAACTCACTGGCCTCCTCTACTATAGGGACTTTCTTAGCAAGCCTCTGGAAGAGGTACTTTCCAACGAGGGCGGCGTGATAGGAGGTGCCCATGGCCACAAAGATAATCCTGTCGTAGTTTGCTATCTCCTCGGCGATGCCCCTGATAATTTCCCTGTTGCCGTGAATGGCGTCCTTAATTGCCCTCGGCTGCTCGTGTATCTCCTTGAGCATGAAGTGGGGATAACCGGCTTTTTCCGCCATCTCCAGCGTCCAGGTTATCTCTTGGACGGATTTCTCAACGACTTCCCCCGTATCGAGCTTCTTCACAACGTAGGAGTCCATGGTTATTACAGCGTACTCGCCATCGTCAAGGAAAACCACCCTGTTAGTGTACTCAAGAAAAGCTGGTATATCGCTCGCTGCAAAGGTCTCGCCATCCCCAATTCCCAGAACGAGGGGGCTTTCATTTCTCACGAAATAAAGGCGGTCGGGTTCTCCAGTGTATATTATCCCAAGGGCAAAGGAGCCTTTCAGCCGTTTAAGGGCCTTCCTTAAGGCCTCCTCAAAATTAGAGCTTGATTTGAGTTCTTCTTCAATTAGATGGGCTATTGTCTCCGTATCGGTGTCGCTCTTGAAGGTGTGCCCTTTCCCGAGAAGCTCCCCCCTGAGCTCAGCAAAGTTCTCTATTATCCCGTTGTGAACGAGGGCAATTTCACCGCTGCAATCCGTCTGCGGATGAGCGTTTGAATCGTTGGGAACACCGTGGGTTGCCCAGCGGGTGTGTCCGATGCCCCTCTTGCCCGGCATCTCAAGGAAACCGAGCTTCTCCGCGAGTTCATCAATCCTGCCGGCGCCCTTCTTTATGTAGAGCCTGCCACCCTCCTCGGTGACGATTCCAGCGGAGTCGTAGCCTCTGTATTCGAGCCTCTTGAGGCCTTTAACGATGACCTCGCAGGCAGGCCTATCGCCTATGTACCCTATGATTCCACACACGTCTACCACCTTTCCCATTACTCACCTACCCAATAAACCGCTCAAGTTAAAAGCGTTATCTTTTTGGAGTGGTGCCGTCAACCAAGAAAACTCCTAAGAGCCAGCCCACTCCCAGGAGGGTTCAGAAGCCCACATGACTCCACCGGAAACTCACCGAAAAACATTTTATTGAGGGTTCGAGTATTGAGCACGGGAGAGCCTATGGAGAAGAGACTCGATGAATTCATGGGAAGACAATCAGAAGGGCTTAAACCCAGCGAGGTCGGAAGAAGGAGAAAAAAGCGGCTTAAACCCACGAGCCTCGACTCGTTTCTCCCGGAAGAACACGTGGACTACTTTAAAAAACTGCGGATCGGCTCGAAGAAAATAAGAAACGCCAGGGTCGAGGAGCTATAGGCTTTCAGCTATTATAGCGAGGTCTTTGAACTGGAAGACGAAGGCCCTTTTCTCCCCTTTTAAATTGGCCTCTATCCTCCTCCTAATCCTCCAGTACTCCTCATCTGGCACGCTTATCCTTAGCGTCGCCCTCCCATAACCCTCCTTTCTGAGGAAGTCGTTTATCCTGAGGGGATGGAAAGGCAGGACTCCAACCACGGCGTACGTGCGCTTTAGGTAGGGACTTTTGATCTCCTCAGCTCCCGTTGCAAGTACGCGCCTCTTCCCCCTCATGAGCATCTTGGCCTCTCCGGGGAGGAGGTGGAAGAGCTCGTTTATCAAGTCCGCGTAGTCAACGCTCTGCGGGATTTCGTAGAGGTATTCGCGGGGCTTATCGGTCCATTCTACGATGTTCTCAAGCGAGGGGTCGCTCTCAACCCTCGTGCCGGCCGGAAGTATCACAGCGCTTCTCTCAGCCTTTGCCAGCGGTTCCGTGTAGAAGGTCAGCCTGTTAAGGGCTCCAAAGAGGTCTATGTACTCAAACTCACCTTTCCACGGGACTTTTTCGCGCTTCATCTGGGGTGGAAGGTCGAAAATGAAAGCCTCGGCTTTCTTTTTGTAGGCCTCATAGACATTAAGGGGACTCGGAAGGAGGTCTTCGAGTCTTCGCTCGGGCATCTCAGGAGGCCTTGCCGGATCGGAGAACACAACCTCGGCATCTATTTTATCAACGGTCTCCGGTGCGAGGGAATCCGCGTTTATGAACTCGATGTTGGTGACCCCGTATTTTTCCGCGTTTTTACGCGCAAACTCCACCTTCCTTGGGTCTATGTCGACACCGTAGGCCCTCTTCACCTTCATGGCGTAGAAGATGAGCTGAATTCCGATTCCGCACGAAACGTCGGCTATGCTCTCAACGCCAAATTCCGCGAGCCTTTCGGCCCTGTACCTGGCCACCACCTCGTGGGTCGCGTACCTGAGTCCCTCAAGGTCCATCCAAAGGTCGCTCCTTGAGAACTTGTCCCTGGCCTTTATCCTGGCCCTAGCTATCTCCACTATCTCCTCCCACCTCTCACCAAACGTTCCGCGGAGCTTTTTCTCGTCAAGGCCCTTCCTGAGCATTTCCACTGCCAGCTCGATGTCTTCCTCCTTCATCATAGAGGGGACTCGACGGGAAGTTTAAAAACTTCTCTCATTTTACTCATAGGGGTGGGGTTGAGTGAAAAAAGATCAGTTGATTTTCATCATTGCAACACTGCTTGTAATGGGCTCATCCTTCTGGTACGCCTACAGGATCGCATCGTCCCCCGAGCTCAACGACTACATAGGGGATGAGGTATGGTACGTGCCCGCCTCCAGGAACATCCTGAACGAGCTTGGCCTCCACACCCACTACACTAACGAGGAAGGAATGGTCGGGATTAGCATAATTTTCGCCAACGAAAGCCTGGAGACCCGCTACGTGTCCTTCGCTGACTACGAGGCCATAGCAAACGGAGGAAAGGCCTTTAGATACAACGAAATCCCGGGAAGTTACTACGAGATACCGCGGGAGAACGAAAAGAGCTTTCTCTCCAGCATATCCAAAAGAATTCCCTCCGACTCCTATCGGGTGGTGACAGGCTACAGGTACCCAGATAAAGAGAACATCCACAACTACCTGAACCTCGAGCATCCCTTCCTCGGAAAAGACTTCATAATGGCGGGCATGCTCATTGAAGACAAGCCCCTTTACTGGCGCCTTCCGGGCCTTATAGCCTTCCTCGCCGTCCAGGCCCTCGTCCTCCTCACGACATGGAGGATAACGAAGAGCTATCTCGCTTCCCTGATAGCGCTCGTATTCACCGCGGCCGATCCAACTCTCCAAGCGACGGCAGTGGCTGCTATGCTCGACATATACGTCGCGCTCGGCACGGCTCTCTTCATGGCCCTGCTGGTTCACGATAGGATAGAGGCATCTGGCATAGCCCTTGGTCTCGCAGCATCTGCAAAACTCAGCGGGGCCTTTGCCTGGCCGGTTTTGCTTTGTAAATCCCTGAAGGGGGAAAGAAGTCTGCCCAGACTCCTCCTGGCTGTTAGCGTGCTCCCGGCGATAGGGTTCTTCGTGCCCAACATCCCCGCAGTAGCTGCAGTTGGCATGGAGAGGTGGCTGCGGGAGTTCCTCGGAAGTTTTAAGTGGCACCTGAGTTACAAGGGGCCGAACCCCAACACATCGCCCTTCTGGGAGTGGTTCATAAACTACAGGCCGTTCCCGTTCCACTTCAACCCGAACATTTTCGCTGAAACCGACCCCTTCCTGTTGATTTCAACGGTTGTATTCCTATTTGCACTTCCATGGCTCTACAGAAGGCGCAAAAAGATTCTTGAGGTCTATGGAATCTTCTGGAGCACGGTTGGATTCTTTGCCCTCCAGTACGTTCTCGGGGGCAAAACGCAGTTCAGCTTTTATGCAACGGTGCTCGTACCTCCAGCGGCCGTGGTTATGGGCGTTGCCCTGAAGGAACTCCTTAAATGGGAGGCCTTCAGCGAGTCCCTAAGGCTATACTGGGGATGGATGAAGGAAGCTAAGAACTGGATTCTATGGAGACTCGGGAAAGCTTGACCCCGCTTTCTCTTTTACTTCAGAACCGAACCGTTCCACCATGTAATAGACGGTCCTGAGCGGTATCCCCATCTTCTCGCTTATTTCTCTCAGAGATAAGCCCTTTCTGGCCATCTCGACAACCATGCGAACTGTTTCAGCGCCATACTTCTTGGGTCTACCCCTCGGGTAACCCTCCGGCACGAGCTCAACCCCTATCTGACGGAGAGCGCTCACGACCCTCCCGGAAACCTTGGGATACACGCTTGGAGGGCAGGATATTTTCCTCACGTTTGGGGCAAGCTCGAGAATTCTAACTACTATTTCCTTGGTGGGCCTGAGGTTGACGTATACCTCGGTAACGTCCTCGTTGAGCTCATCCTCAAGCTTTCTTATGAGCTCGGCGTTGTTCTTGGCCCTTATCTTCACCTTCATGCCCTCACCCCTGGAGCAGGGACAAGAACTGCCTCGCCTTCTCGCTCTTGGGCATGAACTTATCAAAACGCTTTGTGTTCGCAAAAAGGAGCTTGTGCAGGCCAGATATAACGAACTTCTCCAGGGCTTCTCTGAGCTCGTCCTCCGGAATGCCAAGGAGTTGGGCAACCTGTTTTTCGGAGTATTCGCTCATTCCGTAAAGCATGACTCCTCCGAGGAGGTAGTTAGGGATGTTGCTCACCTCTCTCCTCCTGCCCATGAGAATACGCTCCATCTCGCACTTCCTTATTATCATCATGCTTCCATAGCCGGTTCTGAAGTTGGGCTCCCACTTGAAGGGGAGGTCAAAAATCGAGTAGTGGCAGTCAACGCAGAGCTTTATGTCCGGATACACTCCAAGGGTTTCCCTCTCCTTCTCCGAAGTGAGGAAGTAGTACCTGAAGAGGTCAAGGCCGAGCTTTTCGGCCCCTTTTTCAGGATCCAGGGTTGCGTAGGCCAGAGCAAGGTTGTCAACCGTGTAGTGGTTGTTTATCAGGACTCCCCTCGTCTTGACAAAACTCAAAACCCTCCAGCGGAACCTTTTTCCGAACCTCTTCCTCAGCTCTCCCTCAATGTCAGCGTCGGCTGGAAGATCAATCCTGGCTTTTTTGAGTCTGTTGCCCTCCCAGTAATCGACCTCAATTCTGAGTCCACTCGTTCTGACTGTTCCCTTCTCCCTCAGCTTGCCTTTTATGAACTTGAACTCCTCCCTAACGGAGACGCTTTCACGGGAGAGTATCTTCAACACGTCGCCGGAGTAAGCCAAGTAGGGAAGTACCTCGACCCTCGCTATCTGCACCGGGTTTGGGAGGGCCCTTATCTGACCGAGGTTTTCCTTGGTGATCTCCCTCTCTGAGACGAGTTTCTTCCCCCTGAAAAAGGTGTAGTTGGCAGTTATGATCGCCATTGCCATTCTGTGGGCCGTAATGGCAGCCCTGAGTCTTTCAAGGGCGAGCATTTTGTTCCTCTTCTTCTTATAGAGCCACTGGAGGTGGGGGTCCCTGTCCTTCTTGCTCAGGCCTGCCACGGAAAGGCCGGTCTCCCCCACGCGCCTTGAAAGGTCCTTCTCAAGCTCCTGAAGGAGGGAGAGATTCTCCTTCAAACGGTAATAAACGGTGGGGACGTCGAAACTCTCGAATAACCCATCCATGTCTATCCCGATGTCATCGAGTATCTTGTTGACCCTCGCTACGAGCTCCTCCGTGGTCGTCATGGCAGCAGCTCACCGTTGTTTATCTTCTCAGGAAGGTACTCCTTGGCAACGAACTCAAGGCTCTTGTTCGCTAAAGCCTGCTGCTCAATCCTGACCCCCATTTCAAGGGCCATCTTAAGCTGTCTCTGCCATTCCTTATTCTGGAACCAGGGGTACTCCATCTCCTCGAGTATTCTCTTGTAGTCGCCGGTCGGACCCCCTTTCTTGTTAGGCGGAATGCCCTTGAGTTTTTCAGTAACGTTCTGGAGGCCGTATTTCTTGATGTCGTCCATTGTCATGCCCACGAACTTTGCTTCCGGCGTTGCGAGCTTATCGCTGAGATACGCGAGGTTTATTGAGCCCTGCTTTATGGTGGAGTAGATGTACCAACCGTAGGGGTCGCCATCTGTGAAGACGATAATAGGAAGCCCCTGCTCGTAGTGAAGCCTGTGGATGAGCCTTCTGACACCACGAGAAGCCTGTCCCTGAGTTGCCACTATCAAGGCGTTTTCCTTCTGCGCGTATTTTTCTTCTATCAGACGGTCGGCCATAGCGGCTGTCTCTACGACGAGGACGTAGTCAACATTAACCTCAACGAACTGAAGGTGTTCGACGGTGCCTGGGACAGCCCATCCACCCCTTCCGAGCTTGCTCGTGTTGAACTCGTCCTCTCCATCGCGGATGACTATGTCTCCGTAGATGTATCCCCTTCTATCTGCTGTGAGGTGCATCTCCTCACGCAGAACACCCAGCATCCTTTCGAGGTCTTCAATTATCGGGTCGCTCTCGCTCTGGTCCTCAAAGGTGTTCTCGTGGGTTCCGGGGATGGTGTGCTTGTTCGCGTAGTAGGCTTCACGAAGGCTCGCATGCTTGTCCTCGCTCACCAGACGCTTGACGTAGGCCATTATAAGGAGGGTCTGCATGAACTTCCTCGCGTGGGCCACGTTGAGGAAGTAGCGCCTTGAGAGTTTGTCGCCCATTCTGATAACCCTCGCCTTCTCGTCAAAGTAAACGTTACTTATGCCCCTCATTGGTATGTCGAAGTAGGGGTTCTTCCCGGCCTTAATATCCTCGAGAACCCTTCTCCCGTACTCTTCAAGGGCTTTCAACACTTTCCTGGGGTCGTAGGAGAACTTCTCCTTGGGTTTCTCGCGATGGATTTTGCGTTTAGGCATTCTCGGCCACCTCCTCCACTACCGCAGGTTCCTCCACATCACTATCTGAAAACCTGCTCTCTATGAAGCTCAGGAAGTACTTCTTAACCTCCTCCTCGGGCACTCCAACGAGTATGCTCAAAGCCCTCGCTATCTCAGGAACATACTTCTCAAAGGTTTTCCTCCTCTTAACTTGATAGAGACGTCTGTGCTTTCCACTCAGGTAAGTCTGCAGCTTCCTTGCAGCGTCCATTATGGCGAGCCTTATCTCGTTGTAGATGTCGTCGTCGCTGGCTATGCTCTGTTTGCCCGTGCCAGTGTAGGGAACGTGAACGCTCACGACGTTTATCATCAAAACCAGGGGAGCCCTGTCCAGGTCGTCAACTTTATACCTCTTCCAATCTATGGACCTTGCTGCGGAAGTTGTAACACACGCCCCAGCGTCAAAGAGGAGGGGAACCCTGTTAGCGTATCTCAGGAGCTCGAAGCCCGATGGAATCTCACCGCCATATGCTATCCCCACCTCAACCTGGAAGGGGATTCCGCCGGAGTACACCTTAGGGGGTCTCGTAACGGCAGTTACGAATTCGGGCTTCAGGATCGTCGTGAGCCCCTTCTCAATGTTCTCCTCCCCTATAGGCCTCAGACCGTGTGTTGGGGGAGCGAGGAACTTCATGTACTTGAAAGCCTCCACTATCTCCTCCGCCTCATGCCAGGTAAGCTTCTCAGGCGGCTTTTCCATCATCTTGGCTACCTGCTTGACCACCTTGGTGTAGCCACGGAAAGAGCGGAGTACGGCTTTGACGTCCCCCTCAGCAAGCCTCTTGTAGAGCTGCTCCTGGACGTTTTTGTCCTGCTCGGTCTTTATGAGTCTGAGGGCGGCAATGTATTCGATTAGCTCATCCACCTTCTTGTCGCTTATCCTCGAGAACTCGCCAACTAAGAAGCGCCTGACGGTGTTTCTCCGCGTTTTCCTGGACATTCTGTAAATATCGTCAGTAAGAACCCCCCTCGGATGGGGTTTCATCTCCACGGGAGGCTTGGGGACCTCTTCGGTTGAACGCGGGAAGACTATGAGCTTTCCATCGGGCTCTATTAGCTCTATATGGGCGTGGGGATTTGCTATTGCCGTCAGCTTCAGATACCAGTAGACACCCTGCTTGGAGCGAATGTACCTCACGTTCTTAACTTCCAGCTCTATCCGCGTCCCCCGCCAGCCCTTGGGGTTGGGATGCCTCTCCTTCTTTACGATTTTACCCTCGTTTTTCTCAACGTCGATCTTTACCCAGGCCTCTATTATATCGTCGCCGGTGGATGTTATAACGCGCGTTGCCTTCCCGCTCGTAACTTGGGCGAACATTACGGCACCAGAGATGCCTATTCCCTGCTGTCCCCTGCTCTGTATGTTCCTGTGAGCCTTGGTTCCGGCGAGCATCTTTCCAAAGACGTGGGTTATGTACTTCTCAGGTATTCCCGGTCCGTTGTCCTCAACTACGACCTTGTAGTGCTCCCTTCCAAGCTCTTCAACCTCAACCCTGACGTAGGGCGGTATCCCGGCTTCCTCACATGCGTCAAGTGAGTTCGTGACAGCCTCATGGACAAGGGTGGTGAGGGAACGCACTTTTCCTGTGTAACCCAGCATTGCTGCGTTTCTTCTGAAGAATTCGCTGACGCTCTGAATCTTAAACTCCTTAAAAAGCTGGTTTGCCTCGGCCATATTTACTCCTCCCAAACCTCTTCGTTAGCGTCTCCCTTTTCCCCTGAGTCACTCCATTCGGGGAACTCCCTTTCGAGGGTTTCGTAGTAAGCGGAACTTTCGAGCTCCAAATCTTTCTTCCTCCGCTCAAGGTAGCGATACACAACCCCGTGGGGGGAACCCCTAACAAGCTTTTCAACGGCGGTTTTAGCCACTTCGACCTGTATTGGATTCCCGATTATAGCGACGGTTTTTCCATAGACGCTTAAGTCGGCCCCACTCATCTCCTCTATTATTTCTCTTGTCCTGCCCTTCTTCCCAATTATTCTGCCCCTGATTCTCGGAAGGGCGTTTTTCTCGTTCCCGACAATTATGTCTGTGAGGTTGATGACCTCCAGCATCTCCCCCTCGTTTAGGAGCCTAAAGGCCCTCTCCGGGGAGAAACCTCTGCCTATCGCCATGACCACGTCCCTCGCCTTCCATACACCGAGCGGATCTTTCATGTCTTTTGTGGCCGTGATAAAGACCTCACCCGTCTCGCTGTCAACTTCTATTCTCGTGCCGGTTCTGTTCTCTATCTCCTTCTTTGTTTTGCCCTTCTTTCCTATCAGGACTGCTATCCGCTCTTTGGGAATTCTGAGGAACTCCTCCTGTTCCCCCTCAGCAGAGTATGTTATGTGGAAGTCCTCCTCATTTTCCCTAACCACGCCATCCTTATCGACGCGCTCGTATTTTTTAAGGAGCCTCTCAAACTCTTCCATCCTCTCACCCCTCAATCAGCTCGCGGAGCTTCTCATCGTAATCGTCAACCGCAATCCCCTTTCTCGCGAAGTAGTTTATTACATTCCTGAGATCCCGCTTTAGGAGTTCAAGGCTCATCCGGTTTCTCCTCACGGTAGCCTGGGACCAGTCGATTATAACCGGTTCATCCCATATCAAGACGTTGTACTCGCTGAGGTCCCCATGGACCATATCTCCCCTCTTCCAAAGCCTCTCTATTACGCGCATGAGGTAACTGTAGAGCTCCTCAAAGTCGCTCTTTTCAAGCTCCTTTTCAACGTCCTTCAATCTGGGAGCGGGGAGATCATCTCCCACGAACTCCATTACCAGCACGTTGTTGCGAAAGATTAGCGGCTCGGGAGCCCTAACGGCGTATTTTATTGCCCTCTGAAGGTTTTTAAACTCCCGCCTCGTCCAAACGAACACAAGCTTTCTCATGTCCTTCGGCAGGTATCCAACCCTCGGGTCTGCGGCCAGGTACTCCCATATCCGTCTGAACTCCGTGGTGTAGGTTCTGTAAACTTTGACCGCGACCCTCTCGCCTTCCCTGTCAACGCCAGCGAAGACGTTTGCCTCCTTTCCAGTGCTTATTACCCCGTACAGGTTCTCTATAGCCCCCCTCCGGTGTAGGTAGGCAAGGGTCTCTTTGGTAGTCCTGTCAAAGACCTCATTGGCTATCTTATAGAGCTCACTGTCCTTTTCTCGCCTCTCCCTCAGGCCGAGCAGGGTCTCAATTTCCCTCTCAAGGGCATAATCACGCATACGAACCACTCTTAAATGCCTTCAAAGCAGCATGTCTGCCCCGCTGAGGAATTCCTGACTGATCTTCCCCTTTCTCAGGAGCCAGTCTACCTGGGTGCGGGTGTATCTGTACACTATATCTCCCCTCTCGTCGCTCTGAACCTCCCAGGGCTGTACTATAACAACGTCCCCAACCCTCATCCACATTCTCCTTCTGAGCTTGCCCGGAATCCTGCATCTCCTGACCTTTCCGTCCGAACAGCGAACGTCCATCCATCCCGAGCCGAGGGCCTGTTCTATGACTCCGAATAGCTGTCCGGGCTTCGGAAGAGGAACGCGAATAATCTCCTCACCTTCACCATTTCTATTTTGACCTTTTCTCCTGTCCGCCATAATTATCACCTCCCCGAAGTAGTTAGGGGGGCTTATAAGCTTGTCCCTGCAAAAATTCTCCAACTCCCCTACTCATAAAGCTTTTAAAAATTTTTGCAAATCCAGTACACAAATATGTCCCATAACTGCCCATCAAAGTTTAAAAGAGAACGAAGAATGATTTTTGGTGCGAGGAGATGAAGGCAATAAAGGCGAGGAATCTGAGCATAA
The DNA here is from genome assembly GCA_030156945.1 of Thermococcaceae archaeon. Lineage (GTDB taxonomy): Archaea > Methanobacteriota_B > Thermococci > Thermococcales > Thermococcaceae > Thermococcus. The sequence goes on from JASGLT010000003.1 coordinate 62,740, forward strand.
CCTACAACGGAAAGCCGGCTTTAACGGACGTGAGCTTTGAACTCGATGAGGGGAGAACTCTCCTGCTCTTAGGACCAAACGGGGCAGGAAAAACAACGCTCCTGAGAACCATTGCCTGTTTTCACCGTGAGTACACTGGAGAACTGAGCGTATTTTCAAGGGAGCCCTGCAACGCCCGGGAGCTTATAGGATACGTCCCCCAGAGCCACTCCCTCAACGAAAAGGTGCCGCTAACTGCCCTTGAAGTCGTGGCAATGGGCGGCATCTACAAGAGGGGCTTCGTGCACTTCAAAATACCTCCAGAGATTCTTGAAAAAGCGGAGAGCGCCCTTGAGTTCGTTGGACTTGGGGGAGTAGGAAACAGACTCTTCCGCGAGCTGTCCGGCGGCCAGAAGCAGAGGGTCTTGCTGGCGAGGGCCCTCATGAGCGACCCGAGACTCCTACTGCTCGACGAGCCGCTGGCAGCCCTTGACCCAAGTGCGAGAGCGGAAGTCACGAACGTCCTCGACAGGATAAAAAAGGAGAAGGGAGTGACAATGGTGATAACAACTCACGACATAAACCCCCTGCTTGAAATAGGGGACCTGGTAATGCTGATAAACAAGAGGCTGATAGCCTTCGGAAGACCAGAGGAGGTTCTCGTTGACGAGGTTATCAAATCCGTTTACGGCCCCATGGCGAGGGTCATCCCAGCCGGGGGGAAGATATACTGCATAACCGGTGACTTCCACATTCACAGTGGAGGTGGAGAGAGATGATACCGGAGTTCATCCTCCGTGCAATCCTCGCGAGCATAATGGTGAGCGTCCTCTTGGGCCTCCTAAGCCCGATAATAAACACGAAGGGTCTGGCCTTCCTAACGCACGCCCTATTCCATACACTCCTTTTTGGGGCCGTTTTGGGGATGATACTCGCACTAATCCTCAACAGCTACGGGGTGGTTCTCCTCGTGGCTCTCATAGTCACTATTCTCCTCCTCATACTCATAGCCCACCTGGAAAAGCTTGGATTCACTTCCGATTCTGCAGTGGGGATAATCTCGAGCTTTGTAGCAGGCCTCACAGTCCTCGGTTTTGGAATCCTCTACAAAGTAATGGCAACCAGACCCTATTTTCCGCTCACCCAAAACATAGTCTCATACTTAACGGGCGACATATTCCTCCTCACCCTCGATGACCTCACAGTTCTAACTATAGGAGGGACGACAGCGTTCTTCGCCCTTCTGCTTCTCTACAGGGACTTTCTGTACCTCAGCTTCGACCCCGAGGGGATGGAAAGCTACGGAGGAAACACAAGGGGATATCTAACTATCCTATACGTGCTGGTGGGGGTCATGGGGGCCCTAATAGTCCAGACTGTGGGGCTGATTACCCTGCAGGTCGTGGCGGTGCTTCCAGGAGCCATCGCAATCATGGTAAGCTCAGACCTTAGAAAGGTCCTCGCAGTAAGCCTTTTTCTAACGATAACCGTTCAGCTATCATCCGTCGTTCTCGCCTATTTCACGGGCATACCCCCGAGCGGAATAGCCACAATACTCCTGGGAACCGTTTACGGCGCCCTGCTTTTCAGGAGGTGAGCCGATGAAGATAGCCGGGATCGACGAGGCCGGGAGAGGACCAGTTATCGGACCAATGGTGATAGCCGCTGTGGTCGTTGACGAAGCCAACCTGAAAAAACTGGAAGAGCTCAGGGTTAGAGACTCAAAAAAGCTGACCCCAAAGAGAAGAGAACGTCTCTTTAATGAGATAATTGGCATTTTAGATGATTATGTAATTCTGGAATTATCGCCTGATGAGATAGGGTCGAGGGAAGGCACGCTGAACGAATTCGAAGTAGAAAACTTTGCAAAGGCCCTAAACTCTCTGAAGATTAAACCTGACGTCGTTTATGCTGACGCTGCGGACGTTGACGAGGAGAGATTTGCCCAGGAATTATCATCGAGGCTGAATTTCAAGACAGAGGTAATTGCAAAGCATAGGGCGGACGACATATTTCCCGTGGTCTCTGCAGCGTCCATTCTGGCCAAGGTCTCAAGGGATGCCGCGATTGAGAAGCTGAAAGAGGAGTACGGGGAGATAGGAAGCGGGTATCCCAGCGACCCAAGAACGAGGGAGTTTTTGGAGAGCTACTATCGCAAACACGGGATATTCCCTCCGATAGTCAGAAGGGGGTGGAAAACTCTAAAGAAGATAGAAGAAAAGCTCAAAGGAACTCCCAGACAGCAGAACCTGGAGGCGTTTTTGAATACTTCTCGGGGAAAACTGAATAGGTTTAAAAACGGGGGCAATGAGGGAAGTTGAGCGGGTGATTGAAAATGAGAATGGTCGAAACTCAAGAGGAGAGGCCAGAGATAATGGAGAGACTTCACAGGGTTGGGATAACCAACCTCCGGACTGTCGCCAAGATAAACTGGAAAGGGAGAGAGTACACCTTCCTGCCCGTGATAGAGGTCACGATAGACGTGCCGGCGGAGAAGAAGGGCATTCATATGAGCAGACTCGTCGAGAGCATAACGGAAGCCATGAGTGAGGCCGTTGAGGAGGAAGTGGCAAAGGTTCACAGCTCCCTCGAGGAGCTTGGAAAGTGCGTCATAGAGAGGCTCGAAGGGAAGCATCCTCACAGACGTGCCGAGGTGTGGATAAAGACCCACCTCATCATTCCGAGGACAACCCCCGCAAGCGGAAGAACGAGTTACGAGCCCTACGATGTCGAAGTGGGGGTTATCAAGCACGAGGAAGGCTCTTTCGAGAAGGTTCTTCGGGTCAGGGTGATAGGAAACACTGCCTGCCCCCACGCTATGGCAAACAACAACGGCAAAACCCACATCCAGAGGGCTATCGGTGAGCTGGAGATAAGGGCTGGCTTTGATGAAGAGATTCCGCTTGAAGAGATGATAGAGGTCGTCGAAAGCTCTTTCAGTCATCCAACCTATACGCTCCTAAAAACGGTGGACGAGAACGCAGTCGTGCAGGGAATGTACAGGAATCCAAAGTTCGTCGAGGATGTGGCGAGGGAAATCTTTGCCAAGGCAAAGGAGCGCTTTAACGGGAAGATTCACGTGAGGGTCGTCAGCAATGAAAGCATCCACAAGCATGATGTGATAGCGGAGACGTGGAATTAGAGGACCAGTTTGCATTTTTAATTTCCTCCTTGTGGGGGGCTGCTCTCGAAACAGAGAGCGGACTAGGTTTTATGGAGAAAGCCCCGCATGTAGATGAAGAGGTGTGTTTCTATGTTATTCGTGTTTCAATCTCCTGTAGATGCTGTACCAATTCGTCACAGGCATGATGTCAAACTGAACAATTTTAACGTTTAGCTATTTCTATAACTTGATTATGTAATTTTACAAATGCAGCCTTATTTTTGAAGGATATTTTGTCCACTCATGGATGTGTCGAATTTCTCCCGTGAACTTTTTATTCTAATTCGAAGTAATTCTTAAATAGTAGTTTGTGTCCACATTAATCACCCGGAATGGCGTATCAATCGCCCCTCGGGCAGGAGGGTCGGCGCCATGAAGAAGCTGGTTGCCGTCTTGTTCGGTCTCTTGGTAGTGGCGGCAGGGTTCGCGGCAGCAACTCAGTGGAGAGTTACCTCAGTGCGTGACTCCACGAGTGGAAAATACGGGTGGGCCTATGCAGAAGTCGGGGTCAAGTATGATGTCCAGCATCCATACACCAACTACGAGATAACCTACAGGTATGGAGATGGTGACCTGATTAACAAGCTTGATCCATACTCTTATGGTGTCTACAAGTATCCAGACAGCACGGGAATCACCGTGAAGACAGTAGTCCTTGCTCCAGATGCCCCAGAGACCGTAGTGGCGTCTGCCCACTGGCCAGCACATTGAGAGTGCCGTCCTCTTTTTCTTTATGAACTATTGGAGGTGATGTCTTGAAGGGCAAAAACCTGAAATTACTTTTCATTCTTTTGATTGTACTAATTGGTTCATATCCAGTTGAAGCCACGCCATACTGGGTCAAACCGGGAGTTTATGTTAAGTACGCCGCATTAAGACACGAAAAAATTGCTCAAAAGTACAAATCAGGGGACGTGTTCCTCTCAACGGGTGATGTTATTCTTGAGACCAATGGAACTTATATCCAGATGTCTGCTCGGGGAGACACATATTTGACATTCACAATCATGGGCGATGAAGGAGACTACCTGCTCATGAATCTGAGTTTGGAAATGTTTAACGTAACAATAAAGCAGTTTGGAGACAAGACGGTTATATTATGGCCAAAATCTGATCTGATCTCAAAGAAGAATCTTAACAACGAGACGTTATTCAACGTCACAGAGGCAAGATACTCGTGCACTTACAAGATTAGAAAGGAGGACGGCATGGTCTTTGACACCACAGGCACAAACTACGGCCACACAATCCTCTGGGATGATCTAGGCAATGCCCCTATAATGGTTGATCACCCGTTTCAGCTTGTTGGCTTCGCAGGCAATTCCGTTTCAAAGGTGGTGAACGTTACTCCTCTGGACGTGACTGTAATCACTAAAACTTCCAATTTCAAGAAGCCAGTGATCTACGTCAGAACCGCGGGAGGTGGGAGTATACAGACCCCTGTTGGGGAGGTTTCGTTCTCAGGAACCGATGCAATCCTGTATTTCGATGGATCTACCGGCATGTTCGTTACGGGCTTTTTCCCAACAGCTCCTGACCTCGCGGCATGCAGAATTAAGATGGTATACTTTATGGATCAGTGGGGCATGTACATGAGTGAGAACCACAAAGAGAAAGGAAAGCTCTACACATATGGAATAGGGTTTTACGATACCAATGCGGAGTTTGGGGTCGCTGAGACGGCACAGTTTTCAAAACCAGAAACAAGCACTAAGTATCTATACATAGTACCTATAGCCTTTCTTGTGTTACTTGTCGTGTTCGCACTGTGGAGGAATAAGCGATGAAAGCATTTCCCGGCTTGGTGTTTATAATGTTTCTTTTTGTTTCTCCTGTATATGCACTACCGTACTGGGTCAAACCGGGAGTTTACATCGAGTACGCGGCCACAAGGTATGAGCCGTACATCCAGTACCGGCTTTCTCAGGGAGACAGGCCGGAGTGGATTCAAACCTCGCTGATGGTTTACAATTATTCAGGGGTTCTATACATACTGAGGACGTTCAACGACACGATTGTAGAGTTCCGCCTCAAAAAGGAGGGGGATTACATACGCTCAAACGTACAGGTAACCCTTTACAACGTCAGCATAAGCACGACCCTCCCAAAGGATATATCGCCACCCGTATTCTGGAACGAGTCAGAGGTAATAGAGACCGAGGTCGAAAACAGCCACTATTTGGGGTTTGAAGACTGGAAATGGTACCGATTCCATGTGAAGAAAGTTGTCATCAGTGGAGAGTACCTAATCCGCGTGAAGGATTACCATGTCATAAAGGGAAATGTGGACTACGGGCACACGATGCTTTTTGATGACCCTGCGAACCCGTTAAACAAGGGGGACAGCTTCAGCTTATACCCGATAAGCATAAAGATTCAAGACGCCAGAATTGACAATGAGAGAGTCCTAAAAGGAAGATACACCCAGTTCTATCCTCCCACAAAAACCGTAGTGACAGAGGCCTATGCTCTCAACATCACCCAGCCGTTTGGGAAGGGCTACAACATCCTCTCAACTCTGATGGGGACACTAATATACACCTTCGACGCTTCTGACGGAAAACTCATCACCACTTACAACGATGGACCTGACCTATGGGCAGTCGGCATCTTGGACACTCAGTTCACGGACGAATACGGCCAGTATAAGATGGAGGTCGAGCATGAAGAGTCATGCGCCGGTGGCCTCGTCCTTAAATCGTTCAAAATTGCTGGGGAAAATGCTGAAGAGGAAGTTTCATTCAACAGGCCAAGATCAAAAGCTGCCTATCTCTTTTACACTTCCCTCGCACTGCTGAGCTTAAGCCTCGTGCTAGATATCAGGAGGGATGACAAGAGAAGGAGGTGATCGAATGGGACGGCTCTACACCCTATTCCGCTGGGAAATGAACGACCTGATAAAAGTCGTTCTGCTGTTTTTTGGAATAATGCTTGTTGGAATGTCAATGAAACAGGAACTAATGGGGGTTAGCAATTCTATGGGATTCATCTCCGGAACGGATCTACAGCTCTTTGAAGCTTCCCAGGCCAGGAGAGTATCAACGTCCATTCAAGGCATGCTCAGTCTCGAAGACGTCTGGACCCTCGCAGGTTTTCTGATACTGTTGCTCGGCGCGCTGACCTTCCGCTATGACCGTGACAGCGGCGTTGCAAAGTCTGTCTACGCCCTCCCGTACTCTAACGACGAAATATTCGGCATCAAGCTCATCTCGTTGTTAATCTACGGGTTCCTGATGCTCCTTCTTCCCTTCGCTTACGTTGCCATAACAACCTACGCCAGCATAGCCGGCTACCTCCCAGAGATAACCTCAAGATTCCTCAGCGATGCACTGCTCCTCGTTGCTTTCCTCGTGCTCTACCTAATAGCGGCCGCCACTCTGGTTTCCCTTGCCTCTCCAAACGCCTTCCTCGCCTTCATGGCAGGGTTTGCAGTCATATACGCGCCCAAAATACTCGGAAACTCGAGCATGCCACCAGCGCTCTTCATAAACGCCTTAAACCGCTGTGGAAATACCGACTTCAATGTGTTCAAGGCCGCCTACCTTGAGTGGGGGATCGTCGTCCCAATAGTGCTCTTCCTCCTCTCGTGGGTTCTCATCAGAAGGAGGGATGTCGTATGAGGTTCTGGGCGGCCCTCCTTGCGGCCATGCTGATGCTCACCGTCGGCTCACTATGGGTCTACAGCTCCTACGAGGACAGGATAGGCTCCGCTGGGCCGGCCTTCCTCACGACATCAAAGGAGGGAAACCGCACCGACATGAGCCAGGTTACGATCTACACTCCCACGAGTTCGCTTGTAAATGTCTCCTGCAACGGCAACGGAATAGTTGAGGTCTACGACATCATCACAGGGAAGCTGGTGGACAGGCACACCGTCTACGGCCATGCGAGGTACCAGATCGTTCTTCCAAGGGAAGGGGACTACCTGGTCATCAACAACTACACCGACAAGGTTTCATGTTCATTCCGCTTCGTAAAAAACTATCCAACCAAGGAAGTCCAGAACGCCCTCTACGTTAGCGGATCAATTTTTGCGCTACTCCTTGCCCTTATCATCTGGAGGTGGGGGAAATGAAGACCATAATAGAGGCCAGAGACCTTAAAAAGCACTTCAGGAGCATCAAGGCCCTTGACGGGATTACCGTTGAGATTCCTGAAGGCGTAACGCTCATTCTCGGTCCCAACGGTGGCGGAAAGAGCACGTTCCTCAAGCTGGCCACAGGCGTTTACAGGCCGACCTCAGGAGAAATCCTCGTGTTCGGAGAGAAACCGTGGAACAACAGGAGAGTTAAAGAGCGCTTCAGCGTTGCCTATGACCCGCCCGCGTTTCCGCAGTTCGTGACGGGAAGGGAGTGGCTGAAGTTCTTCGCAGAGAGCAGGGGAGTTGGGGAGGAGTCCATAATTAAAGCTGCAGAGCTCTTCGATGCAACCTCCTTCCTGGACAAGAGGATAAGCGAGTACTCGTCTGGGATGCTGAAGAGGATTTCACTCGCTCAGGCCTTTGTGGGGGAGCCAGAGCTGGTTTTTCTCGACGAGCCGCTGGCCAACATTGACTTCGACAGCATGGAGAAAGTCATCGAAGTCATCGAGGGCATGAAAGGCAAGAGAAGCTTCGTGATAATCAGCCACATCTGGGAGCCATTGATGCCGGTAGTGGACTGGGTCGTCGTGATTGGGAACGGGAAGCTCGTGTTGAGCGGAAGGGCCGAAGAAGTGCAGGAAGATGTCGAGAGGCTGTTCAAGCCCCGCCTAACAAAAAAGGGTGGGGGGAAGAAGCCCCTCCAGGGGCAGGAGGGTCGGCAGGTTTCACGCGGAGGTGAACCCAGTGAAGTGGAATTCCCCCCACCCGCAGAGTAATCGGGGGAATAACTATTTAAACTTTTTCGGTGTTTTCCATCGAACGGTGGTATGATGAAACTCGTTCACGACCCCCTCCATGGCTACATAGAGCTCGATGACTTCGCGGTGAGGCTCGTTGATACCCCCGAGTTCCAGAGGCTGAGGAGGATAACACAGCTTGGCTTTGCATTTTTGGCCTATCCCTCAGCAAGACACACCCGTTTCGAGCACTCACTTGGGACCTTTCACCTCGCGAAGCGGGTAAGGGGATACAATCCCGAAGTCGAGGAGGGGGTAGTCTATGCCGCCCTCCTTCACGACCTCGGCCATTATCCTTTCTCTCACACGCTCGAAGGCATATTTCCGAAGCACGAGGAAAACACGGCCTGGATAATAAAACACGGAAGTGTCGGAGACGTTATCCGGGAGAGGTACTCAATCCCCGAGTTTTTGAACCTCCTAAAACATCCCGTTGTGAGCGGCGACATCGATGTGGACAGGATGGACTACCTTGTTAGGGACGCCTATTACACGGGGGCGGCTTACGGGGTTGTCGACCTTGAGAGGCTCCTAAGGAACCTGAAGTTCGACGGCAGGAGGTTAATCGTTGAAGAGAAAGGACTGATAGCGGCTCAAAACCTCCTCCTCGCGAGAGCTATGATGCATCCCACTGTTTATTTCCACCACACCGCAAAGATAGCTGAAGCCATGCTGAGAAAAGCCGTTGAGCTCGAGGGAATACTCCTTGAGGAAATACGAACTATGGACGAGATAGACCTCATTTCAAAGCTCAGGAATAGCGAGAAACCTGAAGTAAGAGACCTCATAAAAGCCATAGACAGCAGAAATCTCTACAAAAGGGCTTACTGCTCAAAGGTGGAGCTCGAAGGGAAGATCCTCGATGAGATGAAGGGAGTCCTTGAAGATGAGTTCGGCCATCTCGCCATCCTTAACTACCCTCCCAAGCCCAAGTACGAGGAGAGGAACGCATTCGTCATGACCGGTGGGGAGCTTAGGAGGCTGAGTGATGTTTCACCCCTTGTAAAGTCCCTTGTGGAAATGAAGGACGTTCACTGGGAATGGTGCGTTTATGCCAAGAAGGAGATAAAAGAGGAGGTAGGAGCATTTCTGAAAAGCTTTTTAGACCCTTACCGCAGCAATTATTCGGGCAAGGAGCGTGGGTGAGGTAGTAGTTACCGAGGACGAGATAATCATGTACGAAAAGCTTAAGCTGATTTCCGAGTTGGCGCCGATACGGAAAAGAATAGCCGAGTTCAAAAGAAAGGTTGAAAGAGATCAAGAATGCTCAGAGAGTTAGAATTGCTTGAGAAAAACGAGATAGTCAGGTCTTATGATATACTTGACTACAAAGAAGGTTCGGACTTCTATTCTGAAGATACGCGCGGAGCTAATTGATGGGAGTGTTCTCCATATTCGGGAGTTCGTATCCGACGAGGAATACAACTACTCCTTTCAAGGGCAGAGGAACCGTGAACTGGTAATACGGTGGGATAGCACCGCACCACCGGGACCTACCCACCTTCCCACACCACAAGCATGTTGGTAGTGAAAGGAACGTGCTTCCATCATCAGAAATCACTTTAGAGGAAGTGCTGGGGGTCATCTCTTTCCGCATACAAAACCCTTAAGTACTCCGACCTCAATTCCCAAGCTCCGATTCTCAACCGGGAAAAGCTTTATAACTGGACTTTTTAAGTTAAGCCGACAAGCTCATTCAAGAGGATAGGTGGTGTATTATGGGAAGAAGGGAAGAGATGATTGCGAAGATTAAGGAGTTGATGACCCAGCCTGAGAGGATCAGGAACATGGGTATTGCCGCTCACATTGACCATGGAAAGACGACGCTGAGCGACAACCTGCTTGCCGGGGCTGGGATGATAAGCGAGGAGCTCGCTGGGAAGCAACTCGTACTTGACTTCGACGAGCAGGAGCAGGCGAGGGGTATCACCATCAACGCGGCAAACGTTTCGATGGTCCACAACTACGAGGGCAACGACTACCTCATCAACCTCATCGACACCCCGGGCCACGTCGACTTCGGTGGTGACGTTACGAGAGCAATGAGAGCCATAGACGGTGCCATCATCGTCGTTGACGCGGTTGAGGGTGTCATGCCTCAGACAGAGACCGTTCTGAGACAGGCCCTCAGGGAGTACGTCAAGCCGGTTCTCTTCATCAACAAGGTTGACAGGCTTATCAAGGAGCTCAAGCTCACTCCCCAGCAGATGCAGGAGCGCTTCGTCAAGGTCATCACCGACGTGAACAGGCTCATCAAGAGGTACGCTCCGCCAGAGTTCAAGGACAAGTGGCTCGTCAAGGTCGAGGACGGTAGCGTCGCCTTCGGTAGCGCTTACTACAACTGGGCCCTCAGCGTCCCGTTCATGAGGAAGACCGGCGTCTCATTCAAGGACATCATCGACCTCACCAACGCTGGTGACCTCAAGACCCTCAGGAAGAAGGCCCCGCTCCACGTCGTCGTCCTGGATATGGTCGTTAAGCACCTCCCGAACCCGCTCGAGGCCCAGAAATATAGAATCCCGCACCTCTGGAGGGGCGACATAAACAGCGAGGTCGGCCAGGCAATGATGAACTGCGACCCGAAGGGCCCGATGACCATGGTCGTTACCAAGATCATCCTCGACAAGCACGCCGGTGAGGTAGCTACCGGCCGTGTCTGGAGCGGTACCGTCAAGACCGGCCAGGAGGTCTACCTCATCAACAGCAAGAGGAAATCCAGAATCCAGCAGGTCGGTATCTACATGGGTCCCGAGAGGGTCAACATGGAGGCCGTTCCCGCTGGAAACATCGTCGCCGTTACCGGTCTCCGAGATGCGATGGCTGGTGAAACAGTTTCAGTCCAGGAAATTGAACCGTTCGAAGCCCTCCACTACACCAGCGAGCCGGTCGTTACCGTTGCTATCGAGGCCAAGAACGTCAAGGACCTTCCGAAGCTCGTAGAGGCCCTCAGGCAGCTCGCCAAGGAGGACCCGACCCTCCACGTCAAGATCGACGAGGAAACCGGCCAGCACCTCCTCAGCGGTATGGGTGAGCTCCACCTTGAGGTCAAGCTCCACAGGCTCAAGACCGAATGGAAGCTCGACGTCGACGTTTCACCGCCGATCGTCGTCTACCGCGAGAGCGTCACCAAGCAGAGCCCGATCGTCGAGGGCAAGTCACCCAACAAGCACAACAGGTTCTACATCACAGTCGAGCCGATGCCCGACGAAATTTACCAGGCTATCAGGGAGGGCGAGATTCCGGAGGGCAGGCCGAAGGACCCGAAGGCCGTTGCCAAGAAGCTCGCCGAGCTCGGCATGGACTACGAAATAGCGAAGGGCATCGTCGACGTCTACAACGGCAACATGTTCTTCGACAACACCAAGGGTATCCAGTACCTCAACGAGGTCATGGACCTCCTCGTTGACGGTTTCCACCAGGCCATGGATGAGGGACCGCTCGCGAGGGAGCCCGTCATGAAGGTCATCGTCAGGCTCCACGACGCCAAGATCCACGAGGACAACGTCCACCGCGGTCCGGCCCAGATTTACCCGGCCATCAGGACTGCCATCCACTGTGCCATGATGAAGGCCAACCCGGTCCTCTACGAGCCGTACCAGAAGGTCATCATCAACATACCCTACGAGTACATGGGTGCCGTCAGCAGGGAGATCAACCAGAGGCGCGGTCAGCTCATCGACATGAGACAGGAAGGAGAGGTTATGATAATCATCGCTGAGGCTCCGGTTGCCGAGATGTTCGGATTCGCGGCGGCTATACGTGGAGCCACCAGCGGAAAGGCCCTCTGGAGCACGGAGCACGCAGGATTCAAGCGCGTTCCGAACGAGCTGGCAGTGAACGTCATAAGGCAGATACGGCAGAGGAAGGGTCTCGATCCGAACCCGCCGAAGGAGCAGGACGTCTGCCCGCAGCAGTGATGCGGGCTTTCTCCCAAAATTTCCAGGTTTTCAAAATTTTACGTCTAATTCCTTCTTTTCATGGCTTCAAGAACGACATCAAATGGAGCATCTGTTTTTATTGCTGTTGGGGAGAAGTGAGTTCTGGTTGCCTTGAAGCCCTCCTCCCTCAGGCGCTCCATAAGAGCTGAAAGCTTCCCAACTTGAATTCCATGGCGCCTGGCAATTGCATGGGTTTCGTAATAGAAGGGCAAATCCAGCTCCTCAAGTATTAGTTCAAGGAAGGGGAGGGTTTTTCTGCTTGCCAGGGGATGATCCTTTGCCTCTTGGAGCATTTTCTCGACGAATTCGTCATCCTTCAAGGGACCGAGCCACATCGGGCCATGAGCCCCTAACTTACCTGGTAAAAACTCCTCAGAGTACTCAAACTTCCCGTCCTTATCCTGCCACAGGTAACCGAGCCTCTTTAGGCTCCTATCTGCCACCCTTGCACCGCTCTCCATTCTCAGAAATACCCTGAAGTAATGATCCCTGTAATATGCCAGGAGAACCTCGATTCCCAGGTCGTATTTTGCGGCGTACCTTGCGATAGTGGCAACTAAAATCCGGAGGCCCGCCTCATGGCAGAGCTCTCCCCTAATCGGAATCGAGAGATACTTTCTGAGGCATGCTTGCCTGTAAGCCCCACAGAGAACCCCCGTGTCGGTGGCGGTTACGGCCAGAACGCCATTTCTCCTGACGCTTCTCAAAGAGGTGTCAAGAAATTCCACGGGAGACCCAAAGGGATCCAGATCAAGAAAATCGAAGTATCGAAACTTTTCAGCCATCAGCCTGTTGGCGTCATCGAGGTTGGCAATCATCGGCTTTTCGCCGTCAAACCTTACCCTCTTCTCTCCAATATACTTCCCCTCGATACCGAAGTTCAGCTCAATGTTCTTCAGAATCAGCCTGAAAGCATGAGGGTTTATATCGTTAAGCCAGATTTCCTCAGCGGGTGTTTCGAGAGCATAGCGAATACCCCTTATTCCCGTTGCCGAAAGGGCATCGAGTACAGTCCTGGGTTTAAGGACTTTTAGTGCAAACACGCTTATGTCCCGGTTTAAAGACATTTTAGGGTTGTAGAATACCGGAGAGTCGTAAATTCTCTCGGCCTTCGGCACAAGGATTCTCGCAAGACCTTCCTGGATTTCCTTGAGTTCCATGCTCCCACCAAAGAAAGGAAAAGTTCAGCCTTTTAAAGGATTTGCCGTCAGAGAATCTCTACGTAATCTCCAAGAGCCTGACCCGGAAGCCCGGACTTGAAGTAAGCTTTAACCTCTCCACCGTTCCCGTGGGTTCTGACTATCTTTCCAAACATCTTCCTGCCGGTTGGCGTTTTCCAGACGACCTTTCTGCCAATGAGTCTGGCGGCACTTCCGCGGTCCTCAACGCCCAAAGGCTTCAGAATCATCCTGTTGCTGTCCTGAGTCTCCTTAGAACCCGCGTAGGCAAGGACGATCGCCCTTCCCCTGGCCATCGTCCTCACCCGGATGGGTTAAAATGGCAAGTTTTTATAAGTTTTATCCCTCCCCAAGAAGCTCTGAAAGGGCGTCATCTATCTCCAGAAGCTCCCTAAGGGAGTTTATCTTGAGGAAATTGTCCCTTTCAAAAAGCAGGGCAACGTCGCTCTTGTACGGAGAACTCTTCTGAACAAGAAGGGTGTTCTCATCGAGAATGTATGTGAACCTGCTCGGACTGTCGTCAACCCACACTACTGGTTCCTCAGGATAAAGTGAGCGGAGCCCCCAGAACTTCTGGAGCATGTCTTTCGTGCTCTTGAACGTTATGACGTCATCAAACTCGTCGTACCAGTTGGTCCGCTTCATGAATATGGCCTTTCCACCTGGATAAGTGTGCTCGCCGGAGAAGCTTATAACGGTTCTTCCCCTCTTTCTGAGCTCCCTCACAACACGTCTGGCCCAAGGGAGGTCCTTTATGTATTTTGGCATTAGATTGTAGTACTCATGTATGGTTCCCTGGGCCACCAGCTCGTGGATTACACCAAGATGTCTGTAAGTAAGTTTTCCTTTGATGAAAAGGAAAAGTGCCTGGTAGTATTCATCATAAAGCTCGCTCTCGATTACTGCGGGCATCGTCTTCTCGATGGCTATCCTAAGGGCTTTTTCAACCGCACCGGTGCTGTCAACGAGGGTGCCGTCAAAATCAAAGAGGTAAACCACCATGCTCAATCCCCTAAAAGATTTTTATGACGTTGTTTATATCTCTTCCGAAATCATTTTATAGCTTCGATCCAACTAACCGGCGGGTGATTTGAATGAGAATTGAAAAGCTCAAGGAGTTTATAGCTGAAAAGGAGCTTGATGGAGTGCTCATAACGTCAAAGCCGAACCTGTTTTACTTTACTGGCAGCGACCCCGTCCTCGGCGGCTACCTCATCATCAGACCCGATGAGGAGGTTTTTGTTGTGCCGGAACTTGAATATGAGGAGGCTAAGGAGACCTCCAGAGTTCCCGTCGAGAAGTTTAAAACCGGTTCGGAGCTTTACGAGATGCTTAAATCCTTTGGGCTGAAAAGGCTTGGTATAGAAGGCAAAACTTCCTTCTCAACGGTAAAGTCCCTGAAAGAAAAAGCTGGAGTAGAGAACCTCGAAGTGGTTGACGAAGTCATAAGGGACTTAAGGATAGTAAAAACCCCGGAGGAGATAGAAGTCATAGAAGCCGCCTGCAAGATAGCTGACCAGGCCATGATGGCGGCTCTCGAAGAGATAAGCGAGGGCAAAAGGGAAATTGAGGTAGCGGCCAGAATGGAGTACGTCATGAAAATGCAGGGGGCGGAAAAGCCAGCCTTCGACACGATAATAGCGAGCGGCTGGAGATCGGCACTCCCCCACGGGGTTGCGAGCGAGAAGAGGATTGAAAGGGGTGAACTTGTAGTTATAGATGAAGGAGCACTCTACAGACGCTACCACTCGGACATCACGAGAACGATCGTCGTCGGTTCCCCCACCGAGAAGCAGAGGGAAATCTATGAAATTGTCCTTGAAGCCCAGAAGAAGGGCGTTGAAGAGGCTAGGCCGGGGATAACTGCGAAAGAGCTCGACACTATCGTGAGGAACGTTATAGAGGAGTATGGATACGGAGACAAGTTCATTCATTCTACCGGTCACGGAGTTGGCCTGGAAATTCATGAGTGGCCGAGAATCAGCCAGTACGATGAAACCGTGCTCAAACCTGGCATGGTGGTAACCATAGAACCCGGAATTTACATCCCCAAGTTTGGGGGAGTTAGAATAGAAGACACCATCCTCATAACTGAAAATGGGGCAAGGAGACTGACAAAGACTGAGAGAGAGCTTATCTGAGTCCATTTCTTTTAACTTTTGCCAAAATCTGGAAAGAAAAGAAAGGCCCCTCACTTCTCAGTAATCTTCCCTTACGGACGGCTTTTTCCTGCGCTCTCTCAGCTCCTCCATAGCCTCCCTCTCGCGGGCAAGCAACCAAACGTAGGCCACGCTTACACTCATATATATCACCTCCAGTGATACATATTTTTCATGGCTTATAAACTTTTCGGTGATGTTGAGAACCCCTTGACAACTTTTTAAACTTCACTCAACAAACACCTCCAGGGGTGAGTGAATGCAAATAATTCATCAGGATGTGAAAGAGGGCAAGGTCAAAGTGAAGGCGGAAACACTCGACGACCTCTGGCACCTCTACCACATAATAGACCCCGGGGACATCGTCTACGCCAAAACCCTCAGGAAGCAGGCCCAGAGGGCTGATTCTCTGAGGGCGGAGAAGGTCGAGGTCATTCCGGTCTTCCTCGGAGTCCAGGCGGAAAAGATAAACTTCCACAAGTTTGCCAACCAGGTGCGCGTTACCGGGCCAATAGTCTACGCGAGCAGGGAAGATGTGCCTCTTGGCAAGTATCACACGATAGCGATAGAGCAGGGGACGGTTGTTACAATCCAGAAGCCCCGCTGGAAGGAGCACCACATCGAGCGCCTTAAGGAAGCCGTTGAGGCATCTAAGAGGGCGCGTGTGATGATAGTGGTTATTGACGATGGCGAGGCTGATATGGCGCTCGTGAGGGAGTACGGGGTTGAGATACTAAACAGCATCCGTCACAACCTCGGCGGGAAGAGATACGCCACCGACAGGGAGAGCGAGGAGATGAGGTTCTTCCACGATGTGGCGAAGACGATGGAGGAAGTGATGAAGCGGGAGAACGTCGAGAAGGCAATAGTGGCTGGCCCTGGCTTCGTCAAGGAGGACTTCTACAAGTTCCTGAAGGAAAAGTATCCTGAGCTGGCCAAGAAGGTCGTCATCGAAGACACCAGCGTCACTGGAAGGACGGGCATCTACGAGGTCATCAAGCGCGGGGTTGTTGACAGAGTCTATCAGGAAAACCGTGTCGCTAAGGAAGTCCAGCTGGTTGAGAAAGTCCTCGAAAACATCGCCAGGAACAACGGGCTGGTTGCCTACGGCCTTAAGGAGGTCGAGGAGGCTGTGAACTACGGCGCGGTTGAGACGCTCTTGGTCCTCGACGAGCTCCTCAAGGGGGAACTCAGAGAGAAGATCGAGGAGCTGATGGACGCGGTGAGGTACTCCCGCGGGGAGGTAATTGTGGTCAGCTCGGAGCACGAGGGCGGGGAGAAACTGAAGGCCCTCGGCGGGCTGGCGGCTCTACTGAGGTTCAGAGTGAAGTAGCCTAATCCCTTTTCTTTCTCTTGTATAGCATGGTGTAAGGATCCTCCGTGAACTCCGGGAAAGGTCTCTCCTCTTCCCCTTCAACCAGAACCCTGTCCTTCTCCCCCGTGAACTCGCCCAGCTCAAACCCCAGAATTCCATTTTTAAGTAATTCTGTAATTAGGGAATTAACTTTTTCTTGAGGCGTTATGGCTATAAGTGTCCCCGTAGAGGAGACGCTCCAGGGTTCGAGGTCATAGAAGTCGAGCACCTTCCTCACCAGCGGGTCAATGTGGAGCTTTTCAGAGTAGACCCTGAAGCCAACTCCCGAGTTGTCTGCTATCTCGTGGAGGGCCGTTAAACCTCCTTCCGTGGCGTCGTGCATGCCCCTCACAAAGGGTTTAGCTACGAGAGCGTCGGGAACAACCGTTTCGAAGTAGAAGGAGCGCTTGAGCATCATGAGCTCTTTTTTGGTCAAAACCTTTGAGAGTTCATCGGCCCTGAAATAGGCCGCTGAAACAGCGAACTCAAGGCCGACTTTAGCTGTTACGACTATTCTATCTCCTGGTTTTGCAAGGGGAAGTTTCAGCTCACTTTTCCTAACTACCCCCATTGCTGTCGTTGTCGCCGTTGGCTCGGAAATGCTTGGATAAACACCTGTGTGGCCTCCGACTATCGCTGATCCGTACTTGCAGCATTCGGCATTAAGGTCTTTCATCGTTGCCTCCAGAAATTCCCGCGAAGTCCCTTCGGGGAAGAGAAGGTCAACGATGAGCCACCTCGGCCTTGCCCCGAAAACCGCCACATCACTTGAAGCAAAGTGGTAGGTAAAGAAGCCGAATGTCTCCTCCGGAACGCCAAGCGTTGGGTCGGTGGCGACCACAAGGTAGTGATCCTCATCGTATTCAAGAACAGCTGAGTCAAAGCCCTCCCTAGGCCCGTAGACTACCTTACTATCCTCCACTCCAAGATTGGGAAAGACGACCTCGCGAAGGAGTTCATTCCTCAGCTTTCCCGGCGGGAGCATCAACGTTCCCTCCAAAGCGTCTGATTATTGACCTGACCTCCTCCAGCGTCTCCTCGTCGCAGTCCCAGCACATTATCTCGAAGCTCGGGACGCGGACGCTGACCCTGACCTTTCTCCTCCTCGCTACCTTGCTCACCTCGTAGTTCACCTTGTAAGCTAAATCCATGAGTTCGGGAGTGACTATTTTCTCCTTGTCTATGTACTGGAGCGGACAGCCCTCCCTCCACTGCCTCCTCCTCGCGTGCTCGTACATGCGGTAGGGCTTTATTCCAGCCTCTTCTGCAAGTTCTTCAATGACATCAGCAGGGTACTTGATAAGGGGGCGGAAGAACGGGATACCTATTCTTGGAATATCGCAGAGCCGTATGTCTCCTTCGCACTGGTCGAGGAGAGCCCCGATTATCTTGTCGTTCGCGTTGTCGCCCTTGGCCAAAACATCGAAGCCGTTGTTGAGGGCAAACCACTTGGCGTTCCAGAGCATCACCTTCTTGCAGTTTATGCAGACTGACCCTTTCCTGCCAACGGCCTCGCGGAGAAGTCCCTCTGTTATGTCCACAAGATAGTGCTCGACGCCGAGCTTTTTGGTGAACTTCATCGCCCAGTTTAAGGGTTCCCTCCAGCTCCAGCGGTGGAAGAAAGTCAGGGAAGAAACATTTAGACCGGCTTCTTTAAGAATGTAAAGGGCAAGGGAACTGTCCTTTCCCCCAGAGAACAGCATAAGGATTCGTTTTTCATAAAGGCCAGACTCCTCAGCGAACTTTCTCGTGTCTTCAATGACTTCCGCCAGCATGAAAAAAGTTGGGGAAGAACATTAAAAACCTTCAGACGTTCACCTTGCCGAGCCACTGCTCGGCGAGGTCTCCCACAATCGGGAACTTGTAGCGCTCTCCCTGGTAGGCCTTGACCATGCCGACAATCCAAACAACAAGGGCTATTAAACCTAGGAGATATACGATAATCCCGCCCAGGAGAGGTATGTACGAGAAGATCTTTATGGCAATCCACAGCGGGAGAAAGATTATCGTTGACTGCATAGCGTGGAAACGGACGAAATCGCTTTCCTTCTCAAGGAGCAGGAGTATTATCCCTGTGACCCACCCCAGGAGATATGCCAATAAGGCTTCGACATTCTCTTCGAGGCCAAGGGAAGTTTTCTTTGGTTCCGACTGAGGAGCTCCTTCCATATTACCACCTCCAACTTCTTCCAGACAAGGAGGGAGCAATCCATTGACAATAAGTTGATAGCATTACTTAAAGCTTTTGTTGAAGATTATTGCATAGGAACTTGCCCTATTCAAGCGATTTGACACGTCAACTCCGGGAGATTCGCAAATTGAGAACGTCGAGTTTGTAATGATGCTTCATATACCGGGTTTCTTTTGAAACCACCAAAAGACTCTATCCGAACCTGCAAGTTTTTTTAGGCTCACCAAAGGTTTTTAAGGCTATCGAGGGACTAAAATTTGGATTAGGAGAACCTAACGGTGATGCTCATGATAGTTCCACTGAGTTCGCTAAAGCCGGGGGAGAGGGGTATAGTCGTTAACCTCCAGGGAGGCCCAGGGTTTAGAAACAGAGTGCTCGGAATGGGAATAGCCCCAGGTGCAGTAGTTCAGGTAGTCGAAGCTTATAATCCTGGTCCAATGGTCATCAGCGTTAGCGGTACTCGATTTGCAGTTGGTAGGGGAATGGCTTCACGAATCCTTGTAAGGAAGCTTTAGAATACCTAAGGTGGTTAAAATGGCAATGAAGGTCGTTGCTCTCGCTGGGAATCCCAACGTTGGTAAAACAACGGTTTTTAACAGCCTAACGGGGATGAGGCAGCACGTTGGCAACTGGCCCGGCGTTACTGTCGAGAAAAAAGAGGGTGTTTTCGAGTATAAAGGCGAGAAGTTTCTCGTGGTAGACCTGCCCGGTACTTACTCCCTCACCGCCCACTCAATAGACGAGCTGGTTGCGAGGAACTTCCTCCTCAATGGGAACCCCGACGTTGTTGTGAACGTTGTTGATGCGACCTCTCTCCTGAGAAATCTCCTCCTAACCATGGAAATCTTTGAGATGGGTCTGAAGAACGTGGTAATTGCTCTCAACAAGATCGACCTGGCGGAGAAAAAAGGGATAAGGATAGACCCCTTAAAGATGTCAAAGGCTCTCGGAGTTCCGGTCGTAGCGATGAGCGCCAAGGAAGGCATAGGTATCGAGGAGCTGAAGGATAAAATATACGAGATGGCCCAGGGAAGAATAAAGACGAACCCCGTCGTCCCGAGGTACGATCCTGAAGTTGAGAGGGAGATAGAGCATATAACCAACTCCCTCAAGGGAACTAAACTTGAAAGGCGCTATCCTCTCCGCTGGTTGGCAATAAAGCTCCTACAGCGCGACGACGAAGTTATGAAGCTCGTCCTCAGACATATAGGTGAGGAGAGGCTGAGGGAAATAATGACCCATATAGGAGAGGCCGAGGCGCGCTACGGAAGAGCTATGGACCTCATCATAGCCAGCCAGAAGTACGAGTTCATAGACAGATTAACCCACGAGTTCATGAGCTATGTGGGCAAAGAGAAGGAAAGCCTGACTGACCAGCTCGACAGGATTCTGATACACCCAGTTTACGGCTTCATTGCACTTGCCATGGTTTTCTACGCAGTTTTCAAGTTCATATTTGCCCTTGGCTTGCCCCTCCAGGAGTGGCTAGACGGGCTGTTCGCTTCGTTTGGTGAGTGGCTTGCCCCACAAATAGCAAACGAGACTCTTAGGGGCCTTCTTGTCGATGGTATAATAGGCGGCGTTGGCTCGGTGCTAAGCTTCTTCCCGCTCGTCTTCCTCCTCTTCTTTGCCCTCTCTATACTGGAGGACGTCGGCTACATGGCAAGGGTAGCGGCGCTTATGGAGGGAATCATGCGGAAGTTCGGCCTCCCTGGAAAGTCCGTAATTCCCCTAGTCTTGGGCCTCGGCTGCAACGTCCCAGCGGTGATGGCGACGAGAACCCTTGAGGACGAGAGAGAAAGGCTCGTGACGATGTTGGTCAGCCCGTTTATCCCCTGCTCCGCTCGACTGAGTGTCATAAGCTTCCTCGCTGGGGCATTTTTCGGTTCCAACCACTCAATAGTCGCCCTAAGCGTTTACCTGATTGCAATACTGGTAGCGCTGCTTTCAGCGTGGCTCGTGGGGCGCTTTGTTGTTAAGGGGGAGGAAAGCCCCTTCGTCATCGAGCTGCCTGAATATCTCATCCCGAGCTGGAAGACAGTGGTAACCCATTCCTGGGAGAGGAGCAAAGAGTTCGTAAAGAAAGCCGGGACAATCATACTCCTCGGTGCGATAGCCATCTGGTACCTCAGCAACTATCCGGTTGAAATCGGGAGCGGAAAGAGCTACGCCGAGAAGCTGGGTTATCTCTTCGAGCCTTACATGAGATTGATGGGCCTCGATTGGAAAGCTGCTGTAAGCCTGCTCTTTGGAATAATCGCGAAAGAGAATGTCATATCCACTTACGGCGTTATCTATGGAACAACGGAGGCCATAAAGAACGCCATGACACCGCTCCAGGCATACGTATTAGCAGTTGTCACGACTCTCTACATTCCGTGCATAGCCACTATCGGGGCCATAAGGGCCGAGAGCAACTGGAAGTGGGCCCTCTTCACAACAGCTTACATGATAGCCGTGGCCTCAATAGTGGGCATTCTAATATGGCACGCAGGCGTTGCCCTTGGCCTTGCGTGACTTTTCGAGTTTGTGGGTTATCTAAAGAGGTGAGCACATGGGGAAGCTGGAAGAAGTCCTGGATTTGATCAATAGCGGAGTGACCCAAGAGATGGAGATTGCTAAAAGGCTTGGTCTAGCAAAGGAGGAGGTAAGTGACATAATAAAAATCCTCGAAAACCTTGGATACGTTGAGAAGGTGGAGGCGGGTTCAAAGACTTGTGAGAGCTGTCCCCTGAAAAAGGTATGCTATGGCTCTTGTCTGAAGCCAACGGGAGTTGTTGCATACAGGATTAGAGAAAATGTCCAAGAAAAGGGTTAAACAAATACGTGTCAACCACTACGATGTTTCACTCCCGGTTATATATTTTATGGCCGTAAAATATATAAGCCCTTCTGGAGTAGGCATTACTGGTGAGAACCATGAAAGCCGTAATTCTTGCTGGTGGTTTTGGGACGAGGCTGAGGCCAATCTCTTCAACACGGCCCAAGCCAATGGTCCCTGTTCTTGGAAAGCCCAATCTGCAGTACATCCTCGAAACCCTCAAAAAAGTCCCTCAGGTAGACGAAATCATTCTCTCAGTGCACTACATGCGCGGCGAGATTAGGGAGTTCATTGACGAGAAAATGGCAGACTATCCAAAGACAATTCGCTTCGTCAACGATCCAATGCCCCTTGAAACCGGCGGAGCCCTTAAAAACGTTGAGAACTACGTAAGCGAAGATTTTCTCGTGATTTACGGAGACGTCTTCACGAACTTCAACTACCAGGAGATTATAGAAGCTCACGAGAAAAACGATGGCCTCATAACGGTTGCAGTGACTAAGGTATACGACCCAGAACGCTTTGGCGTCGTTGAAGTGGACGAAGAGGGCAGGATTACCTCATTTGAGGAGAAACCTCACAGGCCAAGGAGGAACCTCATCGACGCAGGAATATACGTCGTAAACAAAAAAGTCCTTGAAGAGATTCCCACTGGAAAGGAGGTTTACTTTGAGAGAGAGGTCCTTCCCAAGTTCGTCTCCAGAGGAGAGGTCTATGCATGCAGAATGCCAAAAGATGTGTACTGGGTTGACCTCGGGACTCCAGAAGATCTGTTCTATGCCCACCAGATAGCTCTCGATGAGATATCCAAAGAAAACGGGTACATTACCATCAAAGAGGGTGCCGAAGTCCCAGAAGATGTGGAGATTCAGGGGCCCGTCTACATTGACGAAGGAGCCAAGATCGGCCACGGTGTCAAGATAAAGGCCTACACCTACATCGGCCCGAGGACCATCGTGGAGGACAAGGCCTACCTAAAGCGCTCTATACTTATCGGGAGCGACATAATCAAGGAGCGTGCCGAGCTGAAGGACACGATCCTCGGCGAGGGTGTTGTGGTGGGCAGGAACGTAATCATCAAAGAAAACGCCGTCGTCGGCGATTATGCAAAGATTGCAGATGACCTCGTGATCTATGGTGCAAAGATACTCCCGTGGAAAAAGGTCGAGGAGTACGAGGCCTACATAAAGGTCAAACTTGACCCGACGAAGGTCAGGCCAGGCCAGTATCCAGATCGCTGCCCGCTCGGCCTCCCGGAGTGTATCTACAAGAAGTTCAAGGCGATAGCTGGAGAAAAGCCGCCGTGCGACGAGTGCATCGAGAACCAGTGGCTGTTCTGAATTCCTCCTCTACTTTTTAGTCTTTTTAATTCCAAGGGCAATAACGGGAACCATGCATCAATACCTTATTCTCGGGTTGTACTCGAGTAGCATCATGCCCTTTTTGAAAATCCTAATTGTACCGCTCTCTGAGAGGGTTATGGAAGTGGCGTTGGTGAGCTTTGTGATGCCTGCGGCGGCTATATGTCTGCTTCCAAGCCCCGGGGGAAGCATGAGGTCTATCACCTTGGGTTTAATCTCAAGGTAGAGTCCGGAGGCCACTATTTTTCCGTCTTCGCGTATTAGAAACGCACCATCAAGCTGGGCAAACTCCTTTATTATCTCCTTGCTCTCCTTGTCGAGAACGTTTATTTTATGCCCCTTAAAGGGGTTCGGGATCATGGGATGGGAGTGTTTTATGACCCTCCTCGTGTCTCCAACAACAAATATTGTACCCACGGGAGTCCCCTCTCTTCCTTCTATGCTGAGCTCTATCGCTATTTCCAGGAGTCGCTGGATAACGTCCTGTCCCTTGGAGAAGAAACCCTTCATGACGACCATTCCCTTTCTTACTGTTTTAACGCCTATCAACCCCTCGGTAACGTAAACGAATTTATCACCCTCCTGAACCATATCATGTTCAAGAAGGAATGCAGATACGAGGTTAAGGCTGTTCTCAAGATCAAGACTCTTGGGAATGGATATCTTTTTTATTCTATCTTCCAGCTCAAACTTAGAACCCACTACAACCACGGGGACGTTAACTTCAACGAGTTCCTCCTCCGGAATATCCATAAAAACGACTAACGCTTTACCCCCAATCTCATTTAACAGATTCTGGGCTGTCTTCAGCAGCACATGAGATGTGGAGAGACCCATAAACTCCCACCAAATTATCTTCACTGAAATCTATAAAAAGTTAGCCCCAGGGGAAAGGATTAAAAGTCCCCCTCCAATGAAAGCATCGGGGACGCAGTGTGAAAATTGTCGTTGCAATAACTGGAGCCAGCGGTGCAATTTACGGTATCAGGCTTATCGAGGAACTTAGAAAAAGGGGACACGAGGTTATAGTTCTTGCCTCAAAAACTGGAATCTGGACCGCTAAATACGAAACCGGAATAGATTTGAAACCGGATTTCCGGGAAGACGACCTTTCCGCTCCTACTGCCTCAGGAACCCACAAAATAGATGCCATGGTCATTGCCCCCTGTTCAATGAAGACCCTCTCGGCCATTGCGAACGGCTACGCCGACAACCTTATAACGAGAACCGCCGACGTGGTCCTGAAGGAGCGCAGAAAGCTGATCCTGTTAGTTAGAGAAACTCCTCTAAACTTGATCCACATCCAAAATATGCTGAAAGTTACCATGGCTGGGGCAATTGTTATGCCCGCCTCACCTGGATTTTACACAAAGCCTAAAAATTTGGAGGATTTGGTAAACTTTATAACTGGAAAAGTCCTAGATATTCTTGGAATAGAGCACGATTTGTACAAAGAATGGGGGACTGACGATGACCCAGCTGGACGACCTTGATAGGGCGATTCTCCGCCTGCTGAAAGAGGATGCGAGGTTAACAATTTCAGAACTTGCAGAAAAGCTCAACAGGCCAGAATCCACAATACATTTCAGAATCAAAAAGCTCCAAGAGCGGAATGTTATAGACAGATACACCATTATTTTAGGGGAAGACCTGAGACCCTCTTCCCTCGCTCTGGTCTACGTTCAGGCAAAAACCCCGATAATAGAGGACTTCCTCGAGAAATACCTAACCCACATCATAAAAACCCTGTCAATGCTGCCAAATGTTCTCCTCGTTGCAAGAAGCGGGGAAGGGATAGTAGTCCTAATAGGGGACGAGAGTCTGGATAAAATAAAGAGCTTCGTCGAAGAGACTATAGAGGTCCTCCCCGGACTGGAGAGAGTTGAATTCTTCCCAATCGATAAGATCGAGAAAGGCTCCGACATAGCTGGCTTCCTGGTGGACGTCTGATGGAAGTTGAGATAAAATTCAGAGTGAACTTGGAGGATATCACAACTAAACTCAAGAGGCTTGGCGCCTCCTTCGTCCGCGAAGAATTCCAGGAAGACCTCTATTTTTCCCTTCCCCTTCCCAACCTCCTCAGAGTGAGGAGAATCACTAACCTCGGGAAGGTCTTTCTGACGTACAAGTTCATTAAAGACCCCGGAAGAAACGAGGAGTTCGAGGAGTTGGAGGTCGAGGTCTCCGACTTCGATACAACGGTTGAAATCCTCAAAAGACTGGGCTTTAAAGAGGACGTGTGGGTCAGGAAGAGGAGGCTCGTTTACAAACTTTACGATGCCACTTTCGAGCTTAGCGATGTTGAAGGGTTGGGCGCTTTTCTCGATATCGAAGTCATGAGTGAGGACGTCAAATACGCCAAAAGAAGGATATGGGAGATTGCCGAAAAGCTCGGGCTCAGTGAGAAGGACGTTGAACCGAGGCTCTACCAGGAGTTAATGAAGGAAAGTGGGAAGTGAGCCCACCCGGGACTCACCTAGCCGTTGCCACTATCTTTATGATGTCGTTGAACTGGAGTTCGTAGTCCTCACCGACGCGTCTCTTTGTTCTCGCGTTGACGGCATAGAGGAAGGTCTTTCCAAGGTCAGTATGCACCTTGTAGGCCAGGTCTTTTGGCGTTGAGCCCTTTGGGAGCAGGTAAACGTGCGGTAAGACGTTCCCAAACTGGTCTGTGAGCTTGTTTTCGTCCTGGACAGGATAGACGGGAATCAGCTTGAGGAGCTCAAAGGTCGCCCTGTTTATTACCTCCTGCACACCCGTCGAACCGAAGCGCTGGAGAACCTTCTCCCTTATGAGCTCAAGTGCCTTCTCCTGCTTCGGGCTGAGCTTTTTGAGAACCTTGAAGTCTGAGCTTCCAGGGACATAGTCTATAAAGCCCGCCTTGGCGGCCTTCCTCAGCGTTAGCTCGGCCGCCGCCGAGGTCGGGATTACTATGTAGCCCCTCTTTTCACCCTCTTTCTTCAGCCTCTCTAGCTGCTCATCGCTGGCAGTATCCGCCTTGTTGGCCGCTATGATTATCGGCTTGTTTACCTTTCTGAGCTCGCGGACGAAGTTGAACAGGTCTTCATCAGTCCACTTCGTTGGGTCGTCGCTGAGGCCGAGCCTGTGAATGGCTTCCCACACATCCTCCTCGCTCACGCCGATTCCGGAGAGATGGTCGGCTATCGCCCCCTCAAGCTTCATATGCTGGAGCTTTATTCTCTTGGCGAACTTTTCCCAGCCTTTCTTGAGTATCCCGAGTATCCAGTAGTCTATCTCCCTCTCAAGGAACTCTATGTCCTCAACGGGGTCGTGGTAGTCAGTCGGCTGTCCCTCTGCGTCTGTCTTTCCGGTTGCGTCAACGACGTGTATCAGCGCTGACGCCATTCTGAGATCATCAAGGAACTTGTTGCCAAGGCCGCGCCCCTCGTGCGCCCCAGGAACGAGGCCAGCAACGTCTATCATCTTTATCGGGATCAGCGCCTTTCCGCCCCTGTACTCATAGTTCTGGGGGTTCGGCGTGCATCCGAGTTCTTTGCACGGGTGCTCTGCTATCGCGTAGGTAACCCCAACGTTAGCGTCTATCGTCGTGAACGGGTAATTGGCGATGTCCACGTCAACGAGAGTTGCCGCCGAGAAGAATGTGGACTTTCCAACGTTTGGCTTTCCAACGAGGCCTATCTCCATGTTCTCCACCACCAGCCCAAATTCGCCACTAGCTTTTAAGTCCTTTCGGCCGAAAACTATAATTTCTTCTTTTACTATTCTCTACCAACTGCCCGTGCTGTGGAACGGGGGAAGAGAAATGAAAAGACAGGAAGAGTCGAAGATTACTGTGATAGCTTATTCAAAAGACAAATTCGTTAGCAGGAAACTCTCAAATATCGAAGAGGCCCTTGGATTCCAAGATTATCGGGTTGTCTGGATCAACGTTGACAGTCTTTCTTTGGGGGAGAAGCTGAGAGATGTTTTTAAAATCCACGAGAGGCCCATAAGGGCTCTTCAAAGACAGACCTCCCGTGTCAGAGTCTTCGTGTTTCCAGAATATCTGTTTCTCATCGTCCACCAGGTTTACGAGAGCGAGGGAGCTTAAAAAGGGAGAGTCGGCATCATCCTGAAAGACAACTTCCTGATAACAATTCAGGAGATACCTGGGGATGTTTTTGACCTCATAAGGGAAGGTATCCGCGAGGGAGAGGGCCTTTTCAGAGAACAGGGAGCAGACTACCTTCTCTTTGCTCTCCTTGAGGCAATAGTGGAGAACTACGTCCCGATAATTGAGGCCATAAGCTCCAAAATCGAGGGGCTTGAGAACGAGATACTTTCGAGAAGCTACACAAGAACCCTTAGAAAGATACACCGCATACGGCAGGACATCCTCTTCATGCGGAGAACAGTTTTTCCGCTCCTTGAGGCCTTCAGACGGCTCGAAATTGAGGGGTCAAGGTTTTTCAGTGAAGGTACACGGCCTTTTCTTGACGAGCTCCACGACCATGTTCGTGAGGTTCTGGAAATCCTAGAGGGCCAGCGTGAGCTCGCCAACAGCCTGATAGACCTATACTACTCCAGGATCTCGATGAAAACCAACGACATAATCAGAATCTTAACGGTTGTTTCGACGATATTCATCCCTTTGACATTCATCACAGGTATCTACGGCATGAACTTTAGGTATATGCCCGAACTCCAGTGGCGCTACGGTTATCCTGCAGTCCTAACAACGATGCTCGTGATAGCGGTAGGCATGCTCCTCTACTTTAGAAGAAAGGGGTGGATTTAGAAGTCTTCAAGACCAAGTGCCAGCTTTAAAGCCCTCTCAGCTATTACGTCCATCGGGTCTATTAGGGGGACGGTCAGGTCCTCCTGCCTTAGGACGACACTTACCTCCGTGCAACCGGCTATTATCCCCTCGCTTCTCCTCTCAAGTTTCTTTGCAACCTTTAAGAGAAGCTCCCTGCCGAGTTCGAGGTTTCCGGCCTTGACGCCTTCATAGATCCCTTTCATGATGAGCCCCTGATCCTTTTTGTTCGGCACTGCTATTTGGATGCCCCTCTTAAGGAGTGCTCTGTGGTAGACCATTCCCTTTATCGTTCCGTCGGTGGCAAGGAGGCCAACCTTCCTGAGCCCCATTGATTCAATCTTCTTTGCAGTTTCCTCTATCATGCTTACTAGGGGGGATGTTTATCGCCCTCTGAATTGTCTCGGCGAAGAAGTGGGCGGTATTGCAGGGCATTATTATGAAGTCCGCGCCACATTCTTCGAGCTTCCTCGCGCTGGCTATGAGCTCCGGCCTCGGATCGGGGCCGTTTCCAAGGATGAATGCCGTTCTATCTGGTATTTTGGGGTTGTTGTAGATTATTATTCTCGGGTGATCCTGATCTCTCTTGGCCGGTGTCTTCTCGACTATCCTCCGAAATAGGTCTGCCGTTGCCAGCGGGCCCATCCCACCGAGGATTCCGATTACCCTCTCGGGCATGCTCTCACCCGCTCATTCATCGAGCCAGACGGAGTCGTCGCCGTAGTAGTTCAGCTTAACGACGAAGAGTCTGAAGGGTTTATCTTTTTCGTTGACAACCCAGTGAACGGTCTTCGGCTTTACAAGGAAAATGTCGCCCGGTTTTGCTAGGTACTCCTTCTCACCGATCCCCAGCCTCGCTTCGCCGCTCATGATGTAGAACAGCTCGTACTGGTGCTCGTGATAGTGTTTCTTAACCCTCTGTCTCGGTTTGACCTCAACTATCTGCGCGTAGCTACCCTCGGGCAGTTCGCCCTCGAAGAGCGGGAGCTTTCTGTAAGTACCGCGGTCGATGAGGTCTTTGATTTCGGCCTTCATATGACCACCTCCTTGCTACGCTTTTCATTGGGATTGAAAAGCTTTCGCTTTCGAACTTCATCGAAATGTTCAATAGGCATCAAAAGACTTTTATATGTTGCTGAGTAACAATCCCTGAACAAACCTCAACGGTGGTGGACATGGAAGCACTTGAAAAGGCCCTCCGCTGGGCGGAGGAGAACCTGAAGGCGGAGTACATAGAGCTCCGCTATGAGGACTTAAAGAAGACAACGCTCGGCCTCAAGGACGGCGTTTTTACCAGCTTCACTGGAAAGCTCCACAGGGGCGTCGCAATAAGGGTTCTGGCTGACGGGGCATGGGGTTTTGCTTCAACCAGCGACCTCACCAACCTTGAAAAGAAAATCGAAGAGGCATACAAGTTAGCCAAGGCCGCGGCGCAGACCAAAAGGGAAAAGATAGTGCTGGCCGAGATAAAGCCCGTGGAGGACTTCGTGAAGAGCAAGATGAAGATCAAGCCGAGGGAAGTTGACATCGAGGAGAAGGTCTCCCACCTCCGCGAGCTGGAGAAGATTCTCAAGGAGGATGAAGCCGTAAAGAGCGTCCAGATACGCTACGAGGACGGCGGCGGTAAAAAGCTCCTGCTGACCAACGAGGGGACGAGGATAGAGTGGGACTACAACTATCTCTACCAGGGAGCATACGTCACCGGCAAGGCCGACGGCAAGCTCGCTATGGCCAGAGACAGCATCGGCGCGGTTGACTACGGCTGGGAGCTCATGACCGAGAAGGAGCCGAACGAGAAGGTCGCCGAGAGACTCAAGAGGAAGATGTGGAGTCAGCTCAAAGGGGTTTCTCCGAAGCGCGGCGAGTTCCCAATCGTCGCCGGACCGATAGTGGTAGGCCTCATAGCTCACGAGGCTCTGGGTCACCTTGCCGAGGCTGACCTGACGATAAACTCGCCCTTCAAGGACTTAATCGGCAAGCAAATCGCCCCAGAGTTCGTCACGATGAGCGAGAGGATTGTTGAGGGCGGCTTTGGAAACGACAAGTACGACGACGAGGGCGTTCCCGTCAAGGACATCCACATTATTGAGAACGGAATCCTCAAGGAGATAATGCTCAACCGCGAGTATGCGGCCAAGTGGGGCATGGAGCCGAACGGACACGCGAGGGCCGAGAGCTACCGCTATCCGCCGATAATCAGAATGAGAAACACCATCTTCGAGCCCGGCGACCACTCCTTCGAGGAGCTCATAGAGGACATCAAGTTCGGTTACTACGTCGTCGACTTCCGCGGCGGCCAGGCCCAGCTCAACTCGGCCTTCCAGGTTGGAATCCAGGAGGGCTACGTCATCAGAAACGGTGAGATAGCCGAGCCGATAAGGGACACCTCGATCACCGGAGTCGCCATCGAGGCCCTCAAGAAGATTTCAGCAGTTGGCAATGACTTCGGCCTTGAAGTCGGGTTCTGCGGCAAGGGGCAGACAGCCTTCGTAAGCTCCGGCGGCCCGCACATGCGCTTCGACGGAGGAATAATCATCGGGTGAGGTGGTGGAGATGGAGAACCTCATACGCTTCGGCGAGAAGTTTTTTGACGAGCTTGAGATAGCCGTTTACCGCTCAAGGGACGTTTCGGCGAACGTGGAGCTCAACGAGGTTTCAATGGCAGGAACGACGAGCGGGGCGCTGACGATAGTCCGCGGAATAAAGGACAAGCGCCTCGGGCTAGCTATCGTGGACAGCGACGAGCCGGAGAAGGTGAAGGAGGCCATAGAGCAAGCAGCAAAGATGGCGAAGCTGAACTCACCAGACGAAAAGTGGGTCTCCCTCCCAGAACCCGGGAAGTACAGAGAAAAACCGAAGCCGAACTATGAACTTAGGGAGGCTTCTCCTGATATTCTGGTCGAGAAGCTTGTCAAGGGGATAAAGCTCGCCCGCGAGAAGGACGAGAACGCAGTAGTTGCAGGTGGCTTCGCTGGCGTTGAATGGAGAGAAACCCACATCCTGAACTCCCACGGTCTTGACGTCTTCCAGGAAGGTGGAGCGGCGTACATGTACCTTGAGCTTGTGGGAAGGAAGGGAAACGTCGTCACGCCGGGAATCTTCGACTTCGACGCACGCAGAGACCTCAATCTTGATGTTGAAGGGGTCGTCGAGAGAGCCGTCCAGAAGGTGAGATGGGCCTACAACGTCCTCCCGAGCAAGAACGAAGAAGTACCTCTAATCTTCGGCCCGTGGGCGATTGCTGGGCTCTTCAGCTACGCTCTCCTTCCAGCATTCAGCGGTGAGCGCCTGGTAAAGGAGACCACGCCGCTCGTTGAGAAGGTTGGGGAGAAGATAGCGAGTGAAGTCATAACGCTCTACGACGACCCGTTCCATCCGCTCTCCCTCAGGCCAACAATAGCCGACGATGAAGGAGTCCCGACCAGGAAGAACGTCCTCATTGAAAACGGGACCTTCAAGGGGTTTGTCTGGGACAACTACTGGGCGAAGATTTACGGCACCGAGAGCACTGGAAACGGGAAGAGAGACATTAGAAGCGGAGGAATAAACATAGGCTTCCACAGTGTTGTCATTGAAAACGGCAAGCGCTCCCTTGATGACATCATAGGGGAGATAGACAGGGGCTACCTTGTGGACGGTCTCCAGGGTGCGCATTCAAGCAATCCGGACAACGGAAACTTCGCGGTAACGGCAAACCCTGCATTCCTCATCGAGGACGGCGAAGTGAAGGGTTCAGCGGTCTTTCTCATAGCCGGCAACGTCTACGAACTCCTCCAGCAGGCGAGCGAGGTCTCCAAGGAGCAGACTTTAATGCCCTTCATGAACACGATGATAACGCCGCACATAAAGTTCGAGAACGTGAAGATAGCGGGCAAGTGATCATTCCCGGGCCCACTCTTCAAATGGGACCACTCTTATGTTTTTTTCTCCCACTTTTACTTCCTCTACCGGGTACTGCTCCCACGTTATCAGTGTTAACTTTTCAATTCCCGTCTCATCAGCAGCATCCACCAGTGCGGAAAGCTCACGCTTCTCGTTTCCAGGGTGGAGCTCCCAAGAGACCTGAATTAGTTCCTCCCCAGGAAGTATGAAGTCTACCTCCTTGCCAGACTGAGTAACGTAATAGAACAGGTCTCTGTTGGGCTCAAGGCCGCGCTTTAGAAGCTCCGTGAAAACGAGGTTCTCCAGTAATCTGCTCCAATCCCTAACGCCCAGCACCATGAGGAGACCGTTATCCACAAAGTAGGGTTTGAATCCAAGGAGCTCCCTCTTCTTCTCCGACCTCACGTAAGCCCTGAGGGGAAATACGACGAGAGCATCGGCTAGATATTCAAGGTAGTTCGCCAGAGTGGGCTTTCCAACCGCTATCCCCAGGCTTTTCATGGTAGAATGCAGTTTGGTTACCGTTGCGTGGCTCGAAAAAGCAAGGAGCTTAAAGAGGAATCGGAGCGCCTTTAGATTGTCCACCCGCCACCTCTCGACGACGTCCCTATAAATAGTGACTTCCAGGATTTCTCGCAGTATCTCTCGCCTCAGCTCCGGCTGAAGAACTACCTCGGGATACAATCCCCATTCCAGGCACTCTCTGAGGACTCTCCGGATTTCCGCCACTGTTTCCAGGCTGGGAAGCTTTCCCTTCAAACCCTTGACCTTGAGAACCTCGGATAGGGAAAAGGGGTAAAGGTTGAGATTTATCGACCTTCCCCTGAGAACCGTTGCAACCTCTTTTGAGAGAAGCTTTGAAGAGGAACCCGTCACCACGACCCTGTGTCCCCTGTCGAGAAGATAGCGAACGAACCGCTCCCAACCCTCAACCACCTGTATCTCATCGAGTAGGAAGGTAAGTTTTGCGCCCTTAGGATGCCGCAGAAGGGAGTAGTAAGTCTTGAGCATTTCCATAAGGTCGCCAGCAGTTACTCCAATCAACCTCGGGTCTTCAAAGTTCACGTAAAGACTCCTTTTTCGCTCGCTGTCGATGACGTCCCAAAGCTGAAAGAGGAAATAAGTCTTTCCTGCCCTCCTCGGTCCGATTATGGCCAGTGCACGGCTTTTTGGAAAAATAACCCTCACTTCACGTTCTACATAATTCACTCGTAGTTCAAGGTTATCACCTATGACTTCTTCCCAGACCCTTTGTCCAATCATGTTTTGTTAATGAAACATTCTCTTTATAAACATTGTTCTCTATACAAAACAATACCTCACTTCCAAACCCTGAAGTCTATCGCAATGTTGAACTGCCTTGGCGCGTAGGGACGGGCTCTCCTCTCATCTAGAAACTCAACTTTAAAGCCCAGTTCCCTCGCGACATCTTTTATCTTCCGCTCGTGCTCGGAGAACAGGTCTTCCTCTGGACCGAAGCCATAGTAGTGAACTATTCCACCGGATTTCACGCTCATCATGGCCTCCTTCAAAAACTTGTCCGCGAACTTGGGGAGGTTCATGATCACTCGGTCAGCCTTAATCTGACCTGCTACTTTCCGCACATCGCCAAGGATGGGAACGACGTTGGGAGTTTTGTTGAGCTTTATGTTCTCCTCAAGACACCTTATCGCCCAGGGATTTATGTCGCAGGCAAAGACCAGCTTTGCCTTTTTGGCGAGGAGGACTGAATAAGGACCAACGCCAGCAAACATGTCAAAGACAATCTCACCCGGTTGAGTCTTCTCGAAGACCCTCATCCTCTCGGTAGCGAGTCTTGGGGAGAAATATACTTTAGATACGTCGAGCTTCAGCCTTATTCCGTTCTCACGGTGGAGAGTTTCAGTCCTCTTTTCACCAGCGAGGTGGATAAGTTCTCTTACGCGGTATTCCCCCGAAACCTTGCTACCCTTCGCAAAGATGGCCTTTATGTGGCGGTGGACTTTGAGAATTGCCTCTCCAATGGCTTTTCCATATTCCATGAGCTCTTCGGGAAGCTCGATTATCGCAATGTCGCCTATGATGTCAAAGGAGCTTGGCAGGAGCGGTTTAATCTCATCTGGGACTTCGACGACCTCACGGTAGCTGTGGGGCCGTCTTTCAGTTTTTTTGAACTCGGTCTCGATTAGCTCGAACCCCTCCACAGGCCCTGTGACTGGGAACAACACAAAATTACCTTCTCGTTTGGGGGAATATCCCTTAGCCAAGACGTCGAGCTCAATAAGCTTCCTTCTGACTTTTTCCGCTTCTCTCTTTGGAACTTTTACGGCGAGCATCAGGTGGGGTTGGAAAATCAATTTAAAAAATTGAGGTATGCTCCGGATGAATGGCCATCAAAGCCCCAGTTTTGAATTCCAAGGCACGATTTTGGACATCAACAACCCTTTTAACATGAAGGCTAAAATTCTTTGGGGATTAAGAATGGAGCTAAAGGGGAAGGTCGCTCTGGTTACCGGGGCATCAAGGGGTATTGGAAGGGCGATAGCAATAGCTCTGGCAGAAAAAGGATGCAACATCGGCATAAACTACTCGCATGACGAGAAGAACGCGAGGCTGACAGAAAATCTCTGCAGGGACAATGGAGTTAAAACTCTCCTCGTGAAAGCCGATGTGAGTAAGAGGGACGAGGTTCGGAGGATGGTGGAGCAGGTCGTTAATGAATTCGGAAGAATCGACATTCTCGTGAACAATGCGGGAATTCTTGGAGAGCACTCAAACCCTCTGGAGATAACGGATGAAGAATGGGACAGAGTTCTGAGCGTCAACCTGAAGGGGGCTTTTATAGTCACGCAGGAAGTCTTGAAGTACATGAAAAAAGGAAAAATAGTTAACATAGCCTCGATAGCGGGGAAAGGAGGGATAAGTCCCCATGTTGGGGCCCATTACTCTGCCTCAAAGGGAGGACTGATAGCACTCACGTTCAATCTGGCGAGGCACTTAGCGCCAAACATCCTTGTGAACGCGGTTGCTCCTGGGAGCGTTGAAACGGAGATGCTTGCCAGCGTAGACAAAGAAGGTCTAAAGAAGCTGACGATGACAGGGGGTATAGCCAAGCCCGAAGACATTGCAAAAGCCGTGATTTTCCTCCTCGAAAACGACCACGTGACGGGAGAAGTCCTAGACGTCAACGGAGGTCGCCTCATGGACTGAGTCTCTTAGGAATCTCAAGGGCTCTATGCAAACTCATGAAATAACCCCTGAGTACCTTGCCAGCATTTACCGGAGGAAGAACGAAAGATTTTTAAACGCTCTCCCACCCCTAATATCGAGCCCCGGTGGTGTAGCCCGGTCAAACATGCGGGCCTTTCGAGCCCGCGCCCCGGGTTCAAATCCCGGCCGGGGCACCATAAGAAACTTTTGTCAAGCAAAAGTTTCATCAAAGTTCATATGTCACTTCTAAACACGCAGATACATTTTCAGCTCGTTTTAACAGGACCCCCTTTTTGAGCAAACTCTTCAGAGCAAAGTTTGCAACAACATTTTTAACCCCTCTTCCAACCTCCCACCGATGCCAATGAAGACCCTCGCCGATGTTTTCAGGGAGGCCCTGAAAGAGAAAGGGATAACCAGTATAGGAACACTCTCAAAACGCTTTAGAAAGTCAAAGAACAAGCTCCAGGACATAGCGATCGAGATAGTCCACGGAAAAGGGGCAATCTTCAGGGTTCCAGAGAAGACGGCCGTTGCATGGGATTTGGGCGGAAACAAAGTTGACGGCTCTTATTACGCTTACGCTCCACTTTGCATGATGGACAAGTTTGAACCTGTTCTTACGCCTGAGGAGCTCCGCTCGAAGCTCCCCAACTGGCCTTACTTCATCATCGATCTCTACCACTGGGATAAGCACACCCAAAAGGAGAAGGGAAAAATCTGCCTCCAGGTAACCCAGAGCTACGGCCTCCTGAGGGACTACTTCACAGGGAGTGAGCTGGCCGTAACCTGGGCCAATGACGAGTTCAAAAAGATGTACAACGGCCCTCTCGACAGGATAACTGCCCACGAGGGGCCAACCGCGGAGTTCCTGAAGGAAGAGGGAATAGACGAGGTCGTCCTCCTCGACCCCTGGGCAGATGAAGTTCTGAGCAAGAAGGACTTCAACGTTAGGGCCTTCATAATCGGGGGCATAGTGGACACCGGAGGGACCAAGAAGAAGACAACCCCGAAGATCGGCGAGGAGCTTGAAAAATCTGGAATAAAAGTCCGCAGGAGGAAAATCGTTCTCAAAGGCGACGTCGTCGGCGTCCCGGACAGGATAAACAGGATCCTCGGGATAATCCTCAAGATGATGGTTGAGGGCAAGTCGATGGACGAGGCCGTTTACGAGATGCAGGAGCCGCTCCATGCCCGCTGGCGCCTGAGGAAGGAGCTTCCCAAGCACGCCGTCCGCTATAAAGTGAACGGGAAGACTTACCGCGTTGTTGAAAAGGAGCTCTTCGACGAGTATTCCAGATGGCTGAAAATCCGCTGGGAGGACTTCGTGAAGGTTCTCCGTGAGCTCGACCTTATAGCCCTGGAGAGAAAGAGGATCCACCACCTCAACAAGATATCCAACGCGAGGATAATCAACGGCAAGCTCTATAGGATTATTCTGCTGAAGAGGGCCGCGATGCTGTGCTACAACTGCTGAACACTTTTTTGTTCCAAAAACCTTATAACTTACGGTACCGTAAGTTACTTACGGGGGCGTAAGTGCATGCTGTTTGACTTGAGACCCAAGAGGAGGAGGGAGGAGATCTTCGACAGGGAGAAGGAGTTTAAAGAGATTGAACAAAGCCTGAGTTCCTATCCAATGGTCCTCATACTGGGAATCCGGCGTGTTGGAAAGAGTTCCATTTTGCAGGCCTACCTAAATGAAAATCCAGGAATTTTGATTGATTGCAGAGAACTTTATGCAGAGAGTGGGCATCTTACGAAAGATGACCTCATAAGGGAGCTCCAGTCAAAGGCTGGGACGTTGAGGAGGATAACATCAAAATTCAAAATCTCGCTCAACCTGAGGTTCTTGAATATAGAACCTAGGGAAACGTCCTTAAGAGAGGTTTTCAAAGAACTCGATAGGATTGGGAGGGAAACGGGAAAATTCATAATCGCCTTTGATGAAGCCCAGTACCTCCGGTTCTACGGATCAAGGGGTGGAAAAGAACTCTTAGCACTGTTTGCATACGCATACGACAACCTTCCAAACCTGAGACTCGTTCTAACGGGCTCTGAAATTGGGCTCCTCCATGATTTCCTCGACATAACAAACTACGAGAGCCCGCTTTATGGAAGACCAGCCGGAGAGATTATTGTGGAGCCATTTAACAGAGAAACTTCGTTTGAGTTCCTTAAATCTGGATTTGAAGAAGCGGGGATTAATGTCGATGAAAAAGAGATAGAGAGTGCTGTGGAGCTTTTGGATGGAGTGCCCGGTTGGCTCGTGACTTTTGGAGTGGAGTATCTGAGGGAGAAAGATTTCGAAAAAGCCATTCAGAGAACGTTTGAGATTGCAAGAGGTCTTTTGATGGGAGAATTAAAGGAACTGAGGGGGAGAAGCCCAAGATACATCGAGATTCTAAAGGCCATAGCCCTAGGCTACAACAGATGGAGCCTCATACGGGACTATCTAAGGGTTAGAGGAGATAGGATACCCGACCCAAGGCTGTATGCGTTAATCGAGAACCTGAAAAAGATGAGCTGGATCAGCGAGGAAAACGAAACCTACAGGATAACTGATCCAGTTGTGGCAACGGTGCTAAAAAACCCAAAATAAAGAATGGGTTCAGAAGAAGAGTATCACAGCGTCTCCAACGACCGCCGTCTCGACCTCTTCTCCCTCGCTGAAGACGGCCTTCCTGAGCACGACCTCGTCCTTGCCCAGCTCGACCTTCTGACCATCGACCTCGAACTCGACCTTTCCGCTCTCCTTGAGGGCCTTTGCCACCTCTTCCGCGTTCTCCTTGAGGTAGGCGGTGATCTTCGGCACGAGCTTTCCATAGCGCGGTCCTACCGTCTTGAAGTTTGGCTTTATCTCGATGATCCTCTCTTCAAGCTCGGGCTCGCCCCTGATTATCTCAAGCTTCTCGATGTTCATGGTTCCAGCTATGTCCTTCTCTATTGTCTTGAGTGCCTCGTAAGAATCGGTGGCGTAGATTGCCACGTGCCTGAGCTTGGCGTTGAGCGAGAGGCCGTGGCTGTTCTTGTAGCGCCTCATGGCACCTATTATCTCGCGAGCGAGCTCTCCGAGCTTTTCAGCCTCCTCGTCAATCCTGGCCTCGCTGTACTTCGGCCACTCGAGGAGGTGGACGCTCTTGGCCCCAATCCTCTCGCGGAAGAGGTTCTGGTAGAGCTCCTCCGTGATGTGCGGCACGAACGGAGCCAGCAGGAGCATCACGTTGTATAGCAGCTCGTAGAGGGCAGCCTTCGCCTTCAGCTTGCTCTCCTCGTCGTCGCCGTAGAGCCTGTACTTAATCATCTCGATGTAGTCATCCGCGACCTCATGCCAGACGAAGGTTATCAGCTCTCT
Organism: Thermococcaceae archaeon; assembly: GCA_030156945.1. Taxonomy (GTDB): domain Archaea; phylum Methanobacteriota_B; class Thermococci; order Thermococcales; family Thermococcaceae; genus Thermococcus. The sequence goes on from JASGLT010000003.1 coordinate 100,965, forward strand.
TGTAAGGAGGTTGAAGCGGTACTTCTCCATCTCCTCGGTCGCGAACTTGATAAGCCTGTGGAGCCTGCTGAGTATCCAGCGGTCGAGCGGCTCAAGCTCTTCTGGGGCGTTTGAAGGATCAAAGCCTTCAAGGTGCCTCTCCGCGAAGCGGTAGATGTTCCAGACCTTCTGGAGGAAGCGGTAGTTGTAGTCAACGGTCTCCCACTTGAACGGGTGGTCTTCTCCGGGCGGCGCTAAAGCCGTCCAGAGCCTGAGGGCATCGGCGCCGTACTTCGGAATGACCTCGTCCGGAGCGACAACGTTGCCGTAGCTCTTGCTCATCTTCCTTCCGTCAGGTCCGGCGACCATACCGTTGATGAGAATGTCGTGCCAGGGCTTTTCTCCCGTGAGGACCCACGTCCTGAATATCGTGTAGAACGCCCACGTTCTTATGATGTCCGTTCCCTGCGGCCTCAGAGCCGTCGGGAAGTTGTGCTCGAACCACTTTTTGCCCTCTTCATCGCCCTTAATGGCCTCGTGCCACTTGGTGATTATGAGAGGGGTTATGCTCGAGTCAACCCAGCAGTCGAGGACGTCAGTGACAGGCTTAGGCTCGCTTCCGTCAGAGCACTTCCTCGGTGGCTTGTCAAAGCGCGGATCAACTGGCAAATCCTCCTCGTTCGGCAGGATTATCTCGCCGTTATCGCAGACCCAGAACGGGATGGGCGTTCCGAAGACCCTCTGCCTGCTGATGACCCAGTCCCAGTCCATTGACTCCGCCCAGTCCTTGAGGCGGAGGAACATGTCCGGTGGGTACCAGTTGATCTGCTCCGCCACCTTGACTATCTCGTCCGTGAAGTCCTTAACCTTGATGAACCACTGCTTCTTCGGCAGGAGCTCGATGGGGGCCATACAGGAGCTCCTCTCGGTGTGGCGGAGAACCCTGTGGTGTATCTTCTCCTTCTTGTAGAGGAGGCCCATCTTTTCAAGGTCTTCGGCTATCTTCTTCCTGGCTTCCTCTGTCTTAAGGCCGGCGTAGGGCCCGGCGTTCTCGTTCATCGTTCCGTCCTCGTTGATGGCAATGATAACTGGAAGGTTGTAGCGCTTCTGCCAGACGACGTCCTGTTCGTCGCCGTAGGTACAGTTGTAAACCACTCCCGTTCCAAAGCTCGGATCAACGTCTTCATCCGCCAAAACGGGAACTTCCCTCTCGAATATCGGGAGCTTCACCTTCTTGCCGACCACGTCCTTGTAGCGCTCGTCCTCGGGGTGGACGAAGACTGCCACACAGGCGGGCATGAGCTCGGGCCTGGTAGTGGCTATTGGCACGTAACCACTTCCGTCAGCGAGCGGGAGCTTGATGTAGTAGAGGAAACCGTCCTCTTCTACGTAACCTACCTCTGCCTTTGCTAAACTCGTCCTGCAGCGCGGGCACCAATAGACTGGGTGCTCGGCCTGGTAGAGCATTCCCTTCTTGTAGAATTCGATGAGGGATTTCTGAACGGCCGCTTTATACCAGTCGTCCATCGTGTGGTACTCAAGGTCCCAGTCGGCGGAATAGCCTATCCTTATGAACTGGTTCCTCATGGCCTCAATGGCCTGCCAAGTCCACTCGATGCATTTCTGGAGGAAGAGTTCGGGCTGGTCCTTGCTTATTCCAAACTCCTTCTCGACCTTAAGCTCGGTCGGGAGGCCGTGGTTGTCGAAGCCCTGCGGGAAGAGCACGTTGTAGCCAGTCATTCTCTTGTAACGCGCCACGATGTCGATCCAGGTGTGGCTGAGAACGTGGCCGAGGTGGAGCGTTCCGCTCGTGAACGGTGGGGGCGTATCAATCGCGTAGCTCGGCCTCTTTTCGTCCAGTTCGTACTTGTATATCTTCTCATCGAGCCAGAACTTCTGCCACTTGGGCTCAATCTCGTTGGGGTTGTAGTTTTTGGGGAGCATGGACATCACCTTTCGGGTTTTCTGAAGATGGGATAACCTCAGAAGGGCCTTTTAAAAACCTTAGCCGCGGTGGTGTCAGAACTTGAGCTAACCCAGAAGTGCAAAACACGTCGAATTCAGGGGCTGAAATCCGCGTTACGGTGGACGATAGGCACCACCAGGGTATAGGAATGGCCACCGTATTTAAAAAAGTTTGGGTCACTTCACGGCCACCAGCCAGTACCTCCTGTCGCTGGGGGCGAGGCTCCTCCTTAGGTTCCCGTAGATTCTGACATCTTTGAAGTACTTCTCTGCCATGAGTCTCATCTCCCTCGGCGTGTAGATATTGAGTTCGTCATCGACGAAGAACGCCTTTGTCTCCCCGTTTGGCCTGATTATCTGCACAAGTCTCTTGAAGTGGAGCTTTTGAAAGGCCGGCTCAACCTCCCGCCAGTCGGTTATCACAAGCCTTTCATATCCTCTCCTTTCGTCCCACACTATCGGGCCATCGTTCCCGCCGTAGAACCAGCATGGGAAGTCCGCGATAAAGACCCCTCCCGGCCTTAGAGCTCTCTTTACTGAATTAAATAATTCCCGAATTGCAGAATCATCGAAATACATGATTGAGGAGAAGAACATCGTTACCGCGTCGAACTCTTCCTCAAAGCTCATGTCGAGGGCGTTGCCCTGGATGAATTTGATGTTTAAACCCCGAGCCTCTGCCTTACGCCTTGCAACCCTCAACATCTCCTCGTGAAGATCAAGACCGAGGACCTCGTAGCCCCTCTCTTCAAGTTCTAGCGTTGGGATTCCAGTCCCACAGGCTAGGTCGAGAACGCGATTTACCTCTCTCTTCGCGTCCTCCCTAAAGATTTCCTCGACGAAGTCAATCTCTTCCTTAACCCCCTCAGCTCTCCTTCTGTAGATTGTGTCTTAGTATTCAGCTAGCACCGTGTAGAGCTCGTGCATGGGACCACCAAAAGGTGAAAGGGACTTCACCTTAAAAGAATTCCTAAAACACTGGGTAACTTCCGAGCGGTTTTATGAACTTTGCATAGCTCTCAAGCTCCAGGAAAAGGTCCCCATCCGGGAGGCCCTCAAAGTCCAGGTAAAAGACGTAGTAGCCGAGGTCTATCCTGGAGGGGCGGGACTCTATCCTGGTCAGGTTTATGCCCCTCTTCGCAAAGATGCCCAGGGCCCTGTAGAGGGAACCCGGGACGTTCTCCAGCTCAATGAAGAGGGAGGTCTTTACGGGAGGGCCTAACTGCTGGGAAAGGGACTTTCCCTCTGGACCGATCAGGATGAAGCGGGTCTTGTTGTTGGGGTAATCCTGGACGTCCTCCTCAAGCACTTTGAGGCCGTAGAGCTCTCCTGTTTCCTTCGAGGCTATCGCGGCCAGCCTGGGATCCCCCAATTCGGAAACTATCTTAGCGGCCTCGGAGGTGCTTTTGGTTGCAACTGCTTCCCAGCCGTGCTCCCTTATGAATTTCCTGCACTGGGCGAGGGCCTGGGGATGAGAGAGGACTTTCTCAATCTTTTTCTCATCGAATCCGAGGAGCGAGTGCCTTATCTCCAAGCTGGTCTCTGCCAGTATTCTAACCTGGTTTTCGAAGAGGAGATCAAGGGTCAAATTGACTGAACCCTCCACCGAGTTCTCTGTCGGGACGACGCCGTAGTTGCCTTCCAGAACCTCCTCGAAAACGGAATAGATTGAATCTGCGGGAGTCGTTTCTATTCCCATCAGCTCAGAGAACTTCAACGCGGCCCTCTCGGTGTGGCTACCCCTGGGTCCGAGGTAGTAGAGCATCATCGACTGTCCTATGAGTCACGGATTATATCTTTTTCCCATTGCCTTCCGTCGTAGTGACAAAAGCGGCAAGGGCTTCAATCAGCTTATCGTTCTCCTCCGGCTTCCTTACCGAAAATCGGACATATTGCGGAAGGCCAAAGCTTGCACAGTCTCTCACGAGTATTCCCTTTTTCTTCAGCTCCTCAACTGTCTTTTTTGCGTCTCCAACGTACTTTATGAAGAAGTTCGCATCGCTCCTGACTCCAAGGGCTTTCTCAATCCGCCTCTTCTCCCGCCAGATCAGGGGCATCGTCCCCTTTAAGTGCTGGAACCTGTCCTCCAGCAGGAACTCAAGGAAGGCAACACCAACCGATCCTATCGCCCACGGCATTCTGACGCTTCTAAAAGCTTGATCAAAACCAACAACGTAGCCTACCCTTATCCCGGGAAGGCCGTAGCTCTTCGTGAACGTCCTCAGCTTCACTACGTTCTCACTTTCAGGACTTTCAGGTTTTTCCACGAAGTCTATGAAAGCTTCATCCAGAACCAAAAGGGCGTTTTTATCCCCGACGGCGTCGAGGAGCGGTTTGAGATCCCGTTCTCTGTAGAACCTCCCGTCCGGGTTGTTCGGGTTACAGAAGAAAACTATTGAATCCTTCTCCACGAGCTGAGAAAGTCCCTCGGGGTCGTTCGGACCTTTGATTACCTCTGCACCAAAGATTCTAGCGACCCTCTCGTACTCGCCGTAGGTGTGGGCTGGCACTATCACCTTCCTGTCCCTCAGCGCGAGGATTCCGAGGAGGTAGAGGGACTCGGTTATTCCTGCAGTTACGGTGATCGGTTCGCCCACAAGCTCTGACAGGCCTTCTTCAAGCTCTCCATAGTAAGGATAGCGGCCGCTTATTTTCCTGGCCCTTTCGAACATCTCATCCAGCCACTCGGGCGGATAAGGATTCAGGGAAGCCGAGAAGTCTACCAAACCTTCCTCTTTTCTCCTTGCTCCACCGTGGTACGTCGAAAACTTTACAGGCTCAAGCATGGACAGACCCCCGTTGCGAGCAGTAATATCACAACTATAACCCACTCAGTTACAACCAGCCAGTAAACCCTTAAAGCTCGTTTTATGTCCTCGTTTTTCGGCTCTTTCCCTGGAAAGCGGTAAACACCCCGTTTCTCAAGCCAGACCCCCAGAACTGCACTCATCGCCGCCATTGGCTTGTCGGAGTTTATCTTGAACCTCGCCAGCCTGGAGTACTCAATAACTTTCCTCCCGCCGAGGGGAAGGTAGAGAAGAACGGTCAGCCGGGCAGGGATGAAGTTCAGAACATCGTCAAACCTCGCCGAGAACTTTCCGAAGAACTCATAACGCTCGTTCCGATAGCCGAGCATTGCATCGAGCGTGTTCACGGCGCGGTACACTACCGCTCCCGAAAGTCCAAAGAGGAGGAAGTAGAAGAGAGGAGCAATGACTGAATCGTTCAGGTTCTCCGCGAGGCTCTCTATGGCGGCGGAGTTCAGATGAGCCTCGTCGAGGGCTTTCGTGTTCCTGCTCACTATCATTGAGACTGCCCTTCTCTTTTCCTCGATATCATCCGTTATCGTCCTCGAAACGTGTTCGTGGAGGCTTCTTATGGCAAAAGAGCTCTTGAGGAGGTAAACAGCGAAGAAATAGTTTAAGGGAAAGGGCGCGTAAAACGGCACGATCGAGAGCAGAAACGCGAAGGCAATCACAATAAGCGCCGTGAGTGAGCCACTAAGGAAATCAAGGACTGGAGAGCGCCTTTTGTAGCGGGAGTCAACAAAGCCCGCTATCCTCCCGAACCAGACTACGGGATGGAGCTTTGCAGGAGGTTCGCCAAGGGTTAAGTCCCACGCGAGGGCCAGCAGAAGGAGAACTAAAGCGTCCATTCCCCAAAGACCCCCTTTATTCCGCTGTATTCCTTGAGGATTTCCTCGTTTGGCTCCCTAACTCCTTTCCTCACGTACCAGGCCGGGTGGTGGAGGTAAACTGTCTCAAAGCCGAGTTCAGTTAAGGCCCTCTCTGCCGTCTTGCCGATGGCAAAAGTTGCTTTCGGCTTTAGAATTTCCAGTTCTTCAGCCAGAAGCTCCAGTGCGCCCTCTGGGACACCTCTCAGCCTGTTTTGCGGTGGATTGCACTTGACGACGTTGGTTATATACACGAAGTCAGGGTTCACTCCAAGCGCGAACAGAACATTCCTGAGGAGCATCCCCGAGGCGTCGCGGTAGAAGCATATCCCGGTCTTTCCACAACCCCCTCTCCCAGGGGCTTCTCCCACAAGTGCCACACCTGAACCTGGCCAGCCGTTGGCGAAGGGCAGTCCGTTAAACTCCCCAACCTGGAGCTGACAGTGGTAGTTCTCTTCGCCGCAGAAATAGGTGGGATTCTCCAAAAGTTCCTGGTAGAGCTCTGTAAGCCTTTTTCCCACACTAACATCTCGCTTTCCAGCAACAAGAAACCTCTCAGAGGGATTGTAGATAGTCCTAGCGTAAACTCCGTAGGTTTTCTCGTCGAGCGATAGGAAGTCCCTCCAGTCCCGGATAAGCAGGGGAGTAGTCTTTAGGTTCCTCGGGTTAAGGTGAACCTCTCCAACCTTTCTGAGCCTTTCGAGTTCCAGGAGCATAATGGATAAAAACTCCATGGGGTTTATAGATTTGGTGGTGACCATGGAAACCAAAAGGTGTCCCATGTGCGGTGGAACGATGATAAAAGGCAAAAACTACCAATCCGGATACGCTCGATACTTCTGGGAGGCGCCCTGGAAGCACGGCCTTAGAGATGCCATAAAAGGCCCTACTCACGCATATCCTTGGCTCTGCCTTGATTGTGGGGCCGTGATTCCCTACGTGGATGAAAAGGAGCTCCAGAAAATACGAGAGGAATATGAGAGAGTTAAAATGGAGGGGAGGCTTTGAGGGGAATCGCGTTCTTCTCGGGCGGCAAGGACGGGCTTTATGCCCTCTACCTCGCAGAGAGAAAAGGAGTAGACGTGCCCTACCTCCTTACGCTAAAAACCACGATAGGTCTCTCGCCTCACTGGGAGAACTTTGAAGCGCTGAAGACGCTGGCTGATGTCATGGGAAAGGAGATGCTCACTTTTGACATGAAGGAGGGAAGCGACGCTCTGGCGGAGTTCATAGGGTCACTCGGCGTGGACTATCTCATAGCTGGCGACGTTTACCTCGAAGACCACCTGAGGTGGGTAAAGCTCCTTGCCGAGAAAGCGGGCGTAAAACCGCTCGAACCCCTCTGGGGGAGGGACACGAGAGAACTTGCTGAGGAGATGCTCAATGAGGGATTTAAGTGGGCCATAATAGCGGTGAACAAAGAAAAGCTCGGGAAGGGGTGGTTAGGCTACATCTTCCGCTCGGTTGCGGATTTGGAGAAGTTCCTGGAAGCGAACCCCAGTGTTGACCCCGTCGGGGAAGCAGGGGAGTTTCACACTGCCCTTTTGGAATCCCCACTCTTTAATGGGGGATTCGACATCGAAGTAAAGTCGGTTGAGGAGAGCGAGAGGTACCTGTGGGCGAGGTTTGGGTTGAGAAAGACATAATAACGTTATAGGTGTTAGGAGTATTGAGGTGAGGATTATGGGGACGTCCGAGATCGTCATACGGCTCAAGGTGCCTCCCGAGTGGGAGGGGATGTCCGAGGCCATTAAGGAAAAGGTGATCCTTGAGGTCTCCCAGGAGATACAGCGGAGGATTGAGGAGGCAAGAAAGTTTGAGGAGATCCTGAAAAAAGCTCAACCAGATGAGGAAGGACTCAAAAAGCTCGAAGAGGAGATAAAAGAGTCAATAGCCCGGAGATACGGGGCGGTGTGAATGGAGCTTGTGCTCGATTTCAAAGTCATCTTCTCGGCACTCTACGGAAGGGACGTTGCCTATAGGATTTTTATGGAGAACCACGTCCTTGAGAAGTTCCGATTCTTGATTCCAGCCTATTTATGGGAAGAGCTTGACTCCAAGCGCGAAAGAATATCTAGGCTCACGCATTTGAGTGAAGACGAAGTTGCCTACGTGCTTTCGATTATACGGAGACATATTGTTGTAATTCCTGAAAACATAGTCCTTCAGGGAGTGGAAAAGGCCAGGGAAATTTGTCCTTATCCAAAAGACATCCCATATGTAGCCCTCACTCTGGCACTCAACGTCCCGCTTCTCACGGGAGACAAGAAGCTTGCGGAATCTGTTGGCGGATATATCAAGGTTTACACTCCCAGAGAAGTTTTGGACTTCCTTGAAGGCAGGTCTGAGGTATGAACGCCCAGGAACTCCTTCAAAGGCTCGAATCGAAAGGAATAACCCTTGAAAAGATGCTCGACACAGCCATGGAGCTCTACATCGGAGAGGAAAAAGAAGCCGTCAGAGAAAAGCTCATAGGTTTGATGCTCCGTTACTTAAACGACATCAACGTCCAGGCCCTTTTGATGGCGGCTTTACTGCTTGAGGAGGGCTTTAAAGTAGAAGGCGACCCCGTGAACCTCGTGGCTGATGAGCTCATCGGGATAAACCTAGCGGAGTACATCGGCGGAAAGATGGCGCTCTTCAACTTCTTCTACTACGACACGAGGAAGCCCGGAATTCTGGCGGAACTTCCACCGTTCCTTGATGACGCCATCGGGGGGTTTATAGCTGGGTGCATGACAAAGCTGTTCGAGGGAGAATTATGAGGAACATCCTGTCCTTTCTCACGAGAATCCCGGTCAAAGGGGATTTTGAAAGGGCCCGAAACGAACTGTGGGCATTTCCACTCGTGGCACTGATTAGCTCGGCCCTTCCAACTCTCATCTTATACCTCAACCTCCGCCTCGCCAATTTACTAGCTCTTCTGGCGCTCTACTGGGTGATAGGCCTCCTCCACCTTGATGGTTTAGCGGACTGGGCCGACGGGATAATGGTCAAAGGCGATAGGGAAAGGAAAATTGAGGTTATGAAGGACGTGAACACTGGCATAGCGGGGCTTTTTGCCGTCGTTATGGTTCTTCTCATTCAAGTTTACTCGCTCCAGCTCCTCCCGTTCTACGCGCTCTTTCTGGCGGAGCTGAATTCCAAATACGCCATGTTGCTGGCTCTAGCAACTAAACGGCCCCTCGGAAAAGGATTGGGTGCGTACTTCATGGAGGGGATGAACGGAAGACAGCTGGCACTTGGAACTATTCTCTATGTTTTGCTGGGCCTCTCTGTTGTCCTATTTGAGCCAGAAGCTTTAGTTGGGAGCCTTGGGCTCCTCTTTGGGGCCTACGTCGTTAGACTCTCGCTGAAGGACTTTGGGAGTTTGAACGGGGACTGCATTGGCGCGGTGGCGGAGATAACGCGGGCAGGGACGCTCTTGATTATGGCTTTAGTGTGGTGGTACGGGTGAGTTGTGCGATGGGTTTAAATTCGCGGAAGACAAAGAAGGAATGGTGAGAGCATGGAGAACGTTGAAAAGGTGCTGGCCGAGCTTCCTCCCGCGGCGAGAAAGGAGCTTCTCGATTACGCCGAGTTCCCCAGGGAGAAATACAAAAAGAAGGGCAGAGGGTTTACCTTCTCCTGGGAGGGAAAGCTGAAGGACGTTAAAATGAGCTCCTTAGAGCTCCAGCGCAGGGCACTGGAGTGAAGGAAGGATGTATCTGATTGACACGAACGTCTTCTAAGGACCCATGAACAAACAAGAAAACGCACTTTTGAGCTTATGGTGATGGGCTTGATAATCATCCTCTCGGGAGGCAAGTCCACACGCATGGGGAGGGAAAAGCCCGTTCTTAAAATAGCTGGCAGGGAGATGCTCCTCTGGGTTTACGGAGCGGCTTTTCGCGTTGATGATGTCCTCGTGGCCCTCTCAAAAAACACGCCGAAAACGAAGGAACTTTGCATCAAGGAGAGAATTCCCTTCGTTGAGACACCCGGTAAGGGGTACGTTGAGGACGTTCAGTGGCTTTTGGACGAGTTCGGACCTTTCATAAGCTCCTCCGCGGATATTCCCTTCGTAAAGCCGAGCGATTTCTATGCCGTTAAAAAGGCCTTCAACGGAAAAACGAGCCTGACCGGAGTTTTGCCTTTACAGAAGGTCCCAAAAGACCTTAAGCCACTCGTTTATCGGGGCTACGCAATAGTGGGTCTCAACGCGGTTGGCTTCGAGGGGGAGGGGTTCTTTGAGCTTGATAACCCGCTTTTGGCCCTGAACGTGAACACGCCGGAGGATTTAAAGCTCGCGGAGAGGATAGCAAAGATGGTGGGAAGATGGACTCAAGAGAAATAAAAGAGGCATTGGTCTTCGTAGGCTTCCTTTTCATCGCGGGCCTTCTCTTCCTTGGCCTCATTCTGGTCGCGCTGGTATTCATAGCCCTGGCTGTGGTTCTATTCCTTGGATTCTACGCCTACATTAGGATTAAGCTCTGGAGGCTCAAGAGGCATCCACCCAAGATATTGGAAGGGCCGGAGGACTATTTTTAAAGAAGAGAGAAAGATTTTTAACCCAAGGCGTTTAGAAATTTTGAGCGAAAATGGAGGGTGCAACAGTAGCCCTTATCATCCTAAATCTGCTCATCGGCGGGATTATAGCTGCGATGTATCGAGTGGGGAAAAGACGAGAGAACGAGTATCCGGGGCTCAAAAAGTACTTGACCAGAATTAGTGTAATTCTCGCAGGATTCTTGGCGGTCTTAGATTTAGCCTACTACTTAAACAGCAGGGTTATGGCGTTGATATCGTTTGTTCTCTTTTTAAGTCTGGTCCCTATTTCGCACAAAGACGAAGACAATTTGCTCCGCAGAAGATTCGAAGTAGAGTCCAAAAAACCTTGCGAGACGATAACAGTGAAGGCTCTGCTCTTGTCCAAGGACTACTCCTGCCTCATTGAGCTGGCCAGAAGGACCTCGGTAAGCTTTGCAATAACTGTGTACTACCTTTTGACGGTAGCTATTCTTGTACCCGTATTCAGCGGTATCCTCTTCATTTTCTTCTGGTTTGAAGGGGTTATTTATTTCATCTCCCTCTTAGAGGTGGTCGGGTATTCCCTCATAATCGCGGCAGTTGCCCTAGCACCCACCGCGTACTTACTGAAGAGAAACCTCCTCAAGGTGAGAGTTCGGGAGCTGTCAGAGTCCAAGCTCACTTAGAATTCTCCCGACATCAACGCTATCCCTCACAACCCGGGCAAACCTCTCTATCTCCTCCTCGATGCTCCAGCTTTCCATTTTCACGGGCTCAAGGCCCTTCTCAGCCCTCAGCATGTTCAGCAACTTCTCCGTGAAGGTGAAGTTGTGAAAGATGCCGTGGAGGTAGGTGCCGAAGGCCCTCTCGCCTATCGCTCCCTCAGGCTCGAAGGCTTTGGCCCCGTTTATTGAGGTTATTACCGAGAAGGGCTTTTCAGACGTTGAGCGCCCCATTCTTATCTCGTACCCCTCAACGATCATCCCCCTCGCAGGTTCCCAAAGCACCTCGGCATTCAGGTGGTTTGTTCTCTTCTGCCTCTTGAAGACCGTTTTGGCCGGCAGGAGGCCGATGCCCTTAACTCTGCCCCTCTTCGACTCGACATCATCGATTATCTCCTTCCCAAGCATCTGGAAGCCGCCGCATATACCAACGACGAAAGAACCTTCGCGGTGAGCCTCGATTATCGCATCTTCAATCCCGTTCTCCCTCATCCAGAGCAAGTCCCCAACCGTGTTCTTGCTTCCCGGGATTATTATGAGGTCGCCCTTTATTTCCTCGGCCCTGGTCACATAATCCACGCCGTTCGCCCAGTGGAGCGGTTCAAAGTCCGTGAAGTTGCTTATGTGAGGGAGCTTGATTATCTGGATGTGAAGGTCGCCCTTAACCTTAGGGAACTCGGCGAGCGAGTCCTCTTCCGGAAGGCGGTGCTCAACGTAGGGAACAACGCCGAGAACTGGCTTCCCGTAGCGCTTTTCGAGGAACTCGAAGCCCGGCTTCAGGAGGGAAGGGTCACCCCTGAACTTGTTGAAGACGAAGCCCATAACGAGCTCCCGCTCCTCCTCGCTCAGGAGCTCCATAGTTCCAACTATCTGGGCGAAGCTCCCGCCCCTGTCTATGTCCGCCACTAAGATGACGGGGGCGTTAACAGCTTTTGCCACGCGCATGTTGGCTATGTCGTAGTCCTTTAGGTTTATCTCGACAGGGGATCCAGCGCCCTCGATTATAACAAGGTCGTGTTTCTCCATAAGCTCTTTCAAGACCGCGACGGCCTTTTCAAAGAGCTCGGCCTTCTTCGAGAGCATGTAATCCCTTGCTGAGACGCTCCCTATCGGCTTGCCCATGAAAACGACCTGGCTTTTCATGTTGCCCTCCGGCTTGAGGAGTATCGGGTTGAACTTCACGCTCGGCTTTTTTCTGCAGGCGAGGGCCTGAAGGTACTGGGCTCTGCTTATCTCTCCCCCTTCGATGCTTGGGGCGGAGTTTAGGCTCATGTTCTGGCTCTTGAAGGGAACCACATCGTAACCGCGGTTCGTGAATATTCTGCAGAGGGCCGCAACGAGGAGGGACTTTCCGGCCCCAGACATAGTCCCCTGAACCATCAGTGCCTTCCCCATCTTCACACCTCCGGGTAGAGGACTTCGGGAGGCTCAACGCTTTCCTTAACGCGTATCCTATCCGTTTTCGGCAGAATTTCCCTCACGCGCTCTATGCATTCGTCCACCTTCTCAATGGTAGCCCCTTGAACAAGCGGGTCTATTCTGAGCTTCATTTCTGGATTAATGGACGCTATGAAGCGTGCTATTCTCTCTATTTCCTCGCACTCCACGAGGCCGGGCACAAAGACCGTCTCCGCGACAAGCTTCCCTGTCCTCCCATAGCGCCTGAAGTTCTCGATCACCTTTCCGTTTGAGGCTCCCGTTATTCTGCGGTGGAGTTCCTCGTCGAGGGCCTTTATGCTGAAGGTCGCCCCCTCGGCAAGCTCCACCATCTCGTCGTCGAGGTTCTCGCCGTTGGTGACGAGCCAGGGTTTTATCCCCTCGCGTCTAAAGGCCCGCATTAGAGCCTTGAGCTCGGGGTCCAAGGTTGGTTCTCCTCCGCCAAGGAAGGCCGTTGTTACCCTTGCTTTTTTCAGGAGGTCCACGACTTCATTAACGGAGAGGTACCTAACTCTACCTGTCCTCCACATGTAGTCAAGCCTTCTGCGCGTCTCCAACGGCAAGCAGAGGCTCCAGCGCGTTACCTCCCTCCATACGCAGAAAGAGCAGTTCCAGTTACAGCCGTCGAATAACACGTAGGCGCTTCCGCCCTTGAACCTGACCGCGTGGTAAACCCTCGTCATTCCCACACCCAACAAGTTTAAATTGGCTCTGGATAAAAAGTCCACGGTGGTCGAAGTGAAGAGCCTCTTCGTTCTGGTTCTGGGAAACACCGAGGTCAGCCTGATACCTGGAATAAGCGTGGCGGGGGCTACTCCTGAATTGACAAAGCTAACTCCACCGGCTGACGCAGAGTACCTCTTCTATGAGAAGCCTAGGATAATAGACGCCATTCCCGTGACACCAGAAGGACACCCGACGCCAGCTATAATAACCAAGGCCGCGAGGGAGCTTGCGAACTTTTCGATACTCGTGGTCAGGGGCGGGACTTATTTAGCTCCCCTCGTGCCCCACGTTCACATAAGCTCTGCAGTCGGAAGGGACTTCAGGAGAGAGCCGGCACTCCCAGAATTCGGTGAGATTATCAGAACGGCAAAGCTCCTCGGCGAGGAATTAAACAAAACCACGATAGAAGAGCTCGTGATCGGCGAATCAACCCCAGGCGGAACCACAACGGCCCAGGCAGTCCTCTGGGCTATGGGTTACGATGCGAGGACGAGCTCAGCTTCACCTGAGAACCCCCAGAGCCTCAAGGAGCAGGTGATAGCCGAAGGGTTCAAGAGAGCGGGGATCGAGAGGGGCCAGCTGAAAGACAATCCGCTCGAAGCGCTCAGGCAGTTTGGAGACCCGATGATGGCGGCCGTCGTAGGCTTAGCTCTCGGCTTCAGGAAAAATATAGTCTTAGCCGGCGGAACGCAAATGCTTGCAGTGTCAGCCCTTTTGAGGGCCATAGGAGAGGACATGAGCAGGTTCATGATAGCCACGACAAAGTGGGTGGTAAACGACAGGAGCGCGACCCTCATCGAAACGGCTAAGGAGATAGGAATAATCACCTATGCAGCTGATCTCGACTTCTCGAAGAGTGAGTTCAAAGGATTGAGGGACTACGAGAACGGCTACGTCAAGGAGGGCGTGGGAGCTGGAGGAGCGACCTGGCTCGCCGTCAAGGCAGGCTTCTCGCCCGAGGAGGTCTCCGCGAAGGTGGGGGAGCTCTACAGAAGGCTTATGGAGATGAAATCTCCCTGAGAAGCTGATTCTTTATTCCAATTTCTTTTGCCTTTTCATACATCTTTAGATCGTCTGTTATGAGAACGGCCCCACAAGCCTTTGCACAGGCCAGGAAAAGAACGTCAAAGCCGCTCATCTTTGTCTGAATTCCGAGTTCTATGGCTTCGTCGAGAAGATAAATATCGGAATAAAATCGGGAGTGCTGGGTCAGAAACTGGAGGGCAGCCTTTGAGAGAGTCTCACTGCTTGAAAGCCTTGAGACGACTGTTGCAACTTCGACAAGCATAATAAGAGGTTCATGAAGGATTATTTCTCCACGCTCCACTTTACGGAGAAGAGATTCGGCTTTCTTGTGGAGGGCAAGTCTTTGGAGATAGATATCATCCCTCTTCTTTCGCCTCGGAGGAACAAAACCCTTGACGAAGACGCTGGTGTCCAAGACAGCTTCAATAGTCATAGTCTTTCTCCCTTATTTTCCTTATTATCTCTGTAATGTCTTCAACGTCCTCGTCGTAGCTGGTGAGGGTCTCAGCTAAGCGTTTAATCTCGTCAAGGGTGATCCGTTTCATTCCAAGTTTTTTGAACTTCACTTCAAGCATTAGATCCTGCACATCAAGGAAAATCCTCCCGATTTTTGCTTCTTCCATTTTCCCACCGGTACGAATTTTGATGAACGTGTATTTAACCCTTTCTCGATGACTCCCACTTCCTCAGACTCTCCTCCAGCGCCTCTCTAACTGCCCGGCCGATGTTTATTCCGAGCTCCGTTGCAGTTCCAGCCCATTCTTGTTCTCCCTCGAAGGCGAAAACTCCTATCCCATCGCTCGTCGTTCCCGTCGCGTTGTAGCCGAGCTTCAGCAGGGTGTAGGTCTTCGCTTCAGTTGCAGTCATTATCGCGTTGGCCATAGCACCTACCGTCAGGCCGTCCTCGATTATAACTGCTATGTTTATTGTCCCTGGCTTCCAAGGAGGCGGCACTTCGCCGGCTATTGCCGGATTAGTAACTCCCGCCGTCACGTAGGCTGTAACGCTTCCGCTCCTTGAAACTGCCAGAACTTTCCCGATGTTAGCCGCCGTCATGAAGCCGACGAAGTCTTTTAGACCGTTTTCCTGTTCGAACTTCAGGCAGTCGGTTTTATAGTCGCCCGAATAGTTCTTGGGAACCATCATGAAGAAGAAGCCGGTTGTCCTAAAGAGACCCCCGTTGTGAGGTGCGTTGCTGAGTGCGAGCATTGGCTCTCTGAATGGGGTTATGAGATGGGTGAACCTCATGGATGTTCCTTTCGAGAGCCCCAATATAACCCTTGCTGTGTTAAGCAGTACTGTTTTCTGAAAGGTTATTAAGACCAAAGAGCAGTTTAACTGGGTGGTATCATGGGCGTTAAGGATCACAAGGAGAAGGCCCCGCGGAAGTTTAAGTTTGCCGTCATAACAGTCAGCGATACGGCGAGCAGGGGAGAGAAAGAGGATAAGAGCGGGAAATTTCTGGTTGAGGAGCTTGAGAAGGCCGGCCACGAGAAGGTTCTCTACAAGGTTGTGCCCGATGAGAAAATGGAAATCATCGGGGCTGTTGTTGAGGCTTTTCGCGCGGGGGCAGATGTGGTAATAACCTCTGGAGGAACGGGGATAGCGAGCAGAGACGTGACAATAGAGAGCCTCAAACCGCTCTTCGACAAGGAGCTTTCGTTTGGGGACATATTCAGGCTCGTCAGCTACGAGGAGATAGGGAGTGCCGCGATAATGACGAGAGCAACCGGGGGAATAATAAGGAGCTCGGGCAGGGCAATGGCAGTCTTCTGCCTCCCTGGAAGCCTTGGTGCTGCTAAAACTGGGGTAAAGCTCATACTTGCAGAGGCTGGTCACGTGCTCAAACACGGGAGGGAGTGAAATGAGGGAGTTTAAGAAGCTCACGCCCTATAAAGAGGCCCTGGGCCTTCTCCTCAACGATCTGAGCGAGATCCAAGAAGTTGAGGAAGTTCCTCTCGACGAGGCTCTTGGGAGAGTCCTGGCCGAGGACGTCGTGTCACCCATAGACAGTCCACCTTTTGACAGGTCTGCCGTTGATGGCTATGCACTCCGCGCCGAGGATACGTTCCAAGCAAGGGAGTACAGCCCGGTGGAGCTCAGGGTAATAGACGAAATTCCCGCCGGTGGAGAGAGTAAAAAGACCGTTGAGCCCGGAACGGCAGTTAAGCTCCTGACCGGGGCCAAGATTCCGGAGGGAGCAAACGCCGTTCTGATGCAGGAGATGGCCGAGCGCGAGGGGGATGTTATAAGAGTCCTACGCCCCGTTGCTCCTGGCCAGAACGTTGCAATGAAGGGTGAAGACGTCAGAAAGGGGCAGGTTGTCCTCAAAAAGGGTCAGATTCTAAGGCCTCAGGACTTGGCAATTCTCAAGAGCATAGGCTTCAGGACGGTTCGAGTCAGGAGAAAGCCCAGAGTCGGCATAATCGTTACAGGAAGCGAGCTCATCGAGGAATTTGATGAGGAGGCCCTGAACCATGGGAAAATACTTGAGAGCAACTCCGTCATGCTGAAAGGTCTTGTCAGGCAGTACTTTGGAGAGCCGAGGTTCTATGGGGTAATTCCGGATGACGAGGAGAAAATAGGGGAGGCAATAAGGAAAGCACGCTCCGAAAACGACCTCGTCCTCGTCACTGGAGGTTCAGCTTTCGGCGATATGGACTTTGCCCACCGTTTTGTGAACCTCCTCTTCCACGGGACGACGATAAAGCCCGGAAGGCCGATAGGATACGGAGAGAGAGTCTTTGTAATGAGCGGCTATCCAGCAGCGGTCCTCACTCAGTTCCACCTCTACGTCAAGCACGCGCTTGCGAAGCTTATGGGGGCAAGAAACTACGAAACCCGGGTCAGGGCAAGGCTTACCGAGAGGGTTCCGAGCCAGCTCGGCCGCTACGAGTTTGTCAAGGTCTGGTACGAAAACGGTGAGGCAAGGCCGATAAAGAAGAAGGGCAGTGGTATAATAAGCTCGCTTGTGGAGAGCAACGGGTACATAACGATTCCAGAGGACAGCGAAGGGTATTTAGAAGGAGAGGTCGTCCTCGTCGTCCTTTATTAGCTCCTCTTTCTTCGGTTTCTTTAAAAGAGGCTTCAATTCATCGGGAACATCTTCAATGGAGAGGCCTTCAACGAGCTCGAGAATCTCAAGTTTTTCCTTCTTCTTCTCCTCAATTACTTCCACAAGGAAGTCAGGCTTATTCCATGGAAGTATATCGTTTACAGGACTTTTTTTCTTTGAGTCCTCCCCCTCCAATTTATACCCCCCTATTTGGAGACATCTTATGGCCCGCCCGTAACCCCCGCCCTCATCGGTGCCATGCGGCGAACTTGGGCGGGTTAACCCAGGCGGGCCCCTGTACCCGGTCTGGGTTTCCCGCGGTCATCGTGCTCCGGGACGCGGAAGGCCCTTCCGCGGGGACCTCGCTGAGACCGGGCTGTTGCCCCCGCATCGCCCCCCGGTTCATTCTCCCCGGGGTCCTCGCGCAGGGGCATTATGGGTTAGTGATCGAACCTTTATAAAAACTTGGCTTGGGGCCTATTACTCCAACAGCTTTTGAAGTTGGGAATACATTTTTGGCTCCAAGCTTTCCCTGTCGAAAACCAGCACCACAGTGCCAACATGCATTAGGGCAAAATCCCTGAGCTTGGAGAGGAACTTCAGAAGTGATTCCCAGGAGTTGTGGATTGCCAAGTACTCAAGACAGTCTATCACGACGACGCCTCTGACACCGCTCTTTGCAGAATCGCGAAGATACTGATAGGCAAGCTCCGTCATCCTTGCAAGATTCGTGGGTGAGATAGGTTTCCCAATTTCTTTCTCGTTATCCACTGTGGTAACAAAGTAGACGTTCCACTGCTCCGGCGCTTCCCTAATCTCTCTGACAAAAGCCAGGACCGGAATTTCACTGAGGGTTTCACGCAGGATTCTGTACTTGCTGGGATCAATTATAATGACTCCAGGAGTAATTTCAAGGCTCTTTGGAACGCTCCTTGGAAGCTTGAACCTTTCAGACCTTGTAAGCCTAACCATTGCCGTTGTCATAATGACTATGAGGATGGCCGAGAGAGTGAAGCCTATTGGCATGTACCACTCATGAACCCCAAATAGGGCAGCTGGAATTAAGTGCAACCCAAAGAGTATCAGGCTAAGATAGACGTAGCGGATAGCCCTCTCATATATCTCCTTCACTTCCATCAGGAGGATTCCTCCAGCCGTTACTGCAACCCCTGCAACTCCCAGTCCAGAGGCGGCCAATGCTATCCACTCCGGGTCTTTAACAAGGTAATAGACTGCCGCAATGTAAACCATGTACGTGGGGGGCACCACTACAAAAAGCTTAACAAGAGAGTGCCTTATTGAAATCCCCTCCTCCTCAAGAAACTCGATCGACCCCCAGAAAACGCAGGCTCCAAACGTTGCAAGGAAAAAGGGGCTTAAGAAACTCGAACCAGTAACATTCACTCCCGAAAACAGGACTCCCAAGAAATCAAAGAGCCATCCCACCGAGAAAGCCAGTGCGGACTTTCTCTTGTGCTGTAGGTATATCCTCATGATGATCCCAAATGCCAGTATATCAGCAAGGAGGACGACCACAAAATCGGCGTAAACAAGAAGACTTACACCATCCATTTTTATCCCTCCAACTACCTCCTGGGGTCTCCAATACCATCCCACGTAAAGGGGCCTTGGGGCGGAACCCTCAACACATCTTCGTTCTCAACCTTTATGACGAGTACTTCCGGTCTGGCAATTATCAGGCCAAGCCTGCCCCGCTCCTTTCGCTTTACGATCCTCCACTCCCTCTCGGAGGTCTTCAGAGGGAACATAACTGTGAACGGATAGTTTGGGTAGTACCAGAAGCTCTTTCCCTTTTTCATGCCAACGATGTCCCCGAAAAGGTAGTAGCCATAGAGAGGTATCAGTTTTGCCCCCTCAAATTTCCCGGAGAAATACTCGTAAAATTTGTGATCTATTCAGACCCCACTAACCATTGCGACCTCTATTGACTCAGAGCTTTCTTCGAAGAGGTTCATTAGGGGTGGAGCGGTCCTAACCATGTTTATCCTGTCCGCTTTCAAAACGCGGTGAGTGTACTTAACGAGGGGCTGCAGCATGCGAAGAAGAGCTTCCATGCCCTCCCTCTCATAGACCTTTTTCAGCCCATCAGTTTCCATTCCTATAAAGTACAAAGCCCCTCCATACGACCAGACCAGCTCGCTTATCTCCTCCTGGAACCATCCATAAGGTCCATGAGCAAGGGCTCTCATGGGGCTATCTTCGTTGAACGTCTCATTAAGTCCATAGAGCTTATCCAGGGCAGTTCTCAAGTATTTCAAAAGTACGAAGAGGTAATCCCTGTCCCAATGACCTATGGCCCTTTCCCGGGTTGTGCCAGATGACTGGTAGAACCGTATTCTTCCCCCGTAGTTTTGCGGGAGAAAATCGAGCCAGTTGTTGCGGAGGTACTCTTCATCGACTGCCAATCCGGAGTTGAAGATTTTCTCAAAAACTTCTTTAAGGCTCCCCTGAAAAATCTCGTCCAAGTCAATGTTCTTGAGCGCGTTCCCCCAGTAGGGAGTTTCCGAAGCATGGAATTCAAAAACCCTTCTAAGGTACTCCAGAATGCTTTCCTCACTTAATCTCAACGGCTCTCTATAAAAAGCGTTGCAGAAGGAATCGTAGTAGGAGCTGGGCATTACGGATCCCCACCCATATTTTGCCGAACAATGCTTAAATACCTTTCGTTAAATAACAGGCAGATTCGAAAAGATTATATAATAGAACGACATACAATGTAAAGGTGATTCCAATGTTCACTGTTCTTGGTAGGACCACCCAAAGAGATTTAGGGGATTTTAGGTACACTGTGGAAACCGCCACAAAGACCACCGAATTCTGGAGAGAAAAGTTCGATGGTATTGAGGTAGAAAGCCTAACCGCCGAGAAGCTCGCGGATTTGACGGACAGGGTGAGTATAACACCCCAAGACCTCTACAAGACTGACCTCATATGGCCGGACTACATCAAAACGCCCAAGGTGTTCTACGCGGTCATGAGGACAAGCGGAACAACTGGAAAACCAAAGAGGATACCCTACACACGAGACGACCGCTCAAGAACCACGAGACAGCTCGCCCCATGGATCAGGGAGTACGTAGACAGGAGCGATAGGGTAGCGTCTTTCTTCCCGATGCTCCCGTCTTCATCTGGAATGTTTGCATTCGGCCCCCTTGAGGCTCTAAACGCAAAATGTGCCTACTACCAAGTACCAATACAGTACCTCCAAGACAGGAACCTCCTCCTGAGAGAGCTCGAAGACATACGGCCTACAGTGCTGTATGCACTCACCGCCACAGCCTACAACCTCGGCCTAATCCTCCCCGAGAGGATAACGAAGGACATCCAAACCATAGTTGTCGGTGGAGAGACCCTAACTCCCGCTCTAGCCAAGGCCATGCTCGAGATATTCGAGAACGCCGTGATAATAGACAACTTTGGCTCCACTGAAGACGCGGTGACTGGCTACAGGGTGGTAACCCACAGGAAGACTACCGAGTTCACCTTCAGTGAGTCCATTGTAATACTGAAAGAGAGGGACGAACAGTACCCAGAGTATCACAAAGTCTACATAACGAAAGTTATGAGGAATGGGGAACTCACAGGACTTCCCCTCTTCAACTATGACATAGGCGACCTGGCCAGAGTAGAAAACGGCCGGGTAACGAGCATTATCCGTACAAAGGATGCCATAATACTCTCCGGAGCAAAGCTTCACATAGACCAGCTTATGGACATCGTATACAGCCACCCAGAGCTTCAAGATTTCGTGGTAATTTACTACCCCCTGTCTCCAGAGAATCCTAAGCCCAAGGCAATAATCAGGGTTGGTTACAGCGGCCAAAAACCCTCGGGAATAGAGGACGAGATTAGAGAGATGATATACAGCGTAAACAACCCAGTCAGATATGAAGTTGAAGAGTCAAAGCTCTCGGAACTTGAAATCGTCGCCCTCCCGGTGGAGAAGCTGAGAGAGGACCTTCCAAAGAAGCCTGGGAAGACCAAAAGGCTGTACATCGTTGGGAGGGATATCTAGCCCCTAAACCCGAGAGCCCAAAACCTATTAACACCAATGTGCAAAAATTAAACGGTGATTGCAGTGGATGGCAAAATCATCCATGACGGGATCCACGGTAGTATGAAACTCACCGGGATTATTTTGGACCTCGTCAAGACCCCAGAATTTCAGAGACTCAGAAACATCAAGCAACTGGGGCTGGCGTACCTCGTCTACCCTGGGGCCAACCACACACGGTTCGAACACTCACTAGGAACTTGGTACGTGGCTAAAAGACTTGCAACGGAGCTTGGTCTGGAAAAAGATGAAAGCATGTTACTCCAGGTTGGGAGCCTCCTCCACGATATAGGGCATGGGCCGCTAAGCCATACCTTCGAGACCATATACAAGCACTACGTCAAAGAAAAAGACCACATGGCCCTGGGGCAGGAAATCATTCTCGGAAATATAAACATAACCGAGGAGGAGGACGGGGGCAGGATACCGGAGATTCTGGAGAGCTACGACTACGACTTTACTCCAAAGGACGTTGCAAGACTTCTAAGAGGAGATCACGAGAAAAAATACCTCGGCCAGATGCTGCACGGGGATGTTGATGTTGACCAGATAGACTACTTAATCAGGGATGCACACTACACTGGGGTTGCCCATGGAATCATCGACCTTGAGCGGCTCCTGAAGGTTCTGAGGATTCACGAAGGGGAGCTGATGGTGGACGAGAAGGGAATTGAAGCCGTGGAGGGAATGATGGTAGCACGCTCTCTCATGTATTCCCGAGTTTACTTCCACCACACCGTGAAGATAGCGGAGGGTATGCTCTCAAGGGCCCTCGAATTCGCCCTCGAAGAGGGCTACCTCTGGGACTTCTGGAAGATGACCGATTGCAGGGTCTTGGTAGAGCTCGAAGACCTCGAGGGCGCTCCGGCAGAAATAGTCAGGCGCATAAGGTACAGGAAACTCTACAAGGCAGCGGTTCTAGCAGGGGCGAACCAGCTAACAGGAGAAGAGAAGAAAGAGCTCCTAAATGCGTACAAGAACGTAAAACGCCGCCAGGAAATGGAAAGGGCACTCGCAGATGCAGTCGGTGCAAGGGAGAGTGAAATAATCCTGGAATTCAGCGTTGCTGATCTTATGATAAGCGAACCGAGGCTCAAAGCCACGGAGATAAACGTTCTGCTTGGAGACGGCAGCGTGGAGCCCTTTACGAAAGTGACCCCCCTAGCGAACGCCCTGAAGAGAAGGCAGACTCCAAGATGGGCAGTTCTGATAGCATCTCCCGAGAAATACGTTCCAAAGATCAGAGAAGTGTGGAAAAAAGTCCTATTCAGCTGAAAAGCTCCCTCTTTATTTCCTTCTTCAGTGCCTCTATCATCTCTATGAGTTCATCGGCATCCCTGACCTCTTTGAGACTCTCCTTTGGTATAATAGGAATCTCCCCCACGACTTCTGTTTTCGTTTTTTCAAGAATAAAGACACCTTCGCTGTTTACTATTTTGCCGACTTCTGCCACCATCTCAGCCCGTTTTACCGTCGATCGGGTTTTCTTCTCATCAATCCCAGTCAGAATCTTCAGTTCGTCCTCCCTAGAGACGGCATTAAAGGGGGCCCTCTTAACCTTAACCACTCCGAGACCCAGGGACTTCAAGCGCTCAAATATCTCCTTTTCCAGAGGATTTTCGGGTTCAGCATCGAGTTTGGTCTCCAGGGGGGCATTAAGGACGTTTATGGGCTCAGCAAGGGCCTCGTTGAATATTTCCTCAAGCCTCATGGCGACTTCGAGGGATACGGCGCTTTCATTCCTCTCATAGTTGAGGATGCTCTTTCTGGAAACTCCAACAAGCTCAGCAAGCTCCCCGACCGAATAACCGTGCTTTTCACGCAATGCCCTCAGCAGCTGACCGTTTATCCTCACGTACAGACCTCCCCTTTCGGCAAAGACTGCGGGGAGCTCGTTCTCGGCAATGATCTCGTAAAGAGTTTCTGGTCTCAGGGCATATACACCGAAACGCTCGTAAACAACCCCCTCCTCCAAGTCGGTGTTCTTGCTTTTCAGCCCCACTATAAGCGGAGATGCGTTGAAAAACCGGGCCAGCCTCTTAAGGTCTTCAACCTGCTCCTCGGTTATCGTGTCTATATTCACCACGACCTTCAGGAAAAGAAGCAGGAACAACCTACTCGCAGCTATGTCAAAACAGGCCCCTCTAAGGTCCAGCCGGGCAGTCCTATACCCTGCAGTCTGGAGTATCCTCTCAACAGTCTTTATCAGCCTCTCCCTCTCCATCACCTTTAAATACGCTTTTCCCTTAATAAACTTAAGGTGTCTCCATGCGCCCAAAAATAATCTCCGGAAGAAAAGTTTTCCTGAGCGTCCCCACTAAAGAGGACATGAAAAAAGCCTGGCTGTGGTACAACGACCGGGACGTGAGGAGGTACCTCTCCCACCCCGAGGCTATCTTCTTCTATGAGGATGAGATGGAATGGTACGAAAGCCTCAGGCGAGAAAAGCACAAAGAACGCGTTTTTTCGGTTATAGAGAACAGCTCGGAATCTCTGGTTGGGTTCGTAGGGCTTCACCAGATAGACATGTACAACAGGCATGCAGAGCTTGGATACTTCATTTCAAAGGAGTTCTGGGGAAGAGGATACGCCACGGAAGCGGTCCGACTTGCCCTTCTGTATGCATTCAACTGGCTCAACCTCAGAAAGGTTTACGCCAGGGTCTATGAGAGCAACCTGGCTTCAATAAGGGTTCTGGAAAAGAACGGTTTTGTGCTCTCCGGAAGGTTGCACAAGCACGAATACATTCCTGAGGAAGGTTTCGTTGACCTCCTCATCTACGAGAGATTCCGCCAGGGATGAAGGGAAGAATACCCTTTAGCCAACACTGTTAAGTGGACAAACATTAAAAAGTTGGACCGTACACTCTCCGGAGGTTGGAAAATGAGGAAGCTACTCCTGGTTTTGCTCCTGATAGTTATCATCTCAAGCGGCTGTATAGGAAGTTCACCCAGCTCAAAAACATCAACGACTACCAGTGGGAGCATTACAAGTTCAACGGGTACTTCGATTTCCCCTCAAACCACCACGACAACGTCACCGGTTCCCTCGAACTCAACGGAAACTCCCGAAAACCCCGAGACCCCTATTCCGTCATGGGACTCTAACGTGACCGGAATGAAAGCGGCCCAGGGGATTTATGTTGAAGTTGATCCAAGGACTGTCCTTATTGAAGTGATAATCAGACTTGCAAACTCCAAAACTCTAAAAGACAACAGGCCAGAGGCGCTCGGGATTTCTCCCTCACGCTATCAGTACCTAAAGGACATTGACGAATACTTTGGGCCCTACCAGGATTCCAGAGCGGTAGAAATTGCAAAGAAATTGGCTGACAAGGGAATGGACGTAGGAGACATGATTTACTTTGCCTTACAGCTTGATCCGCGGGATTTTTCAAAGGCTGGAAATTGGGAAATTCTGCTCTCTAAAAACCCAGCCCTAAGCGAAGAAGAGCTCGATGAGTTTGCTAGGGCAGTTAGGGATTTTGCGGTGGAAAGCAACTTTCAGAAGTTCTACAGGGCAAAGAAGGAGTTTTATGGAGACGTGGTTCAAAAATTCATTGAGGAAAATCCTGAACTCGAAGAGATTAAAGACCTTGGCAGCTCATACTTCAGGACAAACGTGTCTTCTTGGCATCTGGTACTCCTCCCGGCCACTTCAAGGGTGGTTTACGCCAAATCATTCCAAGGAGACGAAGGGATCGTTTTATATGGAGCACTCGGCCTTTCTGGCGAAAAAGAGGGAATTCCCGAGTTCCATACTGGCAGGGGGCCTCAAGTAGAGTGGATTCCGGCTTACATTCTGTGGATGTTTTCAAATCCACTTGTTGAACCCGTTGTGGAGCAGAACAGTGAGGCCATCGGCAAGTACCAGAGCCTTTACAGTCCCGTTGAAGAAATCATGAGGTTCTGGGGTATAACCAATTTCAGAGAGTTCCTGATAACCACTCTGGACTACGTGTTTATGACACACTACGTTAGCTCAACCATGGGGCCTGAGCAAGGAGAGAAATTCCAGTGGCTTGTGAAGTCCGAGGGATTGTACCTCCTCCCATCGCTAAGCGAAGTAACTTCCAAAGAATACATCCCCAACCCCAAGGAGTACCCCACATTCCCCAGCTTTTTCCCCAGACTGCTGAATGTCCTTGACACCATCTACGTGGAGACTAAGGGTGGAGAAAAAATCTCCAATGCAATACCCTCCCCAACTTTTTGGGACTTCATACAAAGCTCGAGAAAATCCGGGGCAAGGGTTATATACTCCCCCAGATACGTTCTTGAAGCAAAATCCCTATCCGGTGAACTGGAGCTGTACAGAGTTCCGTTCATAGTGAAGGATGACACAAATGTGTCAACAGAAGACCTTAAAGGGGACGTGGCAATAATAACTGGTCCCAAAGAGTTTCTTTACAAGATCTTCGAGAAAAAACTGCCAGCATACTTCAACGGCACTGTATTGTACAGCAAAACGACGGGCAGACACTACGAGTCTGTGGCAATCTTTAGGGCAGTGATTCCCAACCCATTTGATGAGGGTCACTTCATCTACATTGAGGTTATCTCCGAAGACCTGACACATCCGGCAAACTATCCAGTATATCCCCTCTTCCACTACATGATTTTCGAGAACACGGGATTGGTGGAAATCAGATAAACCCGCTTCCTTTTTAAACCCCTCTATTTTTCTCTTTTCGATGCTCATCCATATAGGAATCGATGACACTGACTCACCCAACGGCATGTGCACCACCTACGTAGGTGCCCTCCTCTACCGCGAGCTCTCAAGGTTAGCAGAGCCCCTAGACCTTCCAAGGCTCATCCGCCTGAATCCGAACATCCCCTACAAGACTCGCGGAAACGGGGCAGTTGCGATGACCTTTAGGGCAGACGAGGAAAGCGTTCCCGAAATCAAGGACACGGTCCTCTTCTATGTTTCCCAACTGGCAGAATTCGAGCACGAGAACACAAATCCTGGCGTGGTCTTCCTTGAGGGGGAAGTTCCTAACGAGCTGAAAGAGTTCTCACTCAAGGCCTTGAGAGAGCACGTTACCATCGAGGAAGCCGAGGAAGTTGCGAGAGAAGTCGGGGCTGAATACTTCAAGTTCAAGCTCGGGAGGGGAGTTATCGGCTCGCTTGCAGCGATAGGATACCCTCTGGAAAGGTTCACCTACGAGCTTTTGGCCTACAGGGAGAGGGAGTACTGGGGCACGGAGCGGAGGGTCAATGGGGAGAGCGTATTTTTGGCAGATAGATGGGCCTATCCCTTCAGCTACGACAACGTTGACCCCTACAAGAGGAGCGTTCTAATCACGCCCCACGGAAAAGACCCCGTCCTCGTTGGAATCCGCGGGGTTGATAAAGCTAAAGTGCTCCAGGTTTTTGAGCGCGTTGAGTTTGGGGAGCCGGTTGCTTTTTACCAGCTCTACAAGACCAACCAGAACACCGATGACCACCTTGTTCCGAAGAAGATAGGGAAACTCAAGCTCTACGACAGCGCGGTGGTTAGGGGCAGAGTGGCCGGCCCATACTGGGAGCGAGGAAGGCACGTGTTCTTCGAGCTTGAGGACGAGACCGGAAAGATCAGAGTGGCAGCCTTCGAGCCGACCAAGAAGTTCCGGAACTGGGTGAGAAAGCTCCTCCCAGGGGATGAAATCATAGCGGCCGGAGGGATTAAGGAGCACGAGGGCGTTCTAACGCTCAACCTTGAGAAGTTCTATCCGGTCAAGCTCGTCCCGAAGGTGGAGTATCAGAAGCCGCGCTGTCCAAAGTGTGGCGGGACGATGAAGAGCAAGGGCGACTATTTAAAGTGCAAGCGCTGTGGCTATAGAATGCCGAAGGAGCTCATACCCGCCGAGGTGCCGCGCGAGTTGGAGAAAAAAATCTACGAAGTGCCGCCCGATGCGAGGAAGCACCTCTCAAGGCCGCTTGTGCTGCCGGGCGGGGAGGATAGGATTCTGAACCTCCTCTGAATCCTTGTTTCTTCTACCTTAATTTGGTGTTAGCTTGCCTTAAATGATAGCTTATGTTTCCCTGTCAGATGATCGAAACGCATTTATATCTAAACGCGATTATATATAATGGTGATTAGATGAAGTTCATCGACCGCGAGAGGGAGATGGAAATCCTCGGGGGGGAGTGGAAAAACAGGCCCTCCTTCGTCGTCCTCTACGGCAGGAGGAGGGTGGGAAAGACCCGCCTCCTGAGGGAGTTCTCAAAGGGCAAGAGAACCTTCTTCTTCACCTTTCCAGAGGCGGTCGAGGAAGTCCAGATGCGGGAGTTTAGGGAGGCTATGTCGGATTTTCTCGGTGATGACTTTGTCAGAAAGCTGAAAACGGACGCCTGGCTTGACCTCTTGAGGTACCTGGCAGAGAAAGTGGACGACTGTCTAATTGTCCTCGACGAGTTCACCTACGCCATAAAGTCGGAGAGGAAGATACTGAGTGACCTCCAGAGGGTCTGGGACAACATCCTAAGCGAGAAAAACGTCATGCTCGTGCTCTCCGGCTCCCTCCTCGGCATGATGTGGGACGACGTGCTGAGCCACGCTTCACCTCTCTACGGCAGGAGGACGAAGAGCATGAACCTCAGGCCCTTCAACTATCCGAACGCCCTGAAGTTCTTCTCCGATCCGGAGTTCGGGATAAGGGCCTACATGCTCGTCGGCGGGGTTCCATCGTACCTGAGGCTCGCGAGCAGGTACAGCAACATCGAGGAGTTCTTAAGGGAGGAGTTCCTGAGCGACTACGGATTCTTCTACGACGAGCCCTACGTCCTCCTCGGCGGGGAGCTCAGGGAGCTGAAGACGTACTTCTCAATACTGAGGGCGATAGCCGAGGGCAACAGGAGGCTTGAGAGAATAGCGAACTTCGTCGGCCTGCCCGCGAGGAGCGTTTATCCCTACGTTGAGACGCTGATGAGGCTTGGCTTCGTCGAGAGGGAAAGCCCGATCCTTGGGAGCAGGAAAGTGAGCCTTTACCGCATCAAAGACCCGATGCTCCTCACGTGGTTCACCCTAACCTACCCGCAGATAGCCGAGATAAGCTCGGGGACTGCGAGGCTCGATGATCTGTACAAGGTCTATTCCACCCGCTTCGAGGAGCTGGCGAGGGAGTTCCTAACGCTCTCCCGCCCGATAGAGTTTGAGAGCCTCGGCAGGTGGTGGTATAAGGGGGATGAGATAGACATCGTTGCCCTTGGGGACGAGACAACGCTGATCGAAGTCAAGTGGAAGGATTTGAGCAGGAAAGACGCCCTACGGGTTCTCCGGGAGCTTGAGGTGAAGGCCGAAAAAATTCGCTCCGCTGGTAAGACCCGGTTAGGCCTCATAGCCAAAAGCGTGAAAGGAAAAGATGAGCTTAGAGAGGAAGGTTACCTGGCGTGGGATCTGGAGGACATCCTTGGGGCGGCCCGTTAGAGGACAAAAATAAATCATCCCTTCATAACCTTCCACACCAAGAGGGGGAACACCAGCGTTGCATCCGCCCATATCTCGACGTAGTCCGCTTTGGCCCTTATCTTGCCCCAGCTTACGCCTTCGCTCGGCGGTGCTCCACTGAGAGAGCCGTCCCAGGGGACGGCCGTTGTGATGTAGATCGCGTAGTCGGTTCCGCCCCTGAAGAGGTTTGCGTTTATTATGGCGTGCTTTGGAAGTGAGCCGCCGAGGATTATTGAGGCGGTCTCCTTCGCTGTAACCGCTAAGTTGTTGAGCTTGACGATGTCGTTGGCGATGTCTATTATGAGCTCCCTATCACCGCGCTCCTCCTTGAAGAAGTAGAGCATATCCCCTATCGAGCCGTCTGTTATTGCAGGGCAGAAGATCGGCACTTCCCTCTTGTAAGCCCAGTAAATTACCGAGCGCTCCTTCTCTTTTCCAAGCTTCTCATCCATGTATCTCCCGAGCTCGTAGATGAACTCGCTCGCGGTCAGCGGTTTGCCCTTTTCACGCTCCATCTCAAGAACGCGCTCGAAGAAGGGTATCATGTACTTCTCGAACTCGATGTAGCGGTCGTTGGGCACGAAGATGTTTCCAATCCTGTTTATGCCCTTCTCGCGCATCAGGGCGTCGTTCACGTGCCAGTCTCCGAGGATGAAGGGCTTCAGGGCCTTTATGAAGTCCTCTTCAATTCCTCCGGCGGTGGTTACAATGACGTCGACTTTGCCTTCCTTCACGAGCCATGCTATCAGCTCGCGCAGGCCGGAGGAGATTATGTTGGAGGTGTAGCCGAGGAAGACCCTAACCTCTTTCCCTTCGGCGCGCCTCTCCTCGACCTTCTTCCAGATTTCGATGGCTCTTCCGAGGTGAGTCGCCTGGAAGCCTATGCGCTCGTAGTAGTCGAGAACCTCTTCCAGACTGGAAACCTCATCCAGCCACGGGCCCTCTACTGGGATTCCCTCTACCTCTTCGCTCTCTTTGAGGACGATTTCTTTCGGCTCGGTCATGGGAGGGGGTTAGGGAGGGAGCGTTTAAAGCTTTCGTCAGCACCTCCCGTTAACGACTTCGCCGATAAGCCTTGCGGCCACTGGGACGGGGAATACCTTCCTGGGAGCTTTCCTGAGGAGCCACTCTTCGATCTCTTTAGCCCGTTCCCTGCCCTCTTTTATAGCAGTCCCGATATTCCTTGGAGCTATAACGTCACCGGCAAAGAAGATTCCGGCCTCTTTGAGTATCTCCTCGTTGGCGCAGACCACTTCCCTTATAGGGCTAGTGGGGAGCTGGCCTACAGCGTAGACTACTAAATCACCCTCGAGCAAAAACCTCTCTTCCGTAGGGATTACACTCCCACCCACTATTTTTGTTTTTGCGAACTCGACTCCCTGAACCCTTTCGTCTCCAATTATCCTTACGGGAGTAGCGAACTCTATGAACCTGACTCCCTCAGAAACAAGTTTTCTAATCTCGGCTTTGGCGTAACTGTGTTCAAGCCCCCTCCTGTAGACCATCGTCACGTCCGCTGCACCGAGCAACCTTGATTCAAGGGTAACGTCAACGGCCGTGTAGCCTGCACCGATTATCAAGACCTCTTTGCCTTTGAAATCTGGGATCCCCTCCCAGGAGTAGTAGCCTATCCTCGCCATCTTTATATGGTGGAGCAGGCTTAGGGCGTCGTAAACGCCTGGAAGCTCGACCCCAGGAACTTTTAGCCTTCTCGGTCTCCAGGCGCCTGTGGCTATCAAAATTGCATCAAACTCGCTCATTAGTCTCTCCAAAGAAAGGAAGTGCTCAGCCCATTCATCGCCCAGCTCCCTGGGGGAGTCATATACTACTTTCGTACGGAAGTGGAAGTTCACACCGAGCCTCTCAAGCTCTTTGACGCCTTCCCTCACAGACTTTATTGGTATTCTCGCCTCTGGAATGGCAAAAGCCATCATACCGCCGCCCTCTGGCATCTTCTCGTAGACGTGGACCTCATAACCCCTGCAGGCCAGATAACCAGCCGCCGCTAGTCCCGCTGGTCCCGATCCAACGATAGCAATCCTAAACGGCCGAGGGACTTCCCTCTCCCTGCACATGTAGAACCTCACTGCCATCACCCCATATTTTTCTACAAAACCCACCCCAAACCAAAAGTTTTACACCTTAAGTTATTTTTGCAGGAAATATTGTAAAAATGACATAAAGTTCCCGAAGTTGGATGCCAGATGCCGTCAAAAATACGGACAAGGTTATTAACCTCAGAGTCTTATTGAATACCATGACCCTCGATATCAATCTCAATGGGCTCAGGGTCGTTGTGACGGCCTCCTCAAGGGGAATAGGGTTCAACGTTGCAAGAGAGCTGCTCAGGAGAAATGCGCGTGTAGTAATAAGCTCCAAAAACATCCGAA
This sequence comes from Thermococcaceae archaeon, assembly GCA_030156945.1. Taxonomy (GTDB): domain Archaea; phylum Methanobacteriota_B; class Thermococci; order Thermococcales; family Thermococcaceae; genus Thermococcus. Next base: position 131,956 of record JASGLT010000003.1, read on the forward strand.
ACCTGCAAAGGGCAAAGGAGGAGCTCAAAGGAGCCGGCGAAGTTCACGCAGTTAGGGCAAATCTATACGATCACAAGGAGCTTGAAAATCTTATAAGCGTGTCCTGGGAGCTTCTTGGAGGAATTGATGCCCTTGTATGGAACGCAGGGAACATCTCGTGCGAACCTTGTCTTCTACACGAAGCGAGTTACCAGGACTGGCTTGATGCTGCAAAGCTCCACACCATTGCCCCGGGCTATTTAACAACTTTACTCGTCCGAAAGTGGCTGGAAAAGAGGACGAAAGGAACCCTCATATACCTCAACTCAGTATCGGTAAAAGAGCCAATGCCCCCGCTGGTTCTGGCAGACGTTTCCCGGGCCGGCTTGATCCAGCTCGCCAAGAGCGTTTCAAGGACCTACGGCAGTCAGGGCATTAGGGCCTATTCAGTGCTCCTGGGAAGCTTCGACACTCCTGGGGCCAGGGAGAACCTTAGAAGACTGGCCGAGGAAAGGGGAGAGCCTTTCGAGGAGACCTGGGAACGCGAGGTCCTCTCAAGGACTCCGCTCCACAGAACAGGAAAATGGGAGGAAATCGGCTCTCTGGTCGCTTTCCTCCTCACAGAAGAGGCCGAATACATGCTCGGTTCCACAGTTGTCATTGATGGCGCAATGAGCCGAGGGATAGTCATATAATTCCAAAAATCGCCCCACTAAAAAAGGTTTTGAAGGTTCAAAAATACCAATTGGAGCACCAAAATTGTTAAAAAGATAACAGGAAGTTAATCCGGCCTTCATAAATATTAAGAAACTTCAAGAAACGTTCGTTTCAGCGGAGCCCTAATAATACAAAAACGGCAATTCTTCAATGGTGGGAGCCATGAAGGGGAAATGGTTTGCCGCAATAGTTTTGATTATAGATCTTGTAGCCATTGCAGTAGCGGCGGGCATCTACATTTCAGAGGATTCCAGTCCAGAAAAAGGGCTTAACGAGATCCAGGTGCCTGCATTAAAGCTCTATACAAGCCCTACTGGACCAGTAAAACTTCTCAACGGCAGTATAGTCGGAAACATTTATGTTAGAAACGGCGCCATAACATCGTTCCACACGAACGGGTCAGGATACTTAAACCTCAGCGGGACAATACCCCTATTGAGTAATCTCACAGAGGGGTCTATCTCCCTACTTTTCCGCTACGAGGAAACCGACCAGAACGTCCTTCCAATCCTCTACTTTGGCGACAGAGAAGGAAAGAGCCTCTTCATAATTGAGATAGGGCACAACGGTGAGAACAACAGGAGGCTCTACATCACGTGGATCCCAGAAGGGAATAAGCCGACCCTCTGCTTCGACAGCGGCTTCAACCTCAAGCCCGGAAAGTGGTACCACCTCGTCGTGGTCGTGAGCGAGAACGGAAACACCGCCTACCTGAACGGAAGGGAAATGACCTGGAGGCACTACAACTTCGGGAACGAGAGTATGAGGCTCTTCTTTGCCGACATTCCTGAGAAGGAGCTCTTCACCCTCGGCTACGGAAAGACGGCGGACTCGGTAACGCCGGAGTTCCTCTACTTCCACGGGGACATAGCGGACCTTAGAATCTACCCCTGGCCGCTCAGCGCGGAAGAAGCCTTAAGCATACTAAAAGAGCTTCGGGAGACACGCTTAAACTCGAACTAGCTCATATTGAGCATATAAGGCCTTTTTGCCGAGATTCACTACTTTTACCAATTTTTTAGCTTTATGTCGTAGGGGGTTCAGGAAGTGTTTTATTCCCTTAATCCATAACCTATAACATGAACTTCACAAGAAGGCTCCTCGCAACACTCTTGCTCGGCTACATCCTCTACTTCTACTCCGAGCTCGCCTTCTGGGGAAGGTGGAGAACGAAGGACACGGTTATCGGGGCCATTATGACGTGGCTAATCTACTCGGTTTTAGCTTTCTTCGTCCTCCTGATGGCGGAACGCTTCAAGGCTGATTCCCCCTACTCCGTCTTCCTGGTGGGGGCGGTCTTCGGCTGGCTCGTTGAGGGGGTAATCGTCCAGGAAGCCTACGTGGCCTTCCCCTTCCAGCTTGTGTGGACGCCCTTGGCATGGCACGCCCTTATTTCCGTGCTCATTGGGACTTACCTCGCGAGAAGGGCCATTGGGGAGTGGGGCATCTCCAGGGCGGCGGCCTTTTTTGCCGGTCTCGGCGTCTTCTTGGGCCTGTGGGCGACCTACTGGAAGATTGAGGACGGCTACGCGGTGAGCGTTGAGCACTTCGCCGCCTACACCTTCATCCCGACGGTCTTCCTCGTGGTTGCGTACTTTTTTCTTGACTTAACTTCCCCCAAAGAGTTTATCCCGACCAGGTGGGAGGTTGGGGCGTTCGGCGCTGTGGTGACGTTCTTTGCCCTCTTCACGTTTATGGCGGTGCCCTTTTCGCCCCTCGTGCTTCTCCCACTGCTCGTCCTAACACTGTACGCACTCAAAGGGCTGAAGAGGGAGAAAAAGCTTCCTCAATGGTTCGAGGGCTCCCGCCCGCAGGTACGTCCTCCCCCTCATTATGCCGCTCTTCGCCGTTCCCACCTACGCCGTGCTGAGGGATGTCTGGTTTGAGGTGAATGCTCTGGTGGGCACCATCACGTCGGGAGCGGGGCTGTTCCTGTACGTTAAGGGCATCTACCTCGGGCTGAAGGCCCGGCGTTCTGGAAAAATTTTGGGATAGCGCACTAAGCCCACACGTCGCAGCACTAACCTGGCCTTAAATCGCCACTTATTTTAGGGAAACGGAGGTATACCTCGCGAGGGCAACTTATGGGAAGATGGTGCAGAAGCTACTCCTACGGGATACTGCTCAGTCCGGCCCTTGGAGCCCTGCTGATGAGCATGAGCACGGTGATAGTGGCTATCAACGCGAAGTTCCTGAAGGTTTGAGCCCCCATTCTTTCATTTTATCCATTTTTTCTGTGGAGCATAGAGTAGAGTTCCTCTAATGTGGGTTCGTTTCGTTTTATCTCCTCAACGGTTATACTCTCGCTCACGAGGAGCGTGTTGATTTCCGACGGCTCGGCATTTTCCAGCGGGATGTACCCTTTCATGATTTGGGTAGTATCCGTTATCCTCAAGCACTTCGGCAACCATCTTGATGTTCTCCACCTTCAGGGAGATTGAAGCTCCTGTAGGAAAACCGCGCTTGAACTCCTTCAAACTTCCTGAGAACAGCACTCTGCCCTCTTTGATAACTGTAATCTTCTCGCATAGCTCGTCAACGTCGCTCAAAATGTGTGTGGAGAACAAGACTGCGGTGTTTCTCTCTTTCACATATCTCTCTAAAAACCGCTTGAATTTGAGCCTCCACTCGGGATCGAGTTCTCTTGTGGGCTCGTCGAGGATTAAAACCTCAGGGCTCCCAAGAAAAGCCCTCGCCATTGCGACCCTCCTCTGGATTCCACTTGAGAGAGCCGAGACCTTTTTTCTGGCGCACTCCAAAAGCTCGAAGAACTCCAACAGTTCTCTAAGCTCTTTCTCATCGTAAACCCCCTTCAGCGAAGCATAGCGCTTGAGGTTGTCCCACACTGAAAGGCTCGGATAGAGAAGGTCGTACTCCGGAAGGTAGCGGAGGCCGAGGATCGGGCGGAAGGCGGTGGTCTTGCCTGCCCCGTTGTGGCCGAGATAGGCGTGGACTTCACCGGGCTTCACAGTCAGGCTTATCCCTCGAAGAACTTCTTTTCTATTTATACTTTTCCTCACGTTTTCAAGCTCTACCATAAAACCACCTTACGGCTCTTACCACTTATACTATCATTATAGCTTCCGGGAGTCTTTCTCCATAGTACGTGATTACTGCAAAGTAAGCTGCCAGCACAACCAACAGAGTGGGAAAAGCAACAAGTAGTGTGCTTGAGAAGTAAATGCCGACTCCAAAGTATCTTGCAAGGTACAGGGAGAGGAGGTAGGCTATCATGAACACAGCAACTTTCAAGAAATCAAGGTGTTTCTGCTCCACAAGGGCACACAGCAGTGTGAACAGCAGACTGAAGGCAAAGAGGAGTGGGATGCAGGATAGCATAGTCAGGAGTAGTAAAAATGGAGTGGTTTTCGCCCCAACGAATGTTCTGAGTATACTTCCAATTGCAAGACCTCCTCCGATGAGGAGGGATCCGTATATGGAAGCAGCCCCCGCCTTTAGGAGAAGGATTCCCTGAGGAGACAGGGGACTGAGAGTTGTATCTCCAGTTGCTCCTGTCGTTTTGGCCCATGATACGGGGGGTTACGATGATACTGACCATGATGGAGAACGCCACTGCCAGCATCCCAAGGGTTAGTCCATTCTCAAGACTCGGACTGAGAATGGAAATTGCCATATGATTATGACTACGTTCGCTAAGGCGTTCACTCCAAGAATGCCAAGCTCTTTCGCAGTGTATTTAACTTCCTCCATTAACCGAGATTTGATCATCTTGTGAGGCATTTCTCAAACCTCCAGAGCATGCAGTATGAAATTTTATAGTTTTTTGATGAAGTTGCTTTGCTGTAAAGCTGCATTGTTCGCGATAAAAGCGCATATTTCGCTGATAGATGCCTCCCGGATCTCTTCGTTTTTAATCTTTGTAATATTGGAGAGGGCATGGCGTTCTCCAACGACCGACACTCTTTCATTGATTGCCACTGTTACATTATGGGGGTTTTTCAGGATTTTCTTAATCTCCGAAAGTGACTCCATATCTATTGCATAAACATCCTTAAATGCCTGTTTCAGATTGTTGGGAGAATCTGCGTACAGTAGTTTTCCTTGATGTAGAATCAATATATAATCGGCTATCTCCTCAAGCCAGGTGGCCGTGTGAGATATGAGGAAAATGCTTTTACCTTTCTTTAAAGCGTGATGAATTAGCTCCATAACCTTAATTCGCCCCCAAAAATCCAGCTCTTCGAATGGTTCGTCCAAAATATAAATGTCTCTGTCAGGTAGAAATGCAAGGAGTATTGACAGGCGCCTTTTTAAGCCTCCGCTTAAGTTTCCGGCAAGAGTGTCCCTATACGGAGAGAGCCCCAGGTAATCCAATAGCTCATCTGCCTTAGTTTCGGGTTCTCCAAAAAGCCTGGAATACAGTTCAACAATTTCCTGAACAGTTAAGACATCCTCGACTATATTATCTTGGGGTAGGTATGATATCATTTGCCGGATTTCTCTTTTGTTTGAGTTTACTTCCTTTCCTTTTACCTTTACATTCCCCTCGTCGTAGGGTAAAAGCGTACTGATTATCTTAGCCAAGGTGCTTTTCCCACTTCCGTTTTTACCAAGCAATATTATCAGTCCCGGAGGGGCTGAAAAGTTAATCCTGTCAAGAGCACGTGTTTTTCCAAATGTTTTTGTTAGTTCTTTGCACATAATGAGAGGTTCCCCCATCATTCACACCTCCGCAGGAATACATACAAAAATATGAACGCAAAGGGAACTACCATTGGTCCAAAATATATCCCCAGGATCATTAGGATAGACGCCAGAAAGGGAAGCAATATTGAATCTTTTCCGTAGTACTTTTTGAATTTCCTCAAGAGTGCTATACTGGAACCAAGAAATGACCACAATATCAACCTGAGGATAATTTTAGTGTTTATCCCGACGGTAAATGGAACGGTTATGATCATTGAAAACAGGGTGAACATTGATAAGGAAATAAAGAGTTTCCTAAAGTTTAAGAGTCTCAACGTATCTGCCACACTAACACTACTAATCAAAAAAGATGGGAGAAGGTATCCAATAGTCATGTATATTATTTCAATTCTTTCAAGCCCTGAAATATATTTGTAAATAATGGGCGACATAAGTATAGGGGCAGTTATAAAGGAGTACCTTACTGAGTAGCTCATAATGAGGGAAATCCACACCGGGGTTCCTTTAAAAAATTTTACTGGGATCATGACTGGTCTCACACTTGGCTCCCTTCCTATAAATGTTAGGAATAGTATGGTAAGGGCCATGGTTGATAATGATATTAAGATGAGATTCTCAGTTTTAGGGATCCCCATAACCAACTCTGAAATACTTCCCGAATTCCCAACTATCAAGGATGTCTGAATCACCACAATCATTAGCAATATTATCGCAGGGATTAGACCAGAAATCAGAAATACTCCAAACAGAAGGAAGCACGAATAAATTGTTGAGACAAGGCTCATATTCAGGATATCATTCACCGAGAATTCAAATCCACCAATAGCTATCATAATGCCAGAAACTGAGAATACATAAAACATGGAGAAGGCAAAAAGCGCTGATATAATACCAAATTTTTCAAGATTGTAATATCTACCACCACAGGAGAATTTTCTTATCTGGTATAACGTAGAGTTGCATTCAATAACATATCCAATAACAAATACTGTGATGTATAAAATGAGTGGCTCGATTATAAATGGCGTTTTTGAAAGTATAGAGAAGAATAATGAAGAGCCCATCGCCAGCCCGTAGTATTTCATAAGCCTGTTAAAGTAATGAAGCAAGATAGAGTTAAAACACATCTGTCAGGGCCCCCCGTTACTTTCTGACATCCTTACTAGCTCTTCGACAAATTTTCTACTTTCATTGTACAGTACAGGGCTAGTGTTTATGTACAGGCAGATCTCACATATTGATGATACTCCGGGGGGAAGCGCAAATTTTCTGGACAGCTGGTGTACTAATCGCTCTGGATACCTCGTTAAAACATAAAGATAGGGATCATTAACCATTTTTTCCACAATATCTGCAATATCCTCTTTGTACACGTTTCCATACTTAAGAAACTTTGACAGCTCACTGCCCGCACAGCAGGGTGTTACGTCCCCACTGCTTGTGATGGTTAAGTTCAGATTGTACCAGCACCCTCCTTGGAGTAACGGAGTAGGGCTTAAATATATTTCATCTTTTGGTATTCTCTCCCTGGCTCTTCCAATCCATGAGATTGGGGAGCTCGCTATTAAAAACCCCTCAATACTATCACCGAGCAATTTATATAGAAGATTCAACTTTTTTGTTTTTGTGGTTTGAACTCGTAGGATTGCCCCACTAACTAATTTCTCTTCCACTGTCTTTTTTAGGTTCTCAAGAACGTTTTTGTAATATTGTTTACCTAGACATTCAACGTGGAAAGGGGTGATGGAAACTTCCACGTAGTCGGTGTACTCTAGTATCGGATCATAGAACTCTTTGTGTGTAAATAAATACCCATTAGTAACTATTTCAGTTTTGAACCCCAGCATTTTTGCAAATTTTAGAATCTTTATCAGATCCTCCTTGAAAGGGGGTAATGTTACTTCCCCACCTGCAATGCATACTTTCTTTTCGTTTAGATACCGGGTTAATGAGTGTGAAATCTTTTTTAGAACCGCTATGACTTTATCAACCTTGAGGGTCTGAGTTGTTTCAGGTGAACATGAGACGTAACAGTGATTGCACTTAGCATTGCAACATCTGGTGTATTCAATGACTACACCATTAAACCTAACCTCTTTATAGGGCTTTGTGTCTGCATGGCGGGTTAATGGTATTGTCTCACTTCTTTTTTTGTTTTTAATGTCCAGAAATGTGTGCCACCCCTGCTGGGAGGGAACATGACAATAATCAAAAGGATCTACGCTCCTCGATATATACCAGTCCCCACCGGGAAAGGAATAGATTAAAAAGCTCTTTTTTGCGTCGTTGCCCAATATCACAATCTGATTATATGAGCTGTTCAGGATATCGTTTTTTAAAATATCCCTTAGGTGTGGGTCTTTTCTGAGCAGAATGTTGCCCTCTCTGGAACCCGTCTGATGGAGAACAGATGAAAGCACTAAAGTTTTTTCAAGTAATTTATCCAAAACATCCTTATTCTCACACTTTAAATACACCCAGTAATCATATATCCAGGGACTAATGGGGGACAACAAGTCAAGCAACAAACTTCCCGCACTCTCAACGTCGGAATCTTTGAGGAGAGCCAGCCTATCATCGACAACAATTATGCAGGACTTTATTGAGCTTTTAGACATTGGAACCTTTGTCAGCCCAGACGTATTGATATGTGATTTCTCAATGAGCTGGTTAGAGTCTACTACAAGGTAGTCACTGTATTTCAAAACATCATAGTGCTCTTTGGGAAGATTGAGCAGGGATCTTGGGCGGGAAATATAAAAGATTAAAAGGTCTTCCATCAATACTCACCTATAACAACTTGTTTATTGGAGAAATCCCCTCAAAGGACAATGCTTTTGTAGCCGCCGCTGCGAGTATTCCAGACACTATCCCAGCCGCAACACTCTTTACAAAAGATGTTGCCGCTGCCGCTTTGGCTGCTGCGACTATGGCGGCAACAATAGCGTTGGGTTTAGATCCCGAAGGTGCCCCCCACATTTCCTCCAAGTACATAGCAAACTCTTCCATAGAGATCACCAATTACAAATAGTATTAATTACGAATTTAAGTTTTTATTACGAATTTAAGTTTTTTCTAAACTTTATGTTTAAAACATTAAGTTAACAAACTACTATAAAAAAAGCAATATCCTGTGAACCTAATTTCTGAATATCGAGTACTTAAAAACTTACAACTTCCGATAGTTTTCACTGTTTTGGACGTATATAATCTTAGACCAACCATAGAGGGATTTTATCATCAGAGAAGATACAACGATGGTCCCCCGTGGAAAGGAGCAGGGAAATACCGAATGCCATTGGTATTGAGAGTCCCATCCCCGGATACTTGGAGATGTAGAGGGGCGCAAAGAATGCCACAGGAGCAATGACTCCCTTTGCAACGTCAAGGCGTATCTAATGGAACAGGAACGTTATCAGGATTACCGGAAAAGTGAAGCTGAAGAGGAGAGGAGCCGATATTAGGACTCCACTGAATATCTTTGTCAGGGAGAGTGGATTGCCTAGGTATTCAGTAAGCATCCATCCGGCGATACTACCCAAAGCTATCCCCCGTGATTCCTATGATAAAACCTCCGAGAGTTCTAATGAACACGAGCTGAACCGGATCAAGCGGAATACTGAGGAGCATCTCGTGGATGCCCAAAAGCTTCCCCCTGGAAACCGTGACGCTGAAGATCCTCGAAGGATAATGATTAACAATTTACTCCTTATTCTTTGTCGCCACTATCAGCCTCACGATATCATAAAAGAGGTTCTCAACTTTTTCTATTTTAAAGCCCGCCCTTTCGATGTTTCTCTGAGTTTCTCTCAGCAGAGAAGTTCCGAGGAGCGTTCTTATGAAGGGCTCCATGAGGTAGAGAGGGACGTTGAGAAGCTTTGACTCACTCTTCATGTGTTCCAAGAATATTGCTTTTCCTCCAGGTTTTAGCACTCTGTAAGCCTCTTTTAGCCCTTTAATTGGATCTGGAACTGTACAGAAGACGAACGTGCTAACTATGGTGTCGAAGGTATTATCCTCAAACTCCAGATCTTGGGCGTCCATGTATAAAAGCGTGACGTTCTCTAACCTGAGCTTCCTTCTCCGTTCTTCAGCTTTTTTAAGCATGTTTCTGCTGAAGTCTATGCCAATAACCTCCACATCCTTCGGGTAATATGGGAGGTTCTTTCCCGTTCCTACTCCTATCTCGAGGACTTTACCTTTAACAAGACTTAGGGCTTTTTTCCTGTATTTTGAAAAAGCTTGTAGCTCCATCGGGCTCTCAAACAGATCATAAATCTTTGCAAATCTATCATATTTTTTCGCGGGATCCACGTTTCTCGCCTGTTAATTATCTTCACAAACTTCCAATTAAGCTTACCCTTCCATTCTGGCAAAGGAACAACTTTTTGGTTGCCATGCTGGGAATGATAAGCCTATTATCCCTTGCTCACCTAGGTGTGTATTAGAAAAAGGGGAGGATGATAAGATGGAGTGGAAGTCACTGCTAATTGGTTTCATAATTGGGGCACTCATAGCAATCCCGTATGGCCTAGCCCACAGTGGCGGGTTTGACGTTGGAGAGAAGACCGGTTCGCACTGGGGCTTTGGTCCAATGGGCGGTCATGGAATGGGCATGGGAATGATGGGCTACGGCATGCACGGCATGATGGACGAACACGAGGAGAGGGAGGAGTACATGACCGATGGGAACTTCACCGAGCTCCATGAAGAAATGGAAGCGGAGATGGAAGAGCATATGGGCATCAGCTGGGAAGAAATGAAGGAAATGCACAAGGCATGCGAGAAGTACATGGGCTTTGAAGAAGAGGAAGAAGAGAGCCCATGACTTGCCTATCTTTCATTTATTTGAGGGATTGGTGCTGTGAAAGGACTTTTTATGCTAATGTCCCCAGTGTTATTCCATGAAATTTGGCAACTTACATAAGAGGTGCTACAAAATGAAAAAGATTATCTTGATATTATTTGGTCTGTTAAGCATGGGCGGAGGAGTTCTAGCCGAGCCCATAAACGAATTTACGGGATTGACGACCCTTTCCGTAATAGCACTTGGGATTCTGAATGCATTTAGGCCCTCTATTTTTCTGATGATTGTGTTTCTCCTCTCGATGATAGCTCTGATCGACAAAAATAAGGTTCTCAAAGTTGGACTCTCGTTTACTGCGGGAGCTTTTCTGGGATATACCATAATAGCCTCCGTCTTGATGAACCTCCACGGAAAATTTATCGGCTTAAGGTACTTTGTTGTGGCATTTGGGATCTTAGTTGGAGCCTACAAAATAGCATCATCTCTGGGATATGTAAAAATATCCCCAAGCAATCCCCTGAGGGAGAAAAGCAACAGAATTCTTGAGAGGGCCACATCACCACCGAGTGCTTTTTTAGTGGGTGGCATAATGTCTTTTCTCTCTCTTTCGTGTGTTCTTCCCTCGTACCTGCTTGTAACCTCTTTGTTATCTGATGGATTCTCCTTAGGCACTAGGGCAGTACTCTTGGGAGTGTTCATTGGGATTTCAGTGCTTCCCTTGGCATTAGTTACGTTGGGGTTCCACTATGGAAGCAGATATGCAAAGCTCGGCGAAACTGTCAACAAACTCTCAAAAATGAGTGGGAGAGGGGACTTAGCCATGGGTATGGTGCTCGTGTTCGTGAGCATCCTTTACCTTCTGTTCCTTGGATAGTTTAACTTTCTCTAAATTTTCCCTTGCCTTCTTGAACTCTCGGAAGCAAGTTGGACAGCATAAGAAGTAGACCTTATTGCGGTACTTGTGGACTATCGGCTCGCCCACTATCTCCTTCCCGCAGTAGTCGCACTTGTAGGGGATCTTTATCTTTGGCCTGAGCGGCTTCTCCCTGCTCTCAAGGATCGGCATTACGTCGATAACCTCAAAGCCGGCCCCTTCGATCACCTTTCTCAGCCCTTCCATGTTTTCAACTGCCACCTTTATGAGGTACTTCGTGCTTGTGAAGCGGTTTACCTCGATTATCTCCTCGAACTCGTCCATCTTCCCTGGCTCCTTGGTTTTCACTATAAGTGCAACCACGTTGTGCGCCCTCTGGAGCTCCGGGTTGAGCTTTATGGTGTAGCCCTGGATTACCCCATCTTTTTCGAGCTTTTCCAGCCTCGCTCTCACCGTCGGCCTGCTGACGCCGAGCCTCTCAGCAAGTTCAGAAATGCTTAGCCTTGCATCGTCCATTAAAAGGTAAATCATCTTGAGATCAAGTTCATCCAGCTTGACCACTTCACCATCACCCTCTTGCCATAACTTGTTTCCAGAATATAAAAACTATTCGCAGAAATTTTTCACTTTGGCATCGATAATGGCCTTAAGTCTCGCCATCGAGTAAACAGTGGTGGTGAGATTGAGGATCACTCTGAAAGTCAACGGAATGACGTGTGCCATGTGCGTTAAAACCATAGAGATGGCCTTAGCTGAATTGGAGGGCGTTAAGGAGGCAAAGGCCAACCTGAACAGCGAAACGGTTTTTGTGGACTTCGACGAATCAAGGGTGAGCATAAACCGGATCATCAGGGCGATAGAGGACGTTGGCTACGAGGTTATCAGGGAGCGCAGGGATGCCGTGATAAAGATAGGCGGCATGACGTGCGCGATGTGCGTTAAGACCGTTGAGAAAGCCATAAAAGAGCTCCCTGGGGTCATGGAGGTTAGCGTGAACCTCGCCACCGAGAGCGCGAGGGTTTCCTACAACCCTGCCCTCGTAACGATTGAGGACATCAAAAGGGCCGTTGAGAGCGTTGGTTACGAGTTTTTAGGCGTGGAGGGAGAGGAAAGCCACGACATAGAGAAAGAGGTCAGGGAGAAGCACATAAGGGAAATGAAGAGAAGCCTCCTGGTGGCTTGGGGCATAGGTATACCTCTCTTCCTCTCAATGCAGTTAAAGAGGTTCGGGATACGGGTTGAAGGGTTAATATACCTCCAGTTCCTTCTCGCAACGCTCGCGATAGCTTACGCAGGCAGGGGGATCTTCAGGAAGGCCTATTCCTCGCTCAGGCACAGGAAGCTCAACATGGAGGTCATGTACGCTATGGGCATAGGCTCCGCATATCTGACGAGCGTTCTCGCCACCTTAGGAGTGATTCCGAGGGAGTTCAACTTCTACGAGGCGAGCGTCATGCTCATGGCCTTCCTCCTGCTCGGCAAGTTCCTTGAGGCGAGGGCCAAGGGGAGGACGAGCGAGGCGATAAAGAAGCTCATGGGCCTTCAGGCGAAGAAAGCCACCGTTGTTAGGGACGGGAAGGAGGTAGAGGTTCCGATTAGCGAGGTCAAAGTTGGCGACATAGTTGTAGTCAGGCCCGGAGAGAGGATTCCGGTGGATGGGACTGTTATCGAGGGGGAGAGCTACGTTGACGAGTCCATGATCACGGGCGAGCCTATTCCGGTCCTCAAGAAGAGCGGGGAGAAGGTAATAGGCGGGACGATAAACAAGAACTCCGTCCTCAAGGTGCGGGCTGAGAAGGTCGGAAGGGACACGCTCCTTGCCCAGATAATAAAACTGGTCGAGGAGGCCCAGAACACCAAACCACCTGTGCAGAGGCTTGCTGACACGGTCGTGACGTACTTCATCCCGGCCGTGCTCACGATAGCCCTTCTATCTTTCGCCTACTGGTACTTCATAGCGGGCAAACCTCTTGTCTTTGCCTTCACGGCCTTCCTGAGCGTTCTGGTCATAGCGTGCCCGTGCGCCTTCGGCTTAGCAACTCCTACGGCTTTAACCGTTGGGATAGGCAAGGGGGCCGAGCTCGGAATACTCATCAAGAACGGTGAGGCCCTTGAGATAGCGAGGAAGGCAACGGTTGTGCTCTTCGACAAGACGGGGACGCTTACCAAGGGACAGCCCGAGGTTACCGATGTTATAACCTTCGATGTGGACGAGAGGGAGCTTTTGGAACTTGTCGCTTCAGCCGAAAAACGCTCCGAGCATCCCTTGGGTGAAGCTATCGTGAGAAAGGCGGAAGAACTCGGAATCGAAGTGGAAGAGCCCGAGGAGTTCGAGGCGGTAACCGGAAAGGGCGTTAGAGCCAAAGTCCGCGGAAAGGAAGTCCTTGCTGGAAACAGGAGGCTCATGGTCGAGAACGGCATAGGCCTTGAGAGCGTTGAGGAGACCCTTCAGAGGCTTGAGAGCGAGGGGAAGACGGCCATTGTGGTGGCGATGGACGGGAAGATCGTGGGAATCATTGCCATAGCGGACACGATAAAGGAAGGGGCCAGAGAGGCCATCGAGGAGCTCCATAGGATGGGCAAGAAGGTGGGCATGATAACGGGCGACAACAGAAGGACGGCTGAGGCGATAGGGAAGGCCCTTGGAGTGGACTACATCTTGGCCGAGGTGCTTCCGGGGGATAAGGCAAATGAGGTCAGGAAGCTCCAGGAAAAAGGAGAGACAGTGGTCTTCGTTGGCGATGGAATTAACGACGCCCCCGCTCTGGCCCAGGCGGATGTTGGGATAGCGGTTGGAAACGCCACGGACATAGCGATGGAGAGCGGGGAGGTAGTGCTCGTCAGAAACGACCCGAGGGATGTTGTGAGGGCCATAAAGCTAAGCCAGAAGACGATATCAAAGATCAAGCAGAACATATTCTGGGCGATGTTCTACAACACCATACTGATTCCCTTCGCGGCGGGGCTCGCTTACGTGCTCTTCGGGGTTACGTTCAGGCCCGAGTGGGCCGCTGGAGCGATGAGCCTCAGCAGCGTTAGCGTCGTCACCAACTCCCTCATGCTCAAGCGCGTTAGGGTTTGATAACCCTTTTATCTTTGAAAACAAAAATAATGGATGGTGTCGGTATGATAGTCGAGTACGACGGGAAGGTTAACTTTACCAAGGGGAAGGCCGTGCTTTGGTTTTCTATTCCAGGCTGTCCACCGTGCAGGCTCGTTGAGAGCTTCATGGAAGAGCTTAGCGAAGAATTTAGGGAAATATCCATTATTCACGTAAATGCCGAGAGGTGGAGCGAGCTGGTTGAGGGGTTTGGAATTTTAAACGTCCCAACGCTCGTCTACCTCAAAGATGGGAAAGAGGTCGCGCGGCAGAACCTCATAAGGGGAAAGGAAGAGGTGATAATAAAATTAGAAGAGCTGATGAGACTTTGAGCGTTTAAAGTTCGAGGGATAAACTTATAAGGTTCGAGTATTATAGGAACCTGAGGTGATGGAAATGCTGAGTGAAAGGATGCTTAAGGCCCTTAACGAGCAGCTCAACAGGGAGCTCTATTCGGCCTACCTGTACTTTGCCATGGCAGCGTATTTCGACGATTTGAACCTCGAGGGGTTCGCCAACTGGATGAAGGCCCAGGCGGAGGAGGAGGTCGGCCACGCCCTGAGGTTCTACAACTACATCTACGACAGGAACGGAAGGGTTGAGCTCGGTGAGATTCCAAAGCCACCCAAGGAGTGGGAGAGCCCCATAGAGGCGTTTGAAGCGGCCTACGAGCACGAGCAGTTCATAAGCAAGTGCATCCACGAGCTTGCCGCTTTAGCAGAGGAGGAGAAGGACTACCCGACGAGGGCCTTCCTCGAGTGGTTCATCAACGAACAGGTCGAGGAGGAGGCAAGCGTGAAGAAAATCCTCGACCAGCTCAAACTCGCCAAGGACAGTCCCCAGATGGTGTTCATGCTCGACAGGGAGCTCAAGGTCAGGGCTCCAAAGCTCCCTGCCCTCCTCCTGCAGGGAGGGGAGTAAGGGCCCCCAAGTTTTCATATTTTTAATCATGGTTCGCAACGGAATAAGCTCTATTTTGAGGTTTTATCACTGATTGCGTCATTTGTTACCTAATGTTCCACTCTTCTCAAAGGTCTGAACAACAGATCCAGTTGACATGGATTTGTATAAATTATTGGAACATTTCCAAAATAATGAGAAAAATTTATAAACATGAATGTCAAAGTTGTAGTGAGGTGTCCTTACATGCACAAGGCCGCCGCAATTTTTGTCGCAATGTTGGTTTTGTTTAGTCCACTGGTCGTGGCAGTAGGTCAGAACACAACTCAGGATAAGGATGTAGTTAGAGTTGTCGTAGGAGTGCGTGGAAATGCAGGAAAGAGCTTTATGGGAGTAGCCGGCGGAAAGGGTGGAGAATACAGCATTTCAAAAGAAGAACTAATTACTTATAAGGCCCAGCTACGAGGATACGGCAAATTGAAAAAGGAGATACCCGAACTTGGTGTGATAGTTCTGGAAGTTCCAAGGAAAGCCCTTCAAAAGATTAAAAGGCTTCCCTTTGTGACGTATGTCGAAGAAGACGTGAAGTACCATGCTCTTGGGGAAGTAAAGTGGGACGTTCAATATATCTATGCGCCAAATGTCTGGAACAACTACTACAAAACCTACGGGTACGCCGCATATGGCTACCATCCAAGCATCCAGGTTGCGGTTCTCGATACGGGAGTGGACTATACCCACCCAGATCTGAAGGGTGCTTTTAGCTGGTGTGTGAGAGTCCTAAACAATGGAGGGTCCTACTACAAAGGCACTGACCTGAGGTATTGCTGGGATGACAATGGACACGGCACGCACGTTGCTGGAACAATAGGGGCGAGCCTCAACGGGCAGGGCATAGCCGGAGTTGCTCCATACGTCCAAATGTACGTAGTAAAGGTGCTGGACAGCCAGGGCAGCGGTTACTTATCGGATATCGCCCAGGGAATTATAGACGCAACCAAGGGACCAGATGGAATACCTGGGACGGCAGACGATGCCGACGTAATAAGCATGTCCCTCGGCGGGTCTGGAAGCACCACCCTCTATAACGCGGTCAGATACGCCTACTCTTATGGAGTTGTTCTCGTGGCTGCCAGTGGAAATGAAGCTGCTTCATACCCAAGCTATCCCGCGGCATACTCTGAGGTGATAGCAGTTGGGGCAATCGACTCAAACTACAGAATCGCCAGTTTCAGCAACAGAAGGCCGGACGTTGTAGCTCCTGGCGTTAATGTGTACTCAACGCTTCCTGGAGGTACTTACGGCACGATGAGCGGCACTTCAATGGCCTGTCCTCATGTCAGTGGAGTTGTTGCCCTCATGCAGGCATTGAGGCTTGCTGCAGGTAAGCCAAAGCTCACACCATATCAAGTCAGAAACCTCCTAATCGGCACTGCAATCGACCTCGGTTCCAGAGGCTACGATGTATATTACGGCTACGGGCTTGTGGATGCCGAATACGCGGTTTATTACGCTCTGAACTCCTGAGACCATTTTTATTTCTTTTTTCAGGCCCTTCGGGCTTCTAACTTCTCCCAGTTTTTGACATTTTTATGCATATTTTTTTCAGTAAAGCTTTTAAATTTAGCATTTTTTAGTTAAAACCATGAGGGGCGGCTTCAGAATCGGAATTCTCGGCGGCGGACAGCTGGCCAAGATGAGCGCGCAGGAAGCAAGGAGGATGGGTTTTGAGGTCGTAGTCCTGGATCCAACCCCGGGATGTCCCGCGGGTATGGTGGCGGAGCAAATAGTTGGGAGCTTCCAGGATGAGGAGAAGATAATCGAGCTCGCTGAAAGGGCCGACGTCGTAACTTACGACATAGAGAGCGTAAACGTTGAGGCGCTCAAAAAAGTGGCGAAGGAGAAGCCGGTCATTCCAGAGCCGCACGTCTTGGAGGCAATCCGCGATAAGTACGTCCAGAAGAAGGTGCTTAAGAGGGCCGGAATTCCAGTTCCGTGGTTTCAGGAGCTGAAGAGTTTGGATGAGCTTGAAAACCTTCTCCCTGTTGTCCAGAAAGCCCGGAGCGGTGGCTATGATGGGAGGGGTGTTGCGGTTATTAGAGACAAAAAGGACATTCAAAAGGCCCTGAACGTTCCTTCGTACGTTGAGGAGCTCGTGCCGATCGAAAAGGAGCTTTCCGTCATAGTGGTTCGCAACGATGACGAGACGCTGGCTTATCCAACCACCGAGATGGTCTTCAACGGTGAGGGGAACATCCTCGACTTCCTCGTTGCCCCCGGGAGGGTCGAAAAGGACGTCGAGAAAGAGGCCGAGGAGATAGCCATTAGAGCCGTTGAAGCCCTCAACGGGCGCGGGGTTTTTGGGGTCGAGATGTTCCTTGCCAAGGACGGGAGAGTGCTCGTGAACGAGATCGCCCCAAGACCCCACAACTCCGGCCACTGGACGATAGAAGCGGCCATATCGAGCCAGTTCGAGCAACACGTCAGGGTGGTGGCCGACCTGCCTCTCGGGAGCACCGAGGTGGTTTTAAACGCCGCCATGGTAAACCTCCTCAGCGAAAAAGGTTATTACGGAAAGCCCGTCTATGAGGGAGTTAGTGAAGCGCTCCGGATTCCTGGAGTTTTTGTCCACATATACGGAAAAAGGGAGGTGTTCCCCTTCAGGAAGATGGGGCACGTTACCGCCGTTGATAGAACCCTCTCTGGCGCCATCGAGAAGGCCCAGAGGGCGAAGGCACTGATAAAGGTAAGGGGTGATGTGAATGCCCAAGGTGGGAATAATAATGGGTAGCGACTCCGATCTTCCGGTCATGAAGGCCGCGGCCGAGGTGCTCGATGAGTTCGGGGTTGACTATGAGATAACCATAGTTTCAGCCCACAGAACCCCAGAGAGGATGTTCGAGTACGCGAAAACTGCGGAGGAGAGGGGGATAGAGGTCATAATAGCCGGAGCTGGAGGTGCCGCTCACCTCCCGGGCATGACTGCATCCATAACCACGCTCCCTGTGATAGGCGTCCCCGTAAAGACGTCCACGCTGAACGGCCTTGACTCGCTCCTCTCCATAGTCCAAATGCCGAGAGGAGTGCCCGTTGCAACCGTCGCCATAAACAACGCCAAGAACGCAGCCCTGCTGGCCCTCTCAATCCTCGGGATAAAGTACCCGGAGATAAGGGAGAAGCTCAAGGAGTACAGAAGGAGGATGAGGGAGGAAGTTGAGGAGAAAGCGAAGAGGCTTGAGGAGATAGGCTACGAGGAGTACCTTAAAAGGATGTGACAAAAATGCTGCCACACTTCATTTTTTATTTACCTCAAACAATCACTCAAAAAGATAACATCAAGGGGTTCTGAGCTAGTGTCTGGATTCTAAGACTCCAAGCTGGTCTCCAGCACCTTCTCGAGCATGCATGCCGAAATGAGGAAGAGGGGAATCCTCGATTCTCAACTTTCCCCGAGCCTTTAAGGGTTGAACTTAAAGCCTCACCGAACTGGCATTTATCCCCCGCCAAACTTCTCCAGAAAATACATGGCGGAGCTTGAAAACCAAAGCCCCACTCCTATTTTTGTTGTCTCCACATAATCCCAAGCTCACTCATAAATCCTGATGAAGCCTTATCAAATTACCGCAGGTGTCCTCAAAATCAACGTATACACCCCATTCGGTTTTTCGAGGTTCGCCTCTGAATTTAACCCCTCTCTGTTTTAGCTTTTCGTATTCTCCGTAGATGTCATCCGTCCCAAAGACTATAACCGGGATTCCCGCCCTATAAAGAGAGGCTTGATAGTCCTTTGCAGTAGGGTTTTCATTTGGTTCGAGTAAAAGGGCAGTCCCCTCGGGTTCTTCAGGAGAAACAACGATCGCAAGTCTGTATTCAGGAGCGTAGAGTTTTTCTTTAAAACCGAGGACCTCCGTATAGAATTTGAAAGCCCTTCCAACGTCACCCACATAAATGCCCACCATTTTTATTTTCATTTTAAAGCCCCCCTATTTGCCTTTTTTGCACGAATTTACAAAGATTCTGCATTATATATCCACAAACCTAGGACAAACTGCATATATCGTGTTGTCGAGACATCCTCTTCAAGACTCGGCTTTTACAAAGGATTGAATGACTCCAATGTAGAAGGATTTTGAGCACGACTTGAATGAAAACCTTTCTCCAAAGTAAATGCAAAAAAATAAACTCAGCAGCCTTCCCCGCCAAGCTCGACCTCATACCCATAGCGCTTTATCGAGTTTATGATATCGTCAAGGCTCACCTTTCCGGGCTCGAACTCGACAACGGCGGTCTTCTTCTCAAGGCTGACCTCTCCCTTGGCTCCAACGCTCTCGATGGCCTTTTTGATCCTCATAACGCAGTGCCCACAGCTCATGTTGGGTATCCTCAATACGGCCTTCGCCATTTGCATCACCGGAACTTATTGGGGAGGATTGCTTATTGCCCTTACCTTTTCCAAAGTGGAAAGAAAAAGCGAAGGGGGATTT
The DNA here is from genome assembly GCA_030156945.1 of Thermococcaceae archaeon. GTDB lineage: Archaea > Methanobacteriota_B > Thermococci > Thermococcales > Thermococcaceae > Thermococcus. The sequence goes on from JASGLT010000003.1 coordinate 151,485, forward strand.
GGAAATTGAAATCACAGCGACTCAATAATCCTGATGACCCTCTCCTCCATGGGCCTCATGAGCTCAGCCACTTCCTCTCCCGCTATCTTCCACGCCACGCTTGGCAGTGTAACGCCGAGGTAGTTGCCGTCCTCTCTGCGGTAGCCAAAGCCCGTGCAGGGGAGCAAAGCACCTATGTTGGGATCTATCTTCACGAGCTCCGCCACGAGCTCCCTGTCACATATGAAGAGAAGGTGGTAGTCGGCGACAATGCCATCCTCCCTCTCCACGATAGCCACAGGTATTCGCTCCCCTATTAGGAGAAAGCCCTCCTCCTCAAGCCTCTTCTTGAAGCGCTCCCAGAGGAAATCGAGGTCTTCCTCGAACTTCCTCACATAGTAGAACACTCTCACACCTCCAGGAACATCTTTTTGTCGCTCGTCTCGACCATTATGCACTTCCCAAAGCTGTACTCAACTCCTGCCCTTTCAAGGAACTCCTTTATCTCCTCGCTTTCCGCCCCCGGCTGGAACCAGAGTTTTTTGAAGCCTGCTTCAACAGCTTCCTTGGCCACCTGAAGGCCTACCTTGGGCGGGACGACGAAGACTATAACGTCCACGTCCTTCGGGAGCTCCCTCACACTCCTGTAGCACCTTACTCCTTCAATCTCATCGTAGTTCGGGTTCACCGGGAGGACTTCAAAGCCCTTGCTGAGAAGGTCTTTCAGGATTATGTTGCCGTACTTGGTTGGGTTTTTGCTCGCCCCGACGAGGGCTATCTTTTTGAACTCCTTCGGGTTCATACTTCTCACCAAGCTGAATCTGTTTTCACCCTTTTTATACATTACTGGGCACTTTTGTTGAATGCCTGCGCTTCCTGAGGTAGGCCACACCTATGGGAAGCAGGAGCACGCTCGCGGGCCCGCAGATCGAACTGTTATTATCTCCCTGCCCTTCCGCTTTTCCGCTCAGGAAGATTTCCTTTAGCTTCTCTACCTCCTGACTGCTCCTTTGCAGGAGGTAAGCTTTACCTCCGGCCACGAGCACTACCCCGCCCTGGCTTTTGGCCTCGGTTATGATCTCCCCCGTTTTGGAAACGTCAAACTCGCCCTCTATCACGGCATAGAGATCCCCATCGTAGAAAATCGCCGTGACAGGAATTCCGTTTATCCCTGTTAGCTGGTAAAGCTCCGTAAACCGTTTTTTGTTGTGATCCACTCCCTCGATTTCATAATACGTCAACGCCTCCTCCCCGAAGTTTGCCTTTATGCCCTCCTTAACGTTGCGGCAGTGGGGGCACCAGTAAGCGCCG
>JASGLT010000016.1 GCA_030156945.1 Thermococcaceae archaeon
TTAGTTTGAGGGGGTTAGCTGTCAGGATTTTAGGGGCGATTCTGGCCGTGAATCTGGACAGATTATACAACTTCACAGGTGGTGGGAACTAGGGTATAAGCCTTTTTGGTGCAATAGTGTATGAAGTAACCCTTCGGAGGTGATGTGGAATGAAGAGGAAGGCCCAGGGTGCCATTGAGTACCTGTTCATGATTGCGGCCGCCCTGGTGATAATCCTGATAGTGGTCAGGCAGCTTAGGGATAGGGGTGAGAGTGCTCAGAGCACTGCCGACACTGCTGAGCAGCAGGCTAGTGAGGAACTCAAGGGAATGATGGATGAAAGCGGGTGATCTTTGAGATTTTTAAATTTCCTTTAGACTCTCTTTTTACCGACTTTTAATCAAAACAACGTTTGGGGGGCAGAATAATGAAACAGCGAGCCCAGGGAGCGGTAGAGTACCTTTTCATGGTGGCAACGGCGTTGATTATAATTGCAATCCTCATTGCAAAATTTTTCAATCCCCGTTCAGGGACAGTAAAAAAGGTTGGTGAAATGCAGGCAGAGACTGAGGAGAAAATAAACGACACTTTGAATGATCAACTTTCTCAGTGACATGAGGTTAGGAATATCCATTAATTTTTCCATTTAACCATGCCCTTTCCCCATTGTTTCGCGGATGGCATCCAAAACCTTTTAATCAGCAAACCTGAATGTTTGTTTAGGTGATTACGATGGGCTTCCTATCCTTCGGATCGAAAAAGGACAAGGTGAAGAAACTCATAGAGGAGGAGAGGTTCGAGGAAATAGTCGAGATGGCATCGAAGGACAAGAAGGCCTTTAATGCAGTATTTGAGCTGCTGGACGAGAGCGCTCCTGGAATTCTCGGCGATGCGCTTCTCCTGATAACGATGGTGGCCGATAGAAGTCCCGACGCCATAGAGCCCCACGTCGAGACCCTGTTCCCCAAGGCCGTCCAGCTGGCAAAGCACAGAAACCCCTACGTAAAGGAGAACGCCATGATACTCGCGTATGAACTCGTGGGGAAATTCAAGGGCAAGATAATCCCGCTCAGAAACAGGTTTGCGGGCGAGCTAATAGAGCAGCTTAAAACCGGGGACAACAACACGAAGGGCTTCATGATGATGCTTATCGGGGAGCTGAAGATTGACGAGGCAAGGGAATCCATTGAGGAGCTATTAAACGTTGAGGACAAGGTTATACTGCCCTTCGAGGGCAAAAAGTGGATTTCTCTTGGCGAAATTGCCAGGGAAACCCTCGAAAAGCTATGAGGTGGGAAAATGCTGGAGCTTTTAGTTCTTCTTTTCCTTCTTATAGCAGTTGGATGGATCCTCATCAAGCTGACCCTGACCGTTCTCAAGTGGCTGGCCCTGAACACGATAGCCGGCCTGCTCATAATCGGCCTCCTCAACTTCCTTGGCATTACTCACGTTCAGCTCAACCTCCTGAACCTTCTCATAGTGGCAATCGGTGGAATCCCGGGCGCTTTCATAGTAATCCTGCTCTCCCTTCTGTAGCTCCAAACCTTTATAAAGACCCTTTTCGTGCCTATTTCAGCGAGAGAAGTTAGGGGTGATGCTCATGTCTCACAAGTCTGCCGAGATGTACGAACTCAAGAAGAAGGTCGAGGAGCTGAAGAGCTATCGAGGTCGTGCAACCGAGCTCGTCAGCCTTTACATCCCGGCCGGCTACGACATAAACAAGGTCATGCAGCAGCTTAGGGAGGAGTATGGAACCGCTCAGAACATCAAGAGCAAGTCAACTCGAAAGAACGTCCTTGGTGCACTCGAAAGAGCGATGCAGCACCTTAAGCTCTACAGGCAGACGCCAGAGAACGGTTTGGCTCTCTTCGTCGGAAACGTGAGCGAGCAGGAAGGTGTGAGTGACATAAAGCTCTGGGCCATCGTCCCGCCGGAGCCGCTCAACGTCAGGCTTTATCGATGTGATCAAACCTTTGTCACCGAGCCCCTTGAAGAGATGCTCCGCGTTAAGGACGCCTATGGCCTTATAACCGTCGAGAAGAACGAGGCGACTATAGGTCTCCTCCGCGGGAAGAGGATCGAGGTCATAGACGAGCTTACCTCCAACGTCCCCGGAAAGACCCGCGCTGGTGGTCAGTCGGCGAGGCGTTACGAACGCATCAGGGAGCAGGAGACCCACGAGTTCATGAAGCGCATAGGTGAGCACGCAAACAAGGCTTTCCTGCCCCTCCTTGAGAAGGGTGAGCTCAGGGGCATAATCATAGGTGGCCCGGGTCCGACGAAGGAGGAGTTCGTTGAGGGAGACTACCTCCACCACGAGCTGAGGAAGAAGGTAATCGGTGTTGTGGACATCAGCTACCACGGTGAATACGGCCTCAGGGAGCTCGTTGAGAAGGCCAGCGACATCCTCAAAGACCACGAGGCAGTTAAAGAGCGCCAGCTCATCCAGGAGTTCTTCAGGCACCTCGTCAAGGACACGGGAATGATAACCTACGGTGAGAGGGAAGTTAGGAAGGCCCTTGAGCTCGGCGCCGTTGACAAGCTCCTCATCAGCGAAGGCTACGACAAGGTTCGCGTCAGGGCGAAGTGCAACAACTGCGGCTGGGAGGAGCTCAAGACAATGAGCGAGGGGGAGTTCCACGTCTACAGGAAACAGCTAACTCACTGTCCCAAGTGCGGAAGCCAGAACATAACTTTCGAGAAGTGGGACGTAGCGGAGGAGCTTATAAAGATGGCAGAGGAGGGCGGAGCGGACGTCGAGATAATCTCCCTCGATACCGAGGAAGGCCAGCAGTTCTACAAGGCCTTCGGCGGCCTCGGCGCGATTCTAAGGTACAAGATTCAGTGAGCTACTTATACGCTTCCCCTCTTCTTTTAAGCCGATGGATTAGTATAACTCTTTCCTCCCAGTTTACCGAGTAAATAATGCGGTATTCACCGAGGCTAACTCTGTATATATCCAGGTCATCGGAGCCCTTCAGCTTTGCGATATCAAACCTGTCCCTCGGAACGGCTTCATATTGGAGAACCTCTTTTAGCTCCAGAAATCGGTTGAGATTGGCTTTCGGCATTTTCTTCAGCTCTTTTATGCCTTCCTTTCTGATTTTAACTCTGAACGTCATTCTTGATCCTCCAGGATTTCCTCGAGGTCTTCGGCATCAATCCATTCTTCACTTTCCTCCTTGAACTTTCTCGCCTCTATTTCTATCTTTCTGAGCTCGTCCTCGGGAACTTCGTCCTTCAAAAGGGGAATGAGCATAGACTCAAGTCTTTGGATGTGAACCTTGAGCCTCTCCAGTTCGGAGAGAATATATTCAATGCGTGCATCAGTAGCCCTTTCCATACTCTCACCGTCTAGTGATATCTACCCAGAGGTATTTTTATGTTTCGACTACTTTTTCTTGGCTTACAGAACCTCTACCAGTAGGGCCCTCACCTTTTCTTCAACTTCCTTTCCGTCCATAACATAAGGAGGTCTGAGAACGGGCTTTATCGAGAAGCCCCTGACTCTCATGGCGAGTTTTATGGCCGATCCAAACGACGAGGCGATGTCATAGACCTTTGAGAGTTTAGCCAGCTTTCTTGAGTACTCAAAGGCCTCCTCAAAGCGCTTCTCGTTGAAGGCCTTGTAGAGACGTAGGTGAAGCTCCGGGGCGAAGTTGGCACACGCCATCACTCCTCCGTCGCCGCCGAGGATCAGCGTGTTGAGGAAGTGCTGGTCAAGGCCGGTGAAGACCCTGAAGTCTTTCCTTTCTCCCTTCACATCGAGAATAATGTCCCTTATGTAGTTCACACTGTCTATGGTGGCCTTGATGCCGGCAATGCTTGGGTACTCTAGGGCGAGGCGCTTGACGAGTGGAACACTCAGCGAGTTCGCACAGGCGGGGATGTTGTATAGTATGATTGGGATGTCGGTCTTCTCCGCTATCATTGAGTAGTGCCTGAATAGGGCCTCCTCGTTGAGGGGACAGTAGTACGGGGGCGCTATCACGGCGTAGTCTGCGCCAATGTCTTGTGCGTGCTTTGTAAGTTCAATAACCTCAAAGGTGTTCGATGATGCCGTTCCCACGAGGTAGAACGCTGAAGTTACGAGCTCGCGCCCCTTCTCGGCCAAAAACTTCCTCTCCTCCTTGCTGAGGCTCGTAAACTCCCCGGTAGTTGCGTTTATGAATATTCCGTGAACCCCGACCTTCTGGAGGTAGTCGAGGTGCTCTTCGAGGGCTGACACGTCTATCGAGTAGTCCTCGTTGAAAGGGGTGACAAGGGGGACTATAACGCCGCGCATGGAATCACCGAAGAAATTATACTCAAGAAGTATTTTAGGGTTTTGAAGGATCTGGATAGAAGTAGGCTCTCAGTTAAGTACTGCCCCCGATACTTGGTATCGGTACCGATACCTGATGCCCAGAGGGTGGAAAGGAAAAATAAAAATCACATCCTCTCAGGAGCCTCGATGCCGAGAACATCAAGCCCGTTCCTGAGCACCTGCTTGACTGCCAGCACAAGGAGCAGGCGCTCCTCCCTTATTCCCTCCTCTGCCTTGAGCACAGGGTGGTCCATGTAGAACCTGTTGAAGAGACTTGCAAGCTCGTTGAGATAAGCTGGAACGAGATGCGGCTTGACGTCCCTGCCGGCGCTTTCCAGAACCTCAGGGAACTTGGCGAGGAACTTTATCAGCTCCTTCTCCCTGTTGGTCAGCTTCGAGAAGTCCGCCTTCTCAAGCAGGGCCTTCCAGTCGGTCTCCACTCCGCTCTCTTCGGCCTTCCTGAGGATAGAGGCACACCTTGCATGGGCGTACTGGAGGTACGGGGCGCTGTCGCCCTCGAAGTTGAGCACGTCCTCCCAGCGGAAGGTGATTATCTTGTCCGGGCTGTACTTGACGAGGTTGTAGCGGACTGCCCCAACGCCGACGGCCTCGGCTATCGTGTCCTTCTCCTCGTCGCTCAGGTTCGGGTTCTTCTGTTCGACGAGCTCCCTTGCCCTCTGGACTGCCTCGTTGAGGACCTCGTCGACGGTGAAGCCGACCCAGGTTCCCTTCCTTCCCGAGAATGAGCCTTCAGGTCTTACCACGTGCTCGTAAGCAAGGTGGTGGAAGTTTTCAGCCGCATCCTCAAAGCCAAGGAGCTGGAGCGCGTACTTTATCGCCATCTGGGGGTGCTTCTGCTCGGCACCGATGACGTTGATTACTACCTCAGCTCTTCCAAACTTCCCGGGCATTTCTTCTCCATCCGGAGCTGTTGTCCACGTCTCGTGGTTCTCGATCCTGTCCCAGAGCTTGTAGAGCATGTCGGCTTTGACCTTGCCGAACTTCCAGAGGTGGTAGGCAATGTCCTTGCCAGTATAAGTTGCCGTCCCGTCGCTCCTCCTCAGAACGAGGAACGGGTTCTTCATATCAGGGAAGAGCTTCCTTAAGTCCATCACAAAAGCTCCCTTGTATTTGCCCTCCTCCGCCCAGAAGAAGTTCTCGTTCTTCTCGATCAGCTCGTAGGCCTCGCCAAAGATGCCGCTCTTCATTATGTCGCTCTCCCAGCTGAGGAGGTCGTAGGCTATCTCCATCCGGTAGGTGGTGAGCATCTGCGCCCTAACAACGCGCTCGGCGAGCTTCCTTCCAATCTCGGCTATCTCGTTGTCGCCCTCTTCGAGCTTCTTCATCAGCTCGCGGACTTCTTTGTCAACCTCCGGGTTCTCTTCAAGCTTCTTATTCACCTCAACGTAGAGCAGGCCCATTACGTGGTCTATGAAGTCCTCCTTCAGACCCTTCTCGCGGAGCTCAGTCTCTATCCTCTCGAACTCTTCCTTAAGGTTGAGGTAGCCCCAGAGAACCTGTGCGAACTGAACGCCGAGATCGTCAATGTAGTTCTGAACCTCGACGGTGTAGCCGAGCTTCCTCATTATTCTCGCCATTGTGTCGCCGAGGACGGCGTTCCTCGCGTGTCCCATGTGGAGTGGCTTGGTCGGGTTCACTGAGGTGTGCTCAACTATGACCTTCTTTCCACTCCCGAGTTCGCTCTCACCGTACTTCCCACCTTTCTCAAGTACCTCCTTCACAAGGGCCTTTCCAAAGAACTCGTAGTCGAGGTAGAAGTTTATGTAGCCGTTCACGGCCTTAACGTCCCTTATTCCTTCGGGGAGCCTTTCCCTTACTCTCTCAACGAGCTCCTCAGCTATAAACTTCGGCGCCTTCCTGAAGATCCTGGCCAGCTGAAACGCCACTGCCGTTCCAAAGTCGCCCAGCTCGATGTTCGGGGTATCATCGAAGGTTATCTCGCCGTCCCACTCCTTTCCGGCCTCGCAGAGCATTTCTTCGAGAGCTTGGCGCAGTGAAAGCCTTACCTGTTCCTGGACTTCTTTGTAAACCATCCTCACCACCGGCTCAACTACAACCCAACCTTTAAAAACTTCTCCCGCAAGCTTACTAAGGGGATGGGTATGAAGCACCACGTCGGCGAGCACAAAGCTAAGAAGGGCCTTATAAGGATAGAGTTCGACGAGAGGGACGGGAAGGCTGAGAACGTCAAGATAACTGGCGACTTCTTCATCTATCCGGAGGAAACCGTACAGGAGCTTGAGAAGAAGTTAGAGGGGCACAAACTTGAAGAGCTGGAGGGGATAATAGACGAGTTCTTCGCCATGAGGCTCGACGTGGAAATGCCCTACATAAACGTCGAGGATTTCAAGATAGCGCTGAAAAAGGCCCTTGGTGGTGTTTGATGGGTGAGGGCATTTCAAAAAACCCTTCTATCGGAAAGCTGCTCGTGCAGTTTCTGGTTACTTTTTTGGGGTTTTCTCTTGTCGGCTATCTGTTTTCGGTTTTAAGTCCTGAAGGAGCATCCAAACTCGTATCCGCCTTTGCAAGCAGACTCGGTGAACTCCCGGATTCAAAGAGCAGAATGTTCTTGCTTATATTTCTGAACAACTCCACTGTTGCGGCTCTCTCTGTAATCTCGGGGCTGATGTTCGGCCTCGGCCCCTGGGTTATCATGGCCTTCAACGGCTTCTTTGTGGGCGTCGTTGTGGGCTTCGTCACGGACGCTGGTAAGTACTCCATTCAAAAGGCTCTCCTTGCCCTGATCCCCCACGGGATTGTCGAGATACCTGCTATTGCACTGGCGTGTGTTGGGGGCATCTTGTGGTACAGGGAGATTATTGCTGGAGAAGGTTCCGGCCAGGAGAAATTCAAGAAAGGTGCAAAAAAAGCGCTAAGGCTTTTGGCCCTCTCAATACTACTTCTCCTCGTTGCTGCCTTCATTGAGGCCTACATAACTCCGAGTGTGGCCGGTCTCGAGTAGCTCTTCCCTGCTGAGGACCTGGAATCTCCCGGCTTCTTCGTAGCTTTCTATTTCCTCTAAAATCACGTCGAGCGGGTTCTCAAGCCCCGACACAAAACTCCTGACGAATGCCCGGTGGCTGCCGTTCATCTTCATCATCCTCTCAGCCATCAGAGCTACTTCCTTGGGGTTCGTGGAGTGGTACTCGACTCCGTTTTCTACGAGCCACTTTGTTACAGCAAGGAGCTTCCCGGGGTAGGTGGAGATGGTGGGGGTTCCGAGGGCTATCGCCTCTCTGTTCATAGTCCCTCCAGCCCCTATCATGAGGGCAGCGTAGTATAGGAGGTTTAGGCTGTCAACGGGCCTATCGGGTATTATGAGGTTGTCAAAGCGTGAAAGTCTTTCCTTCTGCTCTTCGGTCCGTGGGAACAGGACTATGGGGACGTCTGGGAGAAGGGGAATAATGTCTTCAAGCACGCTCTTCTCCGGGCCGTTGAAGTAGTTGGCCTTAACGGGCTCAGTTCGCATGACGACGTAGCGGCGCTTTTTCAGTCCCAGTTCTCTAAGGACTTTTCTGCTCGGTTTAAATCCGTAGAGGTGTGCGAGCTCGGCGAACCCCTTAAGGGCCCTCATTCCGTTTGGGTCCGCCCCGCATTTTATCAGTTCATAGGCGTCTATGGCCTTGGGGTATATGAGCAGGTTGGTGTAGGGGAGTATAAGCTTGTTTTGAGCGACTGCGGTCTCGTTATCGACGAATCCTATGGAGGGTATCTGAAGCCCAAAGGCAACCCTTGGAGCTTCGGCCGAGTGTTTATAGACCGCCAAATCCGGTTTTTCTTCGATTATCAGCTTGCTGAGTTTATACATTCTCTCGGTGCTTGCTATAAGCTTCCCTTCGAGGGTCGCTCCCCCGTGCTTCCCAACTACGTAGTAGTCAATACCCTCCATGTCGAGTATGCCCGTTATACCGTCAAACTCCCTGGTTGTGACGAGAATTTCATGGCCTCTTTTTTCAAGCTCCCTTATTAACCCCTTGAAAAAGTGAACGTGAGGAGCGTTCGTGATGTCAATCCAGACCTTCATTATACCAATCCCCCACTTATTATGAACAGGGGTGTTCAATATAAGGGTTTCCCAAAAACCGTTTTAAGGGCTTCTTTTCTGGGAGTAATCCGGGCGTTTTTTGCGTGTCAATCCTTTAAAACGCTTTCTTTCGATGAAATCGACTTAACTTCCAACCAATACAACTATTCCACACTTTTGTGCATTAATCCAAGCCCAAAAATCGGGCCCCCCTCAGAAACGCTTCAGAAATCGTTTCGTGGAAAAAGCTTTTATCCGGCCTAATCCACTCATACCAGGTGAGATCATGGTGGAGGACTCCAGGAAAATCGCAGTAATCGGTTTGGGGTACATAGGGTTGCCTACTGCAATAATGTTCGCTAAAGCGGGTTTTAACGTCGTTGGTTATGAGATCCGGCAGGAGATTGTTGAAAGGGTTAATTCTGGGAAATCTCACATAGTTGAACCTGAAATAAACGAACTCCTTAGGGAAGTGGTTGAAAGGGGGAAGTTGAGGGCTACTTCGAACCCGGAGGAGCTAAGGGGTGCGGAGGCTTACATAGTCTGTGTACAGACCCCCCTGAAGGATGACCGAACGCCGGATTTAAGCTACCTTGAAAGCGCCATTAGGACAGTTGCAAAGAACATGGAAAAGGGAGCTCTTATCGTCATTGAAAGCACTGTGCCGCCCTTAACTACGGTAAGGATGGCTAAGCTCATCGAAGAGATTACGGGATTAAAAGCCGGCAGGGACTTCTATATGGTTCACGCGCCCGAGAGGGTCATGCCGGGAAGGATTTTCAAGGAACTGGTTTACAACTCCAGAATCTTCGGCGGGATAAATGAAGAGAGTGCAGAAATGGCGGAAAAGCTTTATCGGTCCTTCGTTAAGGGACAGACGTTCAAAACCAGCTCAACTGTGAGCGAAGTAGTAAAGCTCATGGAGAACACCTTCCGCGATGTGAACATTGCTTTGGCGAACGAGTTCGCATTCCTGGCCCACCAGTACGGTATAGACGTCTTCGAGGCCATAGAGCTGGCAAACACTCATCCGAGGGTTAGAATTCACACTCCGGGTATAGGAGTTGGCGGTCACTGCCTCCCCAAGGATTCCCACCTCCTCCTCTGGCCTGCGAAGGAGGATTTTGGACTTATACGGCTGGCCAGGGAGATAAACGATTCAATGCCCCTCTTCACCAAAGACCTGCTGTTTTCAGCATTTAAACAGCTCAACATCCCTCCGGAGGATGGGGTTGTGGCAGTTCTCGGTCTCGCCTACAAGGGGGACAGCGACGACACCAGGAACTCTCCGGCGCTGGCCTTCGTTGAGGCAATTGAGGAGGACGTGAAAGAGGTGAGAACTTACGACCCCTTTGTGGGGGGCTCGGCTAATACCGTGGAGGAGGCGGTTGAGGGAGCGGATGCAGTGGTTATAGCCACAGACCATGCAGAATTCAGGAATCTGGATTGGGAAAAGCTTGGGAAACTGATGAGAACGAAAATCCTAATAGATGGAAGGCACGTCATAAAAGAGCCTCCGAGGGGCTTTCTCTTCAAGGGAGTTGGGAGGGGCGAGTATTGAAGCCGGCCTTCGTCTTCGGCACAAGGCCTGAAATCATCAAGCTGGCCCCTGTCATTAGGGCTTTCCTTGAAATGAGGATTAAGCCGCTTTTAATTCACACTGGCCAGCACTACGACTACGAAATGAGCAGGATTTTTCTTGAGGAACTTGAGCTCCCGCCGATAGATTATCACCTTGAAGTGGGCTCTGGAACGCAGGCAGAGCAGACGGGGAAGGCCATGATTAAAATTGAAAAAGTCCTTATGGACGAGAGGCCCGACGTTACGCTCGTTCAGGGCGACACGAACACGGTTCTGGCGGGTGCTCTGGCGAGCGTGAAGCTGAAGATACCCGTTGCCCACGTTGAGGCTGGGTTGAGGAGCTTTGATCGAACGATGCCCGAGGAGATAAATAGAATCCTCGCTGACCATGCGAGCGAAGTCCTTTTTCCGCCGACCGACGAGGCCAGGAAAAACCTCGAGCGGGAAGGCATAACTGAAAACGTCTACGTTGTGGGGAACACGATAGTCGATGCCGTTCTCCAGAACTCCAAGGTGGCGGAGAAGAAGAGCGACGTCCTTGAAAGGCTTGACCTTAATCCCAAAGAGTACATCCTCATAACGGCCCACCGCGCCGAGAACACCGACAGTAGGGAGAACCTCCTCAGACTCGTTGAAATCCTCGAAAGCCTCCCTATGATGGCCGTCTACCCCATCCATCCAAGGACAGAGAACAGGCTCAAGGAGTTCGGCCTCTGGGAACGGGTTGCTTCGATAGAGAACCTTGTAATTACCAAACCTCTTGGCTACCTCGATTTCCTGAGACTGGAGAAGAACGCCTTCGCCGTTATGACTGACTCTGGAGGCGTCCAGGAGGAGGCGATAATCCTCGACGTACCCTGTCTGACCCTCCGCTACAACACTGAAAGGCCGGAAACAGTCAAAGCAGGCGGCAACGTTCTTGTCGGCCTCGAAAAGGAGCGAGTTCTCCACTACCTCCAGAAGCTTATTGAAGACCAGGAATTTTATGAAAAAATGGCAAAAGCCCCGAACCCGTTCGGGGACGGAAAAGCGGGAGAGAGGATTGCAAAAATCCTGGTTGAGCTATATGAGAGGGGAGAACTGAAGGTCAGGAGCTCTCGCTTTATTTAGAGCCAAGAGTTGACGCCCACTCCTCCACTTCTTTACTGATTTCATCTGCTAGGACATCCCAGCACTTTCTCCCGCTGAATTTCCCGGTTCTAACTTTCAGAACGTTCCAGTAGGCGATCTTGAGAGAATAGTTACCATTTTCTTCCGCGGATAGAGCTTCGTTGTATAGATCCAGAGCAAAGTTAGAGAGGTCGTCGGTCTTGCGGGAATCGTCGGAATACTTTCTCTCAACGTTTAGATAGCTCCCAATGTCGCCGTTTGAGTTCATGTAGAGCAGCACGCTGGCGTAGCAAATCTCGTAGTAGAATTTGTCCTCGTGTCCTTGAAAGTTGGTGAAAACGATGATGATCGGATTACCTATCCTCCCGGGAGTTTCTTCGTTGGGAAACACAACAACCGGGCGGACGTGGCTAAACTCCGCCTGGAGATTTTTTGATGTCATGACATCCTCAATGGCCCGCTTAAGTGAGTCCTCGAACATGTCACTTCCCAGTTCGGGATAGAGATCTGATATAAGTTCAAGCTCTAGAGGCACGTCAACAGTCACGCGTGAGGAGGAGCTCACGTTCTCAAGGTGGTTGAACCCGCCCCTGCCTGCCCATGAGACGTGAGTTGAGAGAGAAAAATATCCGACTAAAAGGTAAACGGCCGCGATGATTACTGTCAGAGCCAGGGTTGATGTCCTCATTCATCTTCCTCTTGTTGGAGTTTTTCAAGTGAATCCGCGAGGGCCTTTGCGGCTTCATTCATCATGTGTTCGGAGTATCCCCTAAAGCTCATAATTCCTTTTGAGGTATCGGAAACCGTCAGGATGACGTAGCCTCTTATCTGGGGTCTCCTGGATTTTTCAAAGGATATCAGCGCCTCCCTTTTGTCAGTGGCGTTCCTGTAGATGAGGTAATGACTGGGATCGCCGGCACTGGAGTAAATCGCGCCAATCCTTATCTCTCCCTTTGAGAAAAGTGGAGTGTAGGTTGTGTTAAGCCACTCCACCCAGACCGCCAGGAACTGACCATCGCACTGGATTGGTGAGCTGAAGAGCAAAACCTTCTCTCCCCGGCTCTTCAGTTCTTCCGCAACGAGTTTACCTAGTTTTGAGTTTGGGTAGATGCAGAAGCCCGAGTTGACCTTTGCGTCGTGCTCCACGGCGGTGCCCAACTGGACATCATGAGTGGTCTCCGAGAGGACAAGGGCGAAGTTTCCCCAGTAAAATGCAACGGAAAGCACCAGAACCACGATGGGGGCCAGGTAAGCGTTTATCCACCTCATCGGGAGGCCTCCAATCTTTTTAATCCTTCTCTCATCTCCTCCGTAGGTTGGTGGACAGGCAGCGCCTCATACGGGTTCTGAAGTGCGAATAGGAAACGTTATTTTTGTACTTAGGAGCCACTTCAGCAATCAATATAAGTTTTCCTCTCATGACGACTACCCAGAGTATACTGAGAATGGGATACTTAAATAATTTTTGGTTAGTGGTTCATTGGAACGTCTAAACAGGCGTTCCGATGTAAATTCCATGCCTGGTTCTCACTATTCTAACCCTTATCCTGTCCCCGACTTCTGCGCTGGTGTTTATAACCTCGATGAGTCTGTTTCTTGCCTTCGCTATCATCTCACCCTCTATCCTGCCTGGAAGAACTACCTCTGCCTTAACGACCTCTCCCGGTCTGAAGGCGAGGGGGATAAAATCTCTCTTCTCCATGCCGAAGTGTTCGGGCTTTAGGACGAGGGGCCTCATCCCAGTCTTTTCTTCAAGGGCCCTAAGCCAGGAGTAGAATTCTTTGAAGGGCTTGACCTTGGCTATGACAGGGTTTCGACCGAACTTGTAGGGGACATAGTTCTGGAAGCCCAGAGCAGGCCAGCGCTTTCCGGCGCCGATCTTTCTCGTAAACTCTATGAAAGCTTCCGCCTCGTTGTCGTTCACGCCGAAAATGATGACTGGGGCAAGGAGAACGTCTATCCCAGCGTTCACAAGGGCTTCCGCCATGTCGAGAACGTGCTGGAGGTCGTAGCTCTTCATCCCCATAAGCATCTTCGCCTTCTCCGGGTCGAGGGAGTGAATAGATAAGTTCACCCTGTCGAGGCCGGCCTCTGCCAGCTCTTCAACGAGTTTGTCGTTCAGGAGTGTCCCGTTGCTCTGCATCGAGATTACCGAAACGTTGGGGTGCTCCCTAAGGGCCTGCACGAGCTCGACACGGAAGGGGTAGAGAAGAGGCTCACCCTGGCCGTCGAGGTGGGCCTCAAGTTCCTTCCCCTTTATCCTGGCAACTTCGTCGAACCACTTCATTAGATAGTCCACATCAACCACATAATCGAACTTCCTCGTCCTCGAATACGGCCCCTCATCAACGGAGCAGAACACACAGCTCAGGTTGCAGCCGCTGACTCCCCTGACCTGGATCAAGTTAGTACCCCGGTCAATAAGCCCGAATGCGTTGTAGCCGAGGAGCGGGACATCGAGGCCCTCGTGGATGTAGAGAACCTTCCGCTTGGTGTATCTGTTCCTGAGAAGGGCGCCGAGGTTGTTCTGGATGTACAGGAACAGGTACTTCTCAATTCCGGGGTAGTCAGTATCTATGAAAAGCCTTCCATCTTTTACAATCAGCTCGGGCTTTACGCGGTACTTACGCTTGATTACCTTGATGAGCTCTTTTTTATCGAAGTCAGCGTAGAGGGTCTCTCGCCAGACTATTCTTATGCTCTCGCCGAGATCTTCGAATCTCACTCTTGGAAGGCTGACTTCTACCATGTTCGGAACTCCCGTGAGGCTTTTAAAAATCCCCCGATGGACAAATTGTCCATCTCCCGATTCTCAACTGGTCAGAAAGATGCATCGATGAGCAAAAAACTTTTAAAGAATAACCTTTGAAACCATGCGGGCATGGAAACATTTTAATATCATTGCATCGAGTAGTATAGTGATGAACTTGTCTGGGTGATGAGGAATGTGGGGAAAGATTGAGCATTACTTTGATGAATACCCAGTAAGGAAGCAGATAGCAAAGGCACTATTGAAGTACGGGCTCAAGGTCTCCGAGGACATGAAGGTGAAGGCCGGTTACATAGAGGTTCCCTACACCAAGATTGCCAAGGCCCTGGACGTCGACAGGAGGGTTGTTAAGGAGACGGTGATAATGATCCTCAAGACCCCGGAGCTCAGGGAGATATACATGAATCTTGAGCCCACGGTTCACATGAAATACGTGGGGAGGCACGTGGGATACGGTGTCATAGAGATTGAGCCCGAGCCAAGGGCCGTGGGAATCCTGGCCAAGATAGCTCAGAAAATAGCCGACAGGGGAATTAACATCGTACAGGTCGTTGCAGAGGATCCCGAGCTCTATCCAGAGGCTACCCTCACGATAATCACCGAGAGACCCGTACCAGGTGAGCTCATAAACGAGCTCTCGAAGCTCGAGGGCGTCAAAAGGATTTCGATTTATTGAGGTTCCCCTCAATCCTTTTAAATTATCTTGGGTCGTTGCTTTTTTGGAATAGCCAGGTAATGCCGATATTTTGTTGAGAACTTCTGAAGATGGCGTGTACACCATAAGGTTCACAATCCCCCACTGGATGAGGGATAACCCATAGATACTCATTATCGGGTACGGGTGGGGCTGGTACGGGGAAAGGGTAGTTAATCTTCGCGAACTTTACCCTCTACCCTCAGTTAGGCCTCTGGTCGCACCTCCCTCTGGAATCTCGCAGGGTTATGTTTATCTCTCTGGATTTCCGGACTATCCCAGGTAGCTGTGGGAGTAAGGGGGTCAATACTAATTATGGGCTCCAAGGAATCTTTTTTGGCACTGCAGGACATATATGACGCCTTTATTTTTAACCAAAGGTTTTAAACCTTTGTTTCTTCGGATAAGGTTTATAAGAGGAAGTTTTGAACCAAATATTAGAGTTGTCTAAACGCGAAATTCGCTCGATCAATCCTCCGGAGGTTGATGGTATGGAAGAAGCTAGTAAGGTAAGCCGGTACCTCTACACCGCTATAGTCCTGTTCTTGATCTGGCTGTTCCTGACGGCCAGTCTGGACCCACAGGAGCTTGCAATAGGTGCGGTAATGTCCATCGTGGTTGCGGCATTTTCCTATGAACTCTTCACAACGAGGGGCCTTGGCAATCTTCACCCAAGGAGAGTAGCCTATGCAATAGCCTACATCCCATACTTTCTGTGGGCAATGATAATGGCCAATCTTGACGTGGCCTACAGGGTTCTCCACCCAAAGAGACCAATAAACCCTGGAATCGTGGAGTGCAAAACGGTACTTGAGACGGGCGCTGGAAAACTTGCCCTTGCCAACTCGATAACCCTTACGCCGGGAACCATTACCCTGGACATTGACGGGGACAAGTATTTCATCCACTGGATAGACGTAAAGGACTCGAGCGTTGAGGGTGCTTCTCAGAACATCACAAGACCCTTTGAAAAATTCCTGAAGGTGATCTTCGGATGATAGGTGTAAACGTTTATCTGGCCCTCATAGCTATAGCTACTCTCCTCAGCATGTACAGGATGTTCAGAGGACCAACGACACCCGACAGGCTGGTTGCTGTGGACATCATGACTACTATAACAACGGGACTCATGGTGCTCTTCGCGCTCTACTACAAACGCATAATCTTCCTTGACGTTGCCCTGGTTTATGCAATTCTGGCCTTCGGCGGCGTCATAGCCTTTGCGCGCTATCTGGAGGGAGGTCTATGAACGTGCTTTCGGCCATTGGTGAAACCCTTGTCCTGATTGGAGCCTTCTTCTACGTCCTATCAGCCCTGGGTCTTATCAGGATGCCGGATGTTTACAACAGGATGCAGACAGCCACGAAGAGTGCCACCCTCGGCTCCCTTGGTGTCCTCACCGGAGTCGGCCTCTGGGCGGTTGGCGACGGCCTCTCGTGGGCCTGGCTCACGAAGAGCATCGTTATAGCGCTCTTCCTTCTGCTGACCAACCCAATAGCAGCCCATGCACTCATCAGAGCAGCTTACAAGAGCGGAATCCCTCTCTGGGAGGGCAGCGTCGTGGACAAGTACCGCGAGCACATTGAGGCCAAGGAGAAGGCTTCCGAAGGAGGTGGTGAAGAATGAACGTCATAGGCCTCATTGAGTACATAATAGTAGCCCTCATGGTCATATCGGCAATACTGGCAGTGGAGTGGAGAGACCTGCTCGCTGCAGCAGTCGGCATGGCCGCTGTGAGTCTCTTCGCGTCAATACTGTTCTTCATGCTCCAGGCTCCGGACGTTGCAATGACTGAGGCAGCCATAGGTGCCGCACTGAGCGGTGCGATAGTTATTTTCGCCGTTAAGAGGACTCAGCGCTTTGAGACTGAGGAAGAGGAGAAGCCAGGGTGGTGGGTGAGATGGTGAGCCTACTAAAGAGGTCGCTCGCGATAATCTCAATCCTGGTAATAGGCTACTGGCTGGCACAGGGCCTCGCGGGAGTTCCATTTGGAGAGGACAAGATGCTCGTTGGCCATTACTACCTCCAGCATGTTAAGGAACAGACTGGGGCCGTTAACGCGGTAACTGCAGTCGTTGTCAACTACCGTGGTTTAGATACCCTCGGTGAGGTCACCGTTCTCTTCATAGCATCGACTGGTGTCGCTGCCCTTCTCTGGAGGAAGAAGAGGGAGAGGACCGCTAAAGTAGGAGGTTCTCCGGTTCTGACAGTGGGCACAAAGTTCCTCGTGCCATTTGTCATGCTCTTTGGCGCATACATTTTCATACACGGACACCTCACCCCGGGTGGAGGTTTCCCCGGTGGAGCGACGATAGCAACAGCATTCCTGCTGCTCTACATGGCGTTCACGATCTACGAGATACCCCACAAGGCCTTTGAAAAGGTCGAAGGTCTAGCTGGAATGGGCTACGTCCTCGTAGGCCTCATCGGTCTTGCAATCGGCGGCTACTTCCTCTTCGACTGGATATGGCAGGACTGGCAGTGGGGCGTTGACAACATCGGCAGGCTCTTCAGCGGCGGCTTCATACCGATAATCTACACGATAATTGGCATCAAGGTCGGAACGGAGCTCAGCGGTATCGTTGACAACATGCTCAAGGAGGAGGTGAGAGAATGAACGTTCCCGACATAAGCATCTACTACTTCGGCGCGATAGCACTGGTCCTCATAGGCCTCTACGCTGCCCTCGTCAAAAAGAACCTTCTGAAGATACTCATCGGTCTGAGCATCATGGAGACTGGAGTAAACCTTCTCCTGATAAGCATCGGCTACGTCTCAGGAAAGAGTGCACCCATTCTCAGTGAGGGGGTAGGTCCTACTCAAGCCGTCGATCCAATTCCCCAGGCCCTCGTTCTCACTGCAATAGTTATCGGTGTCGCTACAACAGCCATGGCTCTTAGCGCAGTTGTTTTGATCTATGAGAAGTACCGCACGCTTAACGTTGAGGAGATAAGGAGGTTGAGAGGATGAACGGGCAGTACGCTTCACTCCTCATCGCTTTACCACTCATTAGCGCCTTCTTCGTCCCGCTGATAAAGGAACTCGGAAGGAAGGCCGTGATGGGCTACCTCGTGATGATCACTGCACTCCAGACTGCAATAGCCGGCTGGGTGGCAAACGAGGTCTATTCCACAGGGAAGCCGATAATAGTCATTGCCGGCGGCTGGAAGCCGCCAGTTGGCATCAACCTCTACATAGGACACTTCGCGGCCCTCTTCGTGCTCATCATAGCAGTAATCAGCTTCTTCATGGCCATCTTCAGCTTCAGAGCAGTCAACGTCGAGCCAGTTGACAAGTACGCAATGCTCTTCCTCCTGCTGATGCTCGGTGCGACGGGAATGATAGCCACCGGAGACATCTTCAACCTCTTCGTCTTCATGGAGATAACCGCCATAAGCGCCTACGCCCTCACCGCCTACAACAAGACCGGTGAAGCGGCCGAGGCATCAATGAAGTACATCGTCCTCGGTGGGATAGGTTCGAGCTTCTTCCTCATCGGCGTTGCCCTCATCTACGGAGCGACCGGAACCCTTAACATGGCACACCTCGCTCAGCTTGCTGGGGCAATTGACCCGACGGTAGCACAGGTCGGCCTCGCGTTAATAATCTTCGGCCTGGCGGTCGAGGCTGAACTGTTCCCGCTCAATGCCTGGGCTCCGGATGCTTACCAGGCCGCACCCCACCCGATAACCGTTATGTTCTCAGCCTTCGTCGTCAAAGCTGGCCTCTACGCGATTGGAAGGCTCCTCTACCTCTTCCAGGGTGCTGAGGGATGGAGCGGTCTACTGAGGCTCCTTGTTATCCTGGCAACACTCACGGTAATAGTCGCCGAGCTTTCAGCCCTCAGGCAGAAGGACGCCAAGAGGATGATAGCGTACTCATCGATTGGCCAGGTCGGAATGATAGCCTTCGCCCTTGCCCTCGGTACTCAGGCCGGTGTCAGCGCTGGAGTCTTCCACATGGTCAACCATGCCATAGTCAAGGCGCTCCTCTTCCTCACGGTCGGCTACGTTGGAGTTGCCCTTGGAGGGACTGCCATCGAGAACTTCCAGGGACTCGGCAAGAGGATGCCGCTTACAGCTCTGACGATCACGATAGGCTCACTGGCAACGGTTGGAATACCGCTCTTCAACATCTTCTGGAGCAAAATCAGGATACTCCTCGCCGGTGTCGAGGCAGGCTACTCCTGGAGCGTCGCCCTTATCCTCGGTGCCAGCGTCGTCGAGGCGGTTTATTACTTCAGGCTGGTGCATACGATGTGGTTCGTTGAAGGCGGCGGGAGGATCAGGGAGAACTTCGCCATAGGCGTCATAGCAATCTTCCTCGCGGCCCTGATAATAGTCATAGGCGTTTACCCGAACGACGTCTGGACTATCGTCCAGAAGGCGGGACAGGACCTCTTTAACGTGGCCAACTACATCAAGAACGTTCCTCTGATGGGGGTGGGAGCATGAACGAACTTCTCATAATAATCTTCGCACCCTTGCTCGGCGGCGTGCTCGCGTGGGCGCTCAACGTTAGGGGAATCAGGGAGCTTTTGGGAGTCGCTGGAGCTGCCGTTCCGCTCGCTTATCTCGTTAAGCTCTATTCGGAGCTCGATGCTTCGGGGCAGCTAAGCCACAGCATTGACTTCGCGGGGTTCACCTTCAGCTTCAGCCTGACCCACCTGACCTGGGTCTTTGCAATGATAGCTGGAGTTGTCGGCCTTGCATCGACCATAGCCATGGTCTCAACGTCCAGGGACGGCTACGAGTGGCTCTTTGCCCTCATGAGCCTCACTGGAGCCTACGGTGTGTTCCTGTCCTTTGACCTCCTCGGGTTCTTCATATTCTGGGAGCTGATGACTGTCGGAAGCTTCATGATGGTTCTCAAGTACAGCAGGAGCGCCGGTCTGAAGTACTTCGTTCTCAGCGTGGTCGGAGCCTTCGCGATGTTCCTCGCTATTGCGAAGATATACGCACTTTCGGGCTCCTTCGCCTTCCCAGATGTCGCCAACGCAGTCTACTACGCGATGGGCCGCGGAGACCTGGCTCTAGTCTTTGGTCTGTTCCTCGTGGCCTTTGGCGTTAAGGCGGGCATGTTCCCGCTCCACGTGTGGGCGCCCGATGCCTACTCCGAGACCAACCAGAGCTATACGGCGATGTTCAGCGGCGTCCTCAGCAAGACCGGCGTCTACGGCTTCATCCTCATCTACATGCTGATAGGCTACAGGCTTATGGTCGAGTTCGGAGCCTTCAGGAGCGCTCCCAAGTTCGGCTACATCATAGCCTTCCTCGGAGGTCTGACAATAATAGTCGGCGGTCTGCTCGCCGCTCTGCAGGAAGACATCAGGAAGCTCTTCGCCTACTCGAGTATAAGCCAGATAGGCTACATACTTGTCGCCTTTGGCGTCGGAACGTCCCTCAGCATTGAGGCCGGCATCTACCACGCGATAAGCCACGCGCTGTTCAAGGGACTCTTTTTCCTCATAGTTGCGACGATAATCTACAGGACGGGCAAAACCACTTTCGCCGACATGGGCGGACTCGCTGAGAAGATGCCCTTCACCTTTGCGATGGCCTTCGTGGCTATCCTCAGCCTCGCAGGAATCCCGCCGATGGCGGGCTTTGTCAGCAAGTGGCTGATATTTGAAGCAGTCATCAGCCAGAACCTCCCGATCCTCGGCGGCATGGTGTTCTTCGGAAGCGCCATAGGTTTCGTCTACCTCATCAGGTTCACCTACGCCGTGTGGTTCGGGCAGAGGCCAACTGACCTCGACGACACCAAGGACGCCCCGCTCCCGCTTGCAGTGGCGATGGCAATACTCGCGATACCGAACATCGTCTTCGGCATTGCTCCGGGCCTCGTCGTCAAGGAGCTTAACAAGATATTCGGCGGAGAGATAGTCACTTCACCGACGCTCTGGGAGCTCAACCTCGGCTTTGGAAGGTACAACGGCCTGCTGATCCTCGTGTGGCTCATCGTCGGCCTCCTGATAGCGGCGGTCATCTACTTCCTCGGCGCACCCGTCAGGAAGGTTCCCGTCACGGATACATACCAGTCAGGTAACCCAGTAACCATGGAGTACAACCTCACAATAAGGAGGAACTTCTTCCTCCCGCTCAAGGAGGCTCTCGCGTTCTGGCTCAGGATAAGCTTCGACAAGCTTTACCGCGACATTGGGGCGTGGGTTGAGGACTTTGCGGAAGTCATGAGGAACTACGTCTACAACGGAAACGTCCAGAGCTACGCCTGGTATCTGGCCCTGATACTCCTAATCCTCGCAATGTGGGGGGTGTGAAAGATGATTGAAACGGCACTCAAAGCTCTCTTTATCCTCCTTTACGCGACATTTGTGGGCTTCATGTTCATGGGAATAATCAGGATAGTGACGGCAAGGATACACAGGAGGGTTGGCCCTCCGATATACCAGCCCATCCTCGATACCATAAAGCTCCTCTCCAAGAAGAGCAACATAACCCACGGCCTCATCTACGACTTCGGAATCCTCTACGCGGTGGGCGCCACAATACTGGCGGTGATGTTCATACCGCTCGGGAGCATCGGCGTGCTCAGGGCCTACGGTGACCTAATCCTCATCACCTTCCTCCTTGAGATACCGATGCTCGGAATAATGTTCGCCGCGATGAGCTCGGGCAACCCCTACGCGGGCATCGGTGCCCAGAGAGCCCTCCTAACGCTACTCGCCATTCAGGTGCCGCTTGGATTTGCCATAGTAGCGTTAGCAGAGTTCTACGGAACCTTCAGCACCTACGAGATAGTCATGGCCCAGCAGACGATGGGATGGAGCATATTCCACTTCCCGCTCCTGCTCGCCGCTATCGCGTATGACCTCGTCCTCCAGGCGATGTTCGGAAAGGAGCCCTTCGACATAATGATAGCTCCCGGTGAGATATCACTCGGTCCGATGGTCGAGTTCGGAGGAAAGCACATGGGCCTCCTTCAGATACAGCACGCCATAGCGCTCTTCGCAGAGACCCTGTTCTTTGCCAACATCTTCCTCGGCGGCGGAGTGGTCACGGCGTTCTCAAGTTCAATACTCAACACCATAGCGGGCCTCGCTGTGCTCCTCGTCAAGCAGGTAGCAGTGCTCCTGATAGCGACTTTCATGGGCGCAATATTCCCGAGGTTCACCATAGACCAGGCGGCCAAGTTCTACTGGAAGTGGCCCACAATAATAGCGGCCCTTGGAGCTGTCCTGGCAAGTCTGTGAGGTGATGAAAGATGGTTGACTGGAGACTTTACGAGCCCCTCATCAACTTTGCGAGAAAGAGGAGCATGTGGATTGTGGCGTTCTGTACGGGGTGCGGCGGTATAGAGATGCCTCCATTGATGACCTCAAGGTACGACTTGGAGCGCTTTGGTATGATGCCCAACCCAGCGCCGAGAATGGCCGATCTCTTCCTCATCACGGGCTACGTTACGCCAAAGACGCTCAAGAGGATAATCATAACCTACGAGATGCAGCCCGATCCGAAGTATGTCCTCGCCCACGGCTCCTGCCCGCTCAACGGAGGAATATACTGGGACGCCTACAACGCCATCAAGCACCTCGACAAGTACATCCCAGTAGATGTGGCAATAGCCGGTTGTATGCCGAGGCCGGAGGCTGTTATGGACGGAATAAAGAAAATCATGGATCTCATAGAGACGGGGAAGGCCGACGGCTGGAAGCGCTATAAGGAAAACTACGAGTACTACAAGAAGAACCAGGACGAGCTCTTCGGCGAGGGATGGAGGGAGAAGACCGCGAGAAGGTGGATACCCTGGCTCATGGGCAGGGAAAAGAAGAGGGAGGAGGAGTGAGCAATGGCGGAAGAGGTTAAGGCAAGCTGGTCAAAGGGAGAAGAGATCGTCAGGATGCTCCTTGAGAAGGCTCCTTACGCTGAGGGCACCGTCAGGAGGGAGAGAAGGCTTGAGTTTAAGGTTCCGGCCGACAGGATAGTTGACTTCCTCCGCACAGCCAAGGCGAACGGGTTTGAGCTGTTGCTCCAGATCACGGCCGTTGACTGGCTCAAGGAGGGTGAGATAGAGCTTGTCTATCAGCTCTTCAGCATAAGCCACGGAACCCATGCGATGGTCAAGACGAGGCTTCCAAGGGACGAAGCAAGGATTTCAACGGTTATGGACATCTACCCTGTGGCGGAGACCTACGAGAGAGACGCCCACGAGTTCTTCAAGGTTACCTTTGAGGGCAACCCCAAGCTCGAGATGCCCTGGATACTCGAGGACGAGGACAGGGAAGTCGGAGTCTCCCACAGGAAGGACTTTGACATGCTCGGCTACGTCAAGAGGAAGTACAAGCTCCTCGACAGGTTCGATGAGGATAAGGAGAACTACGTGATATGAGGTGGTTGTGATGGTCACTCAGGAAGAACTCATTAGGGAAGCGAGAGAGAACGGGATGGAGCTCCTCCCCCTTGAGAAGGACACCTACGAGCTGTTCTTCGGGCCGCAGCACATGGCCACCGAGAACTACAGCCTAATCCTTAAAATGGACGGGCACAGAGTTGTAAAGGCCATAGCCAACCCCGGCTTCCTTCACCGCGGCTTTGAAAAGCTCGCCGAGTACAGGCCATGGCACACCAACATAGCCCTGCTCCTCCGTATATGTGTGCCCGAGCCGGACGTTCCAGAGGCAATCTACTCAATGGCCGTGGACGAGCTCATGGGATGGGAAGTCCCGGAGAGGGCCCAGTGGATAAGGACGACCGTCCTCGAGATGGCGAGGGTGAGCGCCTACCTCTTCTGGATGATGGGCCTAAGCTTCAAGCTTGGTGTTTACACCGCGGGACAGTGGGCGGCAGCTTATAGGGAGAGGTTTATGGCCCTCTTCGAGGAGCTTACTGGAGCAAGGGTCTACCACATCTACACGATTCCAGGAGGAGTTAGGAGGGACATACCGGGCGACAAGTGGCTCAGGCAGCTCAGGGACACCGTGGAGTACATAAAGGACAAGCTCAAGGACTTCGATAACCTTGTCTTTGAGAACTACATCACCTACAGGAGGCTTGAGGGAATCGGAGTGATGGACAAGAAGTTCGCCCTTAACGAGGGCGTAACCGGGCCGAACCTCAGGGCAACTGGAGTTCCCTACGACGTGAGGAGAGCTGACCCGTATCTCCTCTACCCGGAGCTCGACTTCGAGGTTCCCGTCCTTAAGGAGGGCGATGCCCTCGCGAGGGCGCTCGTAAGGAGGTTCGAGTTTGAGCAGGACCTCTACATCCTCGAACAGCTCCTCGACATGGGGCCGCCGAGCGGGCCCTACAAGGTTGACCACCCGTCCCTCAAGGCCCTTCCGAGGTTCAGAGTTCCGGCCGGTGATGCCTTCGCCCACGTTGAGGCAACCAAGGGCGACTTTGGAGCCTACGTCGTCAGCGACGGTGGAAACAAGCCCTACAGGGTGCAGATTAGAGGACCGAGCATAGCCCACGGAATTAGAGTAATCGAGCAGCTCCTCGTTGGAGCGAGGCTCGCTGACGTGCCCGTGATATTGATGAGCCTTGACAACTGCCCGCCCGACATAGACAGGTGATGAAAATGGAGAGCGTTAAAATTGCACCCGAGGAGAAGGTGAGAAAGAAGCCCTCCTTCCTCAAGCCGTGGATGAGCCTCAAGTACCTCTTCAAGAAGCCTGTAACCATAAAGATACCCTACGAGGAAACCCAGATAGCTGAAAAGTACAGGGGCTTCCACACCCTCAACTGGAAGACGTGCATAGGCTGTAACATGTGCGGCCAGATATGCCCGGCAAGGGCAATAGAGATGACGTGGATAGAGGGCGAGAAGAGGCCCCACCCGAAGATAGACTATGGAAGGTGCACCTTCTGCCAGTTCTGCGTTGACGTCTGCCCCACCAATGCGCTCGGCCACGTGGAGCACTACATACTCACAACGGAGTGGAAGGATGAGGAGCTCGAGCTCTTCGACTGGGTTCCGCTTCCGGAGGAGATGGTCAGGAAGTTCTCCGACTACAGGCACCCCCTGGCCAAGATCGAGAAGTACGAGGACGGAAGGGTCAAGTACGTCCTCAGGGACGGCAGTGAGTTCGAGTTCAAGATACTCGGCTACGGCCTCAAGCCGCCGGCGGCCGCCAAGCCAAAGCCAGCTGCCAAATCTGCGGAGAAGAAGGAAGAGCCTAATCCTGGGGAGAAGAAAGAGTGACATCCTCTTTTTCTTTTCCACGACTTCCATTCTTACAACTTTCGACGATAGTTTTTTAAGCTCAAGCCAGTATTAATACCGGTGGAATCATGCCTGTGGATTTGAGAACCGAAAAGACACTCGGCCTCCTCGGCTCGATTCTAACTCTTCTGGGAGTTTTAGGTGACGGATCAATGAAACATGGCCGGTTGTTGCTTTCTCAAACCTGGTTTCCTTCCTTGGTTCGTCCTCGTTCTCTTAGCACTCCATGGCATCGGCACCAAGCTGAACGACGAGAGACCTTTCAAGTACTACCTCTACTCGGTAATCGTGCTTATTGTTGCCGTAATCGTTGCGGTGATTCCCATACTGGTGGGCGTTTTCTATGCATCGGGCTCAGTTATGGCATTCGGGGGACATCCATACTAAGATGGGAACCGTTGGGCTTATGATGGTGGTGTTGGGACTGGTCTTGATTGTTCTGGCAGTAATCCTAACTGTGTACTTCCATATCAAGGCCTGGCGTGCCACTTACGAGATAACCGGCGTTGAAGAGTTCAACCAGGTCGCCACCTTCCTTAAGTGGGGCGCAATAACCCTGGTAATTTTGGTGGGTGCAATTTTGCTTCTCGTGGCCCAGATATTCCGGATAATAGCCTTCTCAAAGCTTCCGGAGGAGATGGAAGTGGGAGGAGGCGAGGAACTACAGGAGGGTGCGCTTGTCTACTGACGGGAGGCTTTTGCTTATTTTTCATTGTCTCTTGGATTTAAGAGTGAGAGGTGACTTGTATGGTGGACGTTTCAAGTGAAAAGAACCTTGGTCTGTGGGGATCAGTCCTTGGGCTCGTGGGCGGTTTTATCCCATATCTCGGGACTGTTTTGAGTTTAGTGGGCCTGGTACTCGTCCTCGTGGCACTCCACGGTATTGGGAAGAAACTCAACGATTACAGGCCTTTCAACAACTACCTTCTTGCCGTCGTCGTGGGTATCGGAGTTCTTATCCTCGGTATTCTCGTCGTTTTCGGCGTTATTGCGATCAGCACGCAGGGAACCAGCTACGAAGAGTACTCGAGCGTTGACTTAACGATAACCCCCGGTGGGAGCTATGAAACGGTGGAATACCCGGGATGGGGTGAGTTCGAATGGGGAATCATAATCGGCTTCCTGGTGCTCGTGATAGTGATGGCTGTTATCAACGCCTTTTTCCAGAGCAGGGCCTGGGGTGCCATGCACGAGATAACGGGAGTTAAGGAGTTCGGGGATGCAGCTAACTGGTTCAGATGGGGAGCGTTTACCGCGGTAGTCTTTGTGGGGTTGCTGCTTATTCTAATTGGGCACATCTTCGTTATCCTGGGCTTCAACAACATGCCCACTGAGATAAACAGGGATGAAACAGCCATCTCTCCGGTGAACTCTCAAAGTACAGCCTGGTAATTCGCTTTGGAATCAAATGCTCCCTCCCATCAGCACCCAAACACCGATTCCCACCAAGAGTATCCCTGCCACAACCGAAAGCTCCCTGCTGTGCCTTACGAGGGCCTGGGAAAAGCGTTTGCTCTCGGCTATGCTCCCCATGGTGAGCAGTATGAGTACGAGGGGAAGGACGAATATTATGTTGTATAGGGCCAGAAGTAGCAGAGCAATCATCCTGCTTCCCCGTGCAATTATCGTCGCGTAGACAAGATAGCTTCCGGCAGAGCAGGGGAGGAGTGTAGCCGAGACCACAACCCCGAGGAAGAAGGAGCTCAGGAAAGTAGCCTCAGCGCTGAACATCTTCTTTCTGATCCCCTGCTTGTCGGCTATTCTCGACTTTTCAATCAGGCCCGTAACTATCGTGTAAATTCCAAAGCCTATCGCCAGAAAGCCTGCAAACCACAGGGGAATGTACTGGCCGAGATAGAGGAGTCCGACGCCGAGGAGGTAGTAGGAGATGTACACGGCCAGTATGAAGGCAGAGCCGACTACGTAAAGCCGTTTTTTCTCGATTTTTCTGACGGAGAGCGCTATGAGGAGCATCGTGTAGATGACGAACGTGCAGGGGTTTATGGAGTCGCTCATGGATAGGGCATAGAACTGGGGAATGAAGCCCGGAATTCCGAGAAGGTACAGCGCAAGCGCGCTTATGCCAAATGAGATTCCCAGTATCGTGGCCAGTAGTTTTATCTCTCCCCTCATGGAGTAAGCTTGGAGTCCTGGTTTTTCTTTGTTTCTAAAACAAAAGGTTGAGAATAGAAAGTTAACGACGTCTCCTTAATCCCAGGACTGCGATGGGTACAAGCAACATAATCCCAGGTCCGCAGATGCTCCCCTCGTTTCCTTGGGGGGATCCTGTGGAGGACTCCGGTGGGTTCGAGCTACTTGTCGTGGAGGGGGATGTTGTCTTTGTTGTAGTCGTTGAGGTGTCCTGTTGTGGACTTGAGGAGCTCGTTTCCGGGGCTTTGTGCTCAACAAAGAGTGAGTACAGAATGTTGGCGAGTTCCATGGCCTTCGTGTCGTTGCTCGGGAGCAGCCATACTTTTCCTCCAACAACCAACAGTACACCTTTGGCTTTCATGGCCTCCTCTATGATCTGGGGAGTGGCATTTACTTTGAATTCTCCCTCGATCACGGCATAAAGGGTCCCGTTGTAGACGATTGCTATGGCGGGAACTCCGCTAATTCCAGTGTTCTGGTAGAGGATCTGGAATAGCTTGCCGTTTTCGTCATTTCCCACAAGCTCGTAGTAGGTTAAGCTATCCTCTCCGTAAATCTTTGGTATCTCTTCCTTCATCTTCTGGCAGTGCGGGCACGTCTTCATGCCGTATATGTAGAAGTGTATCTTCTCTGGGTCTATCTCCAGCCCTGCCGTCCGGGGAATAGTAAGTGAGAGCACCAGCAGGATGCCGATTATTCCAAAGACTTTCTTCATGAATCCCACCACTGGAGGTGGGAGAGTGTGGTTATAAAGTTTAGCCACGGAAAGCTTAAATCCTTAAGATTGATAAAATAATGGGGTGCCATTGATGCAGGAATGGTATCGATCACGTGCTCTTTATGAGGCCATTCAAAAACTCCTGGACTCCGGTAAGTTCGAGGATGCCCTTAAAATGGCTGAAACAATCCCCGACAAAGTTATACGGAGTAAATCTTTCTCCGCTATTGCGATAGAGGCTGCTAAGAAAGGTGTACCCTACGAAAAGTTCCTGGAACGAGCTATTGAGGCAGCAATTGATATAGACAACACCAGCGAATCCACGAAAGCCTTAATGAGTCTCGCCTTTGAATTGATGAACCTCGGGAAGATAGACGATGCCAAGAGAATAGCTTCCTTCATTAGGGATCCCTCCAACCGTTCCAAGATGGAGGCGGAAATAGCCTTGAAGCTTGCAAAGGAGGGTAAGATATCTGAGGCGATGGAGATAATAAACAACATCATAGATGAGGACGTCAGGACATGGGCCACCTCGCGCCTTGCGAGCCAGCTTTAACCCTTTTTGCCTATTTTTATTGATAATTCTCCGATTTTTAACGGATTTAAGTCCAAAATCCTTTTTAAGGCTCCCCTTTCCCTAAACGGGGGAGGAAAATGAACGGGGGAGAGCTCGTAGGACTCATTGGAATGCTTCTGCTCGTGGGTTCGTGGGTTCCTCAAACGGTGGAGACCCTAAGAAAGCGTCATTGTCCTCTGAATCTCGAGTTTATCCTGATTTACGTAATGGCTGCCAGTCTGCTGACTGTCTACTCATACATAATAGGAGACTGGATATTCTTTACTCTGAACTTCCTATCGGCGCTTCAGAGCAGCATAAACCTCTCGGTAAAGCTCCTGAAAATAAGGGGGAAAAGATAGCCTACCCGTCTATTTTCTCTCGTAGAGACCAACCAGCTCTCCCCAGGCTATAACGTGGCCCTCCATGGCCTTTTCTAATTCTTTTCTTGATGAGCCGGGCCTGAGGCTCAACTCTGTGTCGAGTGCATAGACCTTGAAGTGGTAGTGGTGAACTCCGTGCCCGGGTGGAGGGCATGGGCCTCCGTAACCGATTCTCCCAAAGTCGTTGATGCCCTGGACTATATGCAGGGGAGACTCTACGACTTCTTTCGGCGGCACTCCCCGCGGAATCTCCCCCCTTGGAGGGATGTTCCAGGCTATCCAGTGTGTGAAAGTGCCCCTGGGAGCGTCGGGATCGTCAACTATAATGACGAGGCTCTTGGCCTCGGGCGGAATTTTGCCGATGTAAATCGGCGGGTTTATGTCGTTCCCCTCGCAGGTGTATTCCCTTGGAATAAACTCTCCGTCGTGAAATACGGAGCCAATCTCAAGGGTTTTTTCCATTTTTTCACCCCCTCCAGATATGCAGCCGGAAACAAAAACAATAATTCCCAGTAGCAGGGGCAACCAGTGTCTCATGATACTTTTTATGTGTTCGAAGGTAAAAAGGTTTTTGGGAAGAAATGTCGAAATTCTTGCGGCGATACCATGGAGCTGGCAGGAAAAGTTGCCCTCGTCACGGGTGCTTCCCGCGGGATTGGTAGGGCCATAGCGGTGGCCCTCGCGAAGAAGGGAGCGAAGGTTGCCATAAACTACGCCCACGACGAGGAGGGGGCAAGGGAGACCGAGAGGCTCTGCAGGGAGGCTGGAGCGGAGGCGATGATCGTGAAGGCCGACGTCAGGAGCAGGGAAGAAGTCAGGGCGATGGTGGAAAAGGTCGTCGAGCGTTTCGGCGGGATAGACATCCTCGTTAACAACGCAGGAATCCTTGGAAAGGCCCTGAAGCCGATGGATGTGACCGATGAAGACTGGGATGCAGTCCTTGGAGTCAACCTCAAGGGGGCCTTCATAGTCACCCAGGAAGTCCTCAGGTACATGAAGAAGGGTAAAATAGTGAACATAGCCTCGATAGCGGGCAAGGACGGCGGGACGGTTGGGCCGCACTACGCGGCCTCGAAGGGTGGGCTTATAGCGATGACCTTCAACCTCGCGAGGCACCTCGCTCCAAACATACTCGTTAACGCGGTTGCACCGGGCCCGGTGGATACTGGACTGATAAGCCCCGAGATAAAGGAGAAGCTCAGGAAGCTTTCCCTAACAGGTGAAATAGCGAAGCCCGAGGAGATCGCTCACGCCGTTATATTCCTCCTCGAAAACGACCACATAACCGGTGAGGTCATAGACGTCAACGGCGGCAGGCTGATGGACTGAGGAAACGTTTTAACCTTTCCCTCCCTACCCTTTTCTGTGGGCAAGATGCGCGTGGTGTGGGAAAAGGAAATTCCAGCGGAGGAGATAACCGTCTCGCCGAGGCCTGTTTGGAAGTGCAGGGCCTGCCCGATGTACGGGAAGAGACCGGGCTGTCCGCCATACGCTCCCGACTGGAAGGAAGCAAAAGAGTGGGTCGGATCCTTCAAAAAAGCGCTTCTCGTAAAGTTTGAGGTCGATATGAACGATTTCGAAAACGAGAAGAGAAAAGTCCTTCTCTGGCTCCTAAAGAAGGAAGCAGAGCTCTTTAAACAGGGAAAGCTCTACGCAATGACTCTTTTCCCAGGCAACTGCAACCTCTGCGACGACTGTCCATTTGAACGTGGAGAACCCTGCAGGATGCCTGAGAAGGTGAGGCCGAGCATAGACGCGATTGGGGTTGAGATAAGCTCGCTTGTTGAGATAGACTTCTCGGAAAGCGTCCTCTACGGGATGGTGATGGTCGAATGAGCGTCCACATAGCTCTGCTCGGAAGGACTCCCTGGGCGCTGGTGAACACCTACTATGCCTCGGTAATGAAGGGAGAGCGCCCGAAGGAAGTATACGTCGTGACAGAAAAGAGGTACTCCCCCAACCTGCCGAAAATAACGGAGGCAGTAAAGACTATCTCTGAGGCATACGGATTTTCTCTAGAAGTGAAAACTATAATAATACCTGACGACGACTTTAAAGAGGCGGATAGCGTCTTAAAAAACTTGTTCTTGGAGCTTAAGGAGCGAGACGGCGACATCGTCCTTAACATGACCTCGGGAAGGAAGGCACTGGTTGCGGCAGCAATAATTCAGGGAAGGAAGTCAAACGTGAGGGAAATCCTGTATATGGCACTCCTCGACGTCCAGTTTCCAGATAGGCCCTACATGATGATTCCAAAGCACATGCAGGTTCTCAAGAACTTTCTGGGTGGGGAGAACAATGAATGAGGTCGTTATTCAGAAGCCTGAGCTTCAGATACTCGTAAACCTCCTTCAGGATGATGGAGTGGTTAGGGTAAACTTTCCAATTTACGACACACTACTTTTCACCGCGAGGCCATCTGAACGGGGGTATCGGATTGAGGTTAAAGCGGAGAAGAGAGACTTCTATGTGAGACATCCCGAGCTCCCCTCGTATTCGGACTTCTATGAGGCGTTTATTTCATCGGGAGTAATAACCTACGACAACATAGCTGAGTTTGAGAGGTCTCTTGAGCTTTACAGGACCCTCAAAAAGGGGGTCGTCTTTGCTCCGGACACCAACATCTTCTACCACCGCTTCATATCCAACTATAGGTCCCTCGACGGCTACCAGATTGTGGTCGCCGAAGACGTCAAAAACGAGATAGAGGGGGCGATGAACTACAAGTACCGTTCAAACTACCTCCACGAGATCATGAGCACAGTCAGAAACGGCCACCTCCTGCGCGAGCTGAGCAACAGGAGGACGAAAAAGTCCAGAAAAGCGGCCTACATAGCCCTAAAGGAGTTTGAGGCGTTAAAGGATAGAGTGATAATCGTGGAACGCTACGGGGAAGGGCACAACAACGACGAACTGATAGTTAAGACCCTCAAGCATTACGACGAGATGAGTCCCGCCCTTCTAATATTTCTGACGGCTGACCTGGCGATAACGGACGTGGCAAGGATGGAGGGGCTTGAGTACTTCTACTTTGAGTACCCCACTGCCAAACTGGGCAACCATGAGGTCTCTGCTTACCAGCTCAGGACGCTCATATTCAATCTTGCAGCGGTTTTCGGCCTGGTCGAGGTGAACGGGACTCTGGTCTACGGCGAGTTCGGAGGGAAGAAGAGGCTGAACGAGCTCAAGCTCATCTTCAGAGACGAAAGGCTCCAGAGGGAGTTCCTCTTCCACCTGAACCTCTGCAGGAAGCTGGAGAAAATTATGGAAGGATAAGGGAAAGGAGAAAGAAAAAGGGAGGTGCTAAGACTCACGGGCTCTGAAGTGCTTTCTCGATGTGCTTCATCTCTCCTCTCAAGGCTTCAAGCAGGGTTCTCAGTAGTTTGTCCTCGTCTATGGGTTCCGGGGTCGGGTCTCTGAGTTTTCTGGAATAGTGTTGGAGGGTTTTTATTATTTCTGACTCCTCTTTGAGCTCTTTGAAGGCAATTATGTGATCTTCGGGCCATGGACGGCCAGGAATCGGAACTTCGAGGTCTCTAAGCGTTTCCAAAAGCCTTGCAAGTTTTATTTCGAGAAGAACTTCAAGAAGCTCTGCAAGCCTCGAGTAGCACATCCTTCTCTCTTGCTCACCCTCTAAAGAACCACAGTTGTAGGGGAAGGGCATTTTTCCTACCTCCTTGTGGGGCAATTCCCTTTAGTGCACAACATGTATAAAAACTTTTTGTAAAGTTTTATCATTCAGTTTACTAATCCAAAGTATACATTTGCTAAATTTCATGTTTTAGGTTTTATTTTGCGAAAATAAAACTGCAGAAAATTGGATAAAATTGGGGGGCTCAGCTCTCTAATACCAGCCTGCCGGCTACGAGCTCCTCGCCATTTCTTCCTTCAACTGTGAAGGTGTAGTTACCGGCTTCGTCCACGCGGGCGAGCACTGAGAACTCGTCGACCGTTCCGAGTTTAACGGTTTCGCCGAGGTGTTCATCAAGTTTGGACTTTTCGGCGGTGAACTTCGCATGGGACTTTTCCTGGACTTCTGCGGTCAACTGCCCGGAGTACCGTGCTCCATGATACTCAATGACTACTGGAACGTCTGAGTAAACAGGCACGTAGGCCTCTCCAGAAACGGGCTCGCCGTTAATGAGAACTTCAAAGTCTTTCGGCTCAAACGGCGGCACGATTTTCAAAAGGTACAGGGTGATGCTCGCCTGGGGCGTGCCGTTGTCGTCCACAACTTCAATCTCGAAGGAGTACAGTTTGGCGTTGCTCTTCTCGAAGTACTCCCTGACGTCCTCAGCTATTGAGGCTGGAACGCTGAGCTGGCCTGAGAACGTGCCGTTGATGTTCACCATGAGGGTGCGGTCCTGGACTTTAGCGGGGTTTGTGATTGTGTCGCCAGAGTTTGTGGACGTTTTCGTTGTGTTGGGGCCGTTTAAACATCCTGCTGAGATTACCGCCAACGCCACCGCAATAACTATTAGGGCCGTTCCTATCATCCACTTCCAATCTTTTGTTGGCATTGTCGGTCCTCCTATGTTGAGAAAGAATTTAAACAATAAAAAGTTTTTGTCGTTCAGTCGGTCTTTGATGAAATTCTGGCCATAAGCAGGATGGATGTAAGTTCGAATATGAACAGGAAAAGCGCCAGAAACTCTGATAGGGAGATACGGCTACCCCCACCCAACCACAGTAAGGAACTTGTGATTATACCGAATGCCATGGGCCCTTCCCACTTCTCTGACTTTTCTCCATACATGTACTCCAGGAAAAAAAGTCAGCCAGTTAAGGAGCACTATTATGGCAGGGGTCTCTCTGAAGTCCCAGAGCACATAACCCGTCGCGATGAGCAAGAAGGGGAGCGCGTAATAGAGTCTCCTCATATTATCACCAGGCAGAGTTAAAACGTAACTCCTTATAAAAATTTTTCTGCCTGGGTTAAAACTATGGGAGAAGAGGAGAAAACTCACTGCAGCATGCCCTCAAGCTTCTCAACAAACTGGATGCTCCTCTTTATGTCGGCGAAGTACTCCTTGGCCCTCTCAACGTGCTCCTTCTCGACCCTGCCGCCCCTCGCTAGGACGCTCGCCGGTGCGAGGAGCTGGACAGCGTAGCGCAGGCTGGTCTTCTCACCCAGCTCCGCGAGGTACTCTATAGCCTCTTCGCTGACTTCTATCTTCTCCTCCTTCGCCCTTATCTTGACTATCTCCCTGATCTCCTCCTTCTTGTACGGCTCGGTGTTGATGATGAGGAGCCTGTCCAGCATGTCAATCGGGATTCCGTGCGGCGCCTCGATGTCGGTGCCCCTTATCTTCGTTCTGCCCCTGTTGGTAGCTAAGATGAGTATCGGCGCGAGTTCGCTCTCCATGGCCCTGGCGAGGAAGGAGAACGCCTCGATGTCGAGCATGTGAACCTCGTCTATGAAGAGGACACCCGGGACGAGGGTCGCCCTGCCCTCCTCGATCCACTTCTTTACCGTCTCGTCAACCCTCTGCCTCACTTCATCGCTTATCTCCGCACCGGTGCTGAAGAGCAGGCCGAAGATGTTGCCGCGAGCATTGGCAACGTCGAGGTCGTGCAGGGTGACCGTGTAGGTGAACTCCTTGATCTTCAGAACTGGCCCGCTCGGGAGGTTGACCTTTCTCTTGAAGAAGAGGCCCTCTTCCTCCTTCGTGGTTCCTACCTTCGATATTCTACCGGTCTCAGCGTCTATCTGGATGACATCGCCCTCCTCGACGCCCATCTCCATGAGCTGGTAGGCTATCTCCCTTCCAGCCCTTATCGTCTTCTCGTCGTCCTTCGTGCGGAGGGTTATGATGACGCTCTCCGGAATCTCCACGTACGGGTTGAACGGGTGCCTCGTCTTCCTTACCTCGACGGACTTCACCTCGCCCTCGTAGACCTTCCTCTCCTCGCTTATCCTGACGCCTATGGCCCGTCTCATGGCCTGCTTGAGGAACTCAGTCTTATTGACCTCTGCGGAGTAGATTTCACTGCCCGCTATCTGGACGAAGGGGACGTCCTCACCGAGCTCCCTCGCGATGCCCATGGCTATTGCCGTCTTACCGCTTCCGGTTGGGCCGACGAGGAGAATTCCCTTTCCCGCGAGCTTGCCGCGCTTTATGAGCTCAACGGCTATTCCGGCCGCTTCCCTCGCCTTTATTTGTCCGACCATTCCGTCGGCCATGAACTTCGCCTTTCCGTTCTCGTCGAGGCCGAGGCCCCTTATGTGGGAGTGCATCCCGATCCTCTCGAAGCTTTTGGTGGCCACCTCTTCTATCACTGGCATTTTCTCACCTCCGCCCCCCTTTTAGAATACCAGAGGTTACTAAAAGAGATGGCTTAAAAATTTGACGGAGGCTCAGGCCGTCGATCCCGGGCATCGTTCACCCCAAAGGCCAATCTCATCATTGCCCTATCAACTCCTCTCATAAACTTTTAAAACCTGGTGTCACTATCGGTGACACATGAAGTTCACAAAGAACGGGGCCCTGCTCGTGGGGTATTACTTCTTTGCATGGATAGGGGGGACCATGGCATGGTTCGTTCAGCCGTTCTACTTCTCATCTCTCGGCTATACCTATGCTCAGCTTGGTGTCATTTTCTCGCTGATGTCAATATCGCAAGCGGTTGGCTTTCTTTTCTCCGGCCCGCTCGTGTTGAGGTTGGGCTATAAACGGAGCATATACATTGCAGTCGCTTTTTTTGCGATTACGAGGGTGATTCATGTTGCTATCCCGATATATTCTCTTCTCCTGCTTGCCTCAATTAGCTTTGGGATAGGGCTTGCTATTGAAAATCCCGCGTTCATGAGTCTGTTGAGCTCTGCGAGTGAAGACAGACACGGAATTTTCTCTATAAACTGGGGGGCGGCAACGATAGGAGGTGCAATTGGAACTCTCCTTGGAGGTTACATCTCCAGCACATTAGGATACAGATGGGCCTTGGCAATAGCTGCCATTTTTCTCCCGCTACAGGCAGCTTTCATGATGTTCGTTGAAGAAGACTCAAACGGCTTTGGGAGGAGGTTAAGCATTTCAAAATGTTCCTTAATAAGGATTATCGCTCTCTCATTCCCCATCGCAATCCTCGGGCTTGGGGCGGGCGTCATTCTCTCTTACATGGGACTGTGGTTCAAATCAAGCTACGGGATGAGCATTGCTGAAGTTGGCATTGCGTTTACACTACTTCAGTTTGTTATGGGGCTTGGATCGTTCATAGCACCCCATATAGCAAGCAGAACCGGAACCGGAAGACTCATAGCGTCATTTACGGCTCTGTCCGGGATATTTATAACCCTAATGCCCATTTCCTCATCTTTTGCACTCGCACTCGCTCTGTACTCCCTCAGGATGTTGCTCGTGAACACTGAAGTTCCGATATGGGATTCATACTACGTCTCTCACTTCCATGAAGGGGAGAGAGCAACAGCAATAGCCCTTAAAGGCTTTGGATGGACTGTGGCCTTTGCAGCAGGGCAGTTTTTCGGCGGAATCATGTTTGAAGGATCACTCTCCCTGCCGCTCATCGTAGGCGGCATCCTCCACATGCTCAGTGCAACTTCGTTTATGACAATGGAAAGGGTTGTGAGTCGCTTCAAAGCACGTTCATGTACTTGTGAACCTGGAAGCTGAGGCTGACGTTCTTCCTGCCCACTATTCTTGCCGCCTCGCGGTAGAACTCCATAAGCCTAGCCTGGAAAACCTCAATAGGCTCCCTCGGCTGGATGACGAGAGGAGCGAGGCCCTTTAGGAGCGAGGCGTACCATCGAACGTTCTCAACCCTCGTCTCGTTCGTGACGACGAGCTTTGCGTAGGTCTTCGCTCCAGCTTCCTTCAGGATTCTGATGCTCTCAACTTCTCTGAGGACGAGGCCTTTCCAGTCTTCTGTTGCATTCGCGCTCTCGTCCTTTATGTCAACGCTCGCATAGTCCGTCAGCGGCGCTATCTCTTTAATCAGCTCTGGAAGGCCGCCGTGGGTCTCGAGGAAGTTATCGAAGCCGAGCTCCTTCATCCTCTCCATCAGGGCCTTCAGTGGCTTTACTTGGAGCGTTGGCTCCCCGCCTGTGTAGCTTATCGAGTGGATATCGCCGGTATCAAGCTTCAGGAGGGCATCGACCACCTCGTCAACACTCGCTGGGTTAGGTTTATACTCAAACCTCCCCGTGAAGGGCTCGACCTCGTACCTCCAGCGGGAAACTCGGGAGGCGTCTATGTATTCTCTCGAGTCGCACCAGAGGCAGTGAAGGTCGCATCCGGCAAATCTGACGAATATCTGCCTCCTTCCGAAGGCGCTCCCCGGGACGCTTCCTCCCTCCCCCTGCCAGCTGTTGAAGACCTCTGCCATTATCACCCTCATCTGGACACCTCACAAGTCTTCCACATCTATGCCCTTGACCTTTCCGCTCACGAAACCCTCCAGTATCTCCACTCTGACTTCCCTCTCTTCCCCCATCATGTCGGCCATCAGTTTAACGGCCCTTGCATAATCCCAGAGCCGTCTCTTGGCGGATTCTTCAACGGCATCAGCCATCACTATGAGCTCCTTCTCCTCCGGATGTGTGCTCATCCACTCGATAACTTTCTCAGCGTCCTTCACCGTGAAGAAACCCCTCTTCTTGAACAGCATACCCATCATCCCTTGTCGACCTTTTACATAATTCGACAATTATGTAATTAAACAATCATCGAATTAAACATACTGGAGGAGTATTTCAACGGCCCTCTCGAACACCTCCCTGTCGCTACCGTCCAGAACGCCTTCGAGATAGTGGATATTAGCTATGTTCAGTATTATGTAGGCTGTATTCCTGTCCAGCCCGAGGGAGTAGGCCTCGTAGTAGACGAGCTCTCTTCCAAGGGCCTCGTTCATCATCTCGACAAAGTAGTTGATTTCCTCAACGCTAAGCTCATCCCATCTGCTCTCCATTTCGTCGAAGTATCTCTCGAGGGTTCTTATGGTTTCGAGGTCGAGCTTTAGGACCCCTTCAACGTAGGGAAATTCTCCAATCCTGAAGATTTTAATGCCATCCTCGTCCTGAATTCCGACGTAGTCCCAGAGGAGAATGCCTTCTACGGGATTGTGACCATACTTGCTCGCTAGATATGAGAATGCCTCCAGAGCTTCGTCCATATCTGCCAGAAACTCCTCCTCATCCCTGAACTGGATTATCTTGCTCACCGTTCCAGCCATGTCCCGCACCTGTGTGAGAAGGACTGGAAAGGTTATAAGGGTTTGGCTTGGTTCCGATAGGTTTTTTACCCTTTTCATCAAACCCCCTTTGCCCGACGAGTATTGGGTTGCGATGACGTCGGGACCCCCAGGGGGGCGACATCCCAAAGCCCCCCTTTCGTAGAGTTTTTATACTGACCCTCCAAACCTGCAGGGATAACCATGGTCACGCTCATCATAGCCGAGAAGCCCAACGTCGCTAGGAAGATAGCCTATGCACTGGCTGAGGGTAAGCCCGTGAGGAAGACAATCGGCAAGGTTAGCTATTATGAGTTCACGCGGGACGGAAAGAAGGTTATAGTCGCCCCGGCCGTCGGGCATCTTTTCTCCCTTGCTCCAAAAACCAAAACCTACGGCTACCCGGTTTTCGATATCGAATGGGTCCCCGTCTATGTTGCCGAAAAGGGGAAGAGCTACGCGAAGGACTACATCAAAGCCCTTGCGACCCTCGCTAAGCAGGCAGATGAGTTCGTGGTCGCTTGCGACTATGATACCGAGGGAGAGGTGATAGGATACACAGCCCTGAAGTACGCCTGCGGCGTTGATCCGTCAAAGGCTAAGCGCATGAAGTTCTCGGCTCTAACTAAGAAGGACCTCCTCAAGGCATGGTATAACATGGAACCCACGATAAACTTCGGGATGGCCGATGCTGGAATAGCCCGCCACGTCCTCGACTGGTACTGGGGCGTGAACCTCTCTAGGGCTTTGACATCTGCCATAAAGCGTGCGAGCGGGAAGTGGATGGTTCTCTCAACAGGAAGGGTTCAGGGGCCTACCCTTAAGTTCCTGGTTGAGAGGGAGAAGGAGATACAGAACTTCGAGCCTAAGCCCTACTGGGTCATAAAGATGCTCCTCGAAAAGAACGGGGAGCAATACACGGCAGTCTATGAGAAGGAGAAGGTCTGGGACGAGGAAGAGGCCAAGAAGATAGTGGAAGAAGCCAAGAAAGGTCCTGCCTTCGTTGAGAAGGTAGAGGTAAAACAGCAGAACCGGAACCCGCCGGTGCCTTTCGATCTCGGAACCCTCCAAAGGGAGGCCTATTCTGCGTTCGGCTATTCTCCAAAGAAGACTTTAGACATAGCGCAGAAGCTCTATGAGCGCGGATTGACCAGCTATCCAAGGACCTCGTCTCAAAAGCTTCCCAAGAACCTCAACTTCCGCTCGATAATCCAGAACCTCGCTAAGCTTCAAGAGTACAAGCCCTTCGCCCACGAGCTTTTGGGCAAGGAAAGCCTCAAGCCGGTCGAGGGGAAGAAGGACGACCCGGCACACCCGGCAATATACCCAACGGGCGAGCTCCCGAAGCCCGGAGAGCTGACGAAGGACGAGCAGAACCTCTACGACCTCATAGTGAGGCGCTTTTTGGCGCTATTCATGGATCCGGCGGTGAGGGAGAGCATGAAGGTGGTAATAAACTCCAACGGCCACTGCTTCATCCTCAGTGGCGCGAGGACGCTCAAGGAAGGCTGGCTGAAGGTTTACGGGAAGTACATCAAGTTCGATGAGGTCATTCTCCCGGCCTTTAAGGAGGGTGAACCCATAGAGGTCCTCCAGATAAAGCGCGAAAAGAAGAAGACTAAGCCTCCAGCAAGATATTCTCCAGCGGCCGTCATAAAGAAGATGGAAGACCTCGGCATAGGCACAAAAGCCACCCGCGCCCAGATTTTAGAGACCCTTTACAGCAGAGGCTACATCGAGGGCAAGAAGAAGATCAAGGTGACGCCGCTCGGCATGAGGGTTGTCGAGGCTCTCGAAAAGAACGTACCTGATATAGTCAGCGTCGAGCTGACAAGAGCCTTCGAGGAGAAGATGGAGGAGATAATGGCAGGAAAAGCTAACAAAGACCAGGTCATCGAGGAGAGCAAGGAGCAGCTGGTAAAGATACTCAAGTTGTTCAAAGAAAAGGAGCTGGACATCGGCAAAATGCTTCTCGAAAGCACTGGAACCGGCGTAACGACGAGCAAAGATGCCGCTAAGAAAGCGGGGGCAGTTAAAGATGCCAACAACGGGGAAAAATCTGGCGACAAGGCTGGTGAGAGAACTATTCCAAAAGCCGAGAGGAAGCTCCTCGTCGTGGGTAAATGTCCGAAGTGTGGCGGCGATTTGCTCATCAGGTACAACAGGAAGACCGGAAAGAGGTTCGTCGGCTGCTCCAACTGGCCAAAGTGCGATGTTACTTATCCCCTCCTCCAGCGCGGTCAGGTTATCCCGACCGGGAAAACCTGCTGCGATGGTGCTCCAGTCGTTAAAATACGGGAGAGGGGCAGGGAATATGAGATCTGCCTCGATATGAAGTGCAAGGACTGGAAAAAGAAATGAACTAAAGAGCCGCCAGCAGGGAGGCGCCGAGAATTGCACCCAGTACCAATCCAACTATTAATGCTACTACGAACGTCATTATCCATGCCAAGAACGCCTTGAGCCAGTCCGTATCGAAGACGACCTTTATGACCCAGATATATGCGATTATTCCTAGTATCCATCCGATGATTGGGATTATCCCGAGTATTGCTGCAAGAATTCCTCCTCCTACGACGGCTATGATGGATTTACCGATAGTTGCGTTTTCTATGCCCACCAGCTTCGCTCCAAGGTACAGGACGAACCCTGCTATGAAAAGAGACACTAACAGGACAACTATTCCAATTGCACCAAGAGCCAGGAAACCAAGGGCAGCACCCGCCGGCATGGCGATCACCTCCTAATTTTCAAGGTAGACTTGGGGGCATTAAAGTCCTCTTTTGAGGTCTTTCATCAAGTTATATTATGTTTTCGATGAAGGCGTGTTCCCTCGAGTGAAAAGCTTATTAGCAGTTTTCGTGATTAGATGGTGAGTGGTTGTATGGGGGAGAATTTGGAGAACATTGAACGAACCCTTCAGGTTCTGCTGGACAACGCCAGGGACGTGCTTCGTGAGCTTAAAGAGAGAACGGAGAAGGGCAAAGTTGACATTTTGTTCCTTCTCGATGTACAGTCCTCCTTTATCCTCGGGCTGTCGGATGTCAGCCTCTATGCTTTTGTTCTGGAGAGAGAAGAGCTGGTGGAAGAAGTCTACGAGACGTTCCTTGAGGGTTACGAGCTTATGGAGCGGAACGGTTTGTTGGTCAGCGACTCAGAACTCGGCCTCCAGATGGGTGTGCTGAAAAACCTAAATGCTGAGCAGGGCTTTTCCCTCGACAGAAGACTTTCAATCCTTGGAAGCCCAAAGGAGGTACAGGTGTGGGTGAACAGAATAATCAAGCTGCGCAACGTCCTCCACGGTCTTTTTCCGCGCGATCCCCTTCGGGAGATTGGATACGGCATGGATGAGAGCGACAGAAGGTTCCCCTTTCTCCTCAGGGCCGTGAGGAAGATTTACAGCATGAACCCTCCGACAATCGAGGAACTATCGAGGTTAGTCTACTTTGAAATGAGGCTCGGGGTAGAAAGCACCCCACTTTCCTGCAGGGATGGCCGCTGTGAGGAGATAAAATCTTTGGGAAACCTTGAAGGTTTTGAGGTAATTAGCTCTGGAGACGTCGAGCTTTACTATCTCTTCAAAGAGGGAAAACACTTGGATTCGCCGTGGGGAAGGCTCACGATGGGAGAGCCGGTTGAAATAATAGTGTTCTCCAAGGAAAAGAAGAAGGGGTTCAGACTGGTTAAAGGAGTTCCTTGAGGAGGCTTAGCCTTCTCTTGCTCATTAAAACCTTCGGGTGCTTCAGTAGGGCCTTGATAACCTCGGCGTAGTCTCCGCCGGCTATCTTCTCGGCATCTGCACCGCTGAGAACCTGTATGAAGAGGTCGAGGTCCTCATCCGTGAGCTTTTCCGTAACGCGCCTTACCTTGAGAACCCTCTCGAGCCTCTTTCCATCCTTCTCCCACCACTCCTTGGTGTAGTTCTGGAGGAGAGAGAGGTTCTCCTCTTCGAGAGCTTTGACGATCCACTTGCTCGCTATCGTTCCGGCCTCCATCGCCTCGGCCATTCCGCCGCCGTGCATCGGGTTTACCTGCCTCGCTGCATCGCCCACAACGAGGACGTTGTCCTTTGCCAGCTCCTTGACGAAGCCGCCAACGGGAATGACTCCGACGTTTATCTCAAGGAGCTTCTTGGCAGGGATGTTGTTCTCCTTGAGCCATTTGTCGAGGTAGTACTTGGCTGTATTTGGATTGTCCGAGTTGATGCCTATTCCCACGTTGGCCCTGTCCTCGTCCTTCGGGAAGACCCAGACGTAGCCCCTTGGAGCCACCTCGTTGCCGAACCAGAGGTGGATCAAGTCCGGGTCGTAGCCCTCTATGAGCATCTCGTACTCGTAACTTGAGTCGAACTCGTGTGGCGGAGCATAGGTGTTTATGCCCGCTTTCCTGGCTATGGTGCTCTCAACGCCGTCGGCCGCAACTATGATATCGGCGTAAATCTCAACCGGCTCGTCCTCGTGCTTGGCTTTGATTCCAACAACCTTGCCGTCCTTCTTGATTACATCAAGGGCCTCGGTCCTCGCGAGAACATCTGCACCCGCTTTAGCAGCGTAATATGCCAGCATCTTGTCGAAGACCTTCCTCTCAAGGATCACTCCGCTGACTTCCTTGTAGCGCATTTCCAGCTCGTAGCCACTCGGGGAGTAGAGCTTAGCACCGTAGATTTCGCGGTTTATGAAGCGCTTG
The DNA here is from genome assembly GCA_030156945.1 of Thermococcaceae archaeon. Classification (GTDB taxonomy): domain Archaea; phylum Methanobacteriota_B; class Thermococci; order Thermococcales; family Thermococcaceae; genus Thermococcus. Next base: position 42,351 of record JASGLT010000016.1, read on the forward strand.
TCGTAGGGGATGTCGTACTTGTCGAAGACCTTGATGCTTATCCCCTCGGCGCACTGCTTTGGAGTTCCTATAGCCCACTTCTTGTCGATGAGAAGGACTGAGAAGCCCGCCTTAGCAACGTTCCTGGCAACTATTGGTCCAGCAATACCAGAACCGACAACAACGACGTCGTACTTCCAGGTCATTCGCTCACCTCCAGGGGTTCAGCGCTCAGGGCTCCAACGGGGCAGGCATTGATGCATATCCTGCAGCTTATGCACTTCTCCTGGATGAACTCCCAGCCGGTTGAGTGCACCTCTATCGCGAGTGCCGGGCAGACACCTGCACAACCGCCGCAGAGATAGCATCTATCTTCGTTCACGACTATTTTAATCTTCTCCGGCATCGGTTTCACCGCCCAGCTTCGCCTTCAGACCCTAGTTCCCATTAGATCGTTAGAGTTATAAGCACTTAAGTCTTTTGGTTGATTGGTGGTTGTATTGAGCTTTCAAAGGAAA
>JASGLT010000044.1 GCA_030156945.1 Thermococcaceae archaeon
ATGGAGACGAGCGCTTCATTCCATGGATTGAGAAGCTTAAAGAGCTTGGAAAGCTTCCAGTAGCATGTAAGAGGATCGCGGAGCTTGAGGGGTTTGAGGTTTCCCTGCAAAAATATACCAAAGTAGAGTATGTAGGAAAGATCATAGCAGAGCATTTAGAAAAAGGCTACATTCCGATGACCTTTTAATGAAAAATCCTTCAAGAAAAGCCTTTTTAAGCCCTGGAGAAAGGCAGTTTAGGTGAACAGAGTGAGGAGAGCTCTCCCAATAGTCATATTTTTCCTGCTCTTTGCGGGCTCCGTGGTGGCTGGCGAGGTCTCCTACGGGGGACTAAAGTTCCACGACGTTTCGAGCGAGGAAGAGCTCAACTCCCTAATATCCGCCCACGAGGGAGAGTACTTCTTCATCTTCTACCACTCCGAGAGCTGTCCTGCGTGTAGCTACATGAAGGAGAGCGTTTTCCCGACGGAGAAGGCTAAACAGGTCCTCGAAGGCCTGAATCTGGTGGAGGTTGACGTTTACAGGGGGAGGGAGATAACGACGCTCCGCTACCGCGTGGAGGGTAAGGTTATCGTGCTTCAACCGGACAACTCCGGTTATTACACGCCCAAGAAGCCCGGCGAGGAGGTCAGCGTCGGCGTGCCCGGAACACCAACGATAGTGATATTCAAGGTCGTTAACGGGACGAAGGTTCTTAAGGGAGTGGCCGTTGGGGCACTGAACCCCGATAGCCTCGAATTCTTCGTAAAGACCGCTATAGGAGACGAGCTCCAAAACGCCACCGGAGCCAATGGTGCTCAAAGCGAGACGGCAGAGAAGGAAGCCTCAAAGGAGAGTCCCAACACAAACCTAAGCCTCGCCGTTCTGCTCCCGGTATTCTCCGCGGGAATCGTGAGCGTGTTCTCCCCCTGCGTCCTGCCCATAATTGTGGGCACGCTCTCTCTTACCTTCGCAAGGAGGAGCGTGGAGGCCATAGTGGCGGGCATGATAGCGTCGTTTGCCCTCCTCGGTGCCCTCGTTGGGAGTCTCGGTGAGTACGCCTCAAGCATACAGGGGGCGCTGTACCTAATCGGCGGAGCGGGCTTCATAGTAGTCGGCCTCAGCTTCATCAGCGAGGACTTTAGGACAAGTCTTGAGCGCCTCTTGAGCTTCTCTCCCTCGGACAGGGTCTCCAAAAAGAGCGGCCTTATCTATGACTTCGCCCTCGGCTCCGCCCTCGGGGCAACTTGGTTGGGATGTATAGCGCCCTACGTGGGCTTTGCAGTCCTCACGGCGGCTCTGAGTGGGGACACCCTAAGCGGAATCATCGTTATGGGCACTTACGGCCTCGGGATGGGCCTAACCGTGTACCTCCTCACATCCTCGAAAGACCTCGCCGAGTGGGTCAACAGGAAGTTCCTCTCAAACCGGCTTTCACTGGGGGCTTCAAGGAGGGCAAAGTGGGAGATAGCCCTCGGTGTTGTCCTCATAACCCTTGGGATTCTCATGCTGACCGAGGTTACGCCGCTGAAGCTGTGGAGTGCGCTCTTCGAATCGCTCTCAAAACTTTGAGGGGGTGGTGAAATGTTCAGGTACAGGAGAAAGGTTGAAATGCCCCTGAAGGAGGCCGAGGAGAAGCTTAAGGCAAAGCTTGAGGAGAAGGGCTACAAGGTCGTGCTCGAGTTCACGCCGAGTGAAGTAGTTAAAGCCAAGCTCGGCGTTGAGATGGAGCCCTACAGGCTCCTCTACGTCTGCAACCCGAAGAAGTTCTACGAGATGACCAAGGTCGAGTACGAAATCGGTTCCTTCGCTCCCTGCCCGGTGCTCCTCTACGAGAAAGAAGGAAGTGTGTACATCGCCATAAACACCGCCGAGGACATAGTTGAGGTTATCAAAGAGCCGCTTGAGGACGTCAAAGCCGCTATTGAGTCACTTTGAGTTTCTCTGCTTTTTACCCCTTTCCACTTTCCACAATTTTAATAAGGTTGAGATGCAAATTTTAATGAGGTGATTCTCATGCAGAGGGCTCTCGTTACTCTGACACCTTCAGAGAGCAAACGTTTGATAGCTAAAGCTGTGGCGGCCATGCCCGAGGTTCAGGAGGCACTCAAGAACGGCTTTGTTTACATCGCCACCGGGACGACTGCAGCCTACATAGCGGAGGAGCTTCTCGGCGAGAAGATCGAGAAGGAAAAGTGGACAGTTGGCGTTATAAGCAAGGGGAGGACGTGCGTTACTCCGAAGGCGACCTGGCCGAAGCACCTCGTTCTCTACAAGGGAAAGCCCTTCGAAGGGGAGCCCCTTGAGGCCCTGAAGGAGATGGGGCCCAAGGACGTTTTCATCAAAGGCGGCAACGCCATAGACATCAACTGGAACGTAGCCGTTTTCGCGGCCGCTCCCGATGGGGGAACGATAGGGAAGACCTTCGGCTGGACGATAACCAAGGGGGTCTTCACGATAACGCCCATAAGCCTTGAGAAGTTCGTGCCTACCCCTGTCGAGGAGAGCGCAAAGCTGACCGGGATTTACTCATTCGACTGGGGAACCGGGCTCTACGCTGCACTCGTCCCGATACCTCACGCGCACCCGGTTACGGAAGTAGAAGCTTACAGGATTCTCGCAGGTGTTGAAGCGATACCGATAGCCGCGGGAGGCGCCGGAGGGGCCGAGGGAAGCGTGACCCTCGTCCTTGAGGGGGACGACGAGAACATGGAGAAGGCCAAGGAAATAACGAAAGCAGTCAAAGGCGAGCCGCCGCTGGAGCCGTACACGGAAGACTGCTCAATCTGTCCGTTTGCGAAGATCTGTGGCATTGGAAGCGGAAGTTTCTGAGTTTTCCGGCCTTTTTAATACTTTGTCACGTTCTCCAGCTTTCTGCCCAGTATGAAGGTGTCTTCCTTCTTTACTGCCCCTTCGGGGATCATCAGCGGGGCGTGAACCATAGCCAGCACCATGTTCTCCTTGGCCTCCATCGCCCTGTGCGGAACCACTATGGTCGTTATCGGGTCTTCTTCGATGAGAAGGCCGACGCCGTGGGTGTAGCCGGTTATGTAGTACTCCTCAAGCCCCCTGGATGAGTAGAGCTTCTGGATTTCCCGCTCCACCTGTGCAAACCTCACGCCGGGCCTCGTTTTCTCGACGGAGATGGTATAGGCTTCCTCCATCGCTTCCATAGCGTTTTTCGCCCTCTCGCTCACCTGACCTATCGGGAAGTACCTCGTCATGTTGGCGTAGTAGTGGTTCCAGTCGGCGCCTATGACAACGGATACAACGCTTCCCTCTCTGATCTCCACGTCCCTGAAGGGCTCCGCGTGGGCCCTCGGCGTTGCTGAGACGTAAACTTTTGGCTCCTCGCTCCCGTTGAGCATGAGCTCCCTAACCACCTCAGCAGCAACCTCAAGCTCCGTCTTTCCGGGCTTTATCTCCTCCTCCGCGACCTTCATGCCCTTCACGGCTATTTTTCCCGCCTTCCTTATGTTCTCAAGCTCCCAGTCGTCTTTGATCATCCTCAGCTCCATGGAAAGCCCGCGGACGTCTGCCACCTCAACCCCCGGGTTCAGCCTCTTGAACATCTCGTAGAAGAGAATGTAAGCGTCCCTCTCTACGCTGAACTCCATACCGATCCTGCTGTAGCCGTTCTTCCTCACCCACGTGGTCACCGTCGCCATGAGGTCTTCGGTCTTTTGAAACTCCACGACGTTCTCAATCCAGCTCCTCTGTTTGAAGAGCTCGGCTTCCCCCTTGGCAACGATTGCGGTTGGCTCGCCATCCTGCGGGATCAAAAGGGCCGGCCTGAGCCACTTCGTCCCTGTGAAGTAGACGAAGGTCGAGAGCGTCCTTATGACGGCACCGTCGATGTCTTCCCTCTTCAAAAGCTCCTGGAACCGGTTTATTCTTTTCTCAAATATTTTTCTCTCCACCGTGAACACCTCCTAAAAATCTAAGGCCCTGAAAAATAAAAAGCCTAGCCGAGCTTGACGACGAGGAATCTGAGCGGCAAGCTGCCAGCGTTCTCCACAGCGTGCGGAACATCCCTTGGAAGGAAGACGAGGGTGTCCTTCTTAACCTCCGCGCTCTCCTCCCCGACCTCCACGAGGGCCTTTCCCTTCAGGATGTAGATAAAAGCATCAACAGATGTTGTGTGCCTTTCTAAAGCCTCTCCGGGGTTTAAAGTGACGAGCATTACCTTTGCATTTTCCCTCTTGAGCAGGGCCCTGACGTCAGCACCATGAGGATTGTCAATACGCTCGGCCTCTTCAGCCCTAACCACAAGCATATCAGTCCCTCCAGTCCAAAAGCCTCTTCTCCCCTTCTATCGCCTTGTAAGGCGCAATGTCCATCGTCATCTCAAGCGTCCCTATGTACTCGCCACGGTCGTTGAACAGCGGTACGTACTTGATGTAAACGTACTTTGGGCCGAGTCTGAGCCAGAAAGTAGCCTCTTTCTTTCTCCCCTCCTTGAAGGCCTTGAGGATTTTGTTGACGACGTAAACGCTCTTCGACGGGTGGCAGAGCTGGACCGGCCTTCCGAGCACCGAAGGCGTCCTCGTGAAAATCCTCTCTCCGGGTGAGAAGAACCTCACGCGGTCGTCTTTGTCTATGAAGGTCACGTCAACCGGAAGTGCCTCAAAGATTGCCTTCAGCTCCTCTATGTTGAGATAGCCCGTTCCGAGGTCTATGTCTCCCTCACGCTTTAGCTGGGTTTTGTCAAACTCCAAAGGCTGACCTCTAAGGGCCTGCTGGACTTCCTTCGGGAGGGTAAGGAGTTGTTCAACGCTCAGCTCGGGGTTTATCTCCCAGGGGTGGAGGGGCTTAACGTCCTCACCCGGATCCCACTCCGGCGGCTTTACCTTGTAGTAGCCGATTTCATCTTCCTGCATCTTTATTGCCTTCCACTCGCCCTCGCTTAAGAGAGCCTTGAGCGTTGGGTAGAAGATGTTGTTCTCCCTGAAAACCATGTCACTCAAAGCGAAGGCAGCCTCGCCGGCCTTGTTCTTAAAGCGCTCGACGAACTCCTCCCAGGGCATCTCCTCCCTCTTTCTCAAAAGCTCTGCAAGTTGCTTTATCATGGCCCTTATCTCGTCGTGCTTCGTCCAGAGGACTGTGGCTATGGCCGTAAGTCCGCGGCGTTCTATGTACGGGAATATCAGCATCTCCTCGCGGTTGTAGTGGGTAAAGCCGACCATCCTCAGATTACCCACTATCTCCTCCAGAACGCCGAGGATTTCATTGCGCATGCGCTCGTCCTTGGTAGTTGCCAGCGTTCTCGCGTAGAGGTTGAGCATTTCGGCATCCTTCATTATCTCCTTGTTCTCAAGGTAGAGGGTCTTGAGCGGATGACCATCGGGTAAATCCCTCTCTTCAAGCTCCTCCGTGCCCTTAACTGCCTCACGGAACAGCTCGACGTGGAGGTCGCACATCTTGGCTATATCTCTGGCGGAAATTCCCTCCTTCACGAGCTCCTGCTCGATGAGGGGTATCTCAAGCGGAGAGATGTTGCTCAAAACTGCTCTAAACTCTTCCTTGAGCTTCTCAACACTCTCTCCTTCGTGTATCCTTAGGAGGAGCTTCTTGAGCTGTTCCTTCTTGTACTCGCGGGTGTTCAAAAGTTCGGTCATTTCACTCACCCCTAACCTTTTTCGCCAGGAGGTCGGCCAAGCTGTGGAGGGCTTTGTAGTCCTCTTCCTTCGGCCTCGCGTGGACATCTATCGTCCCGAGCAGTTCAAGGCTTGCACCTTTCAGAATCTCCAGTATTGCGTCTATGCTCCTCCCGTGCCACCCGTGGGAGCCTATTAAGACGGCATACTTCACCGGGGGCCTCAGGGCCTTCACGAGGTAGGCGGCATAAACGGCGAGCGGATGGGCGCTCCCGAGCACTGTAGGAGCCGCCAGAACTATGGCCCTTGAGTCAACGAGGTCCTTTGCAAGCTCCCCGATGTCGGCGCTCACGAGGTCGTGAACCTTAACGTCAATCCCTTTGGCCACAAGTAAATCAGCCAGCTCCTTCGCCATCTCCCTGTTGGAGCCCCACATGCTCACATAAGCTACAAGCACCTTCTCCCTAGTCTCTCCCTTCACCCAGCTTTCGTAGGCTTTTAGAATCCTCTCCGGGTTTCTGTAGATGGGACCGTGGCTCGGGGCTATCATTTTGATCTCCAGCCCTTTGAGCTTTTCCATGGCTCTTTTGGCCATGCCCGCAAAGGGCATCATGATCTCACCGAAGTACCTCTGGGCGTACTCGATTATGGAGGGAACCTCGTCATCGTAAAGGCCGTGGGCAGTGTGAGCACCGAAGAAGTCACATGGGAACAGCACTTTGTCCTCAACGAGATATGTGAACATCGTCTCCGGCCAGTGGAGCCATGGAGCTTCTATAAAGCGGAGCGTTTTGCCTCCGAGGTCTACCTCATCCCCGTCCTTTACGACCATTATCCTCTCATCGGGGACATTGTAGTATGCTTTTGCGAGCTCTTTTCCCTTTTCCGTTGTGATGAGGAGGGCCTTCCCGTTACGCTCCATTATGTAGGGTATTGCACCCGCGTGATCAGGCTCAGCGTGGTTCATGACCACGTAGTCTATCTCCTCAAAAGGGAGTATCTCACTGACCTTTTCCTCAAGTTCTCTCTCGAAACCCGGGTTCACCGTGTCTATGAGGGCGCTCTTTTCGTTGCCGACCACGAGGTAGGCGTTGTAAGAGGTCCCTTCCGGGAGGGGGATCAGGGAGTCAAATATCCTCCTGCTCCAGTCCTTAACACCGACCCAGTAGACTCCATCCAAGAGTTTCACACTTTTCATATTACCACCTTCATGACATCTGTCATATCAAATGCTTTTAAGCCTTTCTGGACATAGTTGTCCAACAAAGTTTATATGCCAAATGTCATAAATGGGGGCGGTGATGGAAAATGATGCTGGATGTGAGGGGTTTGAAACCTCCACAGCCTGCCCTCATGATACTGGAAAACCTTGAGAGGCTCAAAACCGGGGAGACCCTTGAGGTACTTGGCGACAAACCCTTTGTAGATATAATACCCAAGCTTGAGGAAGCGGGCTATCAAGTGGAGCTGAACAAAGTGGGAGAGTTCTTCGTGCTGAAGGTCACAAAGACAGAGGGGTCAAAAGAGCTGAAAATGGAGGTTGAAGAGTGCGATGAGGAGCTGAAGGAGATAACGGAAGACACCAACGTGGCGAAACTCCTCAAAGCTTACCCTGAATCCCTCGATATACTCGTCAAGTACGGCTTTTCACCGCTCCAGAACCCTGTGCTCAGAAAAACCCTCGCAAGGACGGTAACGCTGAGACAGGCCAAGAAGCTCATCGGCATGAGCGACGAGCGCTTTGAGGAAATGATGAAAGAGCTGAAGGCGCTGGAAAAGATGTGATCACGAGCTTTTTGCTCTTTCTTCCACTTCTTAAATTTTTATAATTGGCCAAAAACTGCTCAAAATTATATATCTCATCCTCGTGTTTGATGGTGCTGATTAAATAATCCGCAGACACCTCACTACTGAGAGCCTCCTCAAAGCCAAAGAAGATAAAGGAGAAGGACATGAGCTCACTTCCCAGATAGCTTTACCCTTTTAAGTTCCTTTTCTGCATCTTTGATGGCCTCATCGATGGCCCTCAGGAGAGCGTTCTTTGGGACTTTGACTGCCATACCGGAATACAGGACGAATGCCAGCAAAAATTCTCCCTTTCCAGAGTCTGCCGCATAGAGAACTTCAAAGGGGTCATAGGTTGAAAGGGTAAAGCGAACGAAAGGAGGAGCCGCTCCTGCTGAGAGCTTTTTAAGGCCCGCCAGTTCGCGGAGAAGGCCCCTATCCTCCGGCTTTTTTACCCCTTTGGAAGACAGCCTCTTGATTTCACCATCAACGTTCCACTTTACCCGCCACTCCTCCGCAGGCAGTTTGCCATCCGCCACAAACGCCCTGAGAAGTTTAAGCTCCTCAACGTACCCCTCGAGATTAACAAACGCCTCCAGTACGTACGTGCTCCCGTAAACTTGAACTTCGTACTCGTCCATGATATCCTCAGGTTCACCGAACATCTCAAGAACTTCATGCGAAGGCGGCTTTAGTTTGAACCTGAGCCACTCCATCCGCACGGGTTTATTATTGAGAACCGCTTTCAGGTTCTGGATGGAAGTTCGGATTGCCTCGATGAAGTTGTCACGGGTGAGCTGTACTTCCCCACCATCCCAAAGGGTCAGGTGAACCCATCCACCCTCAGCCATTATCTTCAAGTCCCAGAGCTTTTTCGGGAGAGCATCCATCGAGTGGAGTGCCTTTAGGGAGCTTATGAATTCATCCAGCGTCACTGGGTCTTCACTGATGAAAACTGGCCCCTCTTCGAGCACCAGCACTGGAAATCCCCTATCTCCATCTCGAGGGGAAAATGAAAAGGCAAAGATTGAAATCACCTCCCTGTCAATATCTCCTTGAAGATGGTGGGAATGCCGTAACTATCCGGTACATCCCCCATTTGATTCTCTCAATCACTACCACCACTTTCTTTCCCAGCTTTGGGGAATATTTAACAAGTACTATTCTCTGTTTTCCATTGACAATGTCTCCGCATTCAATTTTGTCTGGGTTTTCTATAACCTTGCCCATTTCGTTTAAAAGATCCACGGCGGAAATGTGAGTGAACTGATCTTTTCCAGGCTTTTTCATGAGGTGGTTAAAAATAATATGTTTTGCCCCTTTTGCATCAATGATAACATCTCCTCCTTCGAATACTCCACAATCAAGGTTTGCCCCATTGAAGTGTGCCCTGAAACCCCTGTACCCCTCGTCAAAATCCTCTGCAAGCTTTTTAGCATCGTTGGCATCCCAGCCGTTTAAGTACGCTTGCCTCTTACCAGACTAAGACTAAACTTTCTGAAAGTGTTAAGAACTTCAATGTATTCCGCCAATGGCTCTTTCCACGCTCCCGGAGGTAGCAGTTCACCTAGTTCAACTAGACTCTTTAAAGTCTCTTCTCCCATTTTCAGGAAAGCTCTCGACAATGAGCCAGCATCACCCTCTATCACTACCCTTTTGGGGTTAAGGATGTTGCCTTTATCCGCAAAGTAAAGTTCCGAGCATATAAACACTTTTTCTCCTTTGAGTTTAAACACCACCGGGCTCAAAATCTTTCCGAATGTAACGTCAAAAACGTATCCTTTAACATCTGGACACTCTAACAAGTATTCTCGTCTTAGTTCTTCTATAGGAACCTCTCTTAGCCGTGGATCTGGAATTCTTCTGATTTCAGGAGGATAAACGTATTTTCGTAAAAATTCAACAAACCAGGTCTTTGTAGCAATCTCTTGGTTAAACTTCTCTAAAGCTCCCCGGAGATAGATGCTCACAAGAAACGCATCCTGGGGAACGCTGGGGAAGTATATCGCTTCACCGGAATCATCTGCAAGCACTTCTTTTCCCAATATTTTTAATGAGTACCTCCCTGCGGGCAAACGAAACAACTTCAATATTGTTGAAAGCTGCATGGGAGTTTTACCTTGAGTTGTTATCTCCTCAATTTCCAGATTTTTTCTCAAATACTCAACATCAAAGTACCAAGTTATCAAGTTCATCACCCCTGATAAACTAAAGAAAAATTAAAATTAACTCTCTGGGAATGCCGTCCATACTTTCCATTTTCCTTTTATCTTCTTTATCACGACCCTATACCATATCCCACCCTTATTTTTCTTAAGTACTGCCGTTTTTCCATTATCATAACAACGTGATGCGCTTTTGTCAAACGATTCAATTACTTCTTTTATAATGTTAGCAACGTCTTCACCGGAGTTAACCTGCCACTGACTATTTTCCAATTTCTTCCAGTTAGCTGCTTCCATTGTTATGTGGGCCTCGATAATGTGTTCTCTCCGCTCTGGATCCATCGTAACATCTCCCGCTTTACACATGTTGAGTCCTTTAAATTCTGCATGGAAATTCTGAGTCGCTTTTCTAAATTCTCGGGCTATTGTATAAGCATCCTTTGCGTTCCATCCGTTTAAGTATGCTTTTGCAAGTACTCTCCCAAGGTCTTTAGGGCTAAATAGATCCTCCACAGCTTTAACTTCGTCCCTGTTTATCTTTATTACGGACTTTACAATCACTGCTTCCTTTTTAAGTCCGCCCCATTCCTTTTTGACATAACCATAACCAATCTCTACCTCCGTCCCCCAGAAGTTCGTCTTAACGCCCTTTGCAAGCTCCTGCCCATTGTAAGTAATCCTATCTGGAATCTCACTTACAAAGCCTTCTGTGAATTCTTTAACTGGTTTTGAGTACAAGTATTGGGCAATTAACGCCACGAGGGTGAGGCTTCCAACCGCTACTACCCATCCAACTCCTGGAACAAAGGCACTTACAAAAGGTTTCAAAACAACTGTAGCACCCCCAGAATGCGGCTGAACTTTGTTTCCAGGCTTCTTCTCAAGAGTTAACTCTGACGGAACCGTTACGGTGCCGTTCACTGTGCTGTTGACGAGGCTCGCCGTTGCACTCGCACCGCTGAACGCCAATCCCAAAATCAAAAAGCTGAAGAGTAGGGCGAGGGTTTTCTTCCACATCCCGGAG
>JASGLT010000017.1 GCA_030156945.1 Thermococcaceae archaeon
TAAGTAAATAATGGTTTCAGTCCTCATTTCTCTCCCCTTTTCTGAAGAGGTATCAGAAACTTAAACCTAACGTCCCACTGCTTATCCTGACAGTGTCGCTAAAGAGTCCGATAAGTTTATATATTTTGTCCAACTTCTTATAATTGCTATCCCCAAGCATATAAAATATGGAGGGAGCTATGTAATGTATAGGCAAAAGGCTCTGGCAGTGTTTGTTTTGTTTGTTGTTTTGGCAGGAGTAGCCGGAAGTATCCCAGCAGGCTACGCAGCGACGAACACCAGCACGTACACGACGCCCACAGGAATATACTATGAAGTCAGAGGGGATACAATCTACATGATAAACGTTGCAACGGGAGAGGAGACCCCAATACACCTCTTTGGAGTCAACTGGTTCGGCTTTGAGACACCGAACTACGTCGTTCACGGCCTATGGAGTAGGAACTGGGAGGACATGCTCCTCCAGATCAAGAGCCTTGGCTTCAACGCGATAAGGCTTCCCTTCTGTACCCAGTCAGTAAAACCGGGGACGATGCCAACGGGGATTGACTACGCCAAGAACCCCGACCTCCAGGGTCTTGACAGCGTCCAGATAATGGAGAAAATAATCAAGAAGGCTGGAGACCTGGGCATATTCGTGCTCCTCGACTACCACAGAATAGGATGCAACTTCATAGAGCCCCTATGGTACACCGACAGCTTCTCGGAGCAGGACTACATAAACACCTGGGTTGAAGTCGCCCAGAGGTTCGGCAAGTACTGGAACGTTATCGGCGCGGACCTGAAGAACGAACCCCACAGCTCAAGCCCCGCACCTGCTGCCTACACTGACGGAAGTGGGGCCACATGGGGAATGGGCAACAACGCCACCGACTGGAACCTGGCGGCTGAGAGGATAGGAAAGGCAATCCTGGAGGTTGCTCCGCACTGGCTTATATTCGTTGAGGGAACACAGTTTACCACCCCCGAGATAGACGGTAGCTACAAGTGGGGCCACAACGCCTGGTGGGGCGGAAACCTCATGGGCGTTAGGAAGTACCCAGTCAACCTGCCCAGGAACAAGCTCGTCTACAGCCCCCACGTTTACGGCCCAGACGTTTACGACCAGCCCTACTTTGACCCCGCAGAGGGCTTCCCCGACAACCTCCCCGACATCTGGTACCACCACTTCGGCTACGTAAAGCTTGATCTCGGTTACCCTGTTGTTATAGGTGAGTTCGGAGGCAAGTACGGCCATGGGGGAGACCCGAGGGACGTCACTTGGCAGAACAAGATAATAGACTGGATGATCCAGAACAAATTCTGTGACTTCTTCTACTGGAGCTGGAACCCCAACAGCGGTGACACAGGTGGAATTCTGCAGGATGACTGGACGACAATATGGGAGGACAAATACAACAACCTGAAGAGGCTCATGGACAGCTGCTCTGGAAACGCCACTGCTCCGTCCGTCCCCACGACAACTACAACAACCAGTACACCGCCAACAACCACAACGACTACAACATCCACTCCAACGACCACTACCCAGACCCCGACCACCACTACTCCAACTACGACAACCACCACGACTACAACTCCTTCAAATAACGTCCCATTTGAAACTGTGAACGTTCTCCCGACTAGCTCCCAGTACGAGGGAACCAGCGTGGAGGTTGTATGTGATGGAACCCAGTGTGCCTCCAGCGTTTGGGGAGCTCCGAACCTCTGGGGAGTCGTTAAGATCGGAAACGCTACAATGGACCCCAACGTTTGGGGCTGGGAGGACGTTTACAAGACTGCACCCCAGGACATTGGAACCGGCAGCACAAAGATGGAGATAAGGAACGGGGTGCTCAAGGTTACAAACCTCTGGAACATCAACATGCATCCGAAGTACAACACAATGGCATGCCCGGAGGTCATATACGGCGCCAAGCCTTGGGGCAACCAGCCAATAAACGCTCCGAACTTCGTGCTCCCGATAAAGGTCTCCCAGCTTCCGAGGATACTCGTTGACACAAAGTACACGCTCGAAAAGAGCTTCCCAGGAAACAACTTCGCCTTTGAGGCCTGGCTCTTCAAGGATGCCAACAACATGAGGGCACCAGGCCAGGGGGACTACGAGATAATGGTACAGCTCTACATCGAGGGCGGCTATCCTGCGGGCTACGACAAGGGGCCAGTTCTCACCGTTGATGTTCCGATAATCGTCGATGGAAGGCTTGTAAACCAGACTTTTGAGCTCTACGACGTCATAGCGGATGCCGGATGGAGGTTCTTCACCTTCAAGCCAACTAAGAACTACAACGGCTCAGAGGTTGTGTTCGACTACACCAAATTCATAGAAATAGTTGACAACTACCTCGGCGGTGGCAGCCTCACGAACCACTACCTGATGTCCCTGGAATTCGGTACCGAGATATACACCAACGGGTGCACCTCATTCCCGTGCACAGTGGACGTAAGGTGGACCCTTGACAAGTACAGGTTCATCCTGGCCCCAGGAACAATGGCCACTGAGGAGGCCATGAGCGTTCTCGTCGGAGAGGTCCAGCCTCCCGCTTCCACAACAACATCGCAGACGACTACTTCAACCACAACCCCAACGCCCACTACCACTACCACGACTCAGACTTCAACCACCACTACAACCACCTCACCGCCGACAACCACCGCACCTGCTCAGGACGTAATTAAGCTCAGGTACCCGGACGATGGGCAGTGGCCCGAGGCCCCAATTGACAGGGATGGAGACGGAAACCCAGAGTTCTACATAGAAATAAACCCGTGGAACATACTGAGCGCTGAAGGCTACGCCGAGATGACCTACAACTTGAGCAGCGGGGTTCTCCACTACGTCCAGGCCCTGGATAGTATAACCCTCAAAAACGGCGGTGCCTGGGTGCACGGATATCCCGAGATATTCTACGGCAACAAGCCCTGGAACAACAACTCAGCCACCGATGGAGAAGTTCCACTGCCTGGAAAAGTCTCGAACCTGAGCAACTTCTACCTGACCGTGAGCTACAAGCTGCTGCCGAAGAACGGACTTCCAATAAACCTTGCAATCGAGTCATGGCTCACAAGGGAGCCCTGGAGGAACAGTGGAATAAACAGCGACGAGCAGGAGCTCATGATATGGCTGTACTACGACGGACTCCAGCCGGCCGGCTCGAAGGTCAAGGAAATCGTTGTCCCGATAGTGGTGAACGGCACTCCAGTGAACGCTACCTTCGAGGTCTGGAAGGCGAACATCGGCTGGGAGTACGTAGCCTTCAGAATAAAGACCCCAATAAAGGAGGGAACCGTTACCATACCGTACGGAGCTTTCATAAGCGCCGCCGCGAACGTAACGAGCCTAGCCAACTACCCCGAGCTGTACCTGGAAGACGTTGAGGTTGGAACCGAATATGGAACGCCCTCAACCACGAGCGCACACCTAGAGTGGTGGTTCTACAACGTCTCGCTCGAGTACAGGCCTGGAGAACCACTGCTCTCACAGCCACCGGCTGAAGGATCTGCTCCATCTGAAGGCGGACAGACTCCCTCGAAAGAAGCTACAGCGGGTACCCTAGACGTAAAGCTCGTGAACTCATGGGGTACCGGTGCACAGTACGAGGTCTCAGTCAACCTGGACACCTCAAGCACCTGGAAACTCCTAATTAAGATCAAGGACGGCAAGATCTCAGACATATGGAGTGCCAGCATCGTGGGAACGCAGGGAGACTACGTAGTGGTCCAGCCGAGTTCCCCAACGGCATCGGCTACAGTCGGTTTCGTGACCTCAGGAAATGCCCCATTGGTGGAGGAGGCAGTTCTGCTCTCTGGTGACAAGGTGCTCGCCACGTGGGCTGCGCCGAAGACCTCGGCCTCGGACCTGAACGTCACTATTAAGATCGACAGCGAGTGGGACTCAGGATTCGTGGTCAAGATATACGTCACCAACAACGGCAACGCCCCCGTTTCAAGCTGGCAGATAAAGCTCAGAATGACGAGCCTCATCTCGAGCATCTGGGGTGGCACGTACACAGCCAGCGGGAACGTTGTAACTATAGTCCCGACTGGAAACAACACCGTCATAAACCCAGGAACCACTGTCGAGATCGGCTTCGTTGCCAGCAAGCAGGGAGCCTACGTGTACCCCGAGCTCCTTGGGGTCGAAATCCTTTAATCCCTTCTCCTTTTTTCTTGATCTCAACAGGAGGCGGGATTATGGACAGAAAAGTTGCACTCTTAGCCTACGTTGTTCTTATATCACTGATAAGCACGTATAGTTACACTGAATTTCTTGAGCTCAACGACTACATAGGCGATGAGGTCTGGTACGTGTCCGCTGCTAGAAATATACTCCACAAACTCGGATTCGCCCCAAAATACGAAGAGGATGGCTACTACGGTGTTAACCTGATCCTCCCAGAGAACGTCGACAGGAACAACCTGAGCCTGAAGGTCAAGATATGGAGCAGCTTCTCCTCCTGCCAGAATCAAAACCCCGGCCACGTCAGGCCGCCGGCGAGAACTCAGGTTGAATATCAGAACATCAACGGATTCTATTATGAGGTGAGAGAGGACTGCCTGGAATCCCTTTTGAATCTCGATGAGGGTATAATCACCATTACTGGATACAAATACCCTGACAAGAAAAACATAGTGTCGTACCTAAACACGGAGCACTCATTTTTCGGGAAGGGTCTCATTGGGCTTTCCATGCTAGTTGAGGATTCCCCATTCTTCTGGAGGCTTCCCGGGTTCTTGGAGAGAATTCTGCTTGTTTTTATCGTCGCGTACGTTGCCTACGCTCTTACTGAGGATCACCTAACCCCCGCAATAGCCGCGACCATAGCTGCCTTTGACAAACTCCTGCTATCGATGTCGGTTACGGCTATGCTGGACATACACGTCGCTTTCTTTGCTGTGCTCGCAATGGTCATGTTTTTGGAGAACCGCTACGGGCTCGCGGGGATCTTTTTGGGGCTCGGAGTGGCAACGAAGATGAACCTGGCATTTCTGCCCCTGGTTTTCACCCTCATACTGCTTAAGAGGAGGAATTACAGGGAGTTGCTGCCGATGATTGGCCTTGCCCTGGCGGCTTTCATAGTCGCTCACGTTCCCCTGATGGTGGCTATCGGTCCAGAGGAGACCATAAAACAGCTAGTCTCCAGTTTTGGATGGCACTTGAGCACCAAGGAGAACCACCCGGCAATATCTCCAGTGTGGACATGGTTCTATTCTGCCAAGGATTTTCCACTCCACTACGGGCCCGATTTGAGTGCAGAAATAAGCGAGCGCCTATTCCAGGGAGCACTTGTGAGTACTGTATTTTTCCCGGTTCTTAGGAGGAGAAGGTCAGGAGGGAATCTTGGGATCGTTTATGCTTCGTTCTGGGCTGGAGTAATGTTCTACGTGGTGCACTATCTCCTCGGAGGGAAAAACCAGTACTCTTTCTACGCAACACCACTCGTTCCGCTGGCGGCGATAATGACCGCTGTTTTAATCAGAGAGGCTGTAAATTGGGAGCTTTTGGGAGAGCTGAGGCGCATTTTCGGGGCGGGGCTCAAAAAAGCGAGGTTAGAAGCCTACCTAACGAAGCCAGGAAGGTAAAAAATGGAGAGCAAAACAGCTAATCCAGCGCCTCCAGGACCTCGAGCACGTGCTCAACGCCCGGAACTTCAAATCCCCTTTCATGGATTTTCCTTACGCCCTCCGCCTCCGGGTTTATCCAGACGCCCCACATTCCAACCCTTATGGCCCCTTCAAAGTCCTCAGCGTAAGTGTCTCCAACATGGAGCGCTTCCTCGGGCTTTACCCCAAAGGTCTGAAGGGGCTTCATAAACATCTCGGGCAGTGGCTTGAAGGTTCCAACCTCGTCCGCGAAGAAAGTTTTGTCCACGAAGTTCATAAGCCCGAAGCGCTCAAGAAGAAGTCTCGTGTAGGAGCCCGGCCAGAACATCACGTTGCCCGTGACGGTAACTTTGAGCCCCCTTCTTTTTACCCCCTCAAGGGCCTCTTTGGCGCCCGGGAGAACTATTTCATCGCCCACGTTAATTACAGCCCTCGCCGCGGCCCTCTTGACGAGCTCAACGTCTATTCCGAGCAGTTCTGCCAGAAGCTCCTGGCTCTCTTCAAGGGGCCTTGAGGGATCGCCCTCCCCCCTGGCGCGCATCCCCTTTATCCTCTCGCGCGTCAGCATCATGCCCTCCACAACGTCCACTATGCATGTCCCCATCAGCTTTGAGAGTTCCCCGGCCATGACGTCGAGCATGACGTTTATGTCGAGAAGGGTGTTCCAGACATCGAATGACACCAGCTTCATCTTTACCACCGGAGAATAAGTTGAACCCCAGAATAAAAACTCAACGCTCCCACATTGCCAGCCTGACCAGCCCATCCATCAGCCCAGCTTCCCTGAGGACGGCCTTCAGGTTCCTGAAGCGGGAGCGCATGACGAAGAGCTCATAAAAGCCCTCCAGATTGCCCCAGTGCCCGTAGGCAGATAGCGCTATGTACATGACCTCCTTGGGCTTTAAAAGCCTGCCGAGGCTTTCGCTCAGGGCCTTCAGTCCGGGCCTTATCCTCTCCATCAGCCCCTCCCTCGCTATGAGGTGCAGCATCAGGTCTTCAACGGTGGGCTTCCTCCAGTCTATTAGCTCGTCCTGATAAGGCAGGCCTATTATCAGGGGGATTACCTCAGTGCCACCGACCAGGTAGCCCTCCCCAGATTCCCTATATTCAAAGTCCGAGAGCCTGCCCAGTATTGAATCCAAAGCCGCCTCTCTGTTCTCGTCTATATCGACGGCAACCCCTATTCTGTCCACGGCAAAGGCAAAAACATCCATCGCCCTCAGGAAGTTTCCAAGGTTCCTCACAACGCCGGAGTTGCCCTCACTCGGGATTACGGCCACGTAGGTTCCGTCAGACGACCTCTTGAGGATGTCGAAGTTGTCTCTCTCAAAGACGCGCTCGATGAAGGTCAGGTTGTAAGGGACTTCCCTGCTCTCCCTGAACTCAAAGAGCTTCTTGAAGACGGCTTTGAAGAACTTGGCGTCCGTCTTGCCCTCCACAAAAAGCACAGAGGTTCTAGCGGGCTCCCCCGAGAAACCACCCCTGACGTCAAAGTCCAGGTATTTCCTGAGCTCGTGGACTTCCTTGAGTGTGAGGGACTTGCCGGTATCCGAATAGATAAGAACGTTCTCCTCCCCCTTTTTGAACCTCCGGGCAATGAGGTCAAGGAGCTCAAGGCTCGCCGTTACGATAGTCTCGTCTCCCCTGAGTGAACCCACGAGCTTCTCCAGTTCCTCCCTGTTCTTCCCGTATTCGGGAAATAGAAGAGCATCTTCCGCATACCTTTCCCACTTCTTCCCAGTAACTACCCTCATTCACTTCACCATGTCAACAGCTATTGCGCCAACTATCGCGAAGGTGCTCGTTATTACCGTCGCGCTGAGGTACTGAGGAAGCGTGAACTCAGCCAGCCTGTTTATGCCGTAGAGGTATATCATGCCCGCAGAGACCGTGTAGGAAATAATGGATACGGTTATCAGCCTTTTTGGCACATGGAACACTTCCTCAGCCCTTATGTTCCCAATTCTGGACTTCGCTATAAGACCATAAGCTATCCCCATCGTGAGCAGAAAAATTGCAAAAGCTCTCCAGAGCGAAATTTCTTTGGCCACGTCCCAGAGTTCAGACGTGAAGAGGAAGGGGAGGGCGAAGGTTACAGCCCCAACAAGCTCCTGAACTATGTCGTCCAGTCCCAGGGAGTCCGGTTCGCTTCTGCGCTCCTCCGCCCTGGCTATAGCCCTAACCTGCTTTTCGATCTCTTCAAGTCTTCCGTCTATCATCTTAAACCTCTCTGAGTCCCGCTCAGGTTCGGGGGTCATCATCTTTTCAGCATTGGATTCACTCATCATCGCGGTACTTGATTCTGCTCCTCAAGTTATAAAGGTAAGGATTATAAGACTCCCCTACTCTACGGTGCCTAGTCGGGAGAAAAATTCTGAGGTGAGCAGTATGGTCGTCAAAGATTGTCCCGAGTGTCATGGAACGGGCAAGGTAAAAGCTGGCGAGAAGGAGTGCCCCGTTTGCGAGGGCTGGGGATACGTTCCGGCTGACTTTAAGATTGGAGACAAGCTCAAGGGTTACAGGAACCTGGATCACCTCGGCGTGGAGGACGAGGTTGACGAGATACCCTGTCCCGAGTGCCACGGGAAGGGTACTGTCCCAGTTTACGACACCTGTCCGACCTGTGGGGGAACCGGGAAGATTCTCGCCTGTGACATCTGCGGAAAGATAAAAGAACCATGGGAACCGGGTATGGAGACGACGTGGGTCTGCCCGGACTGCCTTAGAAAGTACAAGGTCGTTTACATCCTCGATAAGACCTGTGACTATGAGGACGTCGAGGTTGGCAGCCTGTACAAGGGAACGATTGACAGGGTGGAGCGCTTCGGAGTCTTCGTCAAGCTCAACCCCCACGTCACCGGCCTGATCAAGAGGAAAGACCTCCTCGGCGGGAGGGAGTACAAGCCCGGCGACGAGATAGTCGTGCAGGTTCTCGACGTGAGGCCGGACAAGAGGGAAGTTGACCTTATCGAATCGGCCCTCAGGAACTACAAGACGGTCATTGTCAGGAAGGAGCTTCCGGTCACTCCAATAGCCGAGCTGAGCAAGGAAATGGCCGGAAAGACCGTCAGGATACAGGGAAGGGTTACCCAAGTTCAGGTGACCGGCGGACCGACTGTCTTCACCATAACGGACGGAACAGGAATTACATGGGCGGCCGCCTTCGAGGCGCCCGGAGTCAGGGCTTATCCAAACATCAACGTCGGAGATATCGTCGAAATCATCGGCAAGGTGGCCTTCCACTCGGGCGAGATACAGA
The DNA here is from genome assembly GCA_030156945.1 of Thermococcaceae archaeon. Classification (GTDB taxonomy): domain Archaea; phylum Methanobacteriota_B; class Thermococci; order Thermococcales; family Thermococcaceae; genus Thermococcus. Next base: position 8,864 of record JASGLT010000017.1, read on the forward strand.
TCGAAGTCAGCGACATGACAAGGCTCTGGGGGCCGGATGCAGCGAGGGTGAAGCAACAGATAGAGGCCGAGCTCGACAGGAGGGCACAGCCGGAAGACGTTGGCTTCTTGGTGGAGAGCGAGGTTCTTGAGAAGCTCAAGCCGAAGATAATGAAGGCCGCCTTCATGATAAGGAGGGCAATCCTGGAGGGAAGGCCGATACTCCTGAGGCACCACGCCGATGCCGACGGCTATACATCCGGTCTTGCGCTGGAATACGCTATAGTCCCGCTCATCGAGAAAGTCTCGCCCGACTCCCAGGCAAGGTGGAAGCTCTTCAAGAGGAGGCCAAGCAGAGCTCCGTTCTACGAGCTGGAGGATGTGCTCAAGGACATCATATTCATGGTCGAGGACCACGAGAAGTTTGGCGACCCGCTTCCGCTCCTCGTAATAGTTGACAACGGCGGAACGAGTGAGGACATTCCGGCCTACAAGCGCATTCGCGCCTACGGCGTCCCGATAGTGGTGATAGACCACCACGACCCACGCGAGTGGGTGAGCGAGGATAAGGCGAAGGTGGACGACTACATTGACGTCCACGTCAACCCGCACCACGTCAAGCGCGGCTACTACGAGCTTACAGCAGGAATGCTCGCTACCGAAGTTGCGCGCTTCATCAACCCCGAGGTCGAGGACAGGATAAAGCACCTTCCGGCCATAGCGGGAACCGGCGACAGGAGCAAGGCTCCGGAGTTCTACCAGTATCTCGAGATAGCGAAGAAGGCGAAAGGTCTCGACGAGGAAGACCTGAAGAAGATAGCCGAGGTCATCGACCACGAGGCCTACTTCTGGAAGTTCATGGACGGGCACGGAATCATTGATGAGATACTCCTCCTGACCCGCAACCTACAGAGGCACCGCGAGCTCATCAACGCGATTTACCCGGAGGTCAAGGAGAAGCAGGAGAAAGCGCTGAAAGCTTCCCTGCCGCACGTCAAGAGTGTCGTCCTGCCGAACGGGATAAGGTTCAACACTATAGATGTGGAGCTGTTCGCGCCGAAGTTCAGCTATCCGTCTCCAGGCAAGCTCTCCGGCTTAATCCACGACCACTTCAAGGAGAAGTACGGCGAGGACTCGCCGATACTGACCTTAGCCTACGGACCGGACTTCGCGGTGGTTAGAGCGAGCGACGGCATGGCTGCCTACGGCTTCGACCTCAACGCGATAATTCCAAAGCTCCAGGAGAAGCTTCCGTCAGCCGGAATCGAGGGCGGTGGGCACAGCTACGCTGGCTCGATAAAGTTCTTCGAGGGCATGAGGAAAGAAGTCCTCGAGGAGTTCGCCAAGGAAGTCGTGAAGCTTAAGAGGGTTTGAGCTTTCACCAACCTTTTTAACCCCCCGAGATGAAATGGTCTGAAGAAAGCAGCGGAGGAATGTTGATGAAGATAGTTCTTGAGGTAACTTTCAGGATGGGAGGCGTCTCCTACCGCGGCCACCGATGGGAGGACGGAACTTTAGTAGTTGAATTTGAGAGGATTGGTGACGCCTTCATACAGGTTCTCAGCACGAGAAAAGTCGAGCTTGAGGTGGAAAAGCCCCCAAAGAGGGTGCTCGTTGAGCTGAAGACCAAGGAGGGCGGAAAGGTCTTTGAGGCCTTTGAAAGGGATGGTGTCTACCTGGCCGCCGAGTTTTGACCTTCGGGAAAGCTTTTAGAGAAGCTGATTCCGCAAAGCAGCCGCTTCTCAAAATTTTTAAAGAGGGGCGAGTAAGAAACCCCGGTGGTGCCCATGTTCATGGCCGAGTTCAAGCTTCGCTATGGCGACATGAAGTGGTACGTGAGGAGGATAATCGAGGCTGAGAGCCTGGAAGAGGCCGAAGAGAAAGCCAGACGCTATGCAGAGCTCATGAACCGAGGAGAGGTTACCTGGGAGCTCAGCTATGTTATCGAATCAAAGAGACCCCTCATTGTGGGGGACGAAGAGCTCAAGAAGCTCTCTTAATCCTCCCTTATCTCCCCTGCCAGATTTTTCTTTATGATGTTTCTTATTTCCTCAACGCTTTTCGTGTGGCCGAGTGCCCACATCAGTTTAGTGAGGGCTGCTTCCTTTGTCATGTCCCCAGCCGGTATAACCCCCGCCTTCAGCGCCCTCCTGCCGACCTCGTACCTCCTCAGATCCACGCCCCCGTAAACCGCCTGGGTGGTCATGAGAATTGGTTTCTTCCCTGCCCATTCCGCAACGACCGCTAAAAGGTCCCTACCCCTGTATGGGATGCCCCCAGCGCCATAGCCCTCCAAAACTACACCATGAGCCGCCCTAATTAGTGCCCTGAACACGTCCGGGGAAAGTCCGGGGGTCAGTCTTATGTGAACCACGTTTGGGTCGAGCTCCGGGTCAAAAACCGGCTCTCCCCTACCAACCTCCGGCTTATGTCTGATTATGACTTTATTTCCTTTGACGTAGGCTATGTCAGGATAATTGATACTCTGGAACGCGTTAAGCCCGAGGGAGTGAACCTTTGAAGCCCTGGTCCCGAGCATTATTTTGTCCATGAATGCAACGTAAATCCCGGGAAGTCCTTCTTTGGCAAAGTTTATGGCCGTATGCAGGTTTCTGGGAGCGTCGCTGTTGGGTTCAGTTATCGGGAGCATTGACCCCGTCAGTACGACCGGCACCGGAGGGTTCCTTATCATGAAGCTAAGGGCGGAAGATGTGTAGGCGAGGGTGTCTGTGCCATGGGTTATCACTATTCCATCGTAATCTCCAAACGCATCAAAAACAGCTTCTCCTATTTTTACCCAGTCCTCGGGCTGAATCAGTGTGCTGTCGATGTTTAAAATGTCGCGAGTCTCGATTTTGACACCATCTTCCCTCTCTATTCCGGCCAACTCAATTACCTCATCCACGCTGAGGGAGGCCTTGTACCCCATTTCCGTCTTTGCACTCGCTATAGTCCCCCCAGTACCGAGAACCAGAATCCTCATCCACTCACCTGTTCCATATACTCCCCCTTCTTTTTAGTCTTTCTGACAATAAATGAGGAAAAAGAGGAGGAATTTTTGTCATTATGACATCATCGGTCGCGGATGAAGATCATGAGGAAGAGCGCCACGAGGTTCATTGCAGCGGCAAAGGCAAAACTGTAGGTTAAAGAGTGGCTCTTCCACAGATAGCCGGCTATAACGGAGGCGGGGAACACAAAGACTCCAAAGACGGTGTGGTAAGCTCCTATTATAGTGCCCTTCTCGTAGTCCTTTGCAAGGTCAGCCATGTAGGCCCTTGGAACCGTGTCCTCAATCGCTATGTAGAGGCCGTAGAGTACAAAGGCCGCAAGGAGGGAGGCAAAGTTGCTCGCATAGGCAAAGCTCAAAGAAGCTAAAGCCGCAACACCGAAGCCCACTGTTATCATTTTCTTCTTCCCAAACCTGTCCGAGTAGAGGCCTATGGGATATGCCGAGAGCGCGTAGATTGTGTTGAAGAGGGCATAGAATGCCATTCCCTGAACGACCGTGTAGCCGAGCTCCTTCGCCTTCCAGAGTGTGAATGCGTAGCTGTACCTTCCCAGCGCCCCAACTGCAACGACAGCGAGAAAGAGCTGCAGGTTTCTGTCCCTGAGCGTTGATATTCCCGTTATCTTCTTTTTGACCTCGGCACCTCTGTCCTTAACGAAGAACAGGATAACAAATAGAGAGATTAGCCCCGGAACCGCAGACAGCAGGAAGACGTAGCGGTATGCCTTTTCAACTGGCAGGCCTTCGAGGAGCTTGAGGAGACCGATGGCGACGAGCGGGCCCGCTACCGCTCCAAGCGTGTCCATCATCCTGTGGAAGCCGAAAGATTTGCCGGATTTTCCCGTTTCACTGGATTCTGCTATCAGAGCGTCCCTCGGTGCCGTTCTTATCCCCTTACCTATCCTGTCAAGTGCCCTCAGCGTCAGAAAGTCCCACCAAGAGCGGGTGAAAGCCAAGGCTCCCTTGGCGAGGGTTGAGAGTGCGTAGCCGATGAATACGAAAGCCTTCCTTTTCCTAAAGCGGTCGCTTACGTAGCCGAACGCCACCTTGAAGAGGGAACTCATGCTCTCTATCGCGCCCATAATCGAACCGCTGATGAGCTTGCCCTCCCCGAGAACGTCTGTTAGATAGCTCGGCACTATCGGGCTTATCATCTCGCTGCTCATGTCGTTCAGAAAGCTGACTATTCCGAGCAGGAAGACGTTCCAGCTTATCCCAAAGACCTTTCCTTCTTTTTCACCGGTGTCTCTGCTCCTCATACCTCACTCCCCCAGGACCTCGCTGCAAAGCTCCCTAACCTTCTCCTTTGCCCGCTCAAGGAGCTCCTCACCCTTTGATGTTGCCCTGTAAAGGCGAACGCGCTTCCCCTTTCTGACATCCCATCTGCTCTCCAAAAGGCCCATCTCCTCCATTCTGCGAAGGAGGGGGTAAATTGTGCCAGGGCTTACGTTGTATCCGTGTCTCTTCAGCTCTTCCATCATGAAAGCTCCGGTTATTTCTCCCTTGCTCGCGTGGTGGAGAACATGGAGCCCCATAAACCCGAGGAGAACCCGGCGTATCATATCGAGCACCGATATCGACTTCCGATAGAAAAGTATAAAAGTTTTCCCTCCCGATTACTACCCATGGAAGACAAAACATTAAGAGGACTCTCTATACTTTCTGCAATCACGGGAGTGTTGATACTCCTAACGGAGCTGATGATAATCCTTTATGCCAGGTACTCACTACCTCCACTTTCCGCCGAGAACGAAGGGAGGTACGTAGGCTTTGGCCTGTTGCTCGTTATTTTCCTTCTCTACCTTCCCGTACCGCTCTCGTTTTTCCTGCTCGCTGGCCTGCTATATCCCGGAGAAATCAAGTACTTGAAAGCCCTTAGACCCCTCTTAACCCCCCTCGGCCTCATAAGCGTTGGCATCTCGCTCCTCATGTTGCTACGGGCGGATATCGTTGGTTTTCTATCCTTCCTGACCCTCAGCATCCTTGCAATTTCACTGGCGAGAAAAGAAGAGCTTCACAAAAGTGAAAGGTTCAAAACCATGGCCCAGGCTCTCGCTGCCCTCTGCGTTCTCCAGGCGGCTTTGTTTGGGGCACTGATCTTGTCTTCTGTCTAATCCTTCTCCAGAACGTGCTTCTCGAGGACGTAGCAGTGGAATATCCCCTCGAAAACCTTCTCGCCCTTTTCGTTAAAGACCTCCCCTCTCACTACCTTCTTCCTTTGGGGGGACGTTCCGTCCCCCACACCCCCTCCTAAGTTCTCTAAAATTCTTGCCCTCGCCATAAGCTTCTCTCCCACCTTCACGGGCTTGAGGAACCTAACTTCTGCCTTCCCGAGGACGACGGTGGGCTCGTTTACAGCGAGCATCGCCGCGTAGTCAGCGAGCCCAAAGGTAAAGCCGCCGTGAACGAGCCCGTATTCATCGACTGCCATATCCTCAGTAGTTTCCAGAACGACTTCAGCCTCCGGCGGTCCGACTTTAACGGGCTTCCCGAGAAGCCTCTCCGAGGCGAGCTTGTGTGTCCTTACCTCCATCCCAACCACCAGATTTATTAAGAAACCCGCCGTAAAAAGTTTGATGGTGCCCCATCCCCTAAGGGAGGCTATTGAGGTTAAGGGCTCTACCGAGTTTACAAGGGCCGAGCTAGTTGGCATTCTAAGCTTCAGGCTCAGGCTCTTCTCTCCGGCCGAGGCAAAGGCCAGGATCGAGGAGTGGATAAAAGAAGGCCTCCTTGTAGAAGAAGAGGGAAAGCTCTTCGTAACCGGAGATGTGGAGTCTAAAAAGACGCCTGAAGACGTTTTTGAAGAGATCATAGCTCACATAGCCCGCTCTCTCGGCTGGGAGAGGGAGGAAGTGCTCGCTGAGATATCAAAACTCAAGGAGCGTTACGGCGATCTTGACCCAAGGCTCCTCGCATACCTCCTCGGCATGGAAAAGGGAGTCGACATGTCGGGTTTCAGGGAAAAGATCGAACTGTGAGAGACAACCATTTTAAGAGGCACTGCCAAAATTCTAAGGGGGTGATATCATGGCCGAGGAGGCGCTGATAGTAGTCGACATGCAGAGGGATTTCATGCCCGGTGGAGCCCTCCCGGTCCCCGAGGGCGACAAAATAATACACCGCTGCAACGAGTACATCAGGAAGTTCAAGGAGAAGGGTGCTCTCATAGTGGCCACCCGCGACTGGCATCCTCCAAACCACGTTAGCTTTAAGGATCAGGGAGGGCCTTGGCCTCCCCACTGCGTTCAAGGGACTGAGGGCGCTGAGTTCGTGGTTGAACTACCTGAGGACGCCCTAATAATCTCGAAAGCAACGGAACCAGATAAGGAAGCCTACTCCGGCTTTGAGGGTACAGAACTCGCAAAAATCCTCAAGGAGAATGGCGTTAAGAGAGTCTACGTCTGTGGAGTCGCAACCGAGTACTGCGTGAAAGCTACAGCCCTCGATGCAGTGAAGCACGGTTTTGATGTTTACCTACTCAGGGACGCCGTTAAGGGAATAAAACCAGAGGACGAGGAGAAGGCCATCGAAGACATGAAGAAAGCCGGCATCAAGATACTCGAGTCTCTATAACCCTTTTCCACTCTTTAAGGAGCACAAGGAGAAGGTTCAGCACTATCGGGCCAACTATGAGGCCTTTTAGCCCCATAGCCAGTGAACCCCCAATCATTCCTATGAAAACGAGGGTCTCATCGAGGTCGGTGTCCCTGGCGACTAACATAGGCCTTACGGTGTAATCGGGAAGGGGCGAAACAAGAACGAAGCCGTATACGGCGATTCCAATTGCCCGGAAATAGGAGCCGTTTAGGGCCAGATATAGCGCCCCGGCAGCCCATATCATCCATCCCTCGAAGAGGGGGACAAAAGAGAAAAGGAAAGTCAAGAAACCCGCCACTATTGCAGTGTAGATGTCAGAGACCCCGAAGGCCACGAACCCCAGGGCCATCAGGATTCCCTTGGCCACGTTCAGCAACAGCCATGCTCTAACCAAGGCAGAGAGTGTTTTGTTGACCCTTTCCATTATCTCCTCGCCAAGTTCCCTGTGCTTCCTTGGCATCAGGGCCCTTATCTCCCGTGAAATCCCCTCCCAGTATGCCAGAGTATAGTAGAAGGCGAAGAAGAACACCAGGAGCTGGAGGAGGTAGCGGGGGAGGGAGAAAGCCTGACTGGATATGTATTGAGAGAGGCTGGGAATAAGCTGGTCCCTGAAGCCCTCAAGAAACCCCAAGACCTCAGAGGGAAGTGGAAGTCCCAGAAGCCAGTTAAAAGAGCTCACAACACTTGAGTAGATAGAGTTCAGGAGGTTTACAAAAATCATGGCGAGCTCAAACGCAACGAAAACCCCCAGGCCAAAAAAGCCAATGCTGAGAGCTAGGGCAGAATAATTAGCCCCAATCCTCCTACTGAGCCTCTCGTGGAGGGGATATGCGGCGTAAGCCAGGACGAGGGCGAAGAATATCGGCTCAAGGAAAGGACTAACCACCCTCCATGACAGATACAACACCACCACGACAAGGGCCGCCAAGACCACCGTCGAAGCCCGCATATCCATCCGCAGGGTTTATTACGTAGGAGATATAAAAACCTCCCGGTGAGAGGATGGAGGCTCTCATCCTGAAGTTCGAAGAGTTTCTGGAGAGTGGAGACGAGCTCATGAAGAGAGGACAGTACAGCGATGCCCATTCCAAATACTTTGAGGCGCTGAGAACGCTTGCCGCCTTCCTGGCATACAGGGACACCGGGATGCTCGTAGAACCCGCGAAGTTGAGGGGGTTCCTCGGGAGCTATCCAGAAATTGCTGAGCTCCTGGAGGTGCACTCCACAGCCCATGGAAGTGAAAGGGAGGCAAGGTCTTTAAGGGAAAGCCTCGAAAGGCTAAGGGGCATGATGAATTTGCCGAGTTCCGAAGGGTGAGGAGATTCAGTACCTGACCCCGTGTAAAAGGAGCTTTTCCTTACCCTTTTTACCAGGTTCAAGCGCATCCACTGCCCATTTGAGGGATCTCGAAAATCCTCCGGCCCCCTGTAGTTCTACAACCACCTCATCCCCGCTATCAAACATGAACTTCATCTCCACCTTTCCGCTGAACTCATCGATATCAACGCTCTCTGGAGCACTCCTAAGGAAGAAAGAGCAGTTATCTCCGAACCCGGCGATCTCTATGCATTCCCCTCCATAAAAAATGTTCAGAGCAGAAAAACGCTCTATTATTGGTTTCGTAGAGCCCTGAGCATACACTAAAACGCTCCCCCTCGTCGTCCCAACGTAAACCGAAGTTGCCAGACTGTCCACGTAAAGACCCAAAGCTTCATAAACAGCTTTCTCGGAGCTAACCATCGGCATCACCCACTGTAATCCTCAGGGCGATGAGTATTAGGTAATTGGTTATTAACGGTGGTTCACATGAGGGTTGTAGCATCGGACACCGGAGGCGCACTTCTAACCGAGGACTACGAGCCCCTTGGACTCATAGCTACTGTAGCTGTGCTCGTTGAAAAGCCCTACAGGACGGCTTCGCTGAGCAGGGTCAAGTACGCTGACCCCTTCAACTACGACATGAGCGGCAGGCAGGCCATCAGGGACGAGGCTTATCTTGCCGCCAAGCTCGCGAGGGAGGTTAAGCCCGACGTCGTGCACCTTGATTCCACAATAGGCGGGATAGAGGTCAGGAAGCTCGACGAAACAACGGTAGAGGCTCTGGGCATAACTGACAGAGGTAAGGAGGTCTGGAAGGATCTCTCCAAAGACCTCCAGCCCCTGGCAAAGAGGCTTTGGGAAGAGACCGGCATTGAAATGATAGCTATCGGCAAGTGGAGCGTTCCCGTCAGGATAGCTGAGATATACTCCGGAATATACACTGCCAAATGGGCGATTGAGTATGCAAAGAAGAACGGAAAGGTCATGGTTGGATTGCCGAGGTACATGAGAGTTGAAATAAGACCTGAAAGGATATACGGCGAGAGCCTCGATCCGAGAGAGGGCGGCCTATTCGGGGAAATCGAGGCGAATACTGATGGAATAGGCTGGGAGCTCTACCCCAATCCGCTCGTGAGGCGCTACATGGTGCTCGAGGTGTGGAAGGAGTAACGTAACCCTTAAAGGATACCCTCAGGAAAATAAGTGTGGTGGGAACATGCCCGTTGTAACTATTCAAGTGGACGTTCCCGAGAGCATGGATCCTGAGGATGTTAAGAGACTCCTTGAGCTTGAGATAATTAGGCTCAAGTTATTGAGCAAAATGAAAGTAAAAAAGTCGTCAGGGAATTTCAAGAAATTGAGAGGTTCCCTAGGGAATGCAAAGATTGAAGAACTCAAAGCCTACGAACTGGAGGCTGAGTTCGGTGATTTATATTGACACCAATGTCATTTACTCCTACCTTTCGAAACGCCTATGAGCGAAAAAGCTGAAAATATTCTTGAACTGCCGGAGAAGGTAACGTCCAAAACTGCGATAAATGAAGCCGTTTATGTGGTCTTTAGGAGGCTGGCCCGCGATAAAGGGATAACAAGCGTCTATGAAGCAAAGAAGTTCGCAAAGCTAAAAGAAGGGCAATATCTGCTTGGAAAGGCATATTCAGCTGTTATGGAGCTTATTCAGCTTTCTGGAACCACGGTTGTGGAAGAGGAGGACGATTTTGATGTTTTGAAAGACATCTCCATGGAGTACGGACTTCTTCCAAACGATTCAGTAATAGTTGCAACGTGCATTAAGCATGGGATAACAAAAATAGCAACCTTTGACAGCGACTTTGACAACGTTCCTTTCTTAAAAATTGTGAGGGGCTAAGCCCCCTTCTCCAGCTCGCTGGGGAACTTTATAGCATCGAACGGGCACGTCTGGTTGCAGACGCTGCAGCCAGTACAGAGGAGCTCGTCTATCTTAACTTTTCTTGTCTCCGGGTCGTAGACGAGCGCCGGACAGCCGGTCAGGAGTATGCAGGCCTTACATCCAGTACATTTGTCCTCGATGACCACCGGTAGTTCACCGATTTCAACGCGCCTTATCACTGGAATGACGCACTCGCGCTTCGCTATTATGACTGCAGGCCCCTCGACCTGCATCGCTTCTTTGATAGCTTCCCTCGTCGCCTTGAGGTCGTATGGGTCTACGGTCTTGACGTACTTGACTCCCAAGGCCTTGACGAGGGCCTCTATGTCGATCTCGTTGAACTTCCTTCCGGTCTCGCTTCCTCCCGTACCGGGGTGCGGCTGGTGGCCGGTCATGGCAGTGGTTCTGTTGTCGAGTATCATCACGAGGACGTTCAGATTCTTGTAGACCGCATCTATAAGCGGCTGGATTCCGTTGTGGAAGAAGGTTGAGTCGCCGATGGTGGCTATGATTTTCTTGTCCATGACGACGCTCTGACCGTTGGCAAGGCTTATGCTAGCACCCATTACGTATTCAGTCCAGATGGCCTCAAGCGGCGGGAGGAGAGAGAGGGCATAGCAGCCTATATCTCCGTGAATCGGAACCTTATAGCGGCCTAGCTTGAGGTCTCTGAGGGCATCGAGTACTGCCCTGTATGAGCCCCTGTGGGGACAGCCGGGGCACATAACGGGCGGTCTCTTGGGAGCGAGGCTTTCTGCATAAGCGACTTCTTCGGGCTTTACGTATTCCTCACTTTCTTCGCCGATGACTTTCAGCAGGGCGTTTCTAACGAGCGAAGGCGTAAGCTCGCCCTCAAGCGGAAGATGTCCCGTCCTCTTGCCGTAGATTGGAACGTTAAGTCCGGCTTCATATGCCGCTATCTTGACCTCCTCCTCAAGGAACGGGGCTCCGTCCTCGACCACTATAACCTCTTCAACGGTCTTCAGGAACTCCACAACGAGCTTCTTCGGGAGGGGGTGGGGAGTTGAGAGCTTGAGAACCTTGAAGTCGGCGTTTATCTTTGGAAGAACCTCCTTCACGTAGTTGTATGGCGCTCCTTCAACGATTATTCCCAGCTTGGCGTCTTCTTTCCCTTCGACCCAGTTGAAGGACATCTCGTTGAATTCCTCCTCGATTTTCCTGAGCGTCTCGTTGAGCCATTTGTGCCTCTTTCTGTTGCCCTCCATGCTCGCCCTAACATAGCGCTCGATGTCCTTCTTGAAGACGGGCTTCCTGTCAAGTTCGACGAACTCTCCAACCTCAACGTCGGCAGTTGTGTGGTTCACCCTCGTCGTTGTACGGAAAATTATCGGGACCTTGTACCTCTCGCTCAGCTCGTAGGCGTACTTTATGAGGTCGTGGGCCTCTTGAGGATCAGCCGGCTCCAGAACGGGAAGGAGCGAAATCTTGCCATAATAGCGGTCGTCCTGCTCCGTTTGAGATGTATGCGGTCCGGGATCGTCGGCAACGAGAATAACCAAACCGCCCTCAACGCCGGAGTAGGCGAGGCTCATGAGCGGGTCGGCCGCGACGTTTAATCCCACACACTTCATTGTAACGAGGGCCCTAAGGCCAGTATAAGCGACGCCGGCCGCTTCCTCCAAAGCCACCTTCTCGTTCGGCGCCCACTCGGCAAAGACCTCCGGCTTCAGCCTCGCTATTGTCTCAATAACTTCCGTTGATGGAGTCCCAGGATAACCCGTAGCGAAGACAACACCGCTCTCAAGTGCGCCGTAGGCTATCGCCTCGTTTCCCATCAGGAGCTTTTTCTCTCTTTTAGCAGACGTCTCAAGTGAAGCGTTAGAAGGAGCGTTCTTCACTGTCTCCACGGCAACCACCGTAGGCTCTCCGTTCAGGGGGTTAAAACTCTACCTTCAGAAAAGTGCCGGCAAGCATTGAAAAATCTTCGGTTTAATACCTTTTCTCTTGCTTTGGATCGTAGAAGTACTTACCCATTGCCTCACCGTAAGCCTGCAGGTGCCTCCTCCTAACGGTGAATGCGTAAATCGCCGTGATGAAGAGTATTATTCCCCCAACGTAAAGGCCGTATAACCTCAGGGTCACGAGCACTGCACCCACGAATATCCCGATGATCCCGAGTATTATGAGAGCCATTAGGGCGAGAATAATCTTGTACCCGTACCTTTCCATAAAAAGCGCGAAGTCCATGGAGGACCACCATTAGTATGCTCACCCCAACTTCCCAAAAGTTTTTCGCAGGCCTTAAATACTTGAATTCCAACCTTTTCCCGTGAGTGCCATGAAGATACGGGAGTTGATTGAAATCCTTGACGAAGCCATAGCCAGCCTGAAGGTTGCCATAGTTGCCAACCAGCAGAGGTCTTTGGAAACTCCTTACACAAGTTTTGAGTTCACCCAACGGGCAATGGAGCTTCAGGAAGATTTAGAAGACCTCGTAAAGGCCAGGGAGCATCTCATATCTCTTGACCCCGAGAGCGATGCGGAAGAGCATTTCTCGCAGGAGGAGCTTGAGAGGTTCCTGAGGCTCCTCGAGCTTCTTAAAAACGTTGAGTCCCACCTGTATTAGGTGGTCACCATGGACCTTCGGGAGCTTGAGGAGAGGCTCGTTGAATTTAGGGACGCCAGGGACTGGAAAAGCTATCACACGCCAAAGAACCTGGCGATTTCAGCGGTTATTGAGCTGGGCGAGCTATTTGAACACTTCCAGTGGAAGAGCGATGAGGAAATCCTCAATTCCATGAAGAGCCCCGAGAAAAAGGAAGCCGTTGCAGATGAGATAGCCGACGTGATTATATACCTCGTCCTACTTGCCCACGAGCTCGACATAAACCTTGAAGAGGCCATCAAAAGGAAACTCAAAAAGAACGAGGCTAAGTATCCCCTTCCAAAAGGCTGAAAAAAGCTCCTTTTAGGGACTCCACTTCTTCTCTGCCGAGCCTGTTTTTCTCCCAGCGCTCTCTCATGCTCAGGTTTTCGTCCTCAACATCCAGTACGGCCTTTCTCACGCCTCCCCTCGGCCTGTTGCAGTCCCCCTTCCACCTCGGAATGACGTGAATGTGAACATGACAAACCGTCTGCCCTGCAGCTTCGCCGATGTTGATGCCGACGTTGAACCCGTCTGGATGCAGGGTTTTTCTCAGAGTTTTCATTGCAAGATCAACACCCCATACCAGGGCCTCTTTTTCATTATTTTCGAGCTCTTCCCATGTTTCGACATGTCTCCTTGGAACAACGAGCATGTGCCCCCTGCTTGCCGGATAGCTGTCCAAGAGTATCTTAATCAGCTTGTCCTCGTAGAGCAGGTTTTCTGGCTCTGGATTGCAGAACGGACACTTCAACCCCAACACCAAAAGCTTAAAACAGCTTCCCGGCTAAAAACTTCACGGTGAGTGATGTGGAAGATACACTTGAAGTCCTGCAGAGAACCTACAGGCGGTTCTTCTCCCTCGGTACTGCTCTCCTCCTCCTTGGATTCCTGACGCTGATATGGAGACCCTTTGGAAGGGAGGCCTCCCTGGCAATCGGGATAATTCTGTTTCTGCTTTCCTTCATCCCCCTGGAGATGGCGAGGAGAATAGCGAGGAAGAGTCTACTGGTGGCGCTGAGAGGTGAATAGAAAAGCTTAATTATGAACCCTGAATTATTAAAGGTAGGCGTGTAAAAGGATTAGAGGTGATGTAAAATGGCGTTTGTACCACCACAGGCAGGTTACGACAGGGCTATCACTGTATTCAGCCCGGATGGACGGCTTTTCCAGGTGAACTATGCCAGAGAGGCCGTCAAGAGGGGAGCCACGGCTGTTGGAGTGAAGTGGAAGGACGGCGTTGTGCTGGCCGTTGAGAAGAGAATTACAAGCAAGCTTATAGAGCCGAGGAGCTATGAAAAGATTTTTCTCATTGACGACCACATAGCGGCTGCCCCCAGCGGCATCATAGCCGACGCTAGAGTTCTGGTTGATAGGGCCAGGTTGGAGGCCCAGGTTTACAGGCTCACCTACGGAGAGCCCGTTCCGCTCACCGTTTTGGTGAAGAAGATATGCGACCTGAAACAGGCCCACACCCAGTACGGTGGTGTGAGGCCCTTCGGTGCAGCACTCCTCATGGCAGGAGTCAACGATGAGCCCGAGCTCTATGAGACCGACCCCAGCGGTGCCTACTTTGAGTGGAAGGCTGTGGCTATAGGCAGCGGAAGAAACGTGGCCATGGCGATATTCGAGGAGCACTACAACGACGACATCGACAGAGAGGGAGCTATAAAGCTCGCCATTCTTGCCCTCGTAAAAACCCTCGAAGAGCCGAGCGCCGACTCGATAGAGGTTGCTTACATAACCAGGGAAGAAAAGCGCTGGAAAAAAGTGCCGGTAGAGGAAGTGGAGAAGTACCTCTCCGATGTTCTAAAAGAAGCCGAGGAAGAGGGTGTCGAGGAACGCGAGGAAGACTACTCAGAGCTCGACAGGAACTACTGAGGTGATTCACCATGCCAATAAGCGTCGATAAGGCAGTGATTGCGCGGTTGAAGACTCACGGAGAAGTCTTTGAGATACTCGTGGATCCTTATTTGGCCAGGGACTTCAAAGAAGGAAAAGAAGTCCCTATTGAGGAAATCCTCGCCACCCCCTATGTTTTTAAGGACGCCCATAAGGGTGACAAGGCCAGCGAACATGAAATGGAAAAGATATTCGGAACCAGCGACCCCTACGAGGTCGCCAAGATAATCCTGCGAAAGGGAGATGTGCAGCTCACAGCGGAGCAGAGGAGGCAGATGCTTGAAGACAAAAAGCGCTACATAGCCACTATAATACACAGACACGCAGTGGATCCCAGAACTGGCTATCCTCATCCCGTTGACAGGATTCTCAGAGCGATGGAGGAAGCCGGCGTCCATGTAGACATCTTCAAAGACGCTGAGGCCCAGGTTCCACAAGTCATAAAGGCGATAAGACCCCTGCTTCCCCTAAAGCTCGAGATGAAAGTTATTGCAGTTAAAATACCCGGAGACTACGTGGGAAAGGCCTACGGAGAGGTCAGAAAGTTTGGCACCATCAAGAGGGAGGAATGGGCCAGCGACGGCTCATGGATGTTCCTTATAGAAATCCCAGGTGGGGTGGAGGAGGAGTTTTACGAGAAGTTGAACGCCCTCACTAAGGGCAACGCCATAACTAAACTGATAGAGAGGAAGGGAATATGAGAAAGATTTTTGTAAAACCCCGGGATTTGGTGGTCCCTGGAACTTTGCTTGCCCAGGGGCCCTTTAAGAACGGCAGAGGGACTTTTAGAGAAGGGAACAGGATCTACTCAACAGTTACCGGCCTTGTGGAGATCAGGGGCGACCTCATACGCGTTATTCCCCTTGAAGGGCCGTACATCCCAGAGGTCGGAGACAACGTTCTTGGAAAGATCACCGACGTGAGGTTCTCAAACTGGAGCGTGGACATCGGAGCGCCCTACGAGGCCAATCTGAGGGTCCAGGATGCAGTGGAAGAGCGCATAGACCTCCTGAAGACCGATCTAAGAAAGATATTCGACATAGGAGACATTATCTACGCGAGGATAAAGGCCTACAACGAGATAAACCAGATAGACCTGACGACCAAGGGCATGCCCTTCAGAGGAGGCCCTCTGAGGGGAGGACAGCTCGTCATGATAACGCCCTCAAAGGTCCCAAGACTCATCGGAAAGGGCGGTTCAATGATAAACATGATAAAAGAGCTCACAGGGACCCGTATAATTGTCGGACAGAACGGATGGGTATGGGTCAGCGGGAAGAACGAAGAGCTTGAAAAACTCGCCATAGACGCGATTCTAAAAGTCAACAGGGAGAGCCACACGGGAGGACTCACCGACAGGGTCAGGGAAATGCTCCTCAAAAGGCTTGCAGAGCTGAAGGAGCAGGGAATTATTGAAGAAATCCCCAACGTTAACAAAGAGGGGAAGGTGGAGAATGATGATGGGTAGACCAGAGGGATTAAAGCTCATAGATGAGAACGGAAGGAGAATAGACGGGAGAAAAAAGTACGAGCTCAGGCCCATAAAAATGGAGGTTGGTGTTCTCAAAAACGCTGATGGTTCCGCTTACGTTGAGTGGGGCAAGAACAAGATTCTGGCCGCAGTTTATGGGCCCAGGGAGATTCACCCCAAACACCTCCAGAGGCCCGAGAGGGCTATACTCAGAGTCCGCTACAGCATGGCTCCCTTCAGCGTTGAGGAGAGAAAGAAGCCCGGACCGGACAGGAGGAGCGTTGAAATAAGCAAGGTCATCAGGGTGGCCCTCGAGCCGGCACTAATCCTGGAGATGTTTCCGAGAACGTCAATAGACATATTCATTGAGGTTCTACAGGCCGATGCGGGCACGAGGGTTGCGGGAGTTACTGCAGCATCACTGGCACTTGCTGATGCCGGAATACCAATGAAGGACCTCGTTGCTGCTTGTGCGGCGGGAAAAGTTGACGGTGAAATAGTCCTCGACCTGAACAAGGAGGAGGACAACTACGGAGAGGCCGACGTGCCGGTTGCAATAATGCCCATAAAGAACGACATCACCCTGCTCCAGATGGACGGGTACCTAACCAAAGATGAGTTCCTTGAGGCAGTGAGGCTTGCAATAAAGGGTGCAAAGGCCGTCTACCAGAAGCAGAGGGAAGCCCTCAGACTGAAGTACCTCAAAATAGCCGAGGAGGTCGAGGGAGGTGAGTGAAATGGAAGTGATGGCAGGAATAATGCGCGACCACATCCTGAACCTCCTGAGGGAGGGCAAGCGCATAGACGGCCGCGGTCTAGAGGACTACCGAGACGTTGAGATCAAGGTAAACGTCATCGAAAAGGCCAACGGCTCGGCATGGGTAAAGCTCGGAAACACACAGGTGCTCGTTGGAATCAAGGTCGAGACCGGTGAGCCCTTCCCGGACCTGCCCGACAAGGGGGTTATAACGACCAACGTGGAGCTCGTTCCACTGGCCTCCCCAAGCTTTGAACCAGGACCCCCAGACGAAAACGCGATAGAGCTCGCCAGGGTCGTGGACAGGGGCATAAGGGAAAGCGGTGCCGTGGAGCTTGAGAAGCTCGTGATAGTTCCAGGAAAGCTCGTGAGGGTGGTGTTCATAGACGTCTACGTCCTCGACCACGACGGAAACCTGCTCGACGCCACTGGAATAGCCGCCATAGCAGCATTGCTGAGCACAAAGATGCCAAAAATCGTGTACCACGAGGACACTGAAGAGATCGAGGTCCTTGAGGAGCTGGAGCCCCTCCCCGTCACGAAAGCTCCTATTCCGGTCACGTTTGCAAAAATAGGAAGTACCCTGCTCGTAGACCCCGTCCTGGACGAGGAGATGGTAATGGAAGGCAGGCTCACCATAACAACTGACGAAAACGGGATGATATCTTCAGTGCAGAAGGGAGAGGGAGGAGCCTTCAAACTGGAGGAGGTCATGTACGCCCTTGACGTTGCCCTTAAAAAAGCTTCAGAGCTCAGAGAAAGGATATTCAAGGCCCTAGAGGCCTCTTGAACCTTTTTGATTTTTGCCCTTTGTTTGCCCAACAGGGAAAAGAAATATAAATGGGAAGCTCAAAATTAACTTAGCCTTATGGTCAATGGGGGGACAAGTCATGGGATTGTTTGACAGCATAACCAAAAGAGAAAAGCCTCAGAAGAAGGCTCCTTCGGCTATTAAAAGGGAGGTAACTTCAAGGCATGACATCGATGTTGTTCCTCTTGAAGAGGATGTCATTGCTGCGGAGCTCGTGAAGCCTCAGATAAGGTACGTGCGGAAGATCGTTGTGACGAGCTACTCCGATCTGGAGAGGATTTCGGATGAACTCCAAGGGGGTAATATAGTCATCGTCGACCTCGGCCCCCTTGAATCAAGGCCGGACCTCATTGAAAAGGTTGCCGAGCAGATAAAGGGAATGGTCAACGCTCTCGACGGACAGGCTGCCAGAATATGCAGGCACGAGATAAAGCTCCTGCTCGTCCCGTCTGATATAAAAATCGCCAAGTGAGCTCTCTTCTTTTTAACTTTCAACCTATTGGTTTATAAAGCCCACAAGTTAGGGGGTTCTGTGATGGACATGGGTAGCGGTAAAGAGGGCTCCAAGGACATTCAGGTAGTGACACTCGGCGACTGTCCCATATGCGGAGGTAAGGGGACCTTAAAAGCCATCCAGCATGTTCACGAGATACCCTACTTCGGAAAGGTCATGGAGAGCACGATAATCTGCGAGAAGTGCGGTTATAGAAACGCCGACGTCATGATTCTCGAAGACAGGCCGCCAAAGCTCTACACGGTCAAAGTTGAGGAGGAGAAAGACCTGTTCACTCGCGTCGTAAGGAGCAAAAGCAGTACCATAGAGCTGAAGGAGATAGGAGTGAAAATTGAACCCGGTCCTGCCGCTGAAGGCTTTGTAAGCAACGTTGAGGGAGTCCTTGAGAGGGTCAGGGAGACCCTCCTGATGGCGAGGGAGTTCAGGAGGCAGGAGGGCGATGAGGAAGCTGTCAAAAAGGCCGACGAGATACTCGAATACATCCAGGATGTCAAGGAGGGAAAGAAGCCATTAACCGTGCAGATAATGGACCCCCTTGGAAACAGCGCCCTGGTAGGAGAGAAAGTGAAGAGCAGGCTCCTAACCGAGGAGGAGATCAAAAAGCTCAGCCTTGGCCCCTACGTGCTCATTCCGGAGGTCAATGAAGAGGGCGCTCCAGAAGAGGAGAGGAAGAGCACTGATGAAGGAAACTCAGGGGATAACTAGAGATAAACGACGTCCCTCGCGAGAAGGTCTTCAATTAGGGCCCTTACCCACGGCTTTCTCGTTTTTCTTGAGAGGTGGATTATGCCCTCCACGTGGATCCCATAGCGCT
Source organism: Thermococcaceae archaeon (assembly GCA_030156945.1). GTDB lineage: Archaea > Methanobacteriota_B > Thermococci > Thermococcales > Thermococcaceae > Thermococcus. Next base: position 27,555 of record JASGLT010000017.1, read on the forward strand.
CCTTCATCTCCTCCCTGCTCATCGGCTCCTTGAAGAGGAACGGCCTCTCGATAGTGAAGGCGTATCCGTACTCCCTTATGTAATTGCCGAGCCACCTCTTACCGTTCTCCCCGTGGACGAGTGTTAGCCCGCTGGTTTCCTTCGTCATCTCCCACAGCGTGTCGAGGTCTGCCTTGATAACTTCACCCACCTCAAAGCCGCCCGCTATCGTCCCCCTCTGCGTTAGGGTCTGCTCCTCGTGGAGACCAAGCCTTCTCAGAGTATCCCTGAGCTCGTAGGGGTTTCCCCTCGCCACGTAGAGGAAGACGATGTCTCCTTCACCGAAGGCCCTGCTCTTCCTGAGCTCTACCGTCTTGAGTCCCCTGAATATCAGCTCAGCGTAGACCTGGTGCAGGGCTATGACGTGCTCCATGATTCCACCGTTCGAAAGGTATAAAACCCATTAAAAAGAGTTTGGGTTGATGAGGAAAACTCGGGTGATCGATAAGAAAACGCACAGAATTTTGATGGGATCGGTCCTCATAGAGTTTGTCGCTACATTACTGGGCTTTGTCGCATCTGAACCAGCCCTCCCCTTGGTATTCCTAAGCCAAGCCATTGTCTTCCTCGTTCTTGACAGGCTTGGCCTCTCAGCCTTGGAGGTTGACTTTGATTGTTCTACTTACACGATATACCCGAGTTCCAACTTTTCTAAGGTGATAATTGAGAATGGAGAGAGAAAGACCCTTCCCCTGCTCCCGGGCAGGAAAATAGTAGAGATAAGTGGAAAAGAGATTGTGTTGGGAGTCCGACCGAAGCGCTTCCTCCCAACAGTTCTCGTGGAGTTTGAGGGAGAGGAAATCAAACTATCCCAAGTGCCGCCTTTATGATGTCGCTCACAACGCCACTTGCCGTCTCTTTTAGCCCCGCTCCAGCCCCCCTTATCACGAGCTCTCCCAGGAGGTCCGTCTTTATGACGGCCGCATTCTGAGTGGAGGAAACTGCAAGGGGGCTCGACCTCGGAACTTCAAGGGGCTCCACCGAAACTCTGCCCTCTTCAACCTTCGCCACCAGTCTGAGCGTCTTTCCATTCTCTCTGGCCTTTCTCACATCCTCTGAAGTTATTTCATCTATTCCCCTCCTCGAAATCTCGTCGAAAGTTATCGGGTAAAACGCCAGGCAGTGGAGAATCGTAGCCTTGTAGCCAGCGTCTATGCCAAGTATGTCGCCGCTGGGGTCCCTTTCTGCTATTCCAAGCTTCTGAGCCTCCTTCAGGGCCTCTTCAAACCCAAGACCCTCCTCCATCCTGCTGAGGATGTAGGTGGTGGTCCCGTTCAGAACGGCCTCTATGGACTCCACCCTATCACCAAGCAGAGTCTCCCTCAGGAGACCTATTATCGGGGTTCCAGCCATGACCGTTGCCTCAAAGAGATAGGGAAGCCCTCTCTTCTCGGCAGCTTCAATGATTTCTGCGTAGTGAAAGGCCAGTGGAGGTTTGTTGCTGGTAATGACACCCTTGCCACTTTCAAGGGCCCTTAGATGCCAGGTGTGGGCTTCTCTGTCATTAGTAACGTCAACGACCAAATCGGCGTTTATCTCGGCCACGGCCTCTCCAGGAGGAAGCTCGTAGACTTCATAGTCGTTTCGCCACTCAGAAAGCCTTCCAAATCTCTCCTTTACCTCCAAAACTTCGCGGAGGTCAAGTCCCTCCGGATCCCATATGAGGGCACTCGTATCAGCGACACCGACAACATTAAACTTTAGCCCGTATCTTTCCTCGAACTCACGCCCCTTTTCGAGTAGAACCCTCGCAACGGCCCTTCCAACGTTTCCAAAGCCGAAGAGACCGAGAGTAACCTCGCCCATTCCACATACCTCCAAAAAAATAGTGGAGGATCAGTTCTTCAGAATTACCCTTATTATGTCCATGTCCCTGACTATGCCCACGAGGTCGTCGTCACCCCTGATTACGGGGAGCTGCTCTATGTGGTGCTCCACCATCTTTGTTGCGACTTCGTAGATGCTCATGTGGGGGGTTGCAACGATGAGTTTGGTGTTCATTATCTCCTCAACGGGCTTCTTAGGGAGATGCAGCTCGGATTTTTCAAACAGCAGGGTTGGGTGGCTCTCCAGAATCCAGTCCTCTTCACTGGAAGCTGCCAGTTCAGTGCTCTTCATTATCCTGACGACCTCACTGTCCTTTAGGAGGTCAGTCTCGTCCACCATTCCCACGAGCCTTCCCTCATCGTCTATAACAGGTATTGCCATGGAGTTGGACAGAAGCAGGGCCTTAAGGGCGGCCTTTAAGGGAGTCCCCCTCCATACGACGCCAGTATTCTTCTGGTAGAACTCTTCGATAGTCACGTTCTTGAGCTTCTCGTTTTTGGAGAGGTACCTGCGTACTATGTCTCCCACCGTCAGTATTCCAACGACCTTGCCCTCGTCGTCAACCACCACCACGCGTCTGTAGTCCATCTCAAGCATCTTTCTTACGGCCTTCTTCAGGTCGTCGTTGGGTTTAACGGTCGGAACTTCCCTCTTAACGAGCATGGCGAGCTGATCTTCGTCAGGATGAAGAAGGACTCTCTTAATGCTCACTATTCCTACGAGTTTCCCCTCCCTGTTGATAACGGGGAATGACCTAACTTTATGCCTCCTAAAGAGTTCCATAGCATAATCCCGGGTTGCGGGGAGTTGTATGACAACCGGGTTCGGAGTCATCAAAGTCTTCACGCGCATTTTCACCACCGGTTTAGCCTAAAGCTCCTTCATCCTATTTAAGGTTTTCATCGACTCATTTGACAGAAGGTTAAAAAGGAAACTTCAGCCGAGAACCGAAAGGAGCACGCCCGCGGCCACAGCCGTTCCTATAACCCCAGCAACGTTTGGCCCCATTGCGTGCATCAGCAGGAAGTTCCCCGGATCTTCTTCACTGGCCATCCTCTGAACGACCCTTGCACTCATCGGAACTGCCGAAACTCCAGCTGCACCGATCATCGGGTTTATCCTGCCTCCAGACACCTTCATCATGACCTTCCCAAGGAGCACTCCTCCAGCAGTTGCACTGGCGAAGGCCACGACACCAAGGGCAAGTATTTCAAGCGTCTGAGCCGTCAGGAAGCTGTCGGCACGCATTGTCGAGCCGACGCCGAGGCCGAGGAATATCGTCACTATGTTCATAAGCTCCTCCTGAGCCGCCTTGCTGAGCCTCTCAACAACGCCACTCTCCCTGAAGAGGTTGCCTATCATCAGCATGCCCACAAGGGGTGCGGCCGTTGGAACAAGGAGGCCAATGACTATCATTGCAACTATCGGGAAAATGACCTTCTCGCGTTTTGAAACCGGCCTGAGCTGCTCCATTCTGATCCTCCTCTCTTCTCTGCTTGTCAGTGCCTTGATGACCGGCGGCTGAATCAGGGGGACGAGACTCATGTAGCTGTAGGCTGCAACGGCAGTCGCACCGAGGATATGGGGGGCAAGCTTGGTCGTGAGGTAAATCGTTGTCGGGCCGTCTGCACCTCCTATGATTCCTATTGAGGCTGCCTCCTTGAGGGTGAATCCGAGCGCAACGGCCGTGAGCATTGCAATAAAAACTCCTATCTGTGCCGCTGCTCCAAGGAGGGCCGTCTTTGGATCCGCTATCATTGGTCCGAAGTCCGTCATTGCCCCAAGGCCGAAGAATATCAGGAGGGGCACGACTTCTGTCTTGATTAGGAGGTAGTAAATCAGGTCAAAGAGCCCCGGCGGTCCGTATTGCTGGTTGAGGTAGGAAATCGTGGCGAAGATGTTCTCCTCCATGCCCTCGGGAAGTGTTGGGGCTATGGGCCAGTTTGCTATGTGGGAGAGGGGGAGATTGACGAGCACAGCGCTTATACCTATCGGAAGCAGCAGCAGGGGCTCCATTTCGTATCTGACCGCCAGGTATATCAGGGTAAGGCCCACGAGTATCATGATCACGTTTCCCACTGAGAGATTAAGGAGTCCCATGCTCTCGAAGAACTCCACGATAGCTCCTTCCAATCCAGTCATGCCTTATCACCCGAGTTCAATCAGTGCTTGTCCGGTTTCAACTGTGTCGCCTTCCTTAACGAGGATCTTCTTCACAACGCCATCTTTGGGTGCGGGTATTTCGTTCTCCATTTTCATTGCCTCAAGGATTAAGAGTCCCTGGCCGGTCTTCACTTGCTCACCCTCTTTCACGAGTATCCTGAGGATTTTCCCAGGCATCGGTGCTGTAACGACACCCTCACCTCCGGTTGCTGGGGCGGGAGTGGGTGCCGCTGGCGCTGGAGCCGGAGCTGGGGCGGGAGCAGGGGCTGGTGATGGAGCTGGAGCGCTTGGGGCAGAAGCTGGGGCACCGGCAAGAGCACTCACGTCTATCCCCAGTCCCCTGGCCTCAACCTCATAGCTCTTGTCCTCGAAGCTTACCCTGAACTTCCCTCCGGGGAGCTCTTCAACCTCGACCTCATACTCTATCCCATCGACGATGACCTTAACCTTCGCCATTCTCACCACTTCCCTATCTCGTAGTTAAAGTCCTCAACATCCTCCATCTGAGTCTGAAGGCCGTAAAGACGCCATGAATCCGAAACCTTCCTCCTGAAGGGCAGAGGCCTCAGCTGGGCCGCCTTCTCCGCGGTGTAAGCGAGTATCGCCGCAGTTATGACTGCCAGGTCCCTGGGCGGGATAACCGGCTTTTCTTCCGGCTTGGCCTCAGTGAAGACTGGGGTTGGGGTGGGAGCGGGAGTCTCCTTCTCAACCAGCCTCCTCTCCAGCCACCCCACAAAGTACAGCACCAGGGCCAGTATCGTAAGCACTGCAAACACCACAGTTACTCCGAGGACTGTGATGTTGAGGCCCTCAACGAACTCGGAGACTGAAACCATCCCTAACACCTCACAGCGGTATGTTCCCGTGCTTCTTCGGCGGGAGCTTTACCCTCTTGCTCTCCATAGCCTCGAGCGCCATGACTATCTTCGCCCTGGTCTCGGCCGGATCTATAACGTCGTCAATGTAGCCACGGGCAGCAGCAACGTACGGGTTGGCGAACTTGTCGCGGTACTCCTGTATCTTCTGCTGCCTTACCTCCTCCGGGTTATCAGCTTGAGCTATCTCCTTCCTGAAGATGATGTTGGCCGCTCCCTCCGGGCCCATAACCGCTATTTCAGCTGTTGGCCAAGCGAACACGAAGTCAGCTCCGAGGTGCTTGCTTCCCATAGCTAAGTACGCTCCACCGTAGGCCTTCCTCAGGATGACGGTGACCATTGGAACCGTTGCCTCGGCGTAGGCGTAGAGGACTTTAGCTCCGTGTCTGATGATTCCGCGGTACTCCTGGTCGGTTCCAGGAAGGTAGCCCGGAACGTCAACGAGGGTAACTATCGGGATGTTGAAGGCGTCGCAGGTTCTAACGAAGCGAGCTATCTTGTCCGAGCTGTCTATGTCGAGAACACCGGCAAAGTAAATCGGGTTGTTAGCAACGATACCAACAGTCTGGCCGTTCATCCTTCCAAAGCCGACCACGGCGTTCGGGGCGAAGTACGGGAGTATCTCGAGGAAGTCAGGGTTTCCGTTCTCGTCTCTGTCCACTATCTCGTATATGACCTGTCTGACGTCGTAGCCCTTGTTCGGGTCATCTGGAACGATGTTGTAGAGGTCCTCGGTCTTCCTGAAGGGCAGGTCGTTCGTCTTAACGCGAGGCGGCTTCTCCATGTTGTTTGACGGCAGGTAGTTCAGGAGTCTTCTTATGAGTGCTAAAACTTCCTCGTCGCTCTTCCCTATGAGGTGAGCCTGACCGCTCTTCTGGGCGTGTATCATAGCACCACCGAGCTGGACAGGGGCCACCTCAACGCCCGTAACGGCCTTGACGACCTGAGGCCCGGTGATGAACATGAAGCTCGCATCGCTGTCCACCATCAGGATGAAGTCTCCTATTGCCGGGCTGTAAACGGCTCCACCGGCACAGGGACCCATAATTGCAGTTATCTGCGGGACCACACCGCTGAGAAGGGTGTTCATCTTGAATATCTCGCCGTAGCCCTTGAGCGAGTCAACACCCTCCTGAATCCTCGCTCCGCCGGAGTCGTTGAGGCCTATAACCGGAGCTCCTGCCTCAAGGGCCAGCTCCATTATGCGCTTTATCTTTGCCGCGTGCATCTCGCCGAGGGAACCGCCCATAACCGTGAAGTCCTGGGCGTAGACGAAGACGAGCCTTCCGTCTATTGTTCCGTAGCCAGTTATGACGCCGTCAGCAGGCAGTTCCTTCTTGTCGAGGCCGAACTCCGTTCCTCTGTGCTTTACGAACATTCCTATCTCGACGAAGCTTCCAGGGTCGAGGAGCTTTTCAATCCTCTCCCTGGCAGTGAGCTTACCCTTTGCGTGCTGCTTTTCGATGGCCTTTTCACCACCCATCTCCAGAATCTTCTTCTTCCTCTCATACAGCTCTTGAACCTTCTCCTCCATGCTCATGAGAACTCCCCCTTTCTTAGAGTGCTGACCTTTGTTATTTGTAAAGTTTAAAAGCGTTTTTCATAACTCTCTTTTCACCGAGAGTGATACAAAATGGTAGAGAAAAGGCACCTCAGAGGTGCTGAATCGGTGTTTCAGCACCGCAGGCTTCACACTTGAGGAAGTGGAAGCGGCCCTTCTTGATTATCTTCGTATCTGGGCTTCCGCAGACGGGACAGATAACGAACTCCTTGAGGTACTTCTTCATCTTGTTGGCTATAAGGTAGGGAGTAAAGCGTCCCTGGAGGATAACTCTCCTGCCCTCGAGAGTTCCAGCGGTAGCGACCTCCCTCAGGATGAACTTGAGGAGGTGGCTCGGATCGCGGTTCATAGCCTCAGCTATGTCCACGAAGTTCTCTATGATCGTCCTGTTTCCGGCTATCGTGACCTGTGCCGGCGGAACTTCAAAACGTGATTGGTGGTGCTTGACGTTCTCGGGGAGTTCCTCGTAAGCCTTATCGAGGAGCTTCTCAAAGTCGTAAAAGTCAACGCTCTTCTCTTCCATATCTCTCACCTCCCCCTTTACTATTCTCCCCCGTTTATAACTTTTTGGAAAATTAAATCAGAGCACCCGATAGAAGCCGGCCCTCGGCTCGTATATCCTCGACTGAGCTGAGAGCTCCTCCAGAAGCCTCCTGGCCTCCGCCTTGTTTATTCCTTGCTTTGAGGCCTCCTCAAGCACCTTGTCGACCGGGGCCCCGTATTCGCCTTCCTCCTCAAGCGCCTTTATAATGCTTATGAGCCTGTCAATCTTGTTTATTTTCCTGGAGCTGGTTCCAACCTCGAGTATTGAGACGTCGAGTGTTCCCTCCTCGTCAACGGCTATCTTGCGTATCATGTCCTCCATCAGCCGTATGGCGGCCCTGGCATCCTCCCTCGTGACGGTCTCGCTCAGCCTCATCCTCGCGTGGGCCTCACTTAGACGGATTAAGGCCTCAAGCTGCCTCGCGGTTATCGGTATGGGCTGTACCCCCTCATCGCCGCTACCCTTGAATCCCTTCCTCATTCTGACGTAGTAGCGCTTTATCTCCTCCATGGCCTCCCTGCTGAGCACGGGGTGAACGTTCTTTCTCGCGTAGGCTATGTACTTCTTGAGCAGGTCGTAGGGTATCTTCGGAGTTACAGCTTCAGCCTCCCCCCTCCTGACCTTCAGGATGTGCTCGGCTATGTTGGAATCAAGCTTCTCGTCCGGCTCGTCGAGGAGCAGGAATATAAGGTCAAAACGACTTAAGAGCGTCGGAGGCAGGTCGAGTTGCTCTGGAAGGCTCTTGTGTCTGTTAAAGCGCCCGAATTTCGGATTGGCAGCAGCTATAACGGTAGTCCTCGCGTTAAGGGTGGCGGTTATTCCTGCCTTGGATATGCTGATCGTGTTGTGGAGGACGAGCCCGTGGGAGACAAAGAGGTGATGTGGCTCCACGGTAACGTCATAAACCCACTCCCAGCGGTCGTTGGGAACCACGCTAACCTTCTTAACCCTCAGGAAGTTTATGTTGCCCTCCCACCACTTAAGGAACTCCTCCAGAGGCTCCCTTGCCCTTCTCAAGAGCACCTCGCACGCCAATTTAACGCGTCTTACGGCCACCTCATCACCCACAGAAACAAGTCTCTTCAGCAGGTTGGGACTCATCCCGGTTTGCTGGTAGAGCCAGAACTTCGGCAGAAGCTCTATGCTCCTCACGGGGTCATCGAAGGTAGATTCAAGTTCTTTAATCCTCTCCAGAACCCTGGAAAGGTATCCTTCTATTACGCTTCCCTTCACAAGATCCCTCACGAAAGCCTGCCTTTCTTTGGGGCTCTGGGACACCTTAAGAACCCTACCCGCCCTAAGCAGGGGCTTCACGAGCTCCTTAGGGAAGTAACGCTCGTCCTCGTAGACCTCATAGTAGTTCCCGTACTTCCTTATCTTTGAAGGCTTCCCAAGGGAGTAGAGATGGTCCTGGTAATCCTCAGCCTCCCTCAACTCCCCGAACTTAGTCTTAAACTCTGCCTCAACGCCAACTGGATACTTCAGCACTCCAAGGGCGATATCTCCCGCTGAAACCCGCTCAGCCGGCTTTTCAACTATCTTCCCATCCTCCCATACCATGATTGGGTGCTCCGGCGTTACGGTAATCTCCCTCCCATTAGAGAATTTTATCCTGATGAACTCCCTTGGAGCTTTGTGCCTGCTCACGCGGTCGGCCTTTACCTTCACTATATCCATCTTTTCGAGGTCGTAAGCCAAGAGCTCGACGTCCTCAACGGGCAGTATCTCTGTGTCCTTTCCGAGTATAACCTTGTCGCGATTCTTCTCTATGAGCTCATCAACCAGCTCACCTATCTTCACCTTCCTGCCGTCGGCCAAGAGGAGCTCAAAGTCGTGGTGGTAGCTCTGCTGCTCCAGTGCCTCATGTATCGCGCTCCTGTCCCTGTCGCTCATCTTGTCAAACTCGTCAATGCAGTTGTGAACTATTATTCCCTCGGCTATGAAGTTGTGCTCTCCCGGAACATAGAGGTCGTAGACATAGCCCTCGTAGGGTATGCGTTCAATTGAGACTATCTCATCCAGGAAGTAATCCCTAGTCACTAGAACCTTGAGCTTTACTAAGGTTTCTGAAGGAATTAGGTGCCCGATTCTCTCAATGATCTTTCTTACCTGTATTCTGCTGGGGGCGTATTTTCCATGAGTGTAGGCGTAGATAGTGCTCCACAGACCAGCTTTCTGGAGCGCAGTAGCTGGAACGGAGTCAAGAATTTCCTTTGCGAGTTTCCTCATAGGTTCAGTGGGTATCTTGTCGCTGTAGGATGAAACGAGATGTTTCTTCTCGGGAAGTACCTTAATTTTGACACTATAGTCTCTAACCGCGTTGAGGAGGTTTTCTACGTCTTCTCTGCTTGTTATCCGTATCCTGTTCACACCTTTTCCAGGAATCACTTTAGCGTAAACGTCGAACCTGCGCAGGAGCATTGCAAAGGCCCTGTCCCTCTCAACATCATCCGAGAGAAGGAACTCGATGTGCACAACTTTGCCTCTCTTGCTGTTTTTAACAGATACACATCCGTCTGAATCGAGTGCTCCAGCTATGAAGGCTTTGAGTGCCTCATCATTCAGCGAGAATGCGTTCTTGAGGTTATCTTCCGTTAGATACTCATAGATGAAGGCCAGCAGTGGAGAACCCACGTGGAAAGTTATGGACTCGCTCTCCACCTTGTTCCCCGCCACCTCGCTTTTAGTTCTCCTATCATGCTCCATGAGTTCGCCGTTGTAGAATGCTCTGAACGTTTTTCTGATTCTCTCAATCTGCTCTTTGTGAACTTTCGACTGGACAATCCTCACGTGGACTTTTGAACCGTGCTTTGATATCCACCCATCACCGTAGAGGAATCCTATAAAGTACGCCAGCTCCGGTGTTATGTATGAAACTTTAAGCCGTTCTCTGCGGTAGTTTGGCCCATAAGTGAGCGAGCGCTCTCTCCAGGTCTCATAAATGCCGAGGTCTTTTAGAATCTCTCTGAACTTCCCTACGGTTATTGAGCTTTTGCCCGAAAGGAAATCCCTTGAAACGTTGTATTTCCTGTTGAACTCAGCGAGACTGCCGTAGTGTTTGAGGACCTCTTCCTTCAGCTCCTTTTTTTCTTCCTTTGTGAGCTTCACTTTCCAGTTCTCGGGCAGGATGTCTAGGATATAAACTTTGGACTGAGTGCTCGGTAGCTTTAGAGGTGCTATTACTTTATCCCCAACCTTGAACTTCTCCGCCTCTTTCCACTCCAGCGTGTTTCCATCTATCAGCAGGTGGTCGGGGGTTAGAGTTATCTCGTTGCCTGAGCGCAGCTTTAAGCGGATTAAGTTGCCCTTCCACGGCTTCCTGCGGATTATCGTGGCTGTGCTTTTTCTTGTCTTCATTGTGGAGGGGTCAAGGGCGACTACTTCCATATTCTTCTCCTGAATGTCCACGATTTCGTTGCCCGAGCGCGCTTTATATGACTTCTGAAGTTCAAACAGATCCTCTATGCGCTGGTATTTCCCATCAACGAGAACGCGGGAGTCTGGATGCAGGCAGGCAAATCCGCCATCGGCTAAAACTAGAACACCCGCTTCCAGCACCCAGGAGCCGGTGAACTCGTCGCGCACTGCTGCTGCAGTCAAACCGGCGGCGCTGGAGCTCTTCCCACTCGTATAAATCGCCCTCGGCGCCAGATTGGCAACGTAGCGGAGGAGTTGGCTCTTGGCTACACCCGGATCTCCAACGAGCAGAACGTGGCTCTCCCCCCTGAGTTTCGTCCCATCGGGGAGAATCCTCTGGACACCTCCAAAAAGGGCAAGGGCTATGCCCATCTTGACATCCTTCATACCCCATATTGCCGGGGCTATGGAGTCCACTATGGCCTCAACGACGTCCTTTCTTCTCGCGAGCTCCCTTATCTTCTGCTCGTCCTCCGGAGAAATGTCAAGCTCCTCTATCTCCTTGCTGAGCTGTTCTATGTGGTTGACCTCAAGCACCTTCCTGAAGATCGGCTTTTTGTCCTTCTGTTCGAGTATAACCCTGAGTATTCCAGTCGCGAGAACGCGGTCGCCGGGAAGGGAGGAGTCCACAAGGTCATCGAGAAGAAATGCATCCACAAAGCGCGGCATCTGGCCGCCTTTGAGACTCTCAGGCCTGTCCTGCAATCTAAAGCTCTGAAAGTTCAGGAACTTGCTCTTCTCAACGTCAAGCTCCAGGTTTCTGCTCCCGCATGCATCACAGCGGGCCGGCTTTGTTATGTTCTCGTAGGGCTTCTGAAGACGAATCATCTCATTCCCACAGTCCTTACAAACGAAGACCGCCCTCTGGACAAATGGCTTGACCTCACTAACCCTCGTTACTATACCCTCAACCTGGATGAAGCGGTTTATATGCTCGCTCCCAAGCTCTTTGACTAGGAGGGCCTTTGGGAGGTTGAAGAAGCGGGCATGAACCTTGAACTCCTCCCTCTTCTCAATGGGCGGCTCTCTGAGGACTATCTGAATAGCATCCTCCGCCGCCTCCAGCGTCTCCTCTGGATTGTTTATGAGCTCTTCCGCAAGCTCGGGGTCGTAGGAGTTCAGATGGGTCCAGTCTATCGTGAGAGAGCGCTTGGGGATGACGGTGAGAAGGTCCTTAAGCTTGCTTATATACACCTCGTTGCCTTTGTCGTCAGCATAACCCCTCAGGAAGTCAACAAAACGCTTTATCATCTCCTCCCTGTCCATCAGACTTCACCCAGCCATTCGTTCCTTATCTTCGAGATCTGAAGGTATATCCTCCTCTCTTCAGGGGAAAGGCGAGATATTATCTCCAGGCTATTGGGTCTGAGCCTAACCGCCTCCAGGATCTTCCTGAACCTCATCATTTTCAGATGCTCAAGCTTTTTCTTAAGGTTGGCGAGCTTTGTAAGCTTAACGTTTATGCTCTCTATACTCTCGTCAGTGTTCATTCTCACGCAGTTTTCGAGATAGTAGATGTAAAACTCGGCCCTCTCATAGAGTCCGGGTGGCAGGGGCATTATGGGCTCGTTCTCCCGCTCCTCGCTTATCGCCCTGTCAATCTCCCCCAGTATTTTATCCGTCTCATCAACGACCTCAACCATTCCAGCTTCCCAGAGCTCCTTGGCCTTCCAGTCCTCCAGCAGGATTATGTCCCCCGCGTTCCAGTCGCCGAACGCTTCAAGCACCTTCACTGCTATCTTCGCTCTCCCAACGAACATACCCTACACCTCTCGGATACCCCTCCGCGAACGGAATATTAAGGTTTTGGGTGAAGGGTTATAAGGTGTTGGGGGTATTCAAGTCGGGTGAGAGCATGCTGGTAGGGATTATGAGCGACACTCACGACAACCTTGAGGCAACGCGAAAGGCGGTTGAATTTTTAAACGAGCAGAAAGTCGAGCTCGTTATCCACGCAGGAGATTTTGTGGCTCCATTTGTTGCCAACGAGCTTAAAAAGCTCAACGCTCCCCTCAAGGGTGTATTCGGGAACAATGACGGGGAAAGAAAGGGGCTCTACGAAGCGCTCGGAATATCGGAGGAACTTCTTGAGCTGAGCATAGACGGCCTCAAAATTGCCGTCACCCACGGCACCGACGAAAGAATAGTGCATGCGCTGGCAAGAAGCAGGCTTTACGATGTTCTCATAGTCGGCCACACCCACCGCTACGAGATAAGGGAGGAGGGGAGAACCATACTCGTTAACCCTGGAGAAGTCTGCGGGTACCTGACGGGAGTCAAGAGCGTTGCAATTCTCGACACGCGCGGGAGGGAGGTAAAGATTCTAAACATCGAGAACGGCGAGCTGTTAGGGGCTATGAGCATTTGAGTCCGGGGGTTGAAATGGAGGACATACTGATACCCAAGGAGAGGCATGACGCCGTTGTGCTCATAGGCGTTGACGAGAGGGACAGTGTGGAGTTCGTCAGGGTTTATGCCGTAAGCGAGGAGAGGGCGAAACAAGTTCTTGAGGAGTTTTTCAACGCAAGAGGGCTCTTTCCAACGGAGTACAGGCTAGTAAGCAAAGGTTCGGAGCCCGTAGGAAACAGAAAAGCCATAACCACTCGCAGTGAACCCTCATTAAGCTCAGCGCTCTCAAGACTCGGTCTCAAACTTCTCTCAAACGGAGTTCTCTACTTGGAAGGCGTTGAGACCCTCTACCAGATAACCCTTGTAAGCGAGGAGCTGTATTCGATGATAACGAGGGATAAAGCCAGAAGCCAGCCCTCCGCAGAGGATAGAAAGGGAATAGAACCTGAGTCTCTCCTGTCCCTCGGGGTGGACACCTTAGTCGAGAACCTTTCCGGTAGAGACATCTCCGAGCTCCTTCCCCCAAATGCCCTCCTCCTACGGGAGCCTCCCGTTGAGAAGGTCGCGGAGGTTCTATCGGAGGAGAGGGATTACCCCCTCGTCGTTGAGACCAAGGATGCCGGAAAGTACGCCTCCCTCGACTTTGCGCTTTTTGTGAGACTGCCGCCTCTGACGGTTGAGGAGTTCGCGGCCGAGCTTTCCTCAAGACTCGGGATGGACGTGGATCCCTCGCTCTTCTCCCGTTATCCTCCCAAAAAGCTTAACATGCAGAACGCCAGAGCCCTTGCGGGTCTCGTTGAAGCCCTAGTTAAAAAATGGGGACTCGACAGGGAGAAAGCCCTCAAGCTTGCCGTTAAACTCAACCTCGAAGGGCTTTGAAGTACATCTTCGCCATTTCTCTGTACTCGTGGTTGTGCTTTCCGAGTGCGGAGTTTATCAGCTCCCTCTCCTTCTCTTCCTCCGCAAGGTAGCCCAGGAGAAGGCCTTCGTCAACGGTTAGTTCCCTCACGAAAGAAGCCCTTTCGAGGTATTCCGCCCTGCGCCCGCTTTCCCGGATCAGTTCCCTCAGTTTATTGAGGTACGGTTCAACTTTCTCCTTCCTCCTCTGAAACTCGAGCCAGTCTATTGAGAGCCTCCCGAAGGGCGAAATAAAAAGTCCGGGACTGTCAAAATAGGGCTTCAATATCTCCCCGAGCTTTGAGGACAGGAGCTTCTTCTTGAAGGCCTCAAGCCTCTCGTAGTCCCCTGACAGTCTCTTCTTGTCAACAATTTCGAGAGAATCGAAGAGGGCAATCCCGACAAGATAGCAGAGTGCTCCGAAGGGGACTTCCGGAATGGTTATTGAATCCTTAGAAACCCTCACGGCATCTCCCGCTTTCCGCTCCTTCCCTTCGAGGAGCATGCCGAGGGGGTAGCTTATGCTCTTCACGCAGAACTCAAGCTCGTCCATTCTTCCACCAGTGAAAGGTCGGACTTTTCACTGAAAACACTTTCGTCAGGTTTTTAGGACTGGCTCTCAACATCCATCGGGTGAGAGTATGGGGTGGGTTGAGATAGACGGCTCCTATGGTGAGGGTGGTGGCCAGATACTCAGGACGAGCGTTGCTCTCTCTGTAATCACGGGAAAGCCTGTAAGGATTTACAACATCCGCGCCAACAGGCCGAACCCCGGACTGAGACCCCAGCACCTACACGGGATTCTGGCATTGAAGGAGCTGAGCAACGCGAAGGTCA
>JASGLT010000018.1 GCA_030156945.1 Thermococcaceae archaeon
CTTCCCCGAGGAGGGGAAGTTCAACGAGGATGCCTTCAACCGCTATAGGGAGATCATTGAACTCCTGCTTGAGAAGGGAGTTACTCCAAACGTTACCCTGCACCACTTCACCTCCCCGCGCTGGTTCATGGAGAAGGGGGGCTTCCTGAAGGAGGAGAACCTCAAGTACTGGGAGGAGTACGTGGATAAAGCCGCGGAGCTCCTCAAGGGCGTGAAACTCGTGGCTACCTTCAACGAACCGATGGAGATGATAATAGAGGGCTATCTGACAGGCAACTGGCCGCCGTTCCTGCGGAACGCTGAAAAGGCCTTTACCGCTGAGGCGAACATCCTGAACGCTCACAGGATTGCCTACGAGGTTTTGAGCGGCGAGTTCAAAGTAGGAGTCGTGAAAAGCTCCCCGCTGATAAGACCGATATCGCCCGAGTTCAGGGAGGTTGCAGGGGAAGTGGACAACCTCCAGAACTGGTACTTTCTGAATGCAATCTTCTCCGGCGAGCTTGTGACGCCTTTCGGTACCGTGAGGACGGGAGAAAGCGATGCAGACTTCATAGGAGTGAACTACTACACCCTCCACCTCATCGGGGACGTTAGCCCGGTCGAAGGCCTCTACCGCTACGAGTTCGGCGGGTACGGGAGGACGCAGATGGGCTGGAAAATCTACCCGGAGGGAATTTACGAGGTCCTGAAAAGGGCCTCAGGATACGGAAGGCCGCTCTACGTCACGGAAAACGGAATAGCAACGCTGAACGATAGCGAGAGAGTGGACTTCATAGCAAGACACCTGCACCAGGTGTGGAGGGCGATTGAGGACGGAGTGAATGTAAGGGGCTACTTCTACTGGTCGCTCATGGACAATTACGAGTGGGACAAGGGCTTCGAGCCCAGGTTTGGGCTGATAGAGGTGGACTTCGAGACATTAGAGAGAAGACCGAGGAAGAGTGCTTACTTCTACGGGGAGATAGCGAGGGAGAAGAAAGTTGAGCTGGCCCTCCCAGGAAAATAAGGAAAGTTCAGAGCTCGGCCTCACCGAGCAGTTCAAGGAGGTCGAGCAACCTGGGGTCTTTTACCTTTTCAATGGCTTCTTTCGCTTCTTCAAGCTCTATTTCGCCGTCTTTGTAGAGTGCTATCGCCTTAACTGCCCTAAAGAAGTCGGAAAGTTCCGGAAGGGCCTCTGCAAACATGTCAGCGTTCAGGTAAACCATTTCGAACTCATCGTCGAGGAAGAGCTGCCAGAACACGTCAATGAGGGCATCGAAGGCCACATCGAAGTACTCGGTATTCCTGGCCTCCAGGAGGGCGTATAGGCATTCCTGCAGGGCAGCATCGTAGTTCTCCTCTTCCTCAAAAATCTCCTCAAATGACAGGTGAATTTCGGCGAGTAGTTTGTGTTTCCCCTCCGCCTTCGGAATAACCCCGGCGAGGATTGCCTTTGCTTTGTACTGGTCTCCCATCTCAAAGGTCAGGTACCCTATGTAGACCTCAACGTGCAGGACATCCTCCTCCCTTCCGAGCTCTTCATATATTTCCTTGGCCTTGTTCATGAGCTCAATGGCCTTTTCGTACTCCTGAAGCTCCTCGTGGATGAGAGCCATGTTGTAGTATATGAGGGCGATGTTCTCCTTGTTGCCCTTCTCGGTCTCCTCCTCCAAGAGACCGCGGTACATTGCCAGGCTCTTCTCAAGCTCCCCGAGGAGATAGTAGAGGTCTGCCAAGTGGAACTTAACCTCAAACGTATCAAGCTCCTCCGCGAGCTTCTCGAACTCGCTTATTTTGTCCACTTCCAGGAGCTCGTGCGCATAGTACACAACGAGCTTGTAAAGCTCGAAATCCTTGCACTCCAGCGCAAGTTTTTCGGCCTTCTCAAGGGCTTCAGCGAGTTCCTCATCACTCAGCTCATCCACCTTGTAGTAGAGCAGGCGTGCAAGTTTCTTGCAGTCCCTTTCCTCTATAGCCTTGAGTATTTCCTCCATCGCCTTAACACCCCAACAGAATAAGGCCGAGAAACTATTTAACGCTTTGGTTCAAAATGAATGAAGAGGGCTAACGCCTCCTCAGGATAAGAATCAGCGGTGGAGTTTTAAGGCGTTTGGGAGAGTTTGTAACATGCTCGAAGTCTTCTTCCTCGGCACCGGGGGCATAATGCCAACGCGAGAAAGGAACGTCCCAGCCATAGCTCTCCGCTACAAGGGCGAGATAATCCTCTTCGATGCGGGAGAGGGCACGATAAGGCAGATGAACACTGCAAAGCTCAGCCCGATGAAGGTTGACAAAATTTTCGTCACCCACTTCCACGGCGACCACTACCTTGGAATTCCGGCTTTAATCCAGACGATGAACCTCTGGGACAGGGAAAAGCCGCTCCACATCTACGGGCCGAAGTACACCTTCGAATTCGTTCAAAACCTTCTGAACAGCGGCTTCTTCAGGCCGGGCTTTGAGGTTCACGTCCACGAGCTTGGGGAGACGAGGCTGAAGTTCGGAGACTACGAGATATGGAGCTTCAAGGTCGAGCACGGAGTTCCAGCTTTGGGGTACGTATTCAAGGAGAAGGATAAGAGGGGAAAGTTTCTGAAGGAAAAGCTCGAAGAGTACGGGCTTCAAGAGGGACCAATCCTCGGAAAGCTTGAGAGGGAAGGTAAAATCGAGTGGAACGGCCAGATAATCCGTCTTGAAGACGTTACAGGACCGAGGAGAAAGGGCATAAAGATCGTCTACACCGGCGACACAGAGCCGTGTGATAGGGTGAGGCTTTTCGCTGAAAAAGCCGACATGCTGATCCATGAGGCGACTTATTTGAACTCGGATGACAGAGGAGAAAGCTACCACTCAACAGTTGAAGAAGCATGCGACACAGCCCGGAGGGCAAAGGTGAAGCTTCTGGCGCTCTTCCACAGGGCCTTCCGCTACAGCTACGATGAGTACGCGAGAGAAGCCTCCAGAATATGCGAGAGCCTGGGAATGAACTTCCTAATCCCGAGGGATTTCGACGTCATAACATTCAAATCCGGCTCCTGGGAGCTCAGAAACATCATGGAGGAGAGAGGATGAGTTACCTGCGCTACGTTAAGGTCATAGGGACAATGCACGTCTCCCCCAAGAGCCGGGATGATGTTATCAGCACCATACTAAACGAGAGGCCCCACGCTGTAGCAGTTGAGCTCGACAGGGCGCGCTTCCTCGCCATGGAATATGGGAAGGAGATGAGCTTTGAGGAGGCCCTGCGCCTAGGGAGGAGGGGGGTGATAAACTACGCGCTGGCAAAGGTCGAGGAGAAGCTCGGGGAAGAGTTCGGTATGAAACCGGGAGAGGAGATGAAAGCCGCTATAAGTGCGGCCCAGGCCCTTGGCGTTCCTCTCTATCTCATCGACGAGGACATAAACCTCATTCTATTGAAGATAGCTGCCGCTCCTGTAAGGGAAAAGCTCCTGATGGCCCTTGAGGCCCTTGCCGTATTTTTACCCCTGAAACCAGGCGAGGAAATGCCAGACCCCATGAGCGAGTACCGGACGATGATGCTTCAGTTCAAAAGGAGGTACCCCTACCTCTACCACGTTCTCGTGGAGGAGAGGAACGAGGTGATGGCACGCAACTTAATCCAAATCGTCAGAGGGCTTAAACAGAGGGGAATCAAGAGGCCAAAGGTCATTGCCGTCGTTGGGCTCGGCCACAAGCCAGGAATAGAACGGATTCTCGATAGAATCAGGGAGTGAAGTTACGTTAGGTTTATATTTGGAAACTCATAGACTCAGTGGGGATTACCATGAAGGAAAGGCTCGAGAAGATGCTTAACGTGGAAATACTGGAGATTGAAGAGACAGAGGATAAGGTTACCGTATACGTGCCCGCCGATAAGGTTAGAATCGCGGTTGGGAGTGGCGGGGCGGCTGTTAAGGCTGCGGAGCTCGTTATTGGGAAGAAGATTGAAGTAAAGGCCAAGTGAAGTAATTTCAGCTCCTAAAAACTCCCCAAGACCAAATTTTGCACCCCTACCTCATCCCCTTTCTTCTCACAATGCATAACACCAAAAGTGATACAAAAACCAAAAAGTTAAATAGCCCTTCACCAATTTTCTGAGGGTGATGGTGATGATGTACAAAAAGCCCCTTGGAGTGAATATAGACCTCGAGACCGGAGTAATCCCAGGAGCTAAGAAGCTCGTGAGGAGGCTCGACAGCCTAAAAGGATACTTCCTGGATGAAAGGGCGTACAACGAGCTCCTCAAGGAGAACCCAGTTGTCTACGAGGTTTACGCCGTCGAGCAGGAGGAAAATGAGGGCGACCTCAACTTCGCAACCACAGTCCTCTACCCGGGCAAAGTCGGTAAGGAGTTCTTCTTCACGAAGGGCCACTTCCACTCTAAGCCCGACAGGGCCGAGATATACTACGGCATAAAGGGCAGGGGAGGAATGCTCCTCCAGACACCGGAGGGCGAGGCTGAGTGGATTCCGATGGGGCCTGGAACGGTGGTCTACGTTCCACCCTACTGGGCGCACAGAACCGTCAACACCGGTGACGAGCCTTTCATCTTCCTCGCGATATATCCGGCAGATGCAGGGCACGACTACGGCACTATAGCGGAGAAGGGCTTTTCAAAGATAGTCATCGAGGAGAACGGCGAAGTTAAGGTCGTTGACAACCCGCGCTGGAAGGATTGAATCGCCCAACCACAACCCTTTTAATTCTTAAATACATATCACCTTTGGTGATATAGAATGTCCTGGGAAGAACTCTACTCCTCAGCTTTCAAAAAAGTCCGAGACAACATAGCCAGTGTGGGAAGGGTTCTTTTAGCATACAACACCAACATAGACGCGATAAAGTACCTCTACGGCCGGGATCTCGAGGAAAGGGTAAACAAAGAGGGTGTCGAGAACGTGCTCCCCTATTCGGAGGAACTCCCAGAGAGAATAACAAGCGTCCCCGAGCTTCTCGGGTCCATCCTGTGGAGCATTAGGAGGGGAAAAGCGGCGGAGCTCTTCGTGGAGAGCTGTTCAACGCGCTTTTACATGAAGCGCTGGGGCTGGGACGAGCTCAGAATGGGAGGACAGGTTGGAATAATGGCGAACCTGCTGGGGGGAGTTTACGGAGTTCCTGTTATAGCCCACGTGCCCCAGCTTTCAAAACTGCAGGCAGGCCTCTTCAAGGACGGTCCAATATACGTTCCAAAGCTCGAAGGGGGGAAACTAAAGCTGGTTCATCCCAGCGAGTTCTCTGGGGATGAGGAGAGCTGCATCCACTACATATACGAGTTTCCGAGGGGCTTCAGGGTTCTCGATTTCGAAGCACCCAGGGAGAACAGGTTCATCGGTGCGGCGGATGACTACAACACCAACCTCTTCATAAGGGACGAGTTCAAGAGCAACTTCGAGGGGCTTGCAGATAGCTCGGAGCTGGCCATAATAAGCGGCCTCCAGGCCCTAACTGAAGAGAACTACCGCGAGCCCTTCGAAACCATAAGGGCTCACCTTGAGGTTCTGGAGGAGAAGGGAATTCCGGCCCACCTTGAGTTCGCCTTCACCCCAGACGAGACCGTCAGGAGGGAGATACTCGGGCTCCTCGGCAAGTTCTGGAGCGTCGGCCTGAACGAGGTAGAGCTGGCATCGATAATGGACGTCATGGGGGAAAAAGCCCTCGCAGAGAAGCTCCTCGCAAACGATCCCGTCGACCCGATAGCCGTAACTGAGGCGATGCTCAAGCTCGCAGAAAAGACCGGCGTCAGGAGGATACACTTCCACACCTACGGCTACTACCTGGCCCTTACCGACTACAAAGGCGAGTTCGTGAGGGATGCCCTCCTCTTCGCCGCCCTAGCTGCAGCGGCTAAGGCGAAGCTTGGAGACGTCCGCTCAATAGACGACGTTGTTAGGGCTATGGACGTGCCGGTAAACGAGAAAGCAGCCGCAGTGGAGGGGGCTCTCGTAAAAGAGTACGGAATGAAGGATGGAATCGGCGAGATCGACGGCTATCAGCTTTCATTCATCCCGACTAAGATAGTGGCGAAGCCGAAGAGCACGGTTGGCATCGGCGACACGATCTCAAGCTCGGCCTTCGTCGGCGAGTTTGCCCTCCGCGAATAATCAAAAACTTTTTATCCCTCTTTGCTTAAATTTTTTTGGTGTTTCGTTTTAATCACCGAATAACACTCGGAGGTGGTTCTATTGCTTTTGGAGGCTCCAGTTTATAAGGAACTCCTCGGAGCTGTTGAGATATACGAGGTTCAGAAGGTTATAAAGCTCGACAGCGAGACGAGAGATATAGGAAGCTTCACGGTGATAAACGTTCCAAGGGAGGACATCTACAAAACCCTCGAGGAGATGGCCATAGTCGTCCCAATGAAGGACGAAAAGCTTCAGCTACTCGACGGGGTTCTAAAGGCCATCCCTCACCAGTGCCCCATCATCGTAGTCTCGAACAGCAAGAGGGAGGGCCCAAACCTCTTCAAACAGGAGATAGACCTGATAAAGCACTTCTACAACCTCACCCACTCGAGGATGATCGTGGTCCACCAGAAGGACCCCGGACTGGGTAAGGCCTTCGAGGAAACCGGATACACTGCAATCCTCGATGAAAACGGGACCGTGAGAGACGGAAAGGGCGAGGGGATGATAACGGGGATCCTCCTTGCAAAAGCCCTGGGCGCCAAGTACGTTGGCTTCGTTGATGCCGACAACTACATTCCTGGAGCTGTTAACGAGTACGTGAAGGACTACGCAGCGGGCTTCCTCATGAGTGAGAGCGAATACACGATGGTAAGGCTTAGCTGGAGGCACAAGCCCAAGGTTACCACGAGGGGGCTGTACTTCAGGAAGTGGGGCAGGGTAAGCGAGATAACCAACAGGTACATGAACTCCCTTTTCGGCGTCGCAACGAACTTCGAGACGAGCATAATTGCCACGGGTAACGCTGGAGAACACGCCATGACACTCAAACTGGCAGAGATAATGCCCTTCTCAACCGGCTACTCCATAGAACCCTACGAGCTCGTCTACCTCTTCGAGACGTTCGGGGAGTGGGGCAGCGACAGGCACAGTGAAGTCTACGACCAGGGAATAGAGATATTCCAGATAGAGACCCTGAATCCCCACCTCCACGAGGACAAGGGGCAGGAGCACGTCAAGCAGATGATACTGAGCTCCCTTGGGACAATATTCCACTCAAAGCTCGCCACGGAGACGATCAGGAAGAACATCCTCGAGGAGCTCAGGATACACGGTTTGCTCAAAGAGGGAGAAGAGCCACCCAGACCGCTCGTGATGCCGCCAATAGAGGACGTTGACGTTAAGAAGTGGATGGAAGTTCTTGAGGAGGAATCCGACACGCTCCTTAAGTTTGAGGTGTAACGATGAGACCCAAAAAGATCATCTTCCTCGACCTCGACAAGACCCTCATCGGCGACGACTACTCCCCAGAGCCGGCAATGGAGGTCATAAAATCCCTACTCAGAGCTGGCTTTGAGGTAGTCCTGAACTCTTCAAAGACCTTCAGCGAGCAGGAGTACTACAGAAGGGCATGGGGTCTCAAAGGGCCCTTTATAGTCGAGAACGGTAGCGGCGTATTCATCCCTGAGGGCTACTTTCCCTTCAGAGTCGATGGGAGGAGAATTGCCGGGTACCAGGTGATCGAACTCGGAGAACGGTACGAGAGAATAAAGAAGGCCCTCGAGGACATAGCCGAGGAATACGGCCTGAAATACTATGGAAACTCCACCCTTGAGGAGGTCATGGCGTTCACCGGCCTCCCGAAGGAGCTTGCTAAGCTCGCCATGGACAGGATGTACAGCGAGACCATCTTCAGGTGGGAGAGGGAGGGATTCCACGAAAAGCTCCTGGGGAAAGGTCTCAGGGTTTCGCGGGGGAGCAGGTTCGTTAACGTCACCGGAGACACCGACAAGGGGAAGGCGGCAAAGCTGCTCCTCGACCTCTACTCGAAGCTTTACCCCGTTGAGAGCTACGCCGTTGGGGATGGCGAGAACGACTTTCCCCTCTTTGAAGTCGTTGGGCATGCCTTTATCGTGGGAGGCCTTACTCACCCGAAGGCAAAACGTATAAGGGGCATTGAGGAAGTTCTGGAGGTGATAGAATGAAAACTGTACTCCTCGCCGGTGGGAAGGGGACGAGGCTCTGGCCGCTGAGCAGGGAGCTGATGCCAAAGCAGTTTGTACGCTTCCTAGACGATGAGAGCCTCTTTCAGAAAACCGTCGAGAGAGCGCTGCTCTTCTCAAAGCCGAACGAGATCTTCGTGGTTACGAACAGGGAGTACCGCTTCAGGGTTCTCGACGACCTCAGGGAGGCTGGAGTGGAAATTCCCGAGGACAACATCCTTCTTGAGCCCGTAGGGAAGAACACCCTTCCAGCGATAGTCTGGGCGGCTCTTAAGATCGAGGAGAAGTTTGGTCCCTCTATCGTAGCCGTACTCCCAAGCGACCACCTGATAGAGACCGGAGAAGCCTACGAGACGGCCTTTAAGAACGCCGAGAGGCTGGCTGAGAGATTCCTCGTTACGTTCGGCATAAAGCCAACCAGACCCCACACCGGCTACGGCTACATAAAACCCGGCGAGAGGATTGAGGAGGACGGAAGGCTTCTCGGCTACAGGGTTGACGAGTTCAAGGAAAAGCCAGTCCTCGAAACTGCAAAAAGGTACGTGGAAAGCGGCTACTACTGGAACAGCGGCATGTTCGCGTTCTCAACGTCGCTCTTCCTTGAGGAAGTGGAAAAACACGCACCTGAGATTCTGGAGGCCTTTGAGTCCAGCTCAAGCATTGAAGAGGCCTACGAGAAAGCCCCCGAGATAAGCATAGACTACGGAGTTATGGAGAAAACGGATAAGGCAGCCGTCGTTCCGCTCAACGTTAAGTGGAGCGACCTCGGTAGCTTCGACGCAATCTACGAAGTCCTTGAAAAGGACGACGACGGGAACGCGATAAGGATCCGCGGGAAGAACGGCTACCACATAGGGGTTAACTCGAAAAACAACCTGATAATGACCGAGAGGCTGACAGCCACTGTGGGCGTAAGCGATCTCGTAATAGTGGACACCGGCGATGCCCTCCTAGTTGCCCACAGGGGCGAAACCCAGAAGGTCAAGGAGGTCTACAAGGCCCTCAAGGAGATGAACGACGAGAGGGCTATCGTGCATAGAACCGCCTACAGGCCCTGGGGAAGCTACACAGTCCTTGAGGAGGGCGACCGCTACAAGACAAAGCGCCTCACAGTCCTGCCAGGCAAGAGGCTCAGCGTTCAGATGCACTACCACAGGAGCGAGCACTGGGTCGTGGTCAGGGGGACTGCCAGGGTTCTCGTCGGGGACAAGGAGCTCCTTCTCAGACCTGGCGAGAGCACGTTCATCCCGGCCGGAGTTAAACACCGCCTTGAGAACCCCGGAAAGGTCGTCCTGGAGGTTATTGAGACCCAGATAGGCGAATACCTCGGGGAAGACGACATAGTCAGGTTCCAAGACGATTTCGGGAGGGGTTGAAATGGGAAGGCTCTTCGGAACCTTCGGCGTTAGAGGAATAGCGAACGAAAAGATAACGCCCGAGTTCGCCCTTAAAATCGGCATGGCCTTTGGAACGCTTCTCAAGAGGGAAGGTAAGGAGAGGCCGCTCGTCGTTGTTGGCAGGGACACGAGGGTGAGCGGTGAGATGCTAAAAAATGCCCTCATCAGCGGACTTTTGAGTACCGGTTGCGACGTCATAGACGTTGGGATAGCCCCAACCCCTGCAATCCAGTGGGCCACCAATCACTTCAAGGCCGACGGTGGAGCCGTCATAACTGCCTCCCACAACCCGCCGGAGTACAACGGTATAAAGCTCCTCGAACCGAACGGCATGGGGCTGAAGAAGGAGAGGGAAGCGATCGTTGAGGAGCTGTTCTTCAAGGAGGACTTCCACAGGGCTAAGTGGGACGAGATAGGCGAGCTGAGGAAGGAGGAGATAATTAAGCCCTACATCGAGGCTATAAAGAGCAGAGTCGACGTTGAGGCAATAAGGAAGAGGAGGCCCTTCGTCGTGGTCGATACTTCCAACGGTGCCGGCAGTTTGACTCTACCCTATCTCCTCAGGGAGCTCGGCTGTAAGGTGGTTTCGGTAAACGCTCACCCCGACGGCCACTTCCCTGCCAGGAACCCCGAACCTAATGAGGAGAACCTCAAGGGCTTTATGGAGATCGTGAGGACCCTCGGAGCGGACTTTGGCGTTGCCCAGGATGGGGACGCTGACAGGGCGGTTTTCATCGATGAAAACGGCCGCTTCATCCAGGGCGATAAGACCTTTGCACTCGTTGCCGATGCAGTCCTTAGGGAGAACGGCGGCGGGCTTCTCGTCACTACAATAGCGACCTCCAACCTCCTAGATGACATAGCGAAGAGGAACAATGCGAGGGTCATGAGAACGAAGGTAGGTGATTTAATCGTTGCCAGGGCGCTCCTCGAAAACAATGGCACCATAGGTGGGGAAGAGAACGGCGGCGTTATCTTCCCTGACTTCGTTCTCGGCAGGGACGGGGCAATGACAACGGCGAAGATAGTTGAGATATTCGCCAAGAGCGGGAAAAAGTTCAGCGAGCTGATTGACGAGCTTCCAAAGTACTACCAGTTCAAGACGAAGAGGCACGTTGAAGGCGACAGGAAGGCTATAGTTGCCAAAGTTGCAGAGCTTGCAGAGAATAAGGGCTACAAGATAGACACCACAGACGGGACTAAGATACTCTTCGATGACTGCTGGGTTCTCGTGAGGGCGAGCGGAACAGAGCCGATAATCAGAATCTTCAGCGAGGCCAAGAGCGAGGAGAAAGCTAAGGAGTACCTTGAGCTTGGGATTAAGTTGCTTGAGGAAGCGCTTAGGGGCTGATGCTCTCATCTCCCATATTTTTCCTCCCGCCAGCAAAAAAGAAAATTGGGAGTATTTTAGCCGCTCTTTATATAGAATCCCATCGGAATTTCCGCTGAGCATGAGCTGAACCATCCAGTCTTGAACTTGTATTTCTGGGAGCTTTTGGAAGTATAAAGGGTTATTGTGGGTCCGTAATTTTGGACTCCGCCATCTATGGAGATGCTTCCTGCATTCTCGTACTGGAGTGAAGCTGTGAGTCCCGCGACGGGAGCCGGGGCTCCGAAAGCAACGGCAATGGCTCCAACAGGAATTCCTATCCCGAACTTGACACCACAGCTTCCACTGGTGCCTTGGAAAAGGTATTTTAGAGTTATTCCCTTGTTCTCCTCAAGTGGATATAATATGCCCTCCTTGGTAAATTTGAAGAATGTCCAGTCGAAACCGGGACTTCCAATAGATGCACCGCCATCTATTATGTATCCATGAACTCCTTTACTAGCTTTCACATCGTAGATGCCGACGTCTATCCTCTCCCTACCGGTTTCACTGCAGCCGTAAGACCCCATTCCTCCAGCACATATGTACTCCTTTTCGTGTCTGTAGTAGGGTTTGGCCCAGATGTAGACATAACCCATCCTTCCCTTGGGAACGTCTACAGCCCTGTAAAAGTAGTATGAGCCCTCAACAGGAACCCACCTCTTTCCGTATATATCCACTGAAGATGATAGCACATTTACTGGATCGCCACTTCTGAACTTTTTCTCAAGGTCAATCCCGTAGGCGATGGTCGCTGAGAACTCCGTCTTGTACGATGCTTCCAGAGACACGGATCCCTGGAGCTCTCCCTTTCCGTCCCTGTTGTCAATGATGAGGATGGGCACCTTTACGTATTCTTCTGCCTCCCAGGAGTCATCTGCAGTTCCCCATACATAGTGATAACCTCCTTCGCGAGCAGGTTTTGGGAGGGGCTCCTTCTCCAGTAGCGCAACTGCAACCCGTTTGGTAGCTCCCCTTAGCTCTTCTGCTGAGATAAAGTCCGAGCCGATCCCCCTGTAGAGCTGGCCTTTTTCCCTGTCTATCACCCATACCGAGACCCTGATTCCGTAGCGCCTCTCCTCACTTATCCTCGGCAGGAACTTCCGGATGTCCTCAACTTTTAAGACACTCCTCGTCGTGTCGAACTTCCACAGCCCAGAGCGCTTGACCCGGTAGTGGCCGAGGGTCTTAATGCCGGAGGGCGTGGCAACGTCAATCTGAACCTGGATTTCGTAGTCTCCTGAAAAGCCCCTCAGCATCTTTCCGTTCTCGTCAGTCAATACTACTCTAATTCCTCCGTTGGGTGACATCCATTCCGCCGATACGCCCGTTCCTATCAGAAGTGCTATCAACATTAGTATGCTGAGCATTTTTAAAGTCCTTCTCATTAAGGGTCACCAAAATAACTAAATTTAAGAGTATTTTTAAAGTTTCTGGCTATTAATGAGGATAAGAAAGGGGTTGATTCACAGCAAAATGTCAATCCAAGTTGGAGATCTTCCACATTTTCAGCAGCTCCACCCCTTCTTCCACGCTCCGCGGGACTTTCAGGCCGAGCCTCAGGAAAAGCTCCACGAGCGGCGGCACGTCGAGGTTGTGCTCCCTCAGAAGTCCAGGGTTTCCGAGCACTTCTTCAGGAGAACCAACTGTCACGATTTTACCTTCGTCCATCAGCGCTATCCTGTCGCAGAGGAAGAGGTATTCTGCCTCGTGGCTTGCGAGAATAACGGTCTTCCCCTCCCGCTTCAGCCCAAGTATAATCCCCCTGACTGCCTTCTTACCCCTGAAGTCCAGGTTCGCGAAGGGCTCGTCAAAGACCACAACCTCAGGGTCCATTGCTAAAACCGTCGCTATAGCTATCCTCTTCTTTTCGCCGAAGCTCAGAGCTTTAGTCTCCCTGTCAATGTAGTCGAGCATCCCAACTTTCGCGAGGGCCCATTCAACACGCTTTCTGAGCTCTTCACCCCTCAGGCCGAGGTTGTATGGGCCGAAGGCAACGTCCTCGAAAACCGTTGGAGAGAAGAGCTGGTCGTTTGGGTCCTGGAAGACGAGTCCAACGGTCTTCCTTGCTTCCCTGGGCTTTTCAGCAGGGTTGATCCCGTTTACGATTACATCACCTTTCCTCGGCTTCAGCAGTCCGTTGAGGTGCAGGAGGAGGGTGCTCTTCCCCGCCCCGTTCGGCCCAAGGAGGCCAAAGGCTTCACCTTTCTTGATCCTCAGGTTCACGCCCCTCAGGACTTCTCTACCGCCGTATGAGAAGTGAAGGTCTCTGATCTCAATCACAGTATCAGCCCCCCTGCGGCGAGTACCATCAGGACGGCCGTCCCAGGAGTTGGCTTCGGTTCCTCAAGAACTGGAAACTCCCCAAAGCCCCTCGCCAGCATCGCCCCGTAAACCCTTCCGCTCCTCAGGTAGGCCCTCACAAAGACCTCACCAAAGAGAGAAGCGAGCTTCCTGTAGTAATCCACTTTTCCCACTCCGAAAGTCCTGGAATCAAGGGCCCGCTTCATCCTGATGGTTTCCTCGGCGAAGAGGTCGAGGTAGCGGTAGGTGAAAGCGAGTGTGAGGATGAGAATCCTTGGAATCCTCAGGGCTTCCATTTCAGCCAGAATCCTCGTAAAACCCACCGATTCAAAGACGACCAGAGTTGTGCCAGCCGAGAGGAAGGCCTTCCCCAGAAGAAGGAAGAACGAGTTCAGACCCTCTCTCGTCACGTCTCCGAATGGAGTGCTGAAAATTGCCTCGCCGGGGTTGAAAAGCGCGAGGAGGAAAAGAAATCCCTCAAAACCGAGGAGGAATGTGAGCTTTTTGAGGGTGCTTTTTCCCGGACGGAATGCTACAATGACCGCCGTGAAAAGCAGGAAGAAGTAAACTAACTCGCTCAGGCTCTTCCTTGTCACGACTCCAAAAGCGTAGAGAAAAATAAAGGGAAGGTACACCTCAGACACCCTTCAGGGCTCTGCTGAGTATGTAGGCTACTCCAAAGGTTAGCCCTATTCCGAGGAGTCCCATTGCTAAGCTCTGCCCCCAAGTTTCGCCGTAGTCAAGCGGAGCTTCATAAACCGGCTTCTCTTCGAGTCCGACCTTCTCCATCGTAGCCTCAAGGCCGTCCGGGTTGCTCGATGCAAGTGGGAGGACGATGGCCAGAACGACGGTTATTATCAAAAGACCCTTTATCACGGCCTTCATGCCGGCACCCCCTCTATCTCGGGAAGCCTCGCCTTAATGGCATAGACTATCAGAACCGTTAGAACGGCCTCACCAATCCCGATGAGGGCGTGGTAGCCGACCATCAGGGAGAGAACCTTCATGAAGGGAAGGCTGTGGCTGAGCCCTATCTCAATGGAGGCCAGAGCCGCACCGAGCACAACGGAGAGCCAGGCGGCAATGCCCATCGCAAAGCCCTCGTTTATGTTCTTGAGCCCCCTGTAAACCCAATAGCCGATGAAGGCGCCGATAAGCCCCGTGTTGAGGATGTTGGCACCTATGGCCGTTATCCCGCCGTCGCCGAAGAGGAGCGTCTGGATGAGGAGGACTGAAGTCATAACAATCACTGCCGCGTAGGGGCCGAGTAGAACCGCCGCCAGCGTTGCACCGAGCAGATGCCCGCTGACTCCACCGATTATCGGGAAGTTAACCATCTGCGCCGCGAATATTCCCGCCGCGAAGAGTCCGAGAAGTGGGATTTTCTCTTCTGGCATTTCCTTCAGCTTCCTTGCAGAGTAAGCAACAGCCAGTACCGTTATTGCGTACGTAACCACTATTACGGGCGTGCTTAACAGTCCGTCAGGAATGTGCAACTTGGGCACCTCCTTCTTTCAATCATGGCACCATTAGTTAGAACTGTAGCACCAAATAAAAGCGTTTTTAAAACCGCGTATTACCAACCAAAGGTTTGAAACATGTTTGTGAAAATAGCATGGGAGAAGTATAAAGAAAAATCGAGTTCAAAGGTAGCCCCTGTCCTCCTCTTCCTGGGTCGACTGGGGCATGCCCTGCTCCAGCATTGCCCTCTGCATTTCCTGAACCTTCTGGAGGATTTCTTCAGTCTCCCTGGCCCGCTCATCCAGGGCGCTCATGTCAACGCTTATGCCGAGGATTTTTGTAACCGCGCTCAGCACGGATTTAGCGGCTTTGGCATCCACTATGTAGCCGAGGCTCTCCCCGAGAAGGCTTATCCCGTACATGGAACGGAGCTTGCCGAGGCCGAGCAGCAGACCAGCAGCCCCGACTATAGCCCCTCCTTCGTCCTCCCTCCACAGGATCTCAACCGAACATCCCTCAAGCTTCTTCTTGTAGTACTCGACGAGCTCTTCATGAGTTACCGCCGCCAGAACCCTCGGTTCGCCTTGGAGCTCAGGCACCTGGTAGCCGCCCATGGTGATTATCTCCCTGACGCCGAGCTCCTGAACAAAGTCCAGCATTTTTCCCACGACCTCGTAGTGACCGGGGCTGTCGGTTGGGGCAACCTGCTGGTCGCCTGTAATTATTATGAGATCCCTACCCTCTTCCTCAGGGTTTATCCAGTAGTAGAACTCGTTTTTCATCAGCTCGACGATAGAGCCCTTCTTGATGAGGACCTGGTGCATGAAGTGGGGGGAATATAGCTCCGCGAACTTGACCGCGTTCAGTTCCTGAATGAGGTGGTCAGCGGCAAGCTTCCCGACTAGGCCTATGCCAGGAAGCCCCTCTATGAACACAGGGTCCCGAAGTTCGGGCCTTTCGAGAACGTAAATCATAGACTCCTTCACAACTATCCCTCCCTAACAATACCAAGCTGCTTCTTCTTTAAAATCCTCCTGTACTTCCCGTAAGGATCCTCCGGGGAAAACCTTGGAGGATGGGCTGTTTTGGTCTCGGAACCGCATAGGGGGCATATCTCCTTCAGCGTGTATCTTCCACAGGAGGGGCATTTTCTTATGCGGAACCTCATTGCCCTCTCCTCTTGACTTTCTTGATTCTCTTTTCCTTTCTTATAAGGGTGGCCTCTCCACCGGCTTCCTTTATAACCCTCATAATCTCATCGGCGATGTCCTCAAGAACCTCTTCCGCCTTGTAGTAGTCCGGGGCAGTGATATCGATCCTGTACCTTGGAGCACCCTGATAGGAGAACTTGACCTCTATGTCCTTCTCCTCGTTTGCCCTGTCCCTGGCCTTTATGAGCGCCTCCTTGATTATCTCGATGCCGTTGGGCTTGGGAACTGTTATCTCGAACTCCGCATCTATGGTAACCGTCGGAATCTCGACGTAGGCTTCTATGATGGGCTTTAGAGCCTCAATCCACTCGTCGCTGATAAGTCCCTTCAGAACGTCCATCCCATTCTGGGCGGCATCCTCAAAGGCAGCGTAAACCTCGCCGTACTCCTCCTCAAGCGGAACCCAGACCTCCCTCCAAGCAGTATCGAAGTCCTTTCCGAGCTTCTCTGCCGCCATCTTGAGCAGGTTTTCAGCCTTCTGCTCCCTCTTGTACTACTGGAGCTTTGCCTTCCTCTGCTGCTGGTTCACCCTCTTGAGGCTCAGGTCTATGTGCCCCTTGCTCGGGTCAACTCGAATAACCTTCGCTACAATCTTCTGCCCTTCCTTGAGGTAGTCCCTTATGTTCTTGACCCACGTTGGAGCAACCTCGCTTATGTGCATGAAGCCCTCCTTCCCGGGATACTCGTCAAGCTTCAGAAAAGCACCGTAAGGGTGAATGTTCTTAACCGTGGCAACCACGAACTCGCCTTCTTCAGGATACTCTTTAGCCTTCCTCGGCATTTCAACCACCTCAAACTTTTTCTGCCTTTTGAACTTACGAAAAGATGCTTTTAAAGTTTAGCAGGAAAGAACCAAAATTAAAAGAACAGAACAAATCACTCGAGAACCTCAAGGACCTTTGCCTTGAGGATGCCCTTACCACCGGTGGGTTCAACGAGGGTTGCCCCGCACACGAGGCAGCGAACTGTGGTCGCAGGGTTGCTGAAGACTATCTGCTCGTTGCCGCAGTCGATGCACTTTACGCGGAGGAACCTGCTCCTCGGCATCGGAATGAGGTTCTTCGGGAGGGCCATGTTCACACCTCCACCAGCTCGAACTTCTTCACACGGAAGCCCTGTCCCCTGGTGTGGGCCTTTCCGCAAACGGTGCAGCGGAACCTAAGGTCGAGCTTCTTAACTGGCTTCTCCCTTCCAGCCGGGTTCGGCCTCGGGAAACCTGTGTAGCCCTTGAGCTTTCTCCTGAACCTTCTCTGACCTGCACTAAGCTCACTCCTCGGCCTCTTCTTAACCCTCTCTACCTTGTGGATCGTGTGTTTCCTGCAAAACGGACAGTAAGTCCTTATCTGCTTCGGGTACTTCATCCTCTCACCTCCGAGAGAGGCCCGGTGGGCTCCTATTTACCTTCGGACACCCCCGAGCCATGAGGCATGAACGCCTGCAGGGTTCGGTATGCAGGATGCTTTAAAAAAGTTTCTTGAGTGCGAAAGGTTTAAATACTAAATGTTACTAAAATTTTCCGGGGGGTGGGAGCCATGAGAATGGCGGAGGCGATAACATCCCTGAAGAACGTCGAGAAGAGGGCCGAAAAAGAGTACCAGAACCTGCTAAAGGCCCTAAACTCCCCGGAATATGCGGATCTCAGAGTGCTCTTAATGAGAATGGCCCTGGACACCATGCTCCACAGGAGAATAGTCGAGGCAATAGAAAAAGCCTACAAGGATTCCATTAAGCTGATCGAGAAGTTTGGATACGGAGAAGTCCCCGAGATACCCGAGGACGCGCCCAGACTCCAGGTTTCAAGCGATTTAGTCCTAATCCCCGGAATGCCAGCGTTGCCGGTGGGGCACTATGGCTTCCTCGGTGGCAGAATTCCCCCAGAGGACGTTCTAAAAGAGATCATCGATGTTATAAACAGGAAAGTTGTGCTGCCCCCAGAGAAAATAAAGGAGGTGGAGAGCATTCTGAAGAAGATTCAGGAGCTCTCAAAAGAGATGGCAGAACACTACAGGGAGCTTGAAAAGAGGGCAGTCCATCCAATAATCCAGTCTATAGCTGAGGCCGCCCTCAAGAATGAGGAGCAACACAGAATCGTGGTCGAAGAGCTCTTAGAGGAGTACTCAAAAAAGCCGTCAAAGAGCTAAAATGATTGGGACTATAAACGGCACTATGGCAGTCAGGATAAAGCCGTGAACAAATGCCACAAGTCCCGCTTCCCTGCCTCCAAATTTTGTTATTACCGGAAGAGTCGTGTCCATTGTCGTTGCACCCCCCATAACCACCGCCTTTTCCTTCGGAACCCAACGTATCACAATGGGATAAAGGATTATCGTCAGTATTTCCCTCATGAGATTGCCCAGAAAGCCTATGGCACCGTAGACGGCTGAATACTTGGCTATAAGAGGACCCGTTATCGAGTACCATCCACAACCTGCCCCTATTGCAAGGCCCCATTTGAGATCAGTCCCAAGGATTACTGCACCTATGGTTCCCCCGACTATGGAACCCACCAGGGTCTCCAGAGGCAGAACCAGAGATTTTTTCCCAAGTCTTTTGATTTCTTTCGAGTTTATGCTCATCCCCAGGTCAACCCCGATGAGGAGTATGAGAACGTCGAGCATGATTTCATAGGTGTTGCCGAAGTCGGGATGAAGAAAATAACCCACCAAAACACCGGCAATAAGGGAGATGAGAACGAAATACAGGATTCTCATTTACTCACCCCCAGCGCGACCACCATGCTCCCCAGAACTGTCAAAACTGCAAACAGGAGTGAGGAGCCAAGAAGCCACAGCGCGTCAACCTTAACCTCCCCCGTCTTCACGCCCAGGAAAAATATCATAAGGACTAAAGCCGCGTTTGTTGGCACTTCTAGGCTAACCCTTTTACCTTTCCTTCTGAGCAGATAGCCTATTCCCAGGCCCAGCAAAAGGAAGACGAAAATGTTCATGTTAGGGGGAACGTGAGCAGGTTAATAAAATTATCGGGCTCGGAGGGTGTTCACTTCATCATATCTGGGGTCAGAATGCTTGCTACTCGTCATCGCCCATTAAAGTTTGCCGGAATACTTTTAAAGTTGAGGGCTTTGCACCTGAAACACCTTCGATACTATCATCAATACTCTGTGCCAAGGTTTTTATGATGAACGTCTGAATGATAAGTGGTGATCCGTATGATCAAACCTTCTGAAAGGGCCATGGGTGTTGAGTACGCCATAAGGGATGTCGTCCTCCCGGCGAGGGAACTTGAGAAGAAGGGTATTGAAGTAATCAGGCTCAACATAGGCGACCCTGGGAAGTACGACTTCCAGCCGCCGGAGCATATGCAGGAAGCCTACTGCAGGGCGATAAAGGAAGGGCACAACTACTACGGACCGAGTGAAGGTCTCCCCGAGATGAGGGAGGCCGTCGTCCAGCGCGAGAAGAGGAAGAACGGCGTGGACATCACCCCCGATGACGTCCGCGTCACAACTGCAGTCACCGAGGCACTTCAGCTTCTCTTTGGCGCGCTTCTCGACCCTGGAGACAACATCCTTGTTCCAAGCCCGAGCTATCCCCCTTA
Organism: Thermococcaceae archaeon; assembly: GCA_030156945.1. Lineage (GTDB taxonomy): Archaea > Methanobacteriota_B > Thermococci > Thermococcales > Thermococcaceae > Thermococcus. The sequence goes on from JASGLT010000018.1 coordinate 19,405, forward strand.
CACCGGCCTCGTCAAGTTCTACGGCGGAATACCCAACGAGTACGAGACAGTAGAGGAGAACGGCTGGCAGCCGGACATTGACGACATGAGGAAGCGCATAAACGAGAGGACTAAGGCGATAGCCGTTATCAACCCCAACAACCCCACGGGAGCGCTCTACGAGAAGAAGACAATAAAAGAAATACTTGATCTGGCGGGTGAATACGACCTTCCAGTCATCAGCGACGAGATTTATGACCTCATGACCTACGAGGGGGAGCACGTTTCTCCGGGCTCGCTAACCAAGGACGTTCCCGTTATAGTAATGAACGGCCTCTCCAAGGTCTACTTTGCAACCGGCTGGCGCCTGGGCTACTTCTACTACGTTGATGCTGAAAACAAGCTCGCTGAGGTCAGGGAGGCCGTTGATAAGCTAATGCGCATAAGACTCTGTCCCAGCACCCCGGCCCAGTTCGCGGCCATAGCAGGTCTAACGGGCCCCATGGACTATCTGGAAGAGTACATGAAGAAGCTCAGGGAGAGGAGGGACTACATCTACAAGCGCCTGACGGAGATACCTGGAGTGAGCACCCAGAAGCCGCAGGGAGCCTTCTATATCTTCCCGAGGATAGAGGAGCGCTCCAAGTGGAAGAGCGACAAGGAGTTCGTCCTTGATGTGCTCCACGAGGCCCATGTTTTGTTCGTCCACGGTTCGGGCTTCGGAAGAGCTGGTAACTGGCACTTCCGCATAGTCTTCCTGCCGCCGGTTGAGATACTGGAGAAGGCAATGAACAGGTTCGAAGAGTTCATGATAAAGAGGCTGGCGGAGTGAGTTCTCCCTTTCCTTTTCATCCGCCAGAGACGACGGGGATTACCTCGACGTAAGCACCGTCCTCTACCTTTTCTTCCTCCAGGGCAACCCTTCCGTTTACCCTCGCTATGGCGCTCTCGGTGTTGAAGCCCACAGCCCTGAGCACTTCGGCAACAGTAAGGCCCTTCCGCCACTCCATCTCCTTTTCTATTCCCCTTCCGAGGACTTTGACCCTTATCATGGTTCTCACCCTGAAGAGGGTAATGAAGGTCATTTATAAAACCATCTCGTCTCGCAGACTCCAAAACCCCCAGAATTCCAACCCCACAAAAGCAACTCCCAAAAAACAACCGCACCTAATGTCGCAACAAGGAGGAGGACAAGGAGACCAAGCTTTTTGTGCTTCGGGAATAGGTAGGCCTCAACGGCACCAAAGGCTGCACTCTGAGCGGACAGAAGGAGAAGGTTTTTGAGGAGCTGATCGTTTCTACCCAGCCTCAAAAGTTCATCGACCATCTCAAGGGAAGAGCTCTCCACCGTATGCCCCAGAAAGTAGACACCAACCAGCAAACCGACACCGAACAGGGAAGCCTTTATAATCCACAGGCCGAGGTCCTTGGCTGAGGGTGGCGTCCATCTACCCCTATAGCTAGCAGAGGGCACTGTCGACTCCTCTCCAGAGGCGAGGAAGTATAAATCCAGGGGAATGGCTACTATCCACTGCACCATGAAAAGGAAGAGGGGGATAAATGAAAAAACTAACAGAAATATCACGGCCACGGAGATTACCGCCCCCACAACGTCCTCAGTCCAAAGGAGCGCCATATCAATGAACCACCAGACTATTAAGTGGTGGCCAATTATCTCCTGCACGTCCTTCACGAACCTGTCCCTACCCAGTTCTCCTCGAGGATTACTTGGAGCCGCTTAACGTCTTCCCTCCGATAGCCGTGCTTCTAAAGATAGCGGCCGATGAAAAAGAGGGCAGAAACTCCGAAGAGCGGGAGAAGTGCAAACATCGTCACGAGCAGTCCAGCGTCTATGGTCCCCCCGCTGCGGGCTCCCAAAAAGAGAAGGGCAATGAATATGGAAATCATGCCAACAACGGTCTCCATTATCAGCTTGAGGCCCTTCCTCCCCTCCATGAAAAACACCCCAAAGAAGGGAGAAAGAGAAATCACTCTTTATCCTTCCACAGCTTCGGATACCAGTCCCTCGGCATGAAGACCTTGTCCACATCGACCGCTATGCCTTTGCTCTTCTGAAGCATCTCGCCGGTCGTCATCATGGCTTTGCCTATTGCAACAAGCTCGTCCTTGAGGGTCATTATTGCGACGAGGTCGCCCTTCTTTATGCCCTCGTGGAGCTTGACTATGCCGGGAACTGCCAAATCAGCGCCGTGAGTAACTGCAGCGACTGCAGAGTCCCTTATCCAGACCTTGGGCAGATGTTCTACTGCCTTCTCCATCGGCTGGATTGCCTTCCTGAAGTACTCCTCTATCCCGTCCTCCTTCCAGAAGTGGTAGTAATCCACAAGGTCATGGAGGGTCACGAGGGTCTCATCCTCCTTGAAGGGACCACTTCTGGTTCTTCTAAGCTCAGCCATGTGGGCGCCGACCCCGAGGGCAAGACCAATGTGGTGGATGAGCGAGCGGATGTAGGTTCCGGCCTCAACTCCAACCCTGAAGAGAACGTCCCTGCCCTCTACCTCCAGCACGTCTATGTAGTAGACCTTCCTCGTCCTAAGCCTCCTCTTTACCGCACTCCTCAGCGGTGGCCTCTGGATTATCTCCCCCTGGAACTCTCTCATAACGGCGAGTATCTTGTCCTCAGGAACGTCGCCGTGGAGGTGCATCAAAGCCACGTACTCCTTTCCAGCCGGCAGGAGGGCCTGCACGACCCTCGTTGCTCTCTCCAGGGCAACTGGAAGAACCCCACTGACCTTCGGATCGAGCGTTCCGCCGTGTCCGGCCTTGTTAAGGTTGAGAATTTTCTTCACCCAGGCGACGACCTCGTGGCTTGTCGGTCCTGGAGGCTTGTCGAGGTTTATTATGCCAAACTGGATGTGCATCTCGATCGGTCTCTTCTCAGGTGGAAAGCCCCACTTCGGGTTAGTCTCGGCTTTCTCGTCCTTAACAACCACTTCCCTCTCCATGTCAGCGGGAAGTCTGCGCACTTCGTCCCTTACCATGAGTATCACCTACTGATCTTTAAGTGTCTCAACAAATTCATCCTTTGAAATTCCGGCAAGATTAAACACTCCAAACAGAGTTCCGGGCTTCAGCTCCTTGTTAAGCGGAACCACGGTACCAATTTTTCTCCCCAACACTTTAACTACTTCTTCACCCGGGAGCCTTGGCAATCTCGACATTGAAATCGCCCACGAACTTTATCTTCCCAAGCTCCTCTTTGAGCTCGGGGAATTCTTCCAGATAGAGCTCCACTGCCTCTCTGATGTTCTCGAGGGCCTCCTCTATTGTCTCACCTTGAGTAGTTACTCCCGTGACACTTCCCTGATGACATAAACCCCCTCTTCCTCCCAGATAACGGCATGAAGGTTCATGCTCCCCACCGTTTTCTCTACTGTAGCCCTCTTTATAAATCCACCTAATAACTGAAGCGGTACGTGAGGACGGGCCAGTTGGGAAGGTACTTGATTAGCTTCAGGTAGCCTGGCACAAAGACCTCACGCTTGTTCTTTTTAATGCCGTTAAGCACCGCATCGGCTACCCGCTCAGGTTCGATTGACCCCTTGGGAATCTTGCCCTTCCAGAACTCGCTCTTCACCTGCTTGGGATAGACCCTAATCGTGACTATTCCCAGCTCCTCCAGCTCCTTCTCCAGGTTTACCGTGAGGTAGTGCAGTGCACCTTTGGTGGCACAGTATGAGGGAATCTCAGGGACATTGACAAAGGCAACACCGCTTATTACAAAGACGACCTTTGAGCCCTTCCTGAGAAACGGGAGGAGCTCCTTCGTAAGCCAGATGGGAGCAAATACGTTCACCCTGAATATTTTCTCAAGCTCTTCACTGGAATGCTCCAGGAGGGGCTTTCTGATGGCGTAGCCAGCGTTGTTTATGAGCAGGTCAAGCTTTGTTATTCCCATACCAGCTAAAGTCTCTCTGATTTTGGCCGGAGCTCCTGCGTCGGAAAGGTCGGCAACTATGTAATCAAAGCTTTTCAAGGCCTGAGATAGCTCCCTGAGCTTATCCTCTCTCCTCGCAACGCCAATTACGTGGTAGCCCTGCTCAACAAGCCTCTTTGACAGTGCCCTCCCAATGCCTCCAGTGGCGCCAGTAACCAGAGCAGTCTTCATGGATTCTCACCAAAGTTTATGTCCAAAAAGAGGGCTATAAAATCTTGGGATACAAAAGACAGAACAAAGGACCAGAACCGAGAATTAGAATTGTGAGGGGAAAGCCCCCTCACTCGAGGCTGATTCCAGCCTGCTCGAGGGCAGCCTTGATCTCTTCGTCGGAAGCGCCGCGCTGGATGTTGACCTTCTCCGGAAGGGGCTCGAGGTGCTTGACGTTCATCCTCCTGCGCTTGACCTTGTTGAGGCCAGCGCCGGTAACGAGGACGAAGTTCCTGTCGATTATGTCGGCAACGACGACCTTCTGCCCAGCCCTCCTTCCGGCAATAACTACGGCAATTCTTCCAACCTCAATAGCTGGCATTCATCCCACCTCCCTTTCTTTTTCTTCCTCCCCCGCGTCACCGACGGGGGAAAGGTGGTCGATGGCGGCCTTCACAATCGCGAAGACGCCATCGGGGCCCCAGTGGGCCGTGTTTATTATCAGGTCGTAAATCGATTTGTCCTCGATGTCGATTCCGTAGAGGTTTAAATACCTTTTTCTGTTCTGCTTCTCCCTCTCCGCTATTTGCACGAAGGCCTCCTCAACGGAGATGCCCTCCCTCCGGGCAACCCTCTTGGCTCGCTCCATTATCGGAGCGTCGAGCCAGATTTTCAGGTCAGCGTTCTTGACCATCCAGCCGGCGAGCCGGCCCTCAATAACGACATTGCACTCATTGGCTGCCTCAACCTGTCTCCTGTCAACCTCTCTGTCTATCTCGGGATGAAGCTCCGCATACTCTTGAAACTCCTCGAGAGTCATCCCCATTTCCTTGGCCATCTGCCGGAATATCAGCCCTGCATAGACGTGCTTGAATCCGTAGTGCTTTGCGAGGTTCCTGCAGAGGGTCGTTGTGCCTGAGCCTGCCAGGCCGCTGACGGTTATAACGAGGCAGCCCTTTGGCATGGGAACACCTTCAGAGGGCCATACCAGCCCTGACCTGGGCCTTCATGACCTTCCTCATGCAGCTCGGGCAGAGGTTCGGGTAGGGCCTCTCAGGCCTCTTTTTGGTCTTCGGGAGCTTCCTGAGCTCGCTCGGCCTGCCCCTCGGGACTCCGTTGAGCGGCCTGCCGCACATGGCACAGTGGGCTATCTTCGGCTTCCTTCTCTCGAAGTGGATGACGGTTCTCCCGCCCGGAGTTCTGACGTACTTCCTTCTCCATGACCTTGACCTGTACATCGGTTTCATGCTCTCACCCCGGAACCCTTTTCAGTAGAGCGTTTTTAAATTTATCCCATGTCGAGGAACTTCCTAAGTATCATGCCGATTACGTAGCTCGTAAGCACGTACCAGCCCAGATACCCAAGTTCACTTGGTGGGAGGGCCGAGTGCTGCCACCTGTGGAAAAGGTCAAAGACTATGAAGTCAAAGGGAGCTTTGGCTATGCCGACTTCAACGTACCAGCGCCTTAGCCATCCGAAGAATATCCAGAAGATGGGAAGCGTGAGAATCATGGGGATCATCGTCTGCCTCATCATCTCACTCTGCATCTTCATGAGCTCCATCTGCTTCTGTTGAACCTTCTTCAGTTTCTTTTCGTCGCCACTCTTCTGAGCCTCTCTCATTTCCTTCTGAAGCTCCCTCGCGAGCTTCTGCATGTGCCTCTGCTTTTCAATGTCGGTGAAGAAGTAGTAGATAAGCGTGTAAGTTCCACCGATTATGACACCCGCTACTGTAATCACCCACAGGGGGTGGTAGCCGGTTATGAACGGACCAAACAGGTTGTCAAGGAACTGGTATATCCCCTCAATCATACTCTCCCACCGCCATATCAAGTATCTCAACAAGCTCGCTAACGGCCTCCTTAAGGCCCTTATCTTCATGATTCTCAATTATTTTTATGAGAGCGTTTGAGTGCATTGCGTAGCTGATTGCCGCGGCGCGGTTGAGGTCCTGGTGCCTCTCTATCTGCTCCTCCGTTTCCACGTCCCTATCCCTCTTGAGGTCGCGGAGGCGCCTCCCCAGTATTTCACTCGGCGTGGCTTCGATTATCACGATGAAGTTGGGGTTTATGATTTCAATGACCTCCTTCGGAAAGCCGAGAAGGTAGCCAACCGGGGTTCGTATTGTGGCATGGGTGTCTATCAGCACCGGCTCCTTCCTCGCTATCTCCACTATCTTCTCCGCAGCTTTGAGCTGAAGGCCCTTCTGAACCTCCGGGCTGAGCTTTCTCATCTCGTCCCTGTGCTTCACGAGTCCGCTCTTAACAGCCTCCTCAAACATTATGTCCCCGAAGTTTATTAGCCTGAATTTGGCCCTCGTCTGCTTTAGGGCAAGCTTTGTGATCGTACTCTTACCAACGCCTGGAATTCCTGTTATGATGACCACAAACGGCATCCTACTCACCCGGGGAGGCTCTGGGTAAAGTAGCAAAGCGAGTTTAAAAGGTTTTTTAAAATTAAAAGAAGGCTCACTTGGAGAAGAACCTCCTAAGGGCCGGGAACATCTCGGTAGCCTGTTCTCTGGCTATCTCCTCGTAGAACCTGTAGAGTATGCCCACCGTAAGGAGGATTCCCGTTCCAGTTCCAAGGGCACCAAGGAAGTCGGCCAGTATTGCCACCACGGCCAGGGTAAATGAGCCCCAGAAGGTCACGTAGGGGATGTACCTCTGCAGCACCCTTTCGAGTATCCTCGGGTCCCTCCTGAAGCCAGGTATCTGCAATCCTGCCCTCTGAAGCTGCCTCGCTATGCTCTTGGCATCGAGGCCGGTTAGCTCAACCCAGAGGAACCCAAAGACAAGCGCCCAGAATATAGTCATGACCGCGTATACAAAGGCTCTCGTAGGATCGTTTATTACGCTGAATATGTCCCCCGGTGGGTAGACGTACCTGACGAAGCCTCCAACAGGGTTCCCGTTTGAGTCAAAGACCCCGAGCCATGTTATTCCCCTGCTGGCCAGCAGACGGGCCCAAAGCTGGATGTTGGAGTAGAGGGCAAATGTAAGGATAATGGGTATGTTGCTGACGTACATGAACCTTATCGGGTACCTGCCGCGGACGGTAACACGGCCGTAGCTGAGGGGTATCTCAACGCGCATGCTCTCGAGGTAGACCACCACGAGGAAGACCACTATTGTTGCGAGTACGTCAACGATATCGGGCATAGTTCCCCTGTAAAGAGCCCCCGTGAGGTCTCCGTTCAGTAGGTGCTGTATGAAGGCAGGGATGGCACCTATTATGGCGGGTTTGCCCGTAACCGGGTCAATATACTGGCTCGTTGTGAGCGGGTTGAAGGCTCCTGTTATGACGGTCTGGGAAACTCCAGCCGCTATGAAGAGACTTATACCGCTCCCTATTCCCCATTTGCTCACCATTTCATCCAGGAGTATCAGTATCGTTGATGCAAAGCCGAGCTGAAGCACTATGAGGGCTGCCATACCAATCCCAAGGTATGCGCCTCCGCTCGGGAGTGTGATGGTCTGGAAGGGGCTCAAAGTCGTGTCGACCCTCCCAAAGGCACCTGCCCATACGTATATTGCCGACTCGAAGAAGCTCATGAATACTGCAAAGAGCTTTTGTGACGCCTGATAAAACCTCCTGTCATCGGGATTCGAGAGATCAAGATGGACTATCTCCGAACCCACAAGGAGCTGCATTATAATGCTCGCAGTGACTATGGGCCCTATACCGAGGGTGAGAAGGGAACCGCTCCTACCGGCGAGCACGAAACGAAGCGTCGCAAAGTAATCCTGAACCTCCTTAGGGATTCCATAAATCGGGATTTCAGCCAGAATAAAGTACAGCAACAGGGCGATACCCGTCCACATGAACTTTTCCTTGAGGGGTACGTGCCTCTTGGGCCTCTCGACCTCCGGGAAGTACCTCTCGATGGCATAGATGATATCCCTCACCTTCCCCATGAGCAGCACCCACCAGAGTTTAAATTAAAGGAATTCAGGCGAGGAGAACCTCGCCACCTGCAGCTTTGATCTTCTCCTCTGCCTTTGGAGTAACGTAGTAGGCCTTGATAACCAATGGCCTGCTGAGACTGCCAGTTCCAAGAACCTTGTCCACTCCGAGCTGGGTGGTGTCGACTACTATCTTGCCCTCCTCCTCATAGGCAACGCCCATGTCGAGGAAGAGCTGGAGGTTCTCGTCGATGTCGCTGAGGTTTATGGTCTGCGGAACGTACTGGACTGCCTTGGGCCTGTGGAAGCCCCTCTTACCGAGCCTGTCCGGGGCGTACTTGATGGTCCAGGTCCACTTCTGGTCCTTCCTCTTACCTGTTCCTGCCATACCTTTACCGCCCTTGCTTCCTCCTCCCCTGTGCTTCTTCTTGCAGCCCCATCCGTGAGTGTGACTTCCGCGGAGCTTCCTAACCTTCTTCCTCCTCCTAATCATCTCTCGCCACCTCAGAGCATTCTCTCAATGAGCTCGTTTATCTTCTCGCCGCGGTAACCGAGTGCTCCGCCCTCCTTAAAGGAGCGCTTCTTGCTTCCCTTCAGTCCTCCCCTCGGCGGGTGGAGCCTGAAGACCGGCTTGATGTTCGGCAAGTCCTTGAGCTTCATCTCGCCGTTGACGACCTTCTCGGCGAACTCCTCTATGGTCATCCCGAGCTTCTCCTGGACGTAATCGTCGGTTATCGGCCTGTTTCCTATGAGCCTGCCCCTCTTCCTGAGGAGCTTGACGAGGGTCTCCTTGTCGATCTCGCCCCAGGTTATGTAGTCCTTGACCTTCTGGATCATCCCGCGGTAGCTGGGGGTGTCATCAACGAGTACGAGGTGGTTGATCCTGTGGAGGCGGAGCATGGCGAGGGTGTCTCTAACTTCCCCCCTCGCCCTAATTCCGCTCCTAAGCCTGATGAGCGCTAACTTAGCCATTTTCTCTCACCTCACTCCACCTGGAAGGTCGTTGGCATTTCCCTACCAACGATTATTCCGTAGCGTTCCACGTCCTCCGGCCTGGTTGCAACGCGGTTGGTGTTGTACAGGGCGTTGAAGACTGCCTTTGCGAAGTTGACGGTCGTCCTCGTCTCACCGAGGGTCTGGGACCAGACGTCGTGGACACCGGCAAGTGTAAGTATCTTCTTGCCCACGTCACCGATAACGAGTCCAAGACCACGCGGTCCGGGCATGAGCTTTACCTTAACGCTTCCCTCTTTGCCCTCGACGGCGAAGGGTATTGAGTGCGGCCTCCTGCACCTGCACTCCCAGCTTCCACAGCCGCGCTTGATCTCGATGATGTTCATCTTGGCGTAGTCGATGGCCTTCCTGATGGCGATTCCAACCTCCCTTCCGTGGCCGATCCCAAGGCCTACGTAGCCGTCCCTGTTGCCAACGGCCGCGAGAACCCTGAACCTGATCCTCCTGCCGCTGTCGGTCATTCTCACCGTGAGGGCTATGTCGAGTACCTCCTGGTTCTCCCTGAGGTTGACCTCTGGAAGGAGGACGTCAACTATCTGGGGCTCCTTTATCTGGTAACCCTTCCTGAATATCTCGTGAATGTCAGTGATCTGGCCCTCCTTGACGAGTCTTCCGAGCTTGGTCTTGGGCTCCCACTCCTCAAGAACACGCTGGGCTATCTCTCTCGGGTCGCTCATTCTCTCGCCCCCTCAAACTTCTCGATTATCTTAGCCTTAACCTCTTCAAAGTGCTCGGGAAGCTTCTCGGGCTCAAGGCCCTTAACGAGGTAGCCTCCAAACTGCTTCCTGTAGAGGCTCTCGTCCTCCTCCTTGAGGGACTTGGCGTAGTTGGCGATGTGCTCGCCGTTTATCCTGTAGTCCTCTGGATAGATTTCCTCACTGTGTGGAACGTTTAAACCAGCGTCAACTGCACCCTTGAGTACTGCGAAGACGCTTGAGCCCCTGGTCGGCGGGTGGAGACCTATGTCGAGGATGGCCTCCTCCACCCCAGCCTGCTTGGCCTTGTAGCCGATGAGGAGTCCGAGCAGGTAAGCTGAGGGGGTGTTTCCTCCGTGGCCCTTCCAGCCGAAGTCCCTCATAAGCTCCCTCGTGTGTGCTGAAACTATCGTCCTGTCTCCCTTCGGGTCGTAAACCACGATCTGAGCAATGTGGTGGTTGAGGGTCTTCCTTACCACGAGCCTCGGCTTGCCCGACTTCAGAAGGGCAAGCCTCTTGTGATAGTTAGTCTTACCCTCTCTCCTCCTCCTGAACGGAACCCTATATCTCGGTCCGTGTGCCATCTCTCTCACCTCACTCCTTCAAGATACCGTGCTCCTGCATGAACATGTAGAGCTGCCTCTTGTTCTTGAACTGGCCGCCCTTGGCACGGATGTAGAGCCTCCTGTAGGTGTGCTCGTCGAGCTTGCCCTCGGCCTTGAGCTTCCTGAGCTCCTTCCTCAGGGCCCTTATGGTCATCATCCAGCGCTCCTTTTTGCCCATTCTGGCGGTCTTCTTGCCCTTCTTGCTTCCGGGGCCCCTGTGGCGGCCCTTCTTCCTGGCCTCCTGGAAGGCCCTGGCTCTGGCTCTGCTCTGGCCCTTTATCGGCTTCTTCTTGATGACGCCGTCGTGGATGAGCCTCTTTATGTCCTCGCGGGTGATAGCAGCAGCCACGTCGTCAATCCTCTCGGGGTCGATCCACACCCTGTTCTCGCCACACTTCAACAGGTCAGCAGCAATCCTCTTCTGCATCTTGAGCATCTACCTCACCTCACGGGTTCAGTACTTTAATCCCAAGCTCCCTTGCCCTTGCGAGTAGCATCTCTCTCTTCCTGGCACCGACGGTTCCCGCTATCCTGGCTGCCTGCCTGCTCGGGTCTATGGCCTCAAGCTCCTTGACGTTGTGGACGAGGACTTCCTCGTAGCCGCTCGGGTGGAGACCGCGAACGGCCTTAGGTGAGCTCCAGCCTATGCTGGGTGAGCGCGGCTTGCCCTTCTTCTTGAGCCTCATCTTGCTGTCGATGCCCTTGGGCCTCCTCCACTTCGGGTCGTTCTTGAACTTGGGATACCTCCACCACTCCTGGCGGAGGAACCTCGGCTTCTTCCTCTTGATCCTGGCCCTTATCCTAAGGAGTCTCGCTTTCTCATCCATTTCTCACACCTCAGAACTTTATAGGCTTACCAGCCTTCTCAACGATGTAAATTCCATCCTGGAAGACACGCCTATCCCACTTGGTTATTCTCGTCGCCTGCTCGATGTTGGCAGCGGTCTGACCTACAGCTTCTCTGTCAATACCCTCGACGATTATCTCCTGACCCATTACCTTGACGTTAACTCCCGGAAGTATCTTGGCCCTCCTCGGATTCTTCTCACCGAGGAAGTTCTCGATGACCACTTCATCACCCTGAACCTTGACGGTTATCGGGAAGTGGCTGTATACAACCTTCAGCTTGTAGGTGAAGCCTTCTGTAACACCCCTCACCATGTTGTTTATGTGAGCCCGGAATGTTCTCGCTATAGCCACGTCCCTCTTCCTCGGGAACTCCTTGTATACCACGACCTTACCGTCTTCCGTGAATATCTGAACGCCGGGGTACTTGAACTCTCTCTGAAGCTCGCCCTTGGGACCCTTGACCTTGACGGTGTTGCCCTCAACCGTGACTTCAACACCCTCTGGAATCTCAACCTCTTCCCTTATCCACGCGTCTATCGGCATCTCGCTTCACCTCGCTAATACACGTAAGCTATCAGTCTGCCGCCGATTCCCTTCTCTATGGCCTCCTTGTGCGTCATGACTCCCTGGGAGGTGGAGACTATGAGTATTCCAAACTCGAACGCCGGTAGAAACCTCTTCTCCCAGTTCTCGTACTCCCTCGCCTTAACAGGGAAGCGGGGTTTAATGGCTCCTGCCTTGTTTATTTTTCCTATCAGCTGAACCCTGTATATCCCTGCCCTGCCGTCGTCGATGAATTCGAACTCTCCTATGTAGCCGTTCTCCTGCATTATCCTGAGCACCTCTCCTATCAGCTTGGAGGCCGGCTTTATGTAAACCTCCTTCTTACCAACCCTCTCGCTGTTGGTTATGTGTGAAAGTGCGTTTGCAAGGGGGTCAAGCAACGTCATCCCTTCTCACCTCACTCATACTTCTTAAAGCCAAGCTTTGGAGCTACCTCGCGGAAGCAGTGCCTGCAGAGCATCAGACCGTGTATCCTGACTATCGGGCCATACTGGCCGCAGCGCACGCAGCTTCTCGCACCCTTACCAAACTTCCTCGGCTTCCTCTTGTTGTAATCGGCCTTCGCCATCTCACAATCCCTCCACCTTAGCCTTGAGCTCTTCCATAGCGAAGACTATACCCTCTTCCTTCGTCAGCTTGTGCCTGGTCGGGATCTTTCTCCTCTGCCTCTTTCTCCTAGCGACCCTGAAACCCGGCCTTTCAAGCGTCACGCATACGTCCATCCCGAAGATTCCTATCTCCGGGTCGTACTCGACGCCAGGGATGTTTATGTGCTCATCGATGCCAAAGCAGAAGTTCCCGTGCTCGTCGAAGTTGCCAACGCTGAGCTTCCTGTCAACGGCCTCAAGCAGCCTGTCCAGCATTTTGTAAGCCTTCTCGCCCCGGAGGGTGACTTTCACTGCTATCGGCTCCCCCCTCCGGATTCCGAAATCCCTGTTGGTCTGCTTTGCCCTTCTCCTTATCGGCTTCTGGCCGACGAGGTTTTCAAGCATGGTCTCGGCCTTGGTAAGTCTCTCACCGCTCTCACCAACTCCAATGTTTATGGTCACCTTCGCGATCCTGGGCTTCCTCATCGGGTGAGCTTCCCAGTCCGCCAAGATGGCCTCCCTGTTTATCTGCATCTCATCTCACCTCACGGAAGGGAAATCTTCGGCTCATCCTTTCCAATCACAAAGGCGTACTCCTTCAGGGTGTCGAAGAGCTCCCCGTTCTCGTCCTCAATGGTGATGACGTCAGGCCATCCCATCGGGAACTTCCTGATCTCAACGACCTTACCCTTTCTCGCGACGTTCTTACCCTGGGTAACGAAGACGTAGGCGCCGACATCAAAGGGCAGTACCTCGACAACCTCCCTCTCAGGAACCTTCATGAGGACTGTGTAGGCTGTTCTGAAGGAGTCCTTCTCGGCAAAGCTCACGAGGTGGTTGCTGCCATCGTGGAGGTTGAGCTGAACCTTGGCTCCCTTGACCATCCTCTTGTTGTTGATGCGGAAAGGCTTAATCTTCGCCTCCTCCTCGCTTATCGGGTGGAGTATAAGCTTGCCTATCCTGTTCGGAAGAACCCTGTAGTGCTCCCCAGTTTCTGGGATCGAGACCACGTCCATTATTCCAACGGGGAACTTGTAGTCCTTCCTCACGCGCCCGTCGACGAGAACTTTGCCCTCGTTTAGTATCTTCCTGGCTTCCCTGGCGGTCTTGGCGTAGCCAAGGTAGTCCCTGACTATGTATATGAGCGGTATTGACGTTTTCAGGCTGTGCGGTCCCGGCCTCGGCCTGACTGCCCACTTGTAAGCCTTCCTATGAATGTACCAGGAAGTAGGAGCTGCAAGTCTCTTAAGATGCCTCTTTGCTCCCTTTCTCGCCATTAAACAGCCCTCCTCTCAATTATTTTCTTTCTCCTCTCATCGTCGAGGTTGAGTTCAACTATCATCACGTTGGACGGGTGGAGCGGGTAGAAGACCTCTGTACCGTCGGTCTTTTTGTGAGTAACACCCTCAACGTGAATCCTGTACCTCTTGAGGTCAACTTCCATGACCTTGCCCTCAACGCCCTTGAAGTCTCCACGGAGCACCTTAACCTTGTCTCCCACTCTTATTGGAAGGTTCCTAACGCCGTACTTCTGCCTGAGCTCCCTGCTCAGGGTCGCACTCATTATCTTGCCCCTCAGGTGAAGCGGGGCATTATAGAGGAACTTCCTCTGCTTTCTCGGCTGTTTAGCATCCAACTTCATGCCTCTCACCTCACAGCACTATGCTCGCAATACTGCCGAGCCTAACCCACCTTTCAGCGGCTTCCCTCGCTATGGCACCCCTGATCTCGGTCCCCCTCGGGACACCCTCTGGGGTAACTATGGCTGCAGCATTATCCTCGAACTTAACGCGCATGCCGTCGAGCCTCCTGTACTCCTTCCTCTGCCTGACGACAACAGCCCTGACAACCTGGTGCCTCATATCGGGCCTTCCCTTCTTGACCGTCGCTATGACCATGTCGCCAACTCCAGCCGAAGCGAGCCTCCTTCTTGTGCCCTTGTAGCCGACGACACCTATGATCTGGATGACCTTGGCACCGCTGTTGTCTGCAACCTTCAGGTACGCCCCCACGGGGAGGGCACGTGTGGGCCTAACGGGACTAATACCCCTGGTAGCACCTGCACCTTTCTTCGCCATTTAGATCACCCCTCGCCAGCCTTCTTGGTGACCGCCACAACAACCCAGCTCTTGGTCTTGCTGAGGGGCCTCGTCTCAGCTATGAGAACCCTGTCCCCGACCTTGGCATTGATGCACTCCGGGTTGTGGGCATGGATTTTGCTCCTTCTCAATTCATATCTCTCGTACTTCTTGAGGTACCTGTAGTGCTGTCTCTCAACGACCACGGTCTTCTTGCCCTTGTCGCTAACCACTACTCCCTCGAAGTACCTGCCGTGTATCTTCAGGTTCCCGTGCCAGGGGCAGCGGGGATCGTTACACTTCTCAGCGGGAGGCTGAACCTTCAACCCAATCTCTCTCATTTTCTCCACCTCTTCTTCAACCTCATCTCGGGCCTTCCAATCAATTCCTTTCCGTTGATCCGGACCATGCAATCGGGAGTCTCTACCTCAAAGACGGCAACGTCTTTGGGAACGACCCAGACCTTTTCCCCCACGATCACGAGGGTGTTTCTCGTCTCATCAACCACGTACCCCTCGATGCCAACCAGCTCTGGATGAGATGCCCTTATAATTTTTGCTTTCAGGCCTATCAGCTCGTGCCAGACGATGTTTTTTCCCGTTACTCGACCTCTATGAGCTCCTCTGAAAATCCAAGTTCTGCCAGCAATTTTTTGACCCGGTCTCTGTGGTCTCCCTGGAGCTCTATTCTTCCTTTTTTCGCCGTTCCGCCGCATGCCAGCTTCGCCTTCAGTTTTTTTGCAATTTCCTCAAGGTCGAACTCCTTTTCGTCTATACCCTCTATGATGGTCTTGAGCTTGCCGTAGCGGGCCCTTTCCACGTAAACCCTTATCCTCTGCTGCTCCTTCAGTACCTCCTTAAAGAGCATCTCATCCAGAGGGTTAACAATCCTCGGCACCTAACCTCACCTTTTCTCCCTAAGCTTCTCCTTCTTTATGGTAAGCAGGCGCGCGATATCGCGCCTGATGTTCCGGATGACCATGGGGTTCTCAACAGAGGCCCCCATGGTGAGCACGCCACGCTCCTTGGCAAGCTCCAGGCGGAGCTGCCTGAGCTTCTCATCTATCTCCTCAATGCTCATCTCCCTAATCTCACTGGGCTTCATTGGCGCTCACCTCTTCCTCGACTACTTCCTTAACCTCGATCTCGTCCGGAAGCTTTGCGTCGGGCGGCATTATCGAGACCTTTACCCCTATCACACCGAGCTTGAGCTGGGCCTGGGCATAACCCCTGCTGACGAGTGTTTCAGCGGGGTTTCCAACCTTGGCCAAGTAGCCCTGGTAAAAGCGAACGCTTTTCGCTCTTTCGCCGGTGAGCTTGCCGCTGAGTCTTATCTCAACACCCCTCGCACCGTTGTTCATTATGGCCCTTATGGCCGAGTAGGCAGCCCTCCTGAAGTGGATGCCCCTCTCAAGGGCCTGAGCGAGCCTTACAGCCTGGACCTTGGCGTTGAGGTAGGGGTTCTTGATCTCCTCGACTTCAATCTGCGGGTTCTCGAGGTTGAACTTTCTCTCAAGCGTCCTCGTGAGCTCCCTTATCTTCCTGCCGCCCCTGCCTATGACGTAACCGGGGTTTGCGGCGAATATGACAACCTTGGTGCCCAGAGGAGTCTTTTTGATGTCGATACCCCCGTAACCGGCCCTCCTGAGCTCCTTCTCAAGGAACTCGTCGATGAGCATCTCCTTAACGCCTTCCCTGATGAAGTACCTCTCGATCGCCAAAAGTCTCACCTCCTAATCTCCTCGACGACTATCTCTATGTGAGTGGTCTGCTGGTTGAAGGGTGTGGCCCTCCCAAAGGCCCTCGGTATGTAACCCCTGAGGACGGGCCCCCTGTGTGCCGCCGCGTGGATAATCCTCAGGCTGTCGGTATCGAGGCCCTTCTGCTCGGCGTTATTCTTTGCGTTCAGGAGTATCTTCTTGACAGCCTTTGCAACTTTGACCGGGTATCTCCCAGGACCGAAGCCCTTTCCAGGCTTGTGACCCTGGGAGTCGTGGAACCTCCTGAGTGGAACCGGCCTCCTCTTGGCTATAACGTCGTCGAGGTACTTGAGAGCGTCGTTGAGCATCATGCCCCTTATCTCCCTGAGAAGCTCAATGCTGTGCTTAGGTGAAATCCTGAGGTCCCTTCCGCTTGCCCTAGCCATTCTCTCGGGGTCAAAATTTTGGAATGAGTAGGAAAACCTGCTCCTGCTCATCTAAACCACCTCACTTGACCGCAACGAACATCGATGACCTCGTAGCACCGACACCCGGTGAGCCGTGCTGGACGACCTTCCTCGTCATGGCGAACTCGCCGAGGTAGTGTCCTATCATCTCTTCCCTGATCTGAACCGGGACGAACTCCTTGCCGTTGTGAACGTGGATTGTCATGCCCACCATCTCTGGGAGTATGACCATATCCCTGCTGTGGGTTCTTATCGGCTTCTTGTACTTGCCCTTCTTGGCCAGCCTTATCTTCCTGAGGAGCTTCTTCTGCTCGGGTGAAAGACCGCGCTTAAGGCTTCTCCTCTGTCTGCTCGGGAGCAGCTTGGCAAATTCCTCGAGTGACATGTTGAGCAGTTCCTCAAGGGTGTGACCCCTATACCTAAACTCCTTCTTTCTCGCCATACCCATCACTTCCTCCTACCAGTTCTTCTCGCAGCTATGTGACCGACCTTTCTTCCGGGCGGAGCGCGTCTTGAAACGGTAGAGGGCCTTCCAATGTGGTGCTCCTTACCACCATGCGGGTGGTTGACGGCGTTCATCTTGACACCCCTCGGCTTCGGCCAGAACCTGTTGCGGGCCTTCATTATGTAGTAGGCCTTACCGGCCTTTACTATCGGCTTCTCAAGCCTTCCACCGCCTGCAACGACACCGATTGTGGCCCTGCACTCCGGTTTGAACTGCTTGAGCTCACCGCTCGGAAGCTGGACTATAACCTTGTCCTTCTCCCTGCTGACTACGAGGGCGTAGGCACCTCCAGCCCTGACGTACTTTCCGCCGTCACCGGGGACACCCTCTATGTTGTAGACGTAGCTTCCCTCGGGAATGAGGGCAAGCGGGAGCGTGTTACCAACCTTCAACGGGGCGTTCGGACCCACTGCAACCTCCTCGCCTACGAGGAGACCTTCTGGAGCTATTATCAACTTCTCCATGCCGTCTTTGAACTTAACCCTGGCAACCGGAGCGGTTCTTCCGGGGTCGTGGAGTATCTCGACAACCTTGCCGACGAGCGTCCTCTCCTTGGTAAGGTTGAGCGGAACGTACTTAACCGCACCCCTGTACCTGTGCGACGGGGCCCTAAAGGTCGTGGTCCCTTTACCTCTCCTCTGCTGAATCAAACTCTTTCCCATCTCACTCACCCCTTCAGAACAATCCCATCCTTGCGGCAACCTCACTCGCGTTGTATTCGGGCTTGAGCTTTACGTAAGCCTTCTTCTCTCCCCTCATGGTTATCAACGTGTTGACCTTTTCGACCTTTACGTTGAACATTTCTTCCACGGCCCTCTTGATGTCAGCCTTTGTGGCCCTCTTGTCGACGATGAACGTCAGCTTGTTTTCCCTCTCAATCAAGGATACGGCCTTTTCGGTAACGAGCGGCCTTACGATAACCTTGTACGGATCCATCTCTCATCACCCGTAAATCTCCCTAAGCCTCTCTATGGCACCCTTGGTCCAGATCGTGAGCCTTCCAGGATGTGTACCCGGTGCGAGAAGCTCAACGCCGAGGTTGTCAACGGTTACAACGTCAACGCCCGGGTGGTTCCTCGCTCCCTGGACGATGCCCTCGTTCTTGGCAACGACGATGAGCGGGCCCTTGGCCTTCTTGTACCTCCTTCCGCGCATCTTGCCCTTTCCTGCCCTGATCTTGGTGTTCTTCTTGGCCCTCTCGATGTCGTCCCAGACGCCGAGCTTTTTGAATATCTCCCTGGTCTGGGCGGTCTTGAAGACCTTCTGCAGGTCGTCGGTAACGACGAGCGGGATCTGCGGGATGTTGTCAACCACGTGGCCCCTCGCCCTGACGAGGTCGTAGTTCGCTGTTGCAGCTATGGCGCTCATTATGGCGAGCCTTCTCTCCTTCTTGTTGATGTCCTCCCAGATTATCTTCTCGACCTTGGGCGGGTGGGTTCTCCTACCGCCAACGGCGAATGGAACGAATGCAGCAAACCTCGGTGAGGTCTTTATCCTTTCAACTCTCGCCATTCCGTGGCCCTTTCCTATGTTCTCGGTAACCCTTCTCTTACCGGCCTGCGGATCCCTACCCTGCGGCTGAATCCTGTGGGTCCAGGAAGCGATGACAGCCCTCCTTATGAGGTCCGGTCTGAAGGGAGTGCTGAAAACCTTGGGAAGCTCGATCTCTTCAACGGGCTCGCCTTCGAGATTGAAAACCTTGACCTTCATCTATCTCACCTCACTGCTTGGACTCCCTACTGACGTAGGTTATCTGCGGCCTCTCAACCGGCGGCTTCTTCTTCGGCGGCCTTATAGCCGGCCTGACTCTTATTATCCTCTTGAATGAACCTGGAATCGTACCCTCGATCATCAGGAAGTCGCTCCTAACGATGCCGTAGTGCGGGAAGCCGCCCTTCGGGGTGATCTCGATCTCGTTTCCGTCGAGAACAAGCTTGCCGTTCTCACCTATGGCGATGAGCCTCTTGTTGAACTCGGTCCTGTGGTGGAAGCCCATCTGACCGGCCTGCGGAACCGTCCACATGACCCTCGTCGGGTGCCACGGACCGAGGTTACCGATGTGCCTGCCCTTGCCAGCCCTCTGGGCCTTGTGGAACTGGACCTTGACGCCCCACCTCTTGACCGGGCCCTGGGTTCCCTTGCCCTTGGTGACCGCTATGACGTCAAGGAGCTCGCCCTCGTGGAGAACCTCTCCGGCGCGGAGCTCCTTGCCTATCTTCTCCTTGGCGTAGTCGAACTTGGCCTTGACGTCGTCGCCACCGATGGCGTACTCCATAACTTCCGGCTTCTTCTTGAGGCCGATGAGCCAGGGCTGGGTGTGGACGAGAAGCCTGACCTCGGCTACCTCCCCATCGTTGACGAGGTCCTCAAGCTCGCCGAGCTTCGCCTGGAAAGCATCTTCGTTGTAGTCCTTCGGCAGGGTCTTTATCCTCCTGGCCACGTTCTTGTGGAGCTCGTGGAACCAGACCTCTGTGGCTGTTTCAAGGCCGAGGTAGCCCTGCTTGTAGGCCCTTATGCCGTAAACGAAGAGCGGCGGGACTTCTACTATCGTTACCGGCACGAATATCTCCTTGCCCTTGGTGAGCCCTGGGCTGTCGTCGATCATGAGGATGTGGGTCATACCAGCCTTGTAGCCGGCGAAACCAAGCATCCTGACTTCACTGTCCTGTGGCCACTTTCTGATTCTGGGAACTATGCTCTTGGCCCTTTTCCTTGGGCTAAATGCGAGTGAACCTCTCCTTGGCCTGTGTACTTTTCCCATCTCAATCCCTCCTAATGAGATTAAATATCGCGAGTGTAGCGAGGAGCGCTTCCTCGGTGCGGACCGTTTTAGTCCGCTGATTTGGAATTGTGTTGAGGATTAGATCGAACTCAAACTCCTCCTCGCCGAGGAGTTCCATCACGCCTTTTCTCGGTGAACCGAACACGAACCCCACTTCCCCCTCCAAGGAGGGGATTTCAACTTCTCTTATATCGCGACCCATCCTCGAGGTCGCGATGACCAGATCAAGCCCGGCCTTTTTAAGTGTTTTTGCCAGAGATTTTTTGGTCAGATGAACCCTGTATCCCCAGTATTCCTCCGGTTTTGTCGGGACGACCCTTAACGGCCTTAATGAGACGATTTTGAACGTTGCGCGCCCTTCGACGTTCCCTTCAACGACCGCCAGCTCGTCGAGGCCGATGTCCGCGTAAATCCTTCTCCCCTTCCTGAAGGCGAAGCCCTCGCGGATTTCGCCGATCCTTGGCCTTCCCTTGAGCTTGTGGTGCGGGGTTCTCAGCGGCGGTATTACTCCCACGTACTTGAGCTCGGGCATCAGCGGGAACAGCCTCTTCCTGAGGTACTGGGGGGTCTCAGCATACTCGAGCACTGTCTTGATGAACTTTCCGTCCCTGCCGCCAGCTTTGTAAATCCAGATGTGCTCGACGCCAAAGATCGAGCAGGCCCTGGCTACCTGTCCGACCTTGTACGTTCTGATCTTTGGATCGTCGGTCTCTTCGAGGAGCGAATCGGGAATAAAGACGTGCCAGGCCATTTTTCCGTCATCCTTTGATGTGGTAGCTCCAATGCTGAACTGGGGTCTATGGAGACTATTTAAAAGGCTTTCGAACCCTTCCACCCTCTTTTGGGTTTGGAGGTATGCAACTTTTTTGCAAACAAACTTCGCCTACGCGAAGTTTGATCAAAAGCGGTACACTGTTCAACAGGAAATAGATTTATGGTTGTGCACTTTAAAAACAGCGATTTGGAAACGGTTTTACACGAAAATCACGAGTTTTATAGTTTTTCAGCCCCAAAGTGCGTTCTTCGGACGCCAAAATAATGTCGAAACATTCTAAACAGGTCTATTCAAGAAGCAAACCCTCAGTTATAGCCATAATTAAAGGGATACACGAGGCACTCCGCACTTTTTAGCAGTAAAAAACTTTTTGATGAAACTTTTTCCCAGAAAAGTTTCTTTGGTCAACCTTTGTGCAAGCAAGGGTTGCTGGGGGACTAACGCCCCCACCAGTAACGTTTAAGCGAATCTTCAATTCACGGGGCGATAATCATTGCGTTCGAACAAGACTTCCAATTCAAGCCAGTTTCTGACACCCTTAAATTATGAAAATGGCACCATCCCACTTCTCAATGGCCCTGAAAAGGACTATACCCTGAACCCAAATACATCGCAGCTCCCTGTTTGATCGAAGGAATTCCTCAAGCATGGGCCCTATCCAAGTTCTCGGACCAAGGTACAAATTATAAATCCACTAATCCATTTTATAAAATTTTACTGATATTGCTAAAGAGATACTGTCAGGATAACTGGGGTATCACCTCCTGAAGCCATTCAGTCACATCACCAGGCGGTCCACCAAACCGAGAATGAATTCTAACAAAATTATACC
>JASGLT010000045.1 GCA_030156945.1 Thermococcaceae archaeon
TCTCGTTGCTTTGAACGAGCGCGAGAGAAAGGCACTGTTCGTCGAAGTGAAGTGGAAGGAGTTAAGCGAGAGGGAAGCGAGGGGGGTTTTGAAGGACTTAGAAAAAAAGGCAGAGCTCGTTGGGTTGAGTGAGTGGGAAAAGCATCACGGGCTTGTGGCGAAAAGGGTCGAGGGAAAAGAGGAGCTAAGAGGAAAGGGCTTCCTGGCCTGGGATCTGAAGGATTTCGAAGCCATTTATGTTGATTGAGTTACGGACAATGCTGCAAAACCCTTTACCTCCACCTCGGCCAAAGGAGGCACCCGAAACCTTTAAGTAAGCTTCGGTTATTTTAACTCTGAAGGTGATGACGATGGTGAAGGTGAAGTTCCTGGGCCATGCTGCCTTTCTGATCGAGGGGAGCAAGAAGATACTCATAGACCCGTTCCTCAGCGGCAACCCGAAGGCGGCCGTTAAGCCTGAGGAAGTTGAGGCGGACCTCATACTCGTTACCCACGCCCACGGCGACCACGTTGGGGACGCAGTGGAGATAGCCAGGAGGACCGGGGCGAAGATAGTTGCCATGTATGACTTGGCCAATTACCTGGTCGAGAAGGAGAGCGGAATAACGACGATCGGCATGAACTACGGGCCGACCGAGATAGACGGAGTCTTTATCGTCCAGGTTCCCGCCTGGCACTCGAGTAGTGATGGTAAGTACAGCATAGGCAACGCCTGCGGCTACATAATCAAGCTCGACGGAATAACAATCTACCACGCGGGGGACACCTTCGTCTTCGGAGACATGGCACTCTTCAACGAGCTCTACGGCCCGATTGATGTGGCTCTCCTACCAATAGGAGGACACTTTACGATGGGGCCGAGGGAAGCCGCTAAGGCCGTGGAGCTCCTCAGGCCGAGGAAAGTTGTCCCGATGCACTACAGCACCTGGCCACCAATAGCGCAGGATCCAGAGGAGTTCAAGAAGCTTGTCGGTGACAAAGCCGAGGTCGTTATCCTCCAGCCAGGAGAGGAGCTCGAACTTTGAAAACCTTTTTAAATTTTGTTCCAATCCTTTTTAGGTGGTAAAATGGGCAAAAGAATTGCAGCAATTGCTCTGGCGGCTTTGATTCTATACTCCCTTGCCTGCCCCCTGGTTTCCTCTCAGCAGACGGCAACTGCTCCCTACGACTTGATACTGGTCAGAAACGACAACATGATTGACTACATAGTGGCCCTGCCCTATTCTCACATGTTCGGTATACCTATACTCCCAGTTAACCCGCAAGAACTCGATGCGGGGACTTTGGCCCAGCTTGAATCCTACGCGCGCCTCAGGTGGACTAAAATCCTTATAATTGGCAACTCCCAGGCCATAAGCGATACTGTTCAGGATCAGCTCCTTGAGCTTGGGTTTAGTGTGGAGAGGATTGGGGGGGCAGATAGGACAGAAACCTCCGTTAAGCTTGCTCAGAAATTCTTCCCCAACGGAGACCAGGTACTCGTGGTTGCGAGTTCGAGTGACTACGGCTCTGCCCTCGCTGCTGCGAGATGGGCCATGGTGGAAAGGCACCCCCTGGTTTTAAACAGCCCCAAGATCCTTTCAAACTCTACAAAGGAAGCTTTGAGAACTTTAAACCCCGAATTGGTCGTCATAATCGGTGCCGGTCTTCCCGAGGACTTGGAGAGTCAGATTCAGGCCCTCGGCTATCAAACCTACTGGATGAAGAAAGACATAACGATAACCATCCCCGAGACACCAGTTGAGACTAAAACGGACTGGACTATGGTCGTTCTTGCAGTGATAGCCTCAGTGGCAGTGGTGGTGCCGGTAACAGCTTACTACGTTAAGAAAAGATGGGCCGCCAACAGGGTTCCCATAGAGGTTCTGACGGAGAAGGAGAAGATAGTTGTTAAAGCAATACTTGAAAAGGGTGGAAGTGTTAAGCAGGAGGAACTGCCGGAGCTAACCGGCTACTCGAGGCCCACGATAAGCAGGATAATCCAGGGGCTGGAAGAGAAGCAGCTGGTAACGAGGGAAAAGGTGGGGAAGACCTTTATCGTAAAACTGGCAAAGGAAATCGTGCTTAGAGAGTGAAAAATTAAATCCTCACGGGAGGTCCGGTCAGCAAGCCCTGACCGCTCATCACATCTCAGTCACGACTTTTCTTCATTCCGGTTTTTTGAGGAAAAAAGTTTTTTGTGGGCCTTGTTCAGATGACGTGAGAAGTCCTTTGACTTCTTAAAGATCATTCCACACCGTGGGCAGCGGTAGTAGCTAACTCCATCCCTGTCATAAAAGATCTCCGCCCTCAGGCCCACCATCGCCACCACCCGAAGATTGGGGAGAAGGGGAAAATTTAAATTTTACGGGTTTCGGACTCACACCCATACCCTGTTGCCCTTTACCTTGAGGTAACCGAGGGTTTGGAGATCTTTGAGAAAATCCTCAAGCGCTTCTTCGTCGAAATATATGTTTATCCTCTCCCGTTCGGTCTCCACTGTGATGGGCTCCATGCTCATTATAGCCTCTATAAGCTCGTTTTTTCTTCTGTACTCCTTTGCGAGCTTCAGGATGGTCTCCGCAAGGACGGACTTGGAAATGCCTTCAAACATGGCCTCCACAAGGCTTTCCTCAGTAGCGTACTCCTCTGCTATCTCCAGAGCAGTCTCTATAAGCTCCCTCTCAACTTCCATGACCTCGACGTAGTACCTCTTCTCCAGGGTGAACTCGGTGATCATCTTGGGCTGGAAGGCATCCTCCACCTTTTCTAGGTCTTCCTCGAGCTCTTCTATCGGGAATCTCAGCTCTATTGGAAGCTCCTCGAGTGTGGGCCTTTCCATTAGGACGAGCCGTCCCTCCTCTTCTCTGACGAATCCCGCCTCCAGCATAGCGGTTACGAGGAGCAGTCTGATCAAATCGGACTCGCCAAAGATTTCTGTGAGGTCTTTCTCCGAACCTGGCTCCCACTCTTCCAGGAGTTCTTCGAAAGTAGCCCTCACCTCTTCCAGGGCATCCTCCAGGATGGGGATGCCGGAGGCCTTCTCGGCTAAATCCAGGTACTTTCCTCTGATGACGATGTAATGTACTAGTGTGGAACTCGTTTCCTCCTTCGTCCTGTTCATAACACCCGCCCTGCTGAGCTCCCTTGAGAGGGTGTTCATGTCATCTTTACTTAGGACTTCCAACCTCAAACCTTTCACCTGATAAGGACTTAGGAAAAATTGTCTTATTAACTTTGGCTCTCAAGAAGGGTTGATAGGAGTGCCCGTAGGGCTCTGTTCTGAACGAGTTTGAGGGCCTCCTCCACCTCTGGCTTCAGCTCTTCCCCGTAGACGGCATAAAGGTAGAGGGCGTAGGCAACTTCTCTGGGATCCCCCTCTCCAGTTCTTTTGAGGGCCTTACTTAATGTTGGATCGTTCATCACCCTGTCTGCGAGGCTTCTTAGGGCCTCTGAGTCTTCCTCCTCTATTGCCTTTAGAAGTGGGCTGTAGAACTGGGAGAGGAGTATCTTCAACATTCGTTCCTTCTCTTCGAGGTCCGCGAAGGGGCTTTCGCTTTCTTCTCTCTCGCCCCTCAGCAGATAAATAAACGAGGCCCCGATAATTACGAATCCTGTTAAAAGGAGTGGAAGGATCGGCAAGTCCACTTTAAACGGCAGGCGCTTGGAAACGTTTCCCAAAACAAGTGCTCCTATCACCATCCACAATCCCATGAGGATTAGGTAATATGCCGTGTAGCTGCTTTTTTTCGTTGTTTTGAAGTTGTACTTAACCCTGCCCTCCTCAAGTTTTTGGAGTCTCCCCTCTATTATCTCCATCTCGGCCTCAAGGCGCTTAATTCTCCTTTTTATTTCCTCAACTGCATCTTTTTTGCTGCCCATTTTCTTGGTACCTCGAGGAAATTTGGGTAAGAATCTTTAAGCCATTTTTGCTGGGGAAATTCGGAAGGTTTAAAAAGTACGGGAAGAAAAAGCCCTGTTTCATTGTTCTCCGCTTTCGAGGAGTTCTCTGACGTAGCGGGGCATCTGGAAGAGGGTTTCGTGTCTCTCGGGGTCGTAGTAGTAGAGGTCGAGCTTCTTTGCCCTCTCAAAGTCTATCCTGGTGAAGTCAACGTCACCCCTTACCCCAACGAGGAAGCTCCAGGGGGAGGCGTACCCTATTACCGGGAAGCTGAAGTAATAAACTCTGTCGAAGACCTTCTTCATAGCCTTATACGCGTCGAGGAGCTCGTTCGTGAACAGGTAGACACTGCCGGCCTGGGTGATGTAGAGCCCCTTCTCATTCAGCTTCTCGTAGGCATCCCTGTAGAACTCCTCCGAGAACAGGAGCTTCGCCGGACCAACGGGGTCGGTTGAGTCCACGATTATGACGTCAAAGCGCTCTTCCGTCTCCCTTAGGTACTTGACGCCGTCACCGATTATCAGCTCGCCCCTCGGCTCTTCCTTCTTTATGAGCCTCTTAAGGAGGTCTCTGGCGACATCTAGGTAGAGATAGGACGCCTCCACGACTCCCTCATCTATCTCGACCATTATGGCCTTCTCAACGGTCTCGTGTCGCAGAACCTCGCGGAGGGTCCCTCCATCTCCCCCGCCTATTACGAGAACCTTCTTCGGGTTGGGATGTGCGAGCATAACCGGATGAACGAGAACCTCGTGGTAGCTCTCCTCACCCACTTCAACGAGCTGGACAGTCCCATCGAGTATGAGGAGCTTTCCAAATCCCTCTGTCTCGTATATCTCAAGGCGCTGGTACTCCGTCTGGGTCTCAAACAGCTTCCCCTTTACCTTGAAGCCGACTCCGTAACCACGTGGATACCACTCGATGAAGGCGTTGTCTTCCTGGTTGAACGGCATGTTCCTCACCAGTAGTATTTCCGATTCAGGTGTTTTAAACTTAGCGCCCGCCAGATTGAGACATTCTGCTTTAAAGGCCGTCCTTGGGAGTTTAGCCAGTTCTAAGAGGTCTTTTTTAGAATTGAAAATTCGAAAGGCATTCTCCGTAAATGAAAAAGTGTTGGGAATCAATAGGGGAACATTACAACAACAGCAACTGCCGCGGCTGGTTTGTCTTTAACCGTTATCTCCGCACTGGCAACTCTGAACTCTCCCAGCTTCCAGCCCCTTTTGGCAAAGCCTTCCTCTACCATCTTCCTGACCATCTCTTCGGCCTCTTCCTTTGTGCAGTACCCTGAATACTCGTAAATGAGGCCCCCCTCGTTTTTTTCGCTTATGCCGACCCCGAGTGCTGCGCTTATTGTCATTCCAGGCTCATCGCTCTCGATGTGGGAATAGACCGTCGGCAGGAGCATTCCTATCGGGACGTCATGGACTTTTTCCATCCATTCTATGTGGGCTGGTATCACACTGCTAAGCTTGACAAGATTAACGTTGCCTATCCCGAGCTTTAGGAGGGCGTTATCGAATGCGTTAAGTTTTGTACCCCCTTCGGCGGCAGCCGCGCCGAGGAAGGCCCTTTTGGGAGTCATCCAGCTCATATCTCACCACCCCTCCAGGTTTTTAATCTATCAACGCCTCTGCAGGCCCCTTATAAACCTTGCCCAAAATATCTTCGGGAGCTTCGGTGGAAGTCGTGTTAAAAGGGGGTTTAGTTGAGCTTGGAGAGGGCAGTAAGGTTTAAATGTTCAGAGATGCAACAGTGGACGGTGGTGTTCATGATCGAAGTCGGTGAATACAAGGTTAAGGAAGGTCTCTACTACACTAAAGATCACGAGTGGGTTCAGGTTCTTGAGGACGGAACCGTTCTCGTTGGCATAAGCGACTACGCCCAGAAGGAGCTGGGAGACCTCGCCTATGTCGAGCTTCCAGAAGTTGGAAAAGAAGTCAGCAAGGGCGACGTTCTTTGTGAACTCGAGAGCGTCAAGGCAGTCACCGAGGTCTATGCTCCGGTCAGCGGCGAGGTCATAGAGGTCAACGAGGCCCTCGAGGACAGCCCGGAGCTCCTCAACGAGGATCCCTACGAGAACTGGATCGTCAAGCTCAAGCCGACCAACCTCGAGGAGGAGCTCAAGGAGCTTATGGACTCTAAAGACTACGCCGAATACCTGAAGAGCCTCTGAGGCTTTTCTTCTCCCTTATTCCAGAACGTTTAAGTACGCCGATGCATATTTTCTACGGTGATTTTCGTGAAGGTTCTGAAGGAATGGGACGTCAAAGTAAAGCTCGTGAGGACGAAGAGGGGAGCGATCCTTCACATGATAGAGCTTTAACCCGGCCACTTCTACCTCGAACAGAACCCCCTCAAGGATTCCAAGTACGGCGTCGCCTACAGGAAGATAAAGCAGAACTTCCCGGAGTTCTACATGTTCTGGGAGATAAAGGACAACCGCTACACGGGCAGGCTTCTGACAGGGGCTTTCCTCGAAAAGAAGGAGATCGACGAGTTCGTGACGCTCCTCGCAAAGACTGAAGACTTCAAGAAGTTCGAGGAAATCCTCGAGGAGATAGAAGAGTGAGCTCGGCTCTTTTCACTCATCATTTTCCATTTCCATCAGATACCCTAGAGCTCGTCATCGCTCGTTTTACTCTCCAAACCGAAAGTTAAAAGGATAGCGGCTCGGCCAGTATGCCCCTCATCACCCTTCAGCTATCGTGAGGTTCGTCATCGCCATATTCCCTTCTCCAAAAACTTTATAACTTCTACCCCAGAAGTTAACTTCTGGGGTGGTAGTTATGTATTTCGATGTTAGGCCCAAAACAAAGAGGGAAGACTTGTATGACCGGGAGGATGAACTTAAGGAGTTTGAGCACTCGGTATCCTCCAAAAATCCGTTGACGGTCATCACGGGGATAAGGCGGCTGGGGAAAACGTCCCTGATGATGGTAGGGCTGAACGAGCTTGAAGTTCCTTACGTTTTAGTTGATTTTCGGGGGGTTAACCCGAATTCCAGGATGGACGTGTACAAGAGGATTGAGGGGGGCATAAACGAATTTTTCAGGGTGCACAGAGAAATCTGGAGGGCTCTGAAGGACAACCTAAAAAATCTATCTGGAGTCAGCCTAATGGGCTTTGGCATTAGCCTCTCGTGGGGAAACACAAGGGCCGATCTCCTCTCTCTTTTCAGAGAGCTTGAGAAATACGAAGTGGTACTTGCTTTCGATGAAGTCCAGTACCTCAGGGGCCCTGTGGGTTCTGAGTTTGCGGGCATTATCGCCCATCTCTACGACTATTCTGATTTGAGGATCGTCATGACGGGCTCAGAGGTGGGACTGCTCCATGACTACCTTGGAGTCAACGACCCAAACGCACCCTTGTACGGTCGGTACTTCCACGAAATCCAGCTCAAGAGATTCACGCCTGAGGGGAGCCGTGATTTCCTGATTAAAGGGTTTGAGCAAGCTGGGGTGTCACCTCCGGTGGGGATTATCGATGAAGCCGTTGCCAAGCTGGACGGGATAGTGGGCTGGCTGGTTTATTTCGGGAGAAAAGCGATTGAAGTGGGGTTCCATGAGGGACTGGTAGATGAGGTCGCGGAAGAGGCCAAAGCCCTCGCCCTTCAAGAGTTCAGGGAGTTCCTTGAAAAACGCTCTCCGGCCCAGAAAAGGTACACAGAGATAATGAAGGCCGTCGCGAGCGGTAAAAAAAGGTGGGAAGAGATAAAGGAGCATTTGGAGAGGGTAGAAGGCAAAAGCATCTCCGACAGCGTTTTGTCTCGGCTACTCAAAGGACTCGTTGATTCGTCGTTTCTGGAAAAGGTATCCGAGGGCAGGAACGTCTACTACAGAATCCCAGACCCAGTTCTGGAGTCCTGTTTTAAAGGGTAGTCTCCTCTTCGCATTTTTGCCAAAAACTGCTACAACTCGCTTAAAACCTCTTCGTACACTTTTTCTATTTCGCCCGCAACAACCCTCCATGAGTAGCATGTTTCAACGGCCTTTCTTCCCGACTCTCCAAACTTTTTGGCGAGCTCTTTGTCGGAGAGGAGCCTTAAGACTGCCTCGGCAAGCGCCGCTTCGTCGCCAGGGGGGACGAGTATGCCGCTTTCACTTTCTTTAACGACTTCAGGGATTCCACCAACAGTTGTCGTGACCACGGGAACACCAGAGGCCATCGCCTCAAGTACAACTATGCCAAAGGCCTCCGCCGTTGTTGAGGGCAGAACAAAGACATCTGCCGATGCGTAGAGCTTCGGAAGAAGGCCATCAGGGACGTAGCCCATAAACCTCACGCGGTCTTCAATGGCCAGGAATTTCGCCTGCGCTTTCAGGAAGGGAAGCATCTCCCCAGAACCGACCATCACTAGTGTGGCATCGCTCCTTTCCCTCGCTATGTTCTGGAAGGCGTTGAGGAGCACGTGGGGCCCTTTCCTGAAGGACATCCTGCTGACGTAGAGAATTAAGTCTCCGTTTATTCCAAGCTCTTCTCTCACCAGCTCTTTCTCTTTATTGCTCAGTGGTCTGAAGCGCTCGTCATCGACGCCGTTCGGAATAACTCTAACCGGGGAATTCGTGAAATGCTCTATGAATGCCTTCGCGGCCTTGCTTACTGCTATTATCTCATTGGGGTATTTTAGATAGTGGTTGAGGAGTGGAAAAGTCAACCCAAGGGCCTTCCAAAGCGATGACTCGTGGGAAAACGATATGCTGTGGGTTGTGAGGAGTGTTGCCTTTCCGAGAGTTCTCCCGGCCTTAACCGCCTTCAGCGAGAGTGGAGTGAATGCGTGGTGGGCGTGAACAACATCGAAATCCCTGAGAAACTCTCCTAGTTCCCTGTTTGACTTCAGCCCGTAGGTTATGTTTATTCCAAGCACAGGGCTGATGACGCCGGGGACTTTAACGAGCTGAATTCCCATCTCCTTAAGCTCATCTTCCTTTCCAGTTTCCAGGTCGTTGGTCACTATTGAAACGTCGTGGCCGCGGTTTTTCAGATAGATTGCAAGCTGGTGCATATGAGTGGCGACGCCGCCGATCTTTGGGTAGTACCAGTCGCTGACGAGGGCTATTTTCATTTTCCTGCACCCCTAAGACATCATCCACCGAGCATCAACTTGGCGGTGTGTGCAACCAATAGAGCCAGCATGAGAGCGTCCAACGTCTGGTAGTTTATTCTAATCTTCACTGCCACTGCTCCAAGTGCTCCAAGGGGAGTAAATCCCACCACCAGCAGGACAATTGAGGCCCATGAGAAGGTCACAACGAGCTTTTCAGAGGCCTTTTTCCCAAGCACTATCGGCGTCGTTTTGAGGCCCGCCTTAAGGTCGCTTTCGTAGTCGCCGAGGTGGTTCCTGAGCTCGAGGGCAAAGGAGTAAAGGGTAACGCTGAGTGCCATAAGCGCCTCGATGCCAGAGATTCTCCAGTCCATTGAAGCGCCATAGAGGAAAGGAAGACCCCCGAAAAATAGGCCGTGGGAAAGCACATCAACTATCGGTCTCGCCTTCAGCCTCGGTGGTGCGGAGTAAATGGTCGCGAGGAGAGTCATGAGAAGGTAAAAGACGAACATTAGGGTGTTCGTTCTGGAGGCGATGGCCGTTCCAAGCATGGCAAGAACCACAGAGATTGCCACGCCCTCCCAAAAACTGAGCTCCCCGCTGACTATCGGGTTTTTCTTGGCCTTATCGGGATTTAAGGAGTCAGTATCCACATCGAAGCAGTTGTTTATTGAGAAGGCATACCAAACGAAGAACACCCCAGCTATAAAGGCCAGCAACGCCTCATCAGGACTAACCCACTTCGCGTTCATCAGTATCGCCAGACCGATGAGACCGATGTATGCCCTGCCCTCAAGCGGTCGGAGATTCCTTATAATAGCTGAAACAGATGCCATAGTATCACTACCCTAGTTCCCATTAGATCGTTAGAGTTATAAGCACTTAAGTCTTTTGGTTGATTGGTGGTTGTTATGAACTTTCAGCAGGAAATCCTGATCATAAAA
>JASGLT010000046.1 GCA_030156945.1 Thermococcaceae archaeon
TTTGTTAGTCTATACGAATTCAAGATACCCGGTGAAGTTCTCTTTACAGGGTGTGGTTCCTCTTACTTTCTGTCGCAGCTGCTGGCCATGGCAACCACCTACCTGGGGGGCAGGGGAGTTGCCCTCCCCTGCTCCGAACTGCTGTATTCCCGCGAATACTATCCTTTGGGAGCTCCTCAGCTCCTCGTTTCAATCTCGCGTTCTGGGGAGACCACCGAGGCGATAATGGCCCTAGATGCGCTAAACATCCCAAAGCTTGCCCTCACAGCCTACGAGAGCACGCTCTCGAGGATGGCGGACTATGCTCTAATCGTTCCTGCTCATGAGGAGAGCGTTGTGATGATCCACTCCTTCCCGGCTTTCTACTTCGCCTTCCTTCAGCTTCTCAACACCTCCTTTGGCCTGGAAACCCACGATGCTGAAACGGCTTCGGAACTGACGAGGGAGGCCCTGAAGAACGAGGGCTATATACAGGAGATAACTGGGGAGTTTGACTTCAGGAACGTCATCTTCCTCGGATCGGGTATCCTTTACCCAATAGCCCTCGAAGCGATGCTTAAGATGAAGGAGATGGCACTCTTCTGGAGTGAGGCTTACCCGACCTTTGAGGTCAGGCACGGCTTCAAGTCGGTTGCCGACGAGGGAACCCTAGTTGTCCTTCTGGTTAACGAACCCTTCGACTGGCACGAGAAGCTTACGAAGGAATTCCAGGGGCAGGGAGCTAGGGTTCTGACGATAGGCAACGGGGATACTGGGGCGAACTACTTCATTGACCTTCCCAAAGTCGATGAACTGCTCACCCCAATCCTCCATCTTCCGATTATCCAGCTTCTCTCGTACTATAAGGCCATCGAGAGGGGCCTGAACCCTGATCAGCCCCGCTTTCTCAGTAAGGTCGTAAAGTGGTGATGGGAATGGGAAAGGTTGAGTTTAGCGGTAAAAGGTACGTCATCGACGGCGAACCCGTTACGATAGCCGGGGGAACGCTCCAGTTCTTCAGGGTTCCCGCCGATTCGTGGAAAGACAGGCTCCTCAAAATGAGGGAAGCGGGCCTCAACACGGTTGACACATACGTAGCCTGGAACTGGCACGAACCTGAGAGAGGAAGCTTTGATTTCAGGGGTGAAACTCACCCACAGAGGGATTTGGTCGGCTTTCTTGAACTTGCCCAGGAGCTCGGCTTCTATGTCATCATAAGGCCTGGCCCCTACATCTGCGGCGAGTGGCGGAACGGGGGCATTCCAGACTGGCTGATAGACGAACATCCTGAGATTCTGGCCAAAGGCCCTAACGGGCCGCTTCCAAGGGACATTTACTACCCACCGATAACCTACCTCCACCCCACTTACCTAGAAGCAGTTGAGGAGTGGTACAAAGCCGTCTTTCCAGTGATCAGGAAGTACCTCTACACGAACGGGGGGCCGATAATAAGCGTCTCAATCGACGACGAGCCCTCCTACTGGGAAACAATCTTCCAGCCCTTCCTAACTGACTACAACGAGATAATAACAAAGCCGGGAGGGCTGTGGGAGAGGTGGCTCGAGGAGAACTACACCATTGAAGACCTCAGGAGGCGCTACAAAGCTGACTTCAGGAACTACTCCGAGATAAAGGTTCCAACGAGCTTCTCCGAGCCCCTGCCAAAGCTCATCGACTGGCACCACTTCAAGCTCTGGATGATCAACGAGTACGTCCGCTGGATATACGAGAGGATGAAGAGGGAGTTCGACGTCCCCATCAGCATTCTCGACCCCTACCTCCTCCAAGTGGCCTGGAGGCACTTCTTCAACTACATGAGGGAGCACAACATGAAGATCCACGTCTGGACAGAGTTCTGGTACTCGTTCTACCGCTCCTCCGACTTCAAGGAGGACAAGCTGGGCCACATCTACTACAAGACGGGAATCTACCGCTACCACGTCAGGAAAGTTGGAACGCCGCCGCTAAGCATCGAGACCCAGAGCTCGCTCGCACACACCATCGACCCGACCGAGGCCGAGCTCCTTTACTCAATACTGCCCCCGCTGGGCATACCGAACATCAACTACTACCTTTTCGTCGGTGGGGAGAACCCGAAGGGCTACGAATCCCACAACGGGGTGACCTGGGACGTTTACTCGCCGGTTGGCCTTGATGGATCAAAGAGGCCTCACTTCAGGGTCATAAAGGCCCTTTCTGAGACCATGACCTCCGCCGAAGGACTCGCCGATGCCGAGCTGAAGCCCAAAGTTGCGGTCGGCCTCTACGAGCCCTACGAGGCCCTGAGCCTTTGGGGCTACGAAGGTCTTGAGGAGAGCACCGACCTGAACGAGTACGTCCTCGGTGAGAGGGGCCTTTTCACGCTCTTGGCCATGAGCAACACGCCCTTCGATGCCGTTGACATTGAGGATGCAACCCTTGACGAGCTCTTGAGCTACGAACAGCTCTGGGTCTACAGCCTCGACTTCATGTCCAGGGAGGTTCAAGATAAGCTCGTCGAGTTCGTTGCGAGGGGTGGAAACCTCGTTATACTCCCGATGCTCCCGCGCTACGACGAGAACATGGAGCCCTACAGCTCTCTTGCAGACTTCCTCGGCGTTGAAGTTGAGAGGGCTAATGCCAGGAGGAACCCGAGGCTTATCCAGTACTTAAGCGTCTCCGCTGAGGGAATAGACAGGATGCTCGTCAGGAACACGGTGCGTGGCGTGAAGGGCGGCGAACCCATAGCTTTCCTGGGAGAGAAACCCGTTGGAGTGCTCGTAAAGAAGGGCAGAGGGAGCGCCGTAGTCCTCGGATTCAGGCTCCAGTACTACACGAGCCATCACGACCTCCACAGAAAGTTCGTCTGGAAGCTCAAGGAGCTCCAGGGAGTAAGGGAGGACTTTGAAGTCAAAAATCCCGACATGATAGTCCTTCCGATGGAGGGGAATGGTTACGCCTATCTTGCGGTTACCAACCCCAGGGGACACCCCCTAATTGGCAGGATAACCTACAGGGGGCTTAAGATCCCAACACTCCTCGAGGGCATTGAAATGAAAAAGAGGGGCACCCTGTACCTTCCCTTTGGTGTCAGGAAGGGCGATGTTGAGATCGTATACTCTACTGCAACACTGGTGAAGTGGGAGGGGGAGGTTCTTACATTCAGGAACCATCTCTCCAGCGTCAGCGAAGTGGCCATAAGGGGCAGGAGCGGGGTGAAGGTTCAGGGTGGTAGGATAATTGACGAAGAGAACGGGGAAATCTTCAGGATAGCTGTGGAGCACCCTGGAGAGTACTTCGAGGTAGAACTCCTCTGAGCTTTTATGTTTCTTCCTCCAACTCCAGGAACCTCTCCATTGATACGAGACCGATTTCTCTTAGGTTCAGTTTTATGAGTTCTATTTTCTTCTCGTAGGTTCTGGAGTAGAATCTGGGTAGGCTGTAGTAGTTTATCTGGGCTGTGAAGTGTATGGGAGGGTGGCCTTCGATTTTTATCTCCACTCTCGGGGCGAGGGAGTAGTTCTTCGGGTTGTAGGTCGTCCATCCCCTCACATCGATGGAAGCGGCCCTGGATTCTATCAGACTTTTGAGCTCTTTTTCTTTCCGTTTCACTTCCTCCTGGAGAGCCCCTATGACTTCATCTATTTCATCCATTGGAAATACGCGGGCAAAAAGCCGCAGAAAACCCTTTCTGTCTATTCTGAATCCTCGTTCACTGCAACCCAGATTTGCCCTGCACCGCTCTGCGAGTCTTTTAATTCCGAGGGCTATTATCTCCGAGAGCCTCTCGGAGTCGTATATGTAGAAGGCCTTGTCGGCAAGCATAATGCCATCTATCTCCTTCGAGATGCTCCCGGTTGAGAGGGTCTTCTCAAGTGAGCGCATCACCTTTTTAACGCCGGGGTCCATCCCCCTTAGGAAGTAGTCCGTGAGGAAGAAGAGGGCTGCATCGTTTTGGCTCCCGTACTTTGCTAAAAGCTCCCAGATTTCTGAGTCCCTGCTTTTTTGGCTGGAAGTTAGCAAGCGCGCGTAGTACTCAAAGGGGTTATCGAGCTCCTTTCCCCTCGCCAGTAGGGTGTAGGGAACCGTTTTGAATTCTGTGGGCTTTGATAGGTCTTTTATAAGTTCAAGCAGTCGCTTAGCTGAGGATTTTTCCTCGACGTTATAGAGGACGTAACCAACGTCGACACCCTCAAAGTAGAGGTTATCTATGGCCCTTCCGAGATCCTGGTATTCAAACGTTAGCGGGGTGGCAACGACGGCCATGTACTTTAGCTTTTTTGGGCTGGATATGCGAATAAGCCTCCCGAGGCGCTGGTAGAAACGGAGGGGGCTCTTTGGGGTGTCTCCCATGACCATTAACCCGGCCTCGGGAATGTCAACCCCTTCCTCTCCCACGAGTGTAGATATTATAAGGTCAACCTCTCCCTTTTTTGCCCTTTCGAGAAGCTGGAGACGCTCTTGCTTTGAAAGATCGCTTGTGAGGACTTCAGAAGCAACTCCAGGGACTTCCTTTTCTACTAGCTCTTTGAACTCGTACGCTGTGGCTTTTCTCGACGTGAAGGCTATGACGGGCTTTATCCCCTCGTTGCCCTCTACATCATAAGCTCTGAGGATCTCCAACAGCGTCCTTGCCTTGTGGGAGAAGCCTTCGGAGCTGCAGAACCGGAGCAGGCGGTCTATGACGTACTTTCCCCTTACCCTTCCGTTTTCAACTGCACGCCTCAGGCTCTCGCAAAAAGCCCTTTTGCCGTATTTTACAAAGGTTCTTTCGAGGAAGAAAGTTATTTGGGGCTCTCCCCAGAGAAACCCGCGGTAGAGGGTTTCGTAAATTTCATCTTCTGCAGGGTTGAGCTCAGAGTCGTAAACGTCCACAACAGCCCTTGGAGGGGTGAAGTTGGGGTCTATTTTTGTCAGGTCTTTGAAGTCGTATTTGAGGAGGGTTGGGTACTTAAAAATGCCCTTTGCACCTGTGTAATAGGAATAGAGCTTCTTTCTGGGTAACAGAGCGGTAAATCCGACCGTGAATTCTGGATTGAGGGTGTTCAGGAGCTCTTCGTATAGTCTGTTCCCGAGGGCATGGTGCACCTCGTCTATAATAACTCCCCCAAAATTAAGGTCCATGATATTTGCGCATTTCAGAGCGGTCTGGGGGGTCGCGATCACGATGTCAGAGTTTCCAAAGTTTCCGCATTCACCCTCGTACTCTTTTTCAGCGTTAAAAACGTGCTTCCAGAGCTTTTCATGCATCTGGTCACATAGAAATCTGGTTGGCTCCAATACAAGAACTCTGCTGCCTCTTTCAAGCAAAAGGTGCGCTGTAAAGAGTTCGAGAATTGTCTTCCCACTTCCGGTGGGCATTGAAACCACGAGAAAACCCTCTTCCAGGTTATCCAGTATCTCCCTGGCAACGTGGAGCTGATAGGCTCTCATCGAAAATCCGAGCTTACTCCTTAGTGCTTCATTGAACTCCTCAAGGTGCCTCATTATCTTCTCCTCTTTTTGACTACTGCTCTATACTTTTGAATTCCTTCTTTAAAAGTGCTGCCTGGTGGGGTTCGAGTGTGTTAGGGTCTAAAACTAACAGGAGGGTTGCGCCCTTAAGGAGAAGGCTATCCTTTAAAGTCGTGAGGAACTTCAAAACGGATTCAAAACCGTTTTCGAGTATAAGGTACTCGAGGCCGTCTATTATGACAACGGTCTCTCTGTCGGCGTTTTCAATGAGCTTGTGGAGTATGGCCGGAAGGCGGAGGGGGTCTATGGCGTTCTCACCGGGCACCTTGGTGAGCCAGAGGTATGGGAGCCCCCGCTTCCTGAAGGGCTCCGGATTCCTTGTGAGGGCAATTACCTTTTTACCTGATGAGAGATGCATGGCCCTCTCAACATCGGGGTTTGATAGGAGATAGGCCCCATCCTGGAGGAGGGGTGTGCCTTTGAGGGCCTTTGAGGGCTCTATCTTTACCCTAACCCTCATCATGTGGTCGAGGAGGTAGTAAGTGCCGAGGAGAAGGGCGAGGGAAATTATTATGTCGTCGAGGCTCTTGGTGAGCTCTGTTGGATAGACGTCGTTCATAACGTCCGCGAGAAATCCCAGCCACAGTAGGGTTGCGAAGTATGTGCCTTTTCTAATCAAACTCGGGGATAGGGATGTTTCAAACAACTTTCGGTATCTGGCAACAACTATGATTGCCATCGTGAGGATAATAAGCTTAAACACCTCAATTTCAAGCTTCAAGGTTTCCCCAGGCATATTCCCACAAAGCCTGTTGACTAAAAGGAGTTAAAAGCTTTTTCATGAACTATCAGTTATATTTTGTTGGTGGTTATAAGTAAAAGTGTGGGTTTCGAACTAACAAGGAGTAACGATTTTGTTAAAAAACCTCGATATTCATGTTGTTTTTGTAACATTTTAGACGATATTCATGGATATCCCCTTCCTGGGGAACTGGTGGTGGGACAAAATGAACCCTTACCCTCCTCAGGTAATCAACTATGCAAAAGCTCCCAAGAACTAGGAAGGGACATCATGCCGTCGAGGATTTTTTAATGGAGGTAACGGTACACCTCTCTTATACCATCCACGAGAGAGCCGAGCCCGAAGAGTACTGTAACATGGGCGCCTTTTTAGGGGGATTGGGAGCAGTACAGTTTTAAAAATTCGATGATGCCTATGTCATAAAACAAATAGCTCCGAGTGATTTCCGCAAGGTTTATATGTTTCGTGCATGCATGCACTTATAGGTGGTGTCCTTGGGAAAGACGATAACCATAGCGGACGACGTTTACTACGAGCTGGTAAAGATGAAGGGAAAGAAGAGCTTCTCGGAACTCCTGAGGGAGCTGATAGGCAAGAAAAAGAAGGGAAACCTGGATGTGCTCATGATTGCCTTTGGAACGAGAACACCTGAAGAGGTTGAGGAGCTTAAGAAAGAGCTCAAGGAGGTCGAAGAATGGATGGACTCCTGGACACCAGTGTCGTTATAGAGCTCTTCGGGGGAAACAGAAAAGTCATAGAGGGTCTTTCCCCAGGTGGAACTTACGCGCTCCCCGCTATAGTCCTTTTTGAGCTCTACTGTGGAAGCTTGAAGGAGAGGGAAGGGTTAATGCTTGAAATGATGCCGAAAGTCGAATTCAACGAAGAGGCCGCAAAGATCGCGGGTGCAATCTTCAGAGATCTGATGAAGAAAGGTCAGCGGCCGCCATTTAAGGACTTACTCATCGCAGCAACTGCAATAGCCCACAATTCATTCCTTTTCACCTGCGATAAGGGCTTTGAGCGCTTTAAGGAGTACGGGCTGAAGGTGAAAATTTTGGAAAAATGAGGGAAGGATTAGACCTTCTCAATCCCTATCTTTGCCTGCACCTCTGGCCACTCAACGACGTAGCCCCTGGCCTCCTCGAAGCGAACCTCCACTGCCCTCGTTTCTCGCATTATGTAGTCGAGGTTCTCCTGGAGAAGCTCGCGGTTCTCGTCGGTCGTCTCGATTGCAACGACGATTCTGTCGTTCACGTCAAGATCAAGGCGCTTGCGCATCTCCTGTATTCTCCTGACGAATTCCCTGGCGACTCCCTCAGCCAGGAGCTCCCTGGTGAGAGTCTTGTCCACGAAGACCCTTCCGCCCTCGAACTCTTCGGCAACGAGGAAGTCGGGAAGCTTCTCCTCGACGGTTATGTGTTCCCTCGTGAGGTGGAAGGTCTTGCCCTCTATCTCGACGTCTACTTCACCCTTCTCGTAGAGCTCCCTTCCATGCTCGCTTATCCACTGGGATACGAGCTTTGCGTCTCCCTTGAACTCGGGCCCAACCTTCGCGAAGTTCGGCTTTATGATGAGCTCGCGTTCGACCTTTCCAACGGCAACTTCCTTGGCGTTTAGCTGGTCTTTGAGGAGTCTGTTAAGCCTCTCAACGGCCTTCTTAACTGTCTCCTCCTCGGTCTCGATGATTATCCTCCTGACCGGGTAGCGGAGCTTTATCCTGGCCTTCTGCCTGGCGCTTGATCCAGCTTCGACTATCTTCCTGACGTACTCCATCTCCCTCTCAAGTTCCCCGTCAATGGCCTTCTCGTCCGCCTTCGGCCAGTCAAGCATGTGGACGCTCTCAACGCCGGTGAAGGGCCTCAGGAGGTTCTGGTATATCTCCTCGGCGATGTAGGGTGTGAACGGCGCCATCAGGCGAAGCAGGACGTCGAAGACCTTCCAGACGGTGTAGTAGGCCGCTAATTTGTCCGGGTCGTCTCCTTCAACCCACATGCGCTTCCTGATGAGCCTTATGTACCACCTGCTTAAATCCTCGACCACGAAGTTGTAGATGGCCCTTGTGGCCTTGGTGAGCCTGAATGTCTCTATTCCCTCAGTAACCTCTCCTACAAGGCTGTTGACCCTGCTGAGTATCCACCTGTCCTCCTTGCGGAAGGGAAGCTCTTCCGGCTTGAGCTTGGTCGGGTCGAAGTTGTCGAGGCTCATGTAGGTTGCTGAAAGTACGTAAACGTTCCAGAGTATGTTGAGCATCCTCTTGACCTGCTCAAGGCCCTTCCAGCTGAAGCGGAGGTTCTCCCACGGGTTCGTCGCCCAGAGCATGTAGAACCTGAACGGATCCCTGCCTTCCTTCTGGACGACTTCCTCGGGCCTTATGATGTTGCCGAGGCTCTTGCTCATCTTGTCGCCCTTCTCATCCAGAACGTACCCGTGCATTGCAACGGCCCTGTACGGGACGGTGTCAAAAGCGATGACGCTCGCGGCCTGCTGGGAGTAGAACCACTTGGTGACCTGATCTTCACCTTCAACTATGAAGTCAGCGGGCCAGAGCTTCTCGAATAGCTCCTTGTTCCTCGGGTAATCGAGCGAAGCCCAGCTGGCTATTCCGCTGTCGAACCAGACATCAACGACGTCCTTAACGCGCTTCATCTCCTTGCCATTCACCTTGATGATGAAGGCATCGACGTAGGGCCTGTGGAGGTCCTCCGGGCCGAGCCTTTCCTCTATGACTCTGAGCTTCTCCTCGTAGCTCTCCGGAAGGTCTATCCTCTCGCCGTTGACCTCTATCGCGACCGCGAGCTTGACCAGCTCCTCAAAGCTCCCAACGACGTATATCTCGCCGTCCTCTGCCTGCCATATCGGGAGCGGGATTCCCCAGTAGCGCTGCCTGCTTATGACCCAGTCGCCTGAGTTCATGACGCCGTTGTCGTACCTAACTTTCACCCAGTCCGGATACCAGGTGACCTTCTCGTCGTTCTCCTTGATTATCTTGTCCTTGACCTTGCTGACCTTGAGGAACCACTGGTCCGTGGCGCGGAATATGAGCGGGGTCTTACAGCGCCAGCAGTGGGGATACTTGTGCTCTATCTCTCCAGCTTTGACGAGGTAGCCCTTCTCCCTGAGGTGCTCGATTATCTCCGGGTCGGCTTCTTTGACATAGATGCCCTTCCACTTGCCCTCGGTGTACTTGCCCTGGTCATCGAGGGGGCTGTAAACTGGCAGACCGTAGCGCTGGCCGATCTCAAAGTCCTCCTCACCGTGCCCTGGAGCGGTGTGAACCAGTCCAGTACCGTCCTCAAGGGTTACGTGCTCGCCGAGAATTACGCGGTGAGCCCACTCGTACTTCTCGCGGAACTCCTTCTGGGCAGGATACTCCTCCACGAGTATGTGGACGTAGCGTACCCCCTCGAGCTCCTCGCCCTTGAAAGTC
Organism: Thermococcaceae archaeon; assembly: GCA_030156945.1. Classification (GTDB taxonomy): domain Archaea; phylum Methanobacteriota_B; class Thermococci; order Thermococcales; family Thermococcaceae; genus Thermococcus. The sequence goes on from JASGLT010000046.1 coordinate 9,642, forward strand.
TCTACGATTTCACCCTTGACGCCGACCTCATTAAGAACGCGCTCCACGAGGGCCTTTGCCATTATCCAGTACTCCTCGCCGTT
>JASGLT010000019.1 GCA_030156945.1 Thermococcaceae archaeon
AACTTACCAAAAAGCTGGAGGGTCCTTCCCTGCAGTTTGAGTCATACTTTTCCGAAAAGGCCCTTAAGATGAAGGCTTCGGAAATTAGGGAGCTCCTAAAGCTTGTAGAAACTAGCGATGTAATCTCTCTTGCCGGAGGTTTGCCTGCCCCGGAAACCTTCCCCGTTGAGGTCATAAAGGAGATAACTAAGGAAGTTCTCTCAAAGCACGCTGACAAGGCCCTCCAGTACGGAACGACCAAGGGCTTCACCCCGCTCCGCCTTGCCCTGGCCAGGTGGATGGAAAAGCGCTACGGAATCCCGATGAGCAAGGTAGAGGTGATGATAGTCGCCGGAAGTCAGCAGGCCCTCGACCTGATAGGAAGGGTCTTCATTGATCCTGGAGACATCGTGGTGGTTGAGGCGCCCACCTATCTGGCCGCCCTGAACGCCTTCAAGTTCTACGAGCCGGAGTTCGTCTCAATACCTATGGACGACGACGGAATGAAAGTCGACCTCCTCGAAGAGAAGCTCAAAAAGCTGAAAGCCGAAGGCAAGAGGGTTAAATTCGTTTACACCGTCTCAACCTTCCAGAATCCAGCTGGAGTAACCATGAGCCTAGAGAGGAGGAAGCACCTCATAGAGCTGGCCAGCGAGTACGACTTCCTCATCGTTGAGGACAACCCGTACAGCGAGCTCCGCTATTCGGGCGAACCGATACCCCCGATAAAGCATTTCGACGATGAAGGTCGTGTTATCTACCTCGGCACCTTCTCAAAGATATTCGCCCCCGGCTTCCGCCTTGGATGGGTCTCGGCTCACCCGCACTTCATCAGGAAGATGGAGATAGCAAAGCAGGCTGTTGACCTCTGTGCGAACCCGTTCGGTCAGGTGATAGCTTGGAAGTATGTGGAAGACGGCCACCTCGACAGGCACATTCCAAGGGTCATCGAGTTCTACAAGCCGAGGAGGGATGCAATGCTGGAGGCCCTTGAGGAGTACATGCCTGAAGGCGTCAGATGGACGAAGCCAGACGGAGGTATGTTCATCTGGGTGACCCTCCCCGAGGGCATCGACACCAAGCTCATGATGGAGAAGGCCGTCGCCAAGGGCGTTGCCTACGTGCCCGGTGAGGCTTTCTTTGCCCACAGGGACGTCAAGAACACAATGAGGCTTAACTTCACCTACGTCCCGGAGGAAAAGATAAGGGAAGGCGTCAGGAGGCTGGCAGAAGTTATTGAAGAGGAGATGAAAAAACTGAAAGCCTGATTTTATTTTTATTGCTTTTTCTCATGGGGGCACCAAGTGGGATCCATCACAGGTTGGGTAGGAGCGATAGCCCTCCCTACAGGAACCAAAGGTTATCCCCCTTTCAGTGATCTTTCTCTCAGCTTCACGCAATATTCTGAACCTGAACTCCCTTGGGAGGTAGTAGTAGCCCCCGATTTTCTCACCCTTCTCGTAGAGAGGCCATAGCCTGGACATCAAGTCGGGAAACTTGGCCTCCATCCTCCTCCTCGAGTCTGGCCTCAGCTTTAAGGTGGAGACTATGATGTGGCTAACAAAATCGAGGGCATCGAGGGTTTTATCAAAGTCCTCCCAGGTAAAAAAGGGGATTATGGGATCTATTCTGGCATAAACTGGAATCCCCTCATCCTTCGCTGCCCTGAGGGCCCTTATCCTCTCCCGGGGAGACGGAGCATTCGGCTCAAGAAGTCTGGCTTTTTTCTCGTCAACGGTTGTCACCGTAATCCCAACGGCACATTTGAGCTCCCTCAAAATGTCGAGATCCCTTTCAAAAATGTCGGATTTCGTGAGGATGATGCACCTGACTCCGTAACGCCGGAAAAGCTTCAGAACCTGCCGGGTTATGCCGAGTTCCCTCTCCAACGTGGGATAAGGATCTGAAGAGTATGAAAGGGCTATCAAATGCCTCTTATCAAAGCTCCTAAGCTCCCTTTCAAGCTTTGGAAGCAAGCCCTCCTTTATCCTAACCTGGAAAGCTTTGGGTATGTAGCTCGTTATGTAGCAGTAAACGCATGCGTGGTCACAGCCCGTGTAGACGTTCAGGGTGTACTTGAAGGGGCACGTGCACAGCTTTGACTTCCAGGGATCAAACGGACGTATGTACATCACCGTAGGTTTAGGAAAGACCTTTAAATCACTTCTCCCCAAGATGAACGGTGGTTGATGTGTCAGAACCCGTAAAGGGAAAGGTGGAATGGTTTAAGGACTACCAGTTCATAGGGGGAATAGAGGGCGATAAGTGCTCCGTGATACTCGGTGAGGGCGGGATAAGTCCAATGAAGCTCCTGCTTCTGAGTGTGGCCGGATGCACGGCCTACGATGTGGTCATGATACTGAAAAAGATGAGAGAGCCAATTGAAGGGCTTGAAGTCGAGATAAGTGGGGAGAGGAGGGAGGAGCACCCCAGGATTTACGAGAAGGTCCACCTGCACTACAGAATATACGGGAGAGTTGATGAAAACAAGGCAAAAAGAGCCATTGAACTCAGTCAGGACAAATACTGCTCCGCAAGCGCCCATGTGAAGCTGAGCGGGGCCGATGTTACCTATTCATTCGAGATAATTCCGGAGAAGTGCGGGGATTAACTTTTTAACTATTTCTTTTCTGATCTCTCTCCGGTGATAGCGTGATAGAGCTGATCAAGTATTTTGTGCTTCTCTACGGCGGTCTTTTCGCGATAACCAACCCCATCGGTGCAGTCCCAGTGTTCCTCAGCGTCACCCACGACCTGTCCTCGAGAGTAAGGCGGGAGATAGCGACGAAGACCTCGATAACCGTTGTTGCAACCCTCGTAATATTCGCACTAATCGGTGAGTGGATTTTCAAGTTCTTCGGCTCAAGCACCGACGCCTTTGCCATTGCCGGGGGTATTCTTCTGTTCAAGATGGCAATGGAAATGCTCTCCGGAAAGCTGTCCTCCGTAAAGATAAGTACCGAAGAGGAAGAGGAGTTCAGCGAGGAAGTCGTTACGCTGGAAGAGGTCGCCATAATGCCCCTCGCAATTCCCCTAATTTCGGGACCTGGAGCGATTACCACCGTTATGCTCTACATGGCAAAGAGCAGTCACCTCTCCGAGAAGGCGACTGTGATAGCAAGCATAGCAGCGATAGGCTTTACGGTGTGGATAATACTCTGCTCCTCCAACAGGATTCAGAAGAGTCTCGGAAGGGTGGGCATAAAGGTCATGACGAGGATGATGGGTCTCATACTGACCTCGATGGCAGTTCAGATGATAATCAACGGAATAAAAGGGGCTTTCGGCCTCTGAAAACCCTCATCTCATCAACATTTTTAAACCCCTTGGATAAATTAAACCGGTGCTCAAAATGCGCGGCGAGTTGATAAGAATTCTCAGCTCTGTAGAGGAAAAGGCCAACGAACTGAAGCTCGAGGGATACGAGCCCGACCTCGTCCTTGTTGGAAGGAAGGCCTACGAATTCATAAAAGCCCAGGTGAATGAGGAGTTCGGCGGTGAGGATGAAGTATCCGAGCTCTCGGGCCTGAAGGTAAGGATTCTCGAGGAGCTAGAGGAAGATGCCGTGGTTCTGGATACGAAAGCTTTAGGTTATCTGCCAGGGGGAGCGAGGCGTTTTAAAGTTGTTAAATAACCATCCAGACCTTCCCGTCTCTAATCTCTATTCTTGCCCCCTTCAGGATTAAAAGGCTCAATGCAACCGCCATGACGTCCGCAAGGCTCCCAGGGTTCCTGAGGTCGCCCTTCTCACTCATGAAGCGCTCAAACTCGTCCATCGAGAGCCTGCCCTCAAGAAGCTCCCCCGCCTTTTTCCTAACCAGCTCGGCCTCTTCAATTCCCCCCTTTCTGGCTATTAGAGTGTCCGGCCTTTCACTAAGGAGTTCCAGGAAAGCTCTTAAAACGGCATCCTCAAATGGCGCCTCCCTGGCCAGCTCATAAACCCTCCCAAAGGTTTTGTAGCTCAGCTCGTAGCCGTTTAGCCACTCGCAAAAGACAAGCTCCCTCTCACAGCTTATTTCAGCCAGCCTCTCCAGGTTTACTCTGTCCCGGAACAGCTCCCTGAAGGACTCGTCAGAATACACGTCGTACTTAACCCCCCTGGCAACTCCCTTGGGGTTTGCTATCCTTATTGCCGAGTACAGCTCCATGGTGTCCCTCACAGTCGACTCCCCAACAAGTAGCTTAGCCTTCTCCCTCGCCTCCAATATGTGCCTCGACATCCCCATAGCCACCACAAGAGGGACTGAAAGCACTATAACTCCAAAATTTGGATTCGCATCCTGGCTCTCCCTGGATTTCTGAACGGCCCTCTTTATCAGTTCACCGAGTCCTGCCTCACTCGGCTGGAGGATGCCCTTCCTAATGAGCTCCCCCCTCTTTATGGCCTCGTAGTAGACTCCCATCAAGGCCGTGTTGGCCATCAGGAAGTGGTAGAAGGTGAGGTCATCAAAATCCCTGAACCTGCTGACGTTTCCAGGCTTTGGCACGGCCGCCTCCAGCAGGGGGCCAAGAATAAACGCCCTAACAACGCTCCACCTGTCCATTTACACCACCAGGTACAGGATGAGGTAAACCACATACAAAGCAATCACGAGCTTCCTCAGAGGTTTTTTCGCGAGGAGATATAGCCCGGCGCTCAAAGCTGTGACTCCCCAGAAAGCGTTCTTGATGTAGGGCGCCCAGGGGCGCAGAAGATCAAGGAAAGAGGGGTTGAGCTCCCTAAGAAGAAGGACACCCCCGATGATGACGAGTACGAGTCCAATCAACCTCACATCAATCACCCCTAACCAGGAGTATTAGACCGATAATAAGGAGCACTATAGCAAGGAGCGTTCTTCCACCCAGCGGCCAGATGAAAACCAGCGGGAACAGCGACGAGGCTATAAGCAGGGCTCCGATGATCACAAGTATTAAGGCCAGCGTCTTCACCGTTTCCTCGCTGGAAAAAACTTCTTTCGTCTTCTTTTCAGCCTCGTCTACAACCTCCCTGAGCCTCTCAGAAACTTCCTTTTCTTCCTCCCCCTCTTCCTCGGGCATCACGAGTGCAGCGAGGAAGTACAGAATCAGCATAGCCCCGGGGTTCAAAACGAACAGAACCACGAAGACAAGCCTTACTAACGTTGGATCGACTTCAAGGTACTCGGCAATCCCCCCCAGAACACCGAGGAACATCCTTTCTTTCTTTGACCTCACGAGTTTCTTCGCCATTCTCTCACCAGCAATAAAAAGGGTTCATGGCTTAAAAATCATTCCTCAACTCTGACCCTCCCCACAACATCTGAGATCCTCACCACCAGGGGAGTTCCCTCACCTCTATGTTCATTTTCAACTTTTCCCACAACATCGCCCACATAAATCCAAACCGAAAAGTTCTCCGGAATCGATACTTCAACGTCCCCCACCACGTCTTCAATCGAAACATCACCCGCCGCTCGAATGCGAACATCTCCAACGAGGTCTTTAATCCCATAACTCGCAAGCGTGAGGGACTCCACGTCCCCAACGACGTTCTCAAAAGTCACTCTCGATGCATTAGCCGAGATGGTGTAATCACCTATCGAATCCCGGACCAACAGGTAATCCAGCTCCCTTCCGACTTCAATTATAATGCGGCCGTTCTTGTACTCCGCACACACATTCCGCTCCCTGAACCCCATGGCAGTCTTCTCCTTCACCCTCGGACAGTATACTGTCAAAACGCCCTCTGAAACGTTGACTACTACTGGCAAATTGCTCCTGACTTGCAGTCCTCCCTCACCCCCACCCACTATCAGGATGTCGGCAATTACATCCCTGATAACGACAGCCCCAGCTTCAAACTTCCCGAGCTCTCTAACGGGCCCAGCATCCTTCTTTGGGATGTAGCCCTCAAAGTGCTCGTAAACGAGTGCACCGGCAATTGCTCCCAGCACGACAACCGCCAACGCCAGCCCGAGAATAATGGGGAGAGTCCCAACTGCCCTTCGCATACTCTCACCAGTTCACTTTATGCTCCAGAACCATATAAAGGTTACGCCAATCATTAGTCATCACAAACGTCACATCTGGAGAAAAGAGTAAAGATCTGGAGAATAGAAATTCACTTGAGGAGTTTTACGAACTCCCTCATCCAGGCGTAGAGGTCTCCAGGGTGCCTCGAGCTTACCCAGTTTCCGTCAACGACGACTTCAGCATCGATCCACTCTGCGCCAGCGTTCTTCACATCGTCCCTGATGGTCACGACGCTGGTTCCCTTCCTGCCCTTCAGCACGCCCGCTGAAATGAGTATTTGCGGCCCGTGGCAGATGCTGGCAACGGGCTTTCCATCCTCGAACATCTTCTTGGTTATAGAGACGGCCTTCTCGTTCAGCCTGACGATCTCGGGTGCCCTTCCTCCCGGAAGAACCAGTGCATCGAACTCATCAGGATCAACCTCATCAAAGGCAAGGTCAACGTTGACCGTGTAGCCGTGCTTGCCCGTAATCTTACCCCTCTGGAAGCTGGCAACGTAGACCTCGTGGCCCTCCTCCTTGATTCTGTGAAGCGGGTATATCAGCTCAAGGTCTTCAAAACCATCGGCACTCAAAATCAGTACCTTCATCTCAATCACCTCCGTAACATTCAGATAAGGATAGAAACCAGACATTTATAACCCTTACTGGGCAAAAATGGTCAGAGGGGGAGCTCATTGGTCTCTTTGTGGACCTTTAAAACCACCATTGTGTGTGTTGCCTCGACGCCGGGTATCGCCCCCATTTTATCAAGGAAGCTGTTAAGCTCCTCGCTGCTCCTCGTTCTTATCTTAACGAGCATGTCGTAGTTTCCAGTAGTCTCGTAGACCTCAACTATCTCCGGATACTTCTTAAGCTCCTCCGCAACCGAAGAGTACATTCCGGCCTTGCACTTAAAGAGAACCACAGCGAGTATGTGGAAACCGAGGGCCCCTGGATCGAGGATGACGGTGAACTTCTTTATAACCCCCCTCTCCTTAAGCCTCTTTATCCTCTCGTAGATAGTGGACTCAGCAAGCCCCACCTCTTTTGAAATCTCCCTCAGAGGAGTCCGCCCATTTTTCTGGAGGATGGCGAGGATTTTTCTGTCTACATCATCGAGAGTTCCCCTCATAACCACCACCAGCGAAAAATTTTTCGAAGCCCTATATAAACCTGCCGATAGGCGGCTAAGCATACTTTTATAAAAGCGGTCAGGCTTCTTAGGATGGGTTGCCGGGGGAGGAGCCATGCCAACGAACGTCACCGCTGAGTACCTAGCGGCCGAAGAGGAATACCGGAACGCAAAGACTATTCCAGAGAAGATAAGGGCACTCGAGAAAATGTACGCCACGGTGCCCAAACACAAGGGGACCGAAAAACTCAGGCTCCAGATCAAAAGAAAGCTCGCAGAGCTGAGGAAGGAGCTTGAGAAGCAGAGGCAGATGCGTAAAGGCGGTGGCGGCCCCTCAATGGCAGTTAGGAAGGAAGGAGCGGCCCAGATAGTGCTTGCTGGCCTCCCGAACGTTGGCAAGAGCTCCCTTCTGCGGGCCCTCACCAACGTTGATGCCGACGTAGCCGACTACGCTTTCACAACCGTCGAGCCGATTCCTGGGATGATGCACCACAAGGACGTGCAGATACAGCTGGTTGAGGTTCCAGGTCTCGTTGAGGGGGCCGCCCTCGGAAAGGGGATGGGTCCTCAGCTTTTGAGCGTTATAAGAAACGCCGACGCAATAGCGATCGTAGTTGATCTTTCCCAGGACCCGGTTAAACAGATGGAAACTCTCCTCAGAGAGTTTGAGAGGGCCGGAATAAAGGTGAACAAGAGGAGGCCGAGGGTGGAGATAAAGAGGACCGCCAGTGGCGGGATCGTCATAAACGGCCAGGAGAACATAAAGGGCGACCTCCAGGAAGTCATGAAGATGCTGAGGGAGGAAAGGATTCACTCGGCGGAGATAACCGTTAAGGAGCCCGTAACGCTTGAGGAGTTCGCGGATGCACTCGATGAGAGCCTCGTCTGGAGGAAGGCGATCATCGTAGCGAACAAGGGCGACGCCCCAGGCAGTAAGGAAAACTACGAGAAGCTTGTGGAGGCTTACGGTGACCGCTTTAAAATTGTCCCGGTCTCCGCAAGGAGAAAGATAAACCTCGACAAGCTCAAGGACGAGCTCTACGAGCTGGCTGGGATTATCAGGGTTTTCACCAAGAGCCCCGGAGAAGAGCCAGCGTATCCGCCAGTGGCTCTTAAGAAGGGCTCAACCGTCATGGATCTGGCGGAGAGAATTCACAAAGACTTCGCCAAGAACTTCCGCTATGCAAGGGTTTGGGGCAAGAGCGTCAAGTTCCCGGGCCAGCGCGTTGGAGCAGATCATGTGCTTGAGGACGGGGATATCGTAGAGATTCACGCGAGGTAGAGTAAAGTTTTTGATAAGTTTTTACAAATCCCAGAGTGGTGGTTTTATGGAGAATGCCGTTCCAGTGGACTTCATGGATCTCCTGGGGCCAAGACCCTCCGAGGAACTTCGCCTGCTCGCGGCCATTGAACTCTACCGGGAGGGCAAGCTCAGCCTGGGAAAAGCCGCCGAGTTCGCAGGTATAAACGTCAGGGAGTTCCTCTACGAGCTCAGAAAGAGGAATATCCCGCTGAACTACGATGTTGAGGAGGCCCAGAAGGATATAGAAGTGGTAGAGGGTCTTCTATGAGGGTTGTCTCCAACACCAGCCCGCTGATCGGGCTCTCTAACATAGGAAGGTTGGAACTTCTAAAGAAGGTTTTCGATGAGGTATTCATTCCGCCCGCGGTGGCAAAGGAGTTTGGAGAACCCCTTCCAGATTGGATACACATTAAAGAGCCAAAAGACAGGCCTCTGGTGAAAACTCTCATGAAACTTCTGGGTGCAGGCGAGTCAGAGGCCATAGCCCTGGCAATAGAGATGAGAGCGGATTTTCTTATTCTGGACGACCTTAAAGCAAGGAAGATATCCAGGGACATGGGAGTTCGGATTATAGGGACCGGGGGTGTAATACTGCTCGCCAAGAAACGGAAAGTCATTGGGAGCGTTAAGCCTCTCTTGGAAGAACTTTCTATGAAGGGCTTCAGGCTATCCGACGAAGTAATAAGGATCCTTTTGGAAGCTGCCGGAGAGGATTGAGGAGGAAGGGGTTTATCTGCAGAACGGCCCCTTACACCTTCTCCCGTCCTTTCCGGTCATCGCATCGAGGGAGTACTCCTTCCCGTCGAGGCTGTCCATTATGAGCTTCTCACCGTCCCTCTCGTAGAGCCAGAAGACCTTGTAGGCCCTCTCGTGCCTGACCACCTCTATCCTCGGCAGCCACCAGGAGACCACCCTTGAGTTGCCCCAGATTATGGCGCTCTCGAAGGCCTTTTTCTCGGCTTCCTCGTAATCAACGAGGGGCCCCATGAGGTGCTTCTCATCCACCTCCCACTCTTCGAGTTCTATAAAATCGTCTCCCCTCTCCGCGCCGAGCCGGTAGAGGTCGACGTAGGCGAAGTAATCAAAGACCCTGTCCTTCATTCCAAGCCTCTTGTAGAAGAGTCTGAGGTGAAATATGTGGTAGGGGTAGAGTACAAACCCATCCTCCGCCTCCGGCCTGAATATCGGCCTCATGACTTTAACCTTCGCCATTTTAACACCCCCATAATCTACCGCAGGCAGGATTTTAAACTTTGGGTATTTGCTGAAGATTATTGAAGTACTTTCCACCAAAGAAGCGTATGCTTTGAAGTACACCCCATACACTGCCCAATAAATCCCGCGATACTTTTAAATACGTAAAAGACACAGATGGTCAATGTTGGACTACGCCCAACGCATCCAATCGGGGGTGTTCAATATGGGACTTAGTGGTGCAGCCTGGGCTACCCTGTTGGTTCCAACGATTCTGGGCTTTTTAGTAATGATTCTGTACGGCTACTGGGACAGGATAACGGGGAAGGAGTACTACGTCGATGATGAGATACTCGCCTACGATGAAGACCTCGTTGAAGAGCTGAAGAGGGAGGGTAAGCTATGAACGCGGGGGTACTCTTTGGATTTCTGGTGTACCTCGGCCTTCTCGCGTACATAGGCTGGTGGGCCAACCGCTACACCAAGACGGAGGACCAGTACTTCGTCGGGGGAAGAAAGGTCCCCGTTCTTGCAGCCGCTCTAAGCGACAAGGCGAGCGACTTCTCCGGCTGGCTGATGCTCGGTTATCCTGGAAGTGCGTTCAAAGCAGGCCTTGGAGCATTCTGGGCTGCAATAGGTTGTTTCTTCGGAACGCTCGCGGACTACGTTCTCATCGGGCCGAGGCTTAGAATCTACGCCGGTAAATTCAGGGCAATAACGGTTCCCGACTACCTTGAGGCAAGGCTCAAGGACGACACCAAGCTCATCAGAATCCTCAGCGCTTTGATCATCATAATCTTCATGACCGCCTATGTGGCCGCTCAGTTCACAGCGGGAGGAAAGACCTTCGCGGAGGGCTTTGGAGTAAGCGTCAACACGGGGATCCTAATAACGGTTATCATCCTGACGGCCTACGTCATCACGGGTGGATTCTTCGCCGTCGTTTGGACTGATGTAGTTCAGGCCCTCTTCATGGTGCTGACACTCATTATAGTTCCTTTCCTGGCCCTCGCCAAGATAGGAGGCCTTGACAGGGCAACGGAGATAATCGGACAGGTTGATCCATCAAAGCTTCACCCCTTCGGAGGCGCCACGGGCTGGGCGGCCATAATCTTCGCCATAGGCTACGCCTCGTGGATAGTCGGCTACCTCGGCCAGCCGCACATAGTGACGCGCTATATGAGCGTTGAGGACCCGAGGAAGCTCAGGAGGCCGGGTATCTTCATCAGCGGCATCTGGACGACCATAGTTCTCTGGGGAGCTTTCTTCGCGGGATTCCTTGGATTTGCCCTCTACCAGGCCGGAATGCTCAACGTCAGCGACCCCGAGCGTGTTATCCCGGCTATGGCCGTCGAGCTTATGCCGAGCTGGCTGGCGGGCTTCGTCATAGCGGGTATAATCTCCGCCGTCATGAGTACGGCAGATTCGCAGCTCCTCGTCGCTTCATCGGCCATAGCGAGGGACTTCTACCACAAGGTCCTCGGACAGGAGCTCGGAAAGAAGCAGATGGTGAACATATCGAGGGTTGTCGTCGCCCTCGTTGCCATCGTGGGCCTCTGGTTTGCGGTAAGCGGCCCGGGAATCATCTACCAGATGGTTGCAACGGCATGGGGTGGCTTAGCGGTCGGCTTCGGCCCGATACTCACGCTCAGCCTCTGGTGGAAGCGCGTCACCAAGGAGGGCGGAATCGTCGGAATGGCCTACGGCCTTATCAGCGAGGTCATCTTCGAGGCCGAGATATACGGCTGGGCCTTCACGAAGGACGCTCCGGGCATATGGGGCACCATCGGCGGCTGGTTCCAGGACGTTCCGGTGTTCTTCATCAACTTCTTCATAACGCTGCTCATCATCATAATAGTCAGCCTCCTCACCAAGCCGCCAGAGGAAATAGTCGAGACCCACGAGAAGCTCTTCATCAAAGTACCCGTCGAGAAGGGGAAGAAGAGCCTCACGGAGACGAGGGCCAAGAGCCAGGTCGAGAACGTCGCCGAGTTCGTTCTTGCCAAAGGCATGGCCTGATTTCTCTCCTTTTTTAACGTTCGGTTCTGAACCTTAGGCTTTATAAACATCAATGTGCATTTTTATTCGCATGCACAGGTATGGGGTGGAAGCATGAGACCGCTTGACCTGACCGAGAAAGACCCCTCCAAAAAGGTCACCATCTATTTTGAGGGAAAGCCCTACGAGGCCTACGAGGGCGAAAAAATTCCTGTTGCACTTCTCGCCAACGGGATTTACTGGCTCACCACGAGCCTCCAGGGAAGGAAGAGGGGGGCCTTCACCTTCGGACCCCTGCCGATAGTCCTCAACGGGATGAAAAACGTCGATGGAAGAAAAGCAAAGGTAAGGGACGGAATCAGGATAGAGAGGCAGAACTACGGCGAGTTCCAGGAGGCGGTGGAGATAGACGGCACAAAGGAGCCCCTCAGGGTTGTCGTGGATGTGGCGGTGATCGGCGGGGGAATAGCGGGAATAGGTGCGGCCCTTGAGATGCAGGAGCACCTCACGGTGGCACTCATAGAGGAGAAGGGCTGGCTTGGAGGATTGATGTTCCTTGAGAGCGTTCCCCAGGGAGGCTTCGATGAGGAGCCGAGGAAGGTCGTGAAGGGGCTCACCTCAAAGTTCAACGAAAACTTGAGGGTATTCACGCAGACAGTGGCCCTTGGGGTCTTCGACGAGGGCGAGTACTTCCTCGTCCCTGCCGCGAAGGGCGACCAGCTCGTGGAGATAATGGCAAAGCGCGTCGTTCTCGCCACGGGAGCCGTTGAGAACATACTCCTCTTTGAGAACAATGAGTTCCCGGGAGTTTTCAGGCTCGACTTCGCCCTTGAGGTCATAAACAAGTGGGGCGTCGCCCCCGGAAGAAAGGTCGCCGTGGTGGGAAGAAGGCCCGAGAGGATAATCCCCGAGCTCGAAAAGTGGGGCATTGAGTACGTAGTCGTCCCCAATCCAAAGCGCGTTGAGGGCGAGGAAAAGGTCGAGAGGCTCATAGACACCAACGGGAACGTCTACGAGGTCGATGCAGTTATAGTGAGCGACTACCGCATTCCCGACATCAACCCGATCACCCAGGCGGGAGGAAAGCTGAGGTTCAAGAGGGGCCACTACCTCCCGGTTCTCGACTCAAAGAACAGGATTAGGGAAGGAATCTACGTAGCGGGAAGCGCCGCCGGAATAAAGCCCCACCGCGCCAACTACATTGAGGGACGGCTCGTTGGAGCGCACATCCTCAGGGAGTTCGGCTACGAGGCGAGCCCGGCAGTTTACAGGGAGCAGCTCGAGGAGTACGAGGTCGAGGGGATGCCCCTACCGGTCATAGACTTCTCAATGAACCTCGAGGACGTCCAGATATGCGGGTGTGATGTCAACTTCAAGAAGGTGGACGACGTTGTGAAGAGCGGCATAAAGGACCTGCAGATAATCAAGAGGCTCACCCACTTGGCCATGGGCTTCTGCCAGGGGCGGTTCTGCCTCTACAACGGCGCCCTTCTCGTTTCCCAGCGCACTGAAACGCCCATGGGAGAACTTGACATACCCGTCGCGAGGCCCCCGCTCAAGAACGTCAAGATGAAGGTCGTCGCAAGGGGGGAGTGAAATGCCGACGAAGGAGCTTCCCGAAAGGAGTGAGATAACGATAATCGGCGGCGGAATAATTGGGGTAGCACTCGCCCACGAGCTTGCCAAGCGGGGCGAGGAAGTTACGGTGATAGAGAAGCGCTTCATAGGTTCCGGCTCTACATTCCGCTGTGGAACCGGGATAAGGCAGCAGTTCAACGACGAGGCGAACGTCCAGGTCATGAAGCGCTCCGTCGAGCTCTGGAAGAAGTACAGCGAGGAATACGGCTTCCCCTTCGAGCAGACGGGCTACCTCTTCCTTCTCTACGACGACGAGGAAGTTGAGGAGTTCAAAAAGAACATAGCCATCCAGAACCGCTTTGGCGTCCCTACGAGGCTCATAACGCCGGAGGAAGCGAAGGAGATCGTCCCGCTCCTCGACACAAGCGAGGTAATAGCTGCCTCCTGGAACCCGACCGACGGAAAGGCCAGTCCGTTCCACTCGACAGCGAAGTTCGCACTTCACGCCGAGGAGTTCGGGGCAAGGCTCGTTGAATACACCGAGGTCAAGGACTTCATAATCGAGAACGGCGAGATAAAGGGCCTTAAGACGAGCAGGGGAACTATAAAGACTGGAATAGTCGTCAACGCCACCAACGCCTGGGCCAAGCTCATCAACGCGATGGCTGGCATAAGGACGAAGATACCGATAGAGCCCTACAAACACCAGGCAGTCATAACCCAGCCGATAAGGAAGGGCGCGGTTAAGCCGATGGTCATCTCGTTCAGGTACGGCCACGCTTACCTCACCCAGACCAGCCACGGCGGAATAATCGGCGGCGTCGGCTACGAGGAAGGCCCGACCTACGACCTCAACCCGACCTACGAGTTCCTCCGCGAGGTGAGCTACTACTTCACCAAGATAATTCCCGCTTTGAGGGAGCTCCTCATCCTGAGGACGTGGGCAGGCTACTACGCCAAGACACCGGACAGCAACCCTGCGATAGGCAAAATCGAGGAGCTGAGCAACTACTACATAGCTGCAGGCTTCTCCGGTCACGGATTCATGATGGCTCCAGCTGTGGCGGAGATGGTAGCTGACCTCATCACGAAGGGCAAGACCGACCTGCCGGTGGAGTGGTACGACCCGTACCGCTTCGAGAGGGGCGAGCTTAGGGGCCAGGCGCTCCAGATGGGGTGAGGTTTTATTTTTCCACTTTTCACCCCTTGAGGCAGTACACGAACGCCTGAAGCTTCCTTTTTACTCTTCTTTGAGGACTTCGATAATTGGTATTCCTTCAAAGTCCCTGTCGAGGGTTGCTATTTTCTTAACTCCTGTGAGGATCATGGCCCCCACTATTTTTGCATCGTGCATCAAAAGGCCGTACTTCTCAGCTATGCTTAGAGTCAGAAAAATATCGGGATCTTCAACGATCTCAATCCCGTGTCTACCTATGAACGAGAGCACCGTCTCGGACGATTCCCTGAGGAGAGCCCTTCCCTCTTCAGTTTTCAGAAATTTTCTTAGTTCGTGGATGTCCTTGATTCCGCGCGAAGAGGCTTTCTTCCTGAGCGTGACATAAACACACTCATCGACGACCGTTTCAGAAACCAGCGGATCATCAGCCATGGAAAAGAGTTTTCTTGCCCTCTCTGTTAGCTCGGTCTCAAAGAGCAGGTTGAGCAGGACGCTACTGTCCAGAAAAGTCCCTGTACTCCTGTAGATACTCACGAAGCTCCCCCCAAGATGCCTTCTCAGGTCTCACCTTCCCCTTGCTGGAAGCGAGCATCCTTAACGCCTGAGCCCGCGCGAATATCTCGGCAATTTCCCCAACGAGCTTTTCGTCAATCCCCTCGGGAACCCTCACCCTCAAAGTCACATCCATCCACATCCCCATAAGGTGTTGAACGCTGGGTTTGATAACGTTTTCGTCACGTCCAGAACCGCTCTCAATCTTTTTCTCTCTCTGCAATGGGAAAAGTAGTAAAGATGGCCTAAAGCACGAAACTGTAAATCCCAAGCAACACCTGAAGCGCCAGCAGGAAAACTGCCGAAATGGCTATAAGCCTGTGCTGTTCCCTCTTGATCTTCCTTCCGAGGAAGAGCCTCCCGCTGATGGCCGCGAAGAGTGTGTAGAGGTACACGAAGAGGCCGAGCTTCCCGTGGCTTGAGGGGACGCCGACGATGGTGTAGAGCATGTAAACAACCCCGAAAGTCATCAAAGCAACTCAAATAATTTGCCTTAATCCCTGCGTGTGTTTCAGAAAAGGGCCAGCGGCAGTGAATTCAACTCAATCAAAAAGCTTATAAGTTTGAAGTTCATAACAAAAAATGAAAAATTTCGGAGGGATTTGGTATGAGCGAAGAACTTGTGTTTAAGGTTCTCAAGGAGGCCGGGAGGCCCCTCAAGAGTGCGGAGATAGCGGAGATGGCCGGAATCGACAAGAAAGAAGTTGACAAGATCATAAAGAAGCTCAAGAAAGAGGGGAAGATAATATCGCCCAAGAGATGCTACTATGCTCCCGCTGAGTAGCTCTCAAGTCCACCCCTTTTAATTATTTTTGATGTCCTGGATGCAACTACCCACTTCGCTACACTTAAATATCCCCTGGAACCCTATTTAGACTCAGGTGAAATAATGCATCGCGCAGACTCACCTGGGAGAATAAAGCTCATGGGGGAAGAGACCGACCACGTGCTCGGGTACTCCATTTCTCTCGCCATAAACCTCTATACCGTAGTTCACGCCCAGATGCACAATAATGTGAGAATATACTCCCGGAGCCTCCGGGAGGTCAGGGAGTTTGACCCGAAAAACCCCAGAAGACGGGGGACTGGAGCGATGTTGTTAAGGCCGTTTTCTGGGCCCTCCAAGACGAGGGATATGAGGCCGGTGGTTTGAAGGCAATAATCGGAGGGGATCTCCCCCTGGGACCTTCTCTCGGCGCATACACGAGTCTGGAGACGGCATTCATCTCCCTCCTTAACGCCATGTACGGGCTCAACATGCTGCCGGTGGAGATACCCCTTTTTGCAAAAAAGGCTGCCGTTGAATACCTGGGAGCTCCCGTCGGCATTTCAGAGCCGGTTGCAATATGCCTCGGGAAAAGGGGGAAAGCGCTTTTTCTAAACAGCGACACCCTGCACTACTCCTACATCGATTTCCCGGCAGATGCAAAGATTATTCTCTTCACCGCCGGGATTGAAAAGAGCATTTCGTATCAATCGTACCTTGAGAGGAAGAAGCTCCTCGAAGAATCCCTGCAAATTCTTGGAAAGCGCAGCTCCATCGACGTTACAGAGGGAGAACTCAGGAATCTCCCCTCCCTCTACAGAAGGCTTTTAGGGTTCGCTGTTAGGGAAAACCGGCGTGTATTAGAGCTCAGAGACGCTTTAAAGGGCGAAGACCTTGAGATGGCAGGAGAACTGCTAACCACATCCCACTGGGACTTCTCGAGGAACTACGAAGCGGGCTGTGATGAGCTCAACTTCGTGGTTAAAAGGGCCATAGAGGCCGGGGCCTACGGGGCCAAGGCCGTGGACGCTGGCTTCAATGGACATTTGGCAATACTCGCGGACGTAGACAATGTGGTGCAGATAGCAGAGTCCGTGCTGACGAGCTACATTCAGAGGTTCAACTGGGAGGCAACATATCATATAGTTGAGCCGGTGGATGGTGTATCGGTAAAAATAATTTAGTGAGGATCACCTTCTTCCCAGGAACTTCCATCCAAGAAATCCACCGCCTATCAGTACGATCCCGACCAATGCTATAAGCTTCTGAGTTGATTTTTCGGCATTATGAGGGGATTTAGCCTTAAAGCCCTCGACTTGAATGGATTTTATTGCCAGCGGGCTCTCCGAGGGGTATATAACAACGTAGCCATCGAGTCCATCGGGATTCACACTTCCCGTGGTGTTGCCAACGTAACGGCCCTCCTTTATCATTATGAAGGTGGCGTTTTCCAAGACGGGCCCCCAATCCGGTAGTTCAGCATACAGGAGGTCTCTGAGGAAAGCTACCCCCTTTTTGTAAAGCTCGGTGTCGGTTAGGCCCCCCTCCTGAAGGTTCCAGAGAACCCGCGAAGTTGTTGTGATACCGGCCACAGAGCCATGGGTATATGCAAAAGCTCCGTTATCGTACTGCCTCTCCTCAAGAACCTCCAGGGCCTTTTCAACGCCCTCATCCATACCGAAATCCTCAAAGACCACTGCAAGCTGGGAGAAGTAGTAAGTTGGCTTATTATAATAGACTGGATTTCCCGTCTTTTCATCGACGCTATCGGTCATCCAAGTGAGGTTTTGATAGAGGTATGAAAGGGAAGAGCTGTAGTCATAAGTGACGTTGAGCTCCCTGAGAACCCAGATTACATATGCAGTGTTGTAAACGTCTCCCCAAGTCCCGTTTTTCTGGAGCGAAAGAAGGTAGTTAACTTCTCCCGAGTAGTTTTCGCCGGTAAGGGCCTTTATCCTCGCCACCTCCGCCACCTGCCACGGGAGGAGCTCAGATAGGTTAGAGGGGAGCTCCGGTTTTTTGCCGCATAGTACGTAGTACTCTGCCAAATTTACCTTCTCCCAATCCTCCCCCTGTGCAATTTTGTCGAGATACGGACAGGCAACTTGCCTAAGGTTTTCAAAACCACCTATCTTGGAGACGCTTAGGAGGTCAAGAACACGGTAATGAAGAGTCCCCCAGAAGCCAAAGTGCTCCATTTGAAGGAGTTTCTCCCTATATTTAGCGTCCCCAGTGGCATAAAGGGCCATTGCTACCCCCATTGGGGTGTGAAAATCCTCCCCAAGCTCCAAACTTTCGCCAAGATACGCTAAGGCAAAAGCTCTGTAGGCCTTCAACTCCCCGCTCACCTTCATGTTTTTGAGTTCGTCTTTCTTTCCGAGGGCAAGGTAACCGAAGATTCTATCCACGTCGTTAGTCGGCTCGGCTTCCATCAACCATGCGAATGCGCGCTTAGTAGCCTCCTCAACCTGGTTCCTCATCCCAGGCAGGCTTTCATTAACGTATCCGTTTAGGAATTCCTTTAGGACTATTAAAGAGAGAGCGGTGTCGAGATAATCGTCCCAGGAGCCATCAGCATTCTGCTCAAAAATAAGCCAGTAAGCAGCGTTGTTGATGGTTCCAGTGTATCTGCCGCGGGCAATGTTCTCCCCCCTCATAAGGGCCATCATTGCCATCGCCGTGTACTTTGCCTCATGCCTCTCCCCGTAAGCGTATCCCCATGAGTCGAATGGAGTTTTAAGAACCATGAGCCACTCACAACCCTCCAAGACGCGGCCATAATCGCCGCTCTCATACAACGCCAGTACCGCAAATGACGTGTCGGGAACAGTCGGCTCATACAGATACGGCTCAATTTCACCTGAAACCTGGGGAAAATACGTGATGAGCAGAAAAAGCGTGAGGATGACAGGGAGCTTCCTCATTAACACCACCCCAAAGATAAAAGGAAGGGAAGTTAAAAATCTCACCCGTAGTAGACCTTGACGTCGAGCTGATAGCTAGCATAGCCGTAGGTGTAGTAGGCGTAGACGAGGAAGTACCATGTTCCTGGAGCTGGGTTGGTGTACTCGACGTGCTCGTAGCTGTTGGAGCTCTCGGAGCGGTCAACGAGGTTCTTGTTCGGGTCGTAGAGGTAGAGGTCGAGGTCATGATAGCCTGTGTCGAACGTCAGATCACCCGTTATCTTAGTGGCACCGCTGTTGACGGTCATGGTGAAGGTGTCGCTCCGGTCATAGTACCTGTGAACGGTTCCGGTGAAGGTCTTCTCGTCAACGGTTGGCTCGGGAGTCGGCTCTGGGGCCGGTTCGCCACCACCAGGCTGGCCGAGGGTTCCGTCGCTGACGACGTTGACCTGGTAGTTGGCTGAACCGCTGTAGCTGACGACCTTTATAGTCCAAGTTCCTGCGGCCGGGTTGTAGTAGCCGACCTTTTCGAAGCCGTAGTATGCTGTGTAGGAGTAGTCCACCTGGTTTCCGTTCGGATCGTAGAGGTAGAGGTCGATGTCGCTTCCGCTGTTGTCCCAGTAGAGCGTTGCCGTAACGAATCCAGCGCCGCTTATCGTGAACTGGTGGGTCTGGCTTCCCTTGTTGGCGACATAGCCTGTGAAGGTGAGCTTTGCATAGTTGTCGTAGTAGGCAGCCTTGTAGGCGTTGACCCTACCGGCACCGTAGGCGATGTCAGCTATCTCATCGGGCTTTACTATGTCGGCGGTCTCTATGAGGGCCCTCTTGACCTTGTCGGGAGTCCAACTCGGGTGGGCCTGGAGAAGAAGGGCAGCTATACCTGCGACGTGTGGGGTTGCCATCGAGGTTCCGGGGGCGGCGGTGTAGTAGTCGTTTATCGGTTGTCCCATGCTGGTTCCGCTGGCGCGGGCGGCTATGATCCAGTTGCCTGGAGCGACGACCTCTGGCTTGAGCCTGTTGTCGGCGGTCGGACCGCGGCTTGAGAAGTCGGTTATTACATCGTACTTGTCAACGGCACCGACTGTGATGACCTTGCTCGCCGCCGCCGGTGAGCCGACGGTGTACTTGTTCGGTCCGCTGTTTCCAGCGGCGACACACACCACAAGTCCGGCGTCCCATGCGTTGTTAACGGCCTGGCTGAGGGAGTCAGTTCCGTCTGAACTCTGGCTTGAGCCAAGGGAGAGGTTAATGACCTTTATTCCGTACTTGTCCTTGTTTTTAACTGCCCAGTCAACACCCGCTATGATGTCCGAGATGCTTCCAGAGCCGTCAGCACCAAGCACCTTGATTCCCACGAGCTTTGCTCCGGGGGCCATTCCCTTGTACTTGCCGTTGCTTGCTGCGCCAGTTCCAGCGGCTATAGAAGCAACGTGAGTTCCGTGACCGTTGTCGTCGTAGGGGCTGCTCCTTCCGTTCACATAGTCAACCCATCCAATTACCTTGCCCTGGAGATCAGGGTGGGAGGCGTCGATACCGGTGTCAATGATACCAATGGTTATTCCGGAACCGTCGTAGCCGAGGTTCCACATATTGGTGGCCATGACCTGGGCAGCGGACTCGTCGAGGCCTTCCGTCTCCACAGCAACTTTAACTTTGTAGTCCTCCTGTATAAACTGAATACCCGGAATCTGAACCTTAGATCGTCCAGAGCTCGTTGCATCAAGGAAGCCTGCAATGACCAAAAGGTCCCTGACCTTCATCTTAACAGCGATGGCAGGAATTACCTCGTATTGATACTTCACCTCAGCACCCAGTGCTTTGAGTATCTTCAGGGCTATCCTCTGATTTCTGGGTGTGTCAAACATTATTATCGTGCTGACCTCCTGCTCCCAGTCCATGCGCTGCGCCTTTCTAAAGAGTCCCGGTGTCAACAGCCCGTAGTTCTTAGGCTGGGTGTAGGGCTTGGTATCGGGGGATGGCAGAGCCGCAACACTGGCCACTACGAATCCCAGCATCAAAAAAGCCACTAAAAGGCCCAGTACTTTCCTCATTTCAGTTCACCCTTGCACCTTAGGGGGGATGGGGGACTAAACCCAACCATCCCCGTCTAGCGATATTCATTGGATAATTTTTAAACTTTTCTATAAAAAACGAGTTATAGTTAGCAAGTCCATGATAAACAAAAAATTCAACCAAGGTTAAAATAATGAGACATTAAGTCCCAAAAATGACAAAACAGCAAAAACAGAAAATAATGAGTCATAAATTACTCTTCTACCCCTCCTCTATCACCACACGTTTCTTAACGTCTAAATCGTAAATCTCGAAAGTCTGTTTTGCCCTCAGTGACATCTTGATCTTAACGCCGTCCTTTGAGCGCTCCCCAGCCAGTTCAATTAGCAAAGCAACTTTTGAAAGCTCTCCATCTTTGAACCAAAGCTCAAAGGTTCCGTTTTGAACCTTAAGACCATTCAAGAGCCAGGAATTCGGGGCAGGAAGTAAGGAGGCATTCACTGGATAGTAATAGACCTTGTAACCCTCTACAGACCCTATTCTAGAAGGCTCTCCCTTAATATACTCCCTGGCTATACCCACAACATCAATCGAGAAGAAGGTAGAGTTGACTTTTTCCGGATTAGAAACGACTTCAGAAAGCGTTCCGTCGAGGTATATGTACATCTTTCCGCCCAATACGACCCTCCTCTCTTTGACAACGTAACCGCTCGTGAGCAACGAGCTCATGTTAAACTCAGCCAAAAGGCCGCTCCTCTCAACATAAGCCGTGAAGTTATCTGAAACTGGGATTTTTCTTTGTGCGGTGCTCCCGTTAGTCATTATTTCCAGCACCAGATCCCCTTCTCTGCTTCCCCGATAGCTGTAGCTTTGGATCCCCTCAAGGCTCTCAAGAAGTTTGGCCTTTTCTCCACTTTTTTCAGACTCATTAGAACCCAAGCAACCCAATGAGGTAAGGAGGATCAGCAACAGAGAAAGGGAAAGCACCTTCTTGAACCTTACCACCATAATTATCACCACCAAATACTACAGACCCAAAGAATTTAAGGCTATCGGTTCGAGCCGTCCCCCAGATCAAGCCCAGCTAATTCGTTTATCTTTCTCCAGTTCCTCCCGAAGAGGAAGGGTAGCCTTCCAAGTTCAACAATGCGCTCCCATCTCTCGCGGAGCTTTTCCTCCTCATGGAAAGCCCACTCCGTTAGGGCCTTCAGGTTCTCTGGAGTCTTCTCTATCTCCCTCGCCCTCCGTATTAACTCCGCCTGGAGGGCGTCCCTCTCTCGGGAAAAGTCATCTATGTATGAGCGGTAGTTCGTGAGGAACTTCCTGTGGAAGGCCTCGAAGCGCCACCAGTATGTTTCCGGATCGTACTTGTCGGTTGGTTCCTTTCCAAGGTCTAGGAGATACTCAAAGCTCACCGGCTTGAAGATGCTGAGGCAGGGGTTTGATGTGCCCGTGAACCAGTGGATTCCCTTTCCGAGCTCCGACACCTGTGATGACGCCGTCTGGGAAGGCCGGGTTAGGCACCCGTAGTGCATGCAGATGTCTCTCATAGAGCCCTTCTCCGGGCTGTAGGGCTCGAACGAGTGGGAGCGGAGGATTTCCATCATGTACTCGAGCGTTATTTCCCCTTCCTTCTCCTTCAGCTTCTCAAGGGTGAAGGCCCTCCTCTCCCTTCCGCGGGCGAAGTGCGTGTAAAACCCCTCCGAGAAGTACTTCGCGAAGTTAAAGCTACCCTTTCCTGCGAGCCTTTCAACGCCCTCAGATGCTATGTCCCAGTCCTCCTCTATGGTCAACGCGTTTGATATCGAATAGACACCCTCGATCCTCTTCGCCGCCCACTCCTCGCCGACTGTCTCAAGAACCCACGCCTCTTTGGGGTCGGCTATGATGAAGGAGCTGAAGTAGTAGAGTTTGTGATTTTTACTCCCGTTCCCTCCCTGCAGACCCTGCTCCACGAGAGAGACTATGAAGTCCAGCGCTTCCCTCGCGCTCTTCGTCCTCTCGAGGGCGAGGCGGATCATGTCCATGCCGGTTATCCCCTTCTCCGGCACCTTGACCCTCGTGAAGACGGCGGTGTTCCCTATGGCCACCTCGAACTCGTTGACGCCCATCTCGGCCCCCCACATCCACCAGGGGCGAGAGAGGATGACCGCGTTGGTCTCCTTCACCTGCGGAAAATCCACGTAGGTTAATCCCACCTTCTCCTCCTCGTGCTTCATCCTGGGGATTAGCTCCAGAACCTGGGCCTCGTTCGGCTCCCTGTCGCTGTTCTTGGCGAAGATGGTTACCCCTTCCTTGGTGGCCTCCGGGGAGGCCACGAGAATATCGCACATGTTTCCACCCATTCAGAATAGGGTGGGGAGGTATATGAGCTTTCTGCACTAAGCTTCCAGGGTGATGCACTCCGGCGGAACACTCTCCACTATGCGGACGTTCTTCCCGGCCATGTAAATCTTCAAACCCTTCCTCCTCAGGCAGTCGGCGTCGATGACCAGGAACACGACGTCCCTGCCGTGCCGCCTTCCCGTTTCCAGGGCCTCCATTCTGGAAGCGCTGAGGTGGACGTACTGCCTCCTCATAGGCTTCAATCCTTCCCTCAAAATCGAGGGTAGATTCCTTTGGGGAGTACCGTGGTACAAAAAGCGGCTCTCAGTGTCTTCCTCGTGGTTCAAAGAGACGGGATAGCTGTGGCCGTAGCGGGCCCTTATCTTATCTCCCCGGATTTCGTAGCGCCCCTTCGGGTCTTTCTCGACGATTTCACGAACTAAGTCCTCCGTGATCTCGGGATAAACCGTCTTTAGTGCATTGACGAGCTCGTTGAGAGAAACGAACCCTTCAATGTCTGGCCGAAGGCCGAACTCCTCCGGTGAGTGCCTCAGAATGTACGCCATCAACCTGCTAACGCGAACCCTTTGGGGCTTCATGTGGAAAAAATCGGGAACAAAAGCTAAAAACCTCACGGGAGCTCTATCAGTGCCCATATCGGCCTGTGGTCGGAAACCTCAACCTCCAAGAGGCAGCCGTAGTTTTTGACTTTGGCCGGCCAGCCCCTCTTCAGGAGGATGTAGTCTATGTTCTCCTCGTCCCTTACGCCGTTCCCCTCCCAGAGGAAGGTGTAGGGAGGTCTCTGTTCAAAAGCATCCCTGTAGTCACGGGAGAGTATTTCTATGGCCCTCTCCTCCGGCTCGGCGTTGGTGTCGCCGGCTATTATATGGGCAGCGGGCTCGCTTTCAGCAAAATTGAGGAGCTCTTCCGCCTGCATTGCCCTCTCATCCTCGCTAAGCCCCATGTGGACGTTAACGAGGGTTAAGTTTAGCTCCTCAAAGCTGACCTTCTGCGCCGGCCTCGCCTGACCGACGCTCCTGAGGTTGAGCTCGCCTTCACTACTCATGTGCCAGTGTGAGAAGACGGCTATTCCGTAGGTGCCCTCCACGGCCGGCTTGTACTCGTATGCATAGCCGAGGTAGGCCGAGAGCATGAGCGGGACGTCCTGGTAGCCGTTGGCTATCATTCCGCCAACAACTTCCTGAGAAGCCAGGATGTCCGGTTTCTGCTCCCTCAGCAGGTTCACGAGCTCGTAGCCGTTGAAGGTGCCTTTATAGGGACCAAAGCCCTGGTGAACGTTGTAGCTCCATATGAGAACCTCTTTTTTGGCCGGTTCGTAGGTTGGTGAGGCATTGAAAAGTGTCAGGACGACTACGGAAGCCAGAAGAAGGCCCCCAAGGGAACCGGCGAGCTCCTTAACGCTCGGTACATTGGCCTCGACTTTCTTTCCGTAGGCACTGAGGGCGTAGACTATCGAGGCTACGAGTATCAAGGCCTCGAGCCTGTCCTCCATGAAAGCTAGACCTATGTCTCTCCCAACGTAAGCGCCGATTCCAAGGGTAGCCACCAGGAAGAGGTAAACCGCCCCAATGACTCCTCCCCTGCTGCCTTTAGAGCTTTCGACGAGAGCTATTGAAGATGCCAGCGCCAGCGGGAGGCCGATTAAAGCGGCCGGCTTCACGAAGAGCGCCGCGGGACCGAGGATCAGCAGGAAAGCGGCCATGCCCGGTTTTTTGCCCAGGTACGGTCCGAGGAGGATCGCCAGGGCGACTAAGAACGAGAAGCCGACGAACTGGGGAAGATAGTAGACTGTAATTCCCGAGTAGCGCATTATTGCGTTGGGATAGATGAGACCGAGCTCGAGAAGTGCTGCGAAAGCGTAAAGGCCGAAGCCGGGCTTCTTGAACGTCCCAGGCTCCTTCCAGAGGGCGTAGGCTCCAAGGAAGATTAAGACTGCAAGGATTAGCCGGGTGTGGGGGAAGTCGATGGGCTCACCTCCCACTGCAAGGACGCGAAGGGTTAAGTCGGCCACGAGGCCCAGTGCGAGGTACTTGAACTCGAGTTCCTTGACGAGGGCAAGTGCTATCGGAAGAGTAAAAGCGGCTATTAAGTGGGTATACTCGGTGGCGTCCGTGAGTACAGATGCCAGCGCGTAAGCCATCATTAGAACCGCGCCGGCCTTCCTGCTCATTCTACCCACGAGGAAGGCCGCTATGATGAAGAGCAGTATCCCCGCTCCGGAGGGGAATTTCATACCGTAGAAGAAGGTCTTCTCAAGGCTTGAATAGGCACCGGCTACGAAGACCCTCAGTGATGAGGCCAGAAGGACTCCTGTGCCAAGCCCCAGCAGGATTCTGTCCCTCTCATTCACTTTCATACAATCACCTAAATCTCAACTTGCCAGAAGAACACTTAAAGGTTGCTAAGTTCAAAGGTAGAAGGAGATGGGAAAAGGAGAGACTCAGCGGAACCTCCGTTGGGCCATCTCGGCCGCGACCGTTATCGGGTCAATGGTCGGGCTTATCGGCGGGGCGTAGGCAGTTTCGAGATAGGCCACGTCCTCAACCGTTGCACCTTTCTGTGCCAGAGCTGAGAGCGTCATTATCCTGCCCCATACGCGTTCTCCACCGACTATCTGGCCGCCGATGAGTTTTCTGTCTGACTTCCTGAAGATCAGCTTGACGGTTATCGGCTTGCCTCCTGGATAGTACTCGGGCTTGGTCGAGCCTTTGAACTTGCCGACCGCTACCTCGATGCCCTCTTTCTTTGCCCTCTCCTCGGTGATTCCGAAGGTGCCGATTTCGAGGCCAAACAGCTCGGTTATTGCTGTATTGAACACAGGCCTGAAGGAGACGTCCTTTCCAGCTATGTGCTCGGCTGCAACCTTCGCCATCCTGACGGCTGAGGTTCCGAGCTGGCTGAGGGTTCTCTTTCCAGTTACGGCGTCAAAGACCTCGACGCAGTCGCCTATCGCGTAGATATCAGGATCGCTCGTCTGGAGGTGCTCATTAACCACTATGCCCCTGTTAACTTCAAGCCCTGCCTGCCTGGCGAGGTCGGTGTTGGCTCTCACTCCGGTTGCAACCAGGACAAGATCTGCCGAAACTTCTTCGTAGCCTATTTTAACCGCCCTGACGGGGCTTCCGACTATCTCGCTAACTCCGACGCCGAAGCGGAAGGAAACGCCGTGCCTCTCCATCTCCGCCTGGACGAGCTTCGCGGTGTCCTTGTCGAGCATGGTGGGCATAAGCCTGTCCATCAGCTCCACGACGAGGACTTCCATGCCGAGCTTGGCGAAGGCTTCAGCCCCTTCAAGGCCTATAAGGCCAGCGCCGATGACGACGGCTCTCTTCGGCTTCCTCTCGGCGATGTATGCCTTTATCTTCCTCACGTCGTCAAGGCTCTTGAGAGTGAAGACTCCCTCGTTATCGACGCCCTTAATCGGCGGAATGAAGGCCTTTGAGCCAACAGCTAAAACGAGCTTGTCGTACGGGACTTCGCCCTTATCCGTGATTACAACCTTCCTCTCTCTGTCTATCGCCTTCGCCTCTGTGTTCAGCATGAGGTTTATTTTCTGCTTCTCATAGAACTCGTTCGAGAAGACAATAACGTCCTCCGGCTTCTCAATCGTGCCGCTTATTACGTGCGGCAGGGCGCAGGGGGAGTACTGCATCGTTGGCTCCTTCCCTATAACGGTTATCTCGGCCTTCCTGTCGAGCTTGCGCATGAAGAGGGCAAAGTTGCTCCCAGCTGTTCCAGAACCGATAACCACGATTTTCATGGGGTATCACCGGAGGGAGAAGGAAAGGGAGGTATAAAAGGGTTGACTCGGTACCATCGTCAAAATTCCGGAAAGACTGTAGCCTTAGCCTCAACATTTCTGTGCAAGTTTTGTCGGAAACTTAACTTTCATAAAGAGAGCGCTGGAATTTTATATCGTGACCATTGGTGGTTTTTAAAGGCAAATCTTCCCTATTTGCTCTTATAACGTATATTAAATGCTGAAAATTGCTTCAGGTTGATAGGAAGAAGGCCCGTCTTCCCTTCTCAACCTACTTACTAAGCGCGACTCTGAAGCTCGTAATCCCAGCTCCTTCCTGAGAACCTCCCAGTCTTTCCCCCTCGATTGCCTACCTCCCAAGAGCTTCTTTTTCAAGGGCCTCAATCTCCTCTGGACTTTCCCCCTCCTCTTCCTCAATGAGCCTTGCCTTAAGTTTTAGTAGCTCTTTCTCCATCTCATTGAGGCGCTTCTTCATCTCCCTTATGTCCTAAAGGAGAACGCTGATTGGGTCAGCTTCCATCATCTCACCGTTTGATAACTTGGAACAGGGGGTTAATTACTTTTTCCTTCCGAAAGTCTCGCCCTTCGGAGGCGGAGAAGAGGCCAGTTTTCCACTTACCTCATCCTTAAAAACTTCAAGGAACTCCACCGGCGTCAGGATGAGAAACTCGTGCCCCTTCAGTGAGAACTTTCTCTCCCCATCCCTCAGCTTCAGCACGTGCCTCTTATCGAGGCTTATCAAAACGTCAGCTCCCGCAGAATAGACCACATCAAAGAACTTGTTGTCGTCCGGATCGGGCGAGACCTCGAAGTGCTCGGCAGGTTCAACCAGAGTTGATGACGCCCTGAATATCCTGTAAATCCAGAGGGCGTAAACCCTGCTTTCAATGTGCTTCAGAAACTTCTCGCTCGTTAGCTTGAACCGTAGTTCTTCAAGTATGGCCTCGGAGGTGTACGAAGCGACTTCCTTTCCTACGAATAAGTCCATAACCTTCCCGGAGCTCCCAAAGGGATTTATGGCGGCAGTTATTACCACGTTCGTGTCTAGGACGACCTTGACCGCTTCCATTCCTCGTCCACTTCCTCAAGGAGCTTTTCAATCTCCTCCTCGCTCGGGACTTTCCTGCTCCTGGCGAGTAGCTTGTACTCCTCCCAGAGCTCCTCGGGAGACTCATAGTGCAGTAGGAAGAACCTAACGGCTTCTTTGATGAACTCGCTCCTGCTTGAGAACTCCCCCCTCTCAACGAGCTCGTCTATCTCCCGCATCAGGGCAGGGGGGAAACGGATAGAAACCTTTTCGGTGGCAGACATGCTCTCACCGTAGGACAATAGTCGGACAAAATATATAAGCGTTTCGAGGGCAAAGAGAAAAAGCAAAACCTCATGGCTCCACAATTGTCCCGCTGTGCTTGCCCTTTATCACGTCAAAGAGATGGTAGGCATCCTTCTTGCCGACGATGTAGGTCTTTATCTTCCCCCTCTGGATGAACTTTGCTGCCAGGGCATCAACGACGCCGCTCCCCCCGGCTTTGCTCTCCTCTTGCATCGCTATCTCAACGAGCTGGTCAACTGTGATTCTGTCGAGCTTTTTCGCGTTGGGGTTCTTCTTGGGATCGCTGTCGTATACGCCGTCGACGTTGGTGATGACAACGAGAAGGTCAGCCTGAAGATACTCTGCTAGGAGAGCCGCTACGGCATCAGTGGTATGGCCGGGATGAGTTCCGCCCATTATCGGGATTTTCTTGAGCTGGATGACCTCCCAAGCCTTCCTGAAGTCCTGGATTATGAAGGGATAGGCCTTCTCGCCGAGAGCGGCGATGAGAAGCATTGCGTTGGCCCTTGTGATGTGGATTCCAATGTAGTCCTTGAAGGTCTCGTTGGGCGTAAACTCCTTTGCGGCCTGTATATACTTCCTCGCGACCTTTCCACCGCCGACAACAACTGCAACCTCGTGGTCCTCGCTTATCTTGACGAGCTCGTAGGCCATCGCTTTGATGAAGTCAATGTCCGGGTCCTCAGGAACGAGAACAGAGCCGCCTATGTCAAATACTATCCTCATGATGACCCTCACGGTGCTAATCACCGAGATTTATAATCTTTCCGCCTCACTCTGGGAGGCGGGAGGCCAGGAGAAAAGCTATCCCCAAGGGGATTAGTGTAGTGAGAAAGTTGAGTTCAAAACTTATTCCCGAGAGATATCCCCCAAACAGCGGGCCGAGAACCCATCCCAGGCTCATCATGGCGTTCAAGAGCCCCATGGCCTGACCCCTCTCTCCCGCCTTAACCTTCACTGCTACATAGGTTGAGGAAGAGCTCAAAGTCATGGACCACTTCAGACCCGATAGGATTGATACCAGGAGCATAAGAAAGGGATTCTTCGCATAAGCATACCCCAGGAACACAAAAGAGTAGCCTAGTATTGCAGTAAGGTAAAACCTCTTGGCCCCGTACTTGTCTATTAGCCTCCCGAGGTAGTAGCCACTTACTGCCGCCGCAAGGGAATCCACGCCAAAGAGTATTCCAACCCACTCTTTGCCAAAGTTTTCCTCAAAATATACCGAAACAACAGAGTAAACCTGCCCAGAGGCAACCATTATGAGTAGTACCGTCAGGTAGAAGATACCGAGAGAGCCTTTCATAAGCCTACCAATCGCAGGCCCGGAGAATACTACTCTTTCGCTTTCCCTACCTTCCTGGACAAGTATAAGGCCTCTCGGGAGCCTTTTTGGCCTGGGACGCTCCCTTAGCAGGAGAACTATTCCAGCAGATATCATCAGCAGCATTCCGGCGAAAGTGAAGATACCCTCGATGCCAATTAAGTTTACGAGCATCCCGCCCAAAAAATTTCCGAGCATATAGCCGGCGTTTTCAATTGAGCCAAAGAGCCCGTATGCAGAGCCCACCCTCGTGGAGAGCTCTGCTATCAATGCAGAATGAGCAGGGGTCATGGCCGAGCCGAGTGCTCCCTGAAGTGTCCTGAGGATCAGGAGGGCCAAAGGTGTGGACGCGAGAGGGATAAGGGCATAGAAAAGGCCCGTTGAAAAAAGCCCAAGGGATATGAAGACCTTCCTCTTCCCACTCCTGTCGGAGAGGTAGCCAAAGGGATACTGGAACACCGTGGAAGTCAGGTTAAACGCCACGCTTAGAAGCCCAACGGCAAAAAGACTTCCGCTGAGTAGTTTCATGTAAACTCCAAGGTAGGGGAAAGCCACTCCGAAGGCCACGTTAGCGAAAAACATGCTAACCGCTAACAGGATCAGGTTCCTGCGCTTGAACTTTATTCTCCGAAGTTTTGAGGCCTTCTCGCGGCGTCCCTGGACTATGACGAGCTCTCTCCTGCTCATCGAACTGGCCTGTACAGAGTGGTTAATAAACCTTGCTAAAGAAAAGGGGAAGGTTTCAGCCGATCTGGAATGCTGAACTCCTCAGCTCCCCCCTCTCGAAGCGGTATGGATCATACCAATCCCAGTCAAGCGGGACCTTTGTGTGCCCCTTTGAAACCAGGTCGGCGAGTGCCTCCGCCACAGCCGGGGCCATCATAAAGCCGTGTCCACTGAAGCCGGCCGCTATGTAGAAGTTGTCGAGGAGTTTTCCTATTGCAGGGTTCTTGTCGGGTGTTTTAGCGTAGAAACCGGCCCACTGCCTCACCACGTGTGCATGCTTCAAGGGAGGTGCTATCCTGACGGCATAGCGGAGAACACCGACGAGGAAGTCGTATGTGGGCTCGTAGTCCCACGGATGCTTCGGCTCGTGCTCTATTCCAGAACCGCAGATTATACCGCCATCCTCACCATCCTGGATTATGTAGCTGTCGTTCCAGCTTGGAGGACAGACGAGGGGCTCGGCCTGGCCAGGCTCAAGGGGCTCGGTCTTAACCAGCTGATGCTTGTAAGGCTTTATCGGGACTATATCACGTCTCAAACCAGCCATTGCGTTTATGGATGGTGCCCAGGCGTTTGCTGCGTTAATGACGGCATCAACCTTAACGCTCTCAATTTTCCCGCCATTCCTGAACTTAACAGCGGTTACTGTGTCTCCCTCATGCTCAAGGCCGACAACTTCCGTGTACTCCCTCGCATCAACCCCCATCTCCCTGGCCCGGAAAAGGTAGGCGAACAGCGTTTTGAACGGATTGGCCTTGCCATCCTTTGGGTTCCAGGCCCCAGCCAGGAAGGGCTCGGTGTTGAGGATTGGGACTATCTCCTTGGCCTCATCCATGTCTATGAGCCTGGTCGGCACTCCAAACTTGTTCTGAAGCTTTATGTTGTTCTTAAAGGCCTCAACTTCCTCCTCGTTCGTGGCCAGGAAAAGGTAGCCCGTTTGTTTGAAGTTTATATCAAACCCCAGCTCCTCCTCAAGCCTTTCCCAGCGTTCCACCGAGTACTTCATGAGCCTTATGTTGGCCTCATCCGTGAACTGGGCACGTATTCCAGTGGCGCAACGGAAAGTGGAGCCAGAGCCGAAGTAGTTCTTCTCAAAGAGGATAACTTCTTCCCCAAGTTTTGCAAGCTCGTAAGCCGTTGCAACACCGATTATTCCCCCGCCGATTATTGCCACCTTACTCATCGCCACCACCCACCAGGACTTCAACCCTCACTGGCCTCACAGGAACCCTCGCCCTTGGCACGGGGATCTCGTCCGGACTTTTGCCCGTTCTCCTGGCGAGTATTGAGAGTACGAGAGGTATGCACGTCCTTCCCTGGCAGGGACCCATCCCGATGCGCAGGAGCCTCTTGAGCTCCTCTATGTCAGTGACCCCCTCGTCTATGAGGGCCTCAATCTCCTCGACGGTGACATCGTTACATCGGCAGACTATCATATTTCCGGACATTCCAATCACCTCACCACTACAGCCCTTTCTGACGAAAGCGCTTCTATGAAATCCTCCCTTCCCAAAGGCTCTACGGCCCAAACTCGGTGGATTTTCATTCTCTCACCACCCTCACGGCCCTCACATCCCAGGCGAGTTCTATCGGTACCTCCACCGTGATTATTGGCGTGTCTCCTTTGGTTCTCTCCCTGGGAACCACAGTGACCACCCTACCCCTCCCCACCTTTTCGCCTACTCTGTTCAGGAGAACAACCTCCTCGCCGCGTTCCGGCAGCGGAAGAAGTTCGTGGGGCATCGTTATCCTGGCCTTGTCTCCGACGTAGTGCACCATAAAGAAAGCCAGTCCCGGACATATCTGGACACACAGAGAGCAGCCTATGCACTTATCGTAGTCAACCACAGGCAGGTCGTTTGGAGTGGGCATGCTTATCGCGTTGGTGGGACATATCTCCCTGCAGGGAGCACAGGGTATCTCCTGGGGGCACTCGGGAACTGCAACGGGCCTTGCCCTCAGCCTCTCCTCGCTCGGCTTTGGAATGATCTTGAAAAGCTCTTCCGGCGCTATATAACCCTCCCTAAGGTATTTTGGAATCTCAGGCATTTCCACCAACCTCCGCAAGCAGCTTCCTTATGCCCTCTGCCACGTGCTTTCCAAAAGGTCCGGAGCGGAATTCATCAAGGTCGCGCTGGGCTTTTTCTATCTCCTTCAGCCAGCTCTCGTTTGCTATCCCGAGCCTCAAAGCTGCCGCTATGCCGGCTATCTTGCCCTCAAGCATCGCCGTAGTAGCCTCCTCTATCCCAGCGGTATCCCCAGCCACGAAGATTCCCCTGACAGTCGTCTCCATCCATGGATCGCGAACGGCCACATGGCCTCCCAGCTCCCTTACAAACTTTATCTGACATCCTGCCTGGTGGAGAAGCTCTATGCTCGGCCTCAGCCCGACGGCAAGGGCTATGACATCAACGTCAAAGGTCTTCTCCGTGCCCGGGATGAGCCTCCAGTTATCGTCCAGCTGGGCAACAACTGCCCTCTCCACTCTCTCTTTACCTTCCGCACGGAGTATAGTGTGCCTGGTGAGGATGGGAACTCCAAGGCGACGAACCTTGGCAGCGTGAACAAAGTAGCCTCCGACCTTCGGCATGGCTTCAACTATCGCCTTAACATCAACGCCAGCCTGAATTAGCTGATAGGCGAGGATAAGCCCCACGTTTCCAGCGCCCACTATGAGAACCCTGTCCCCGGGCTTTACGCCGTACGTGTTCATGAGGGTCTGTATTGCCCCCGCCCCATAAATTCCAGGCAGATCGTTGTTTTCGAAGGGTATCATCCTCTCCATGGCACCAGTGGCCACTACAAGAGCCCTGCCCCTGAATTCAAGGAGTTCCTTGTTCTTCCTCACACCGAGAACGATTTTCTCTTCCCCATCCTGGAATATCCCAACAGCGGACGTCTCCAAGAATATTTCAATGTTTTCCCGCTTTCTGGCTTCATCTTCGAGAATACGGGCTATCTCCACTCCCCTAACACCTGCAAACTGTTCCCTCTTGCCAAAGAACTTGTGGGTCTGCTTTATAAGCTGTCCTCCGAGCCTTGGGTTCTCATCCAGCAAGACAACCTTTGCACCGGCGTCTGCAGCGTTAATAGCTGCCATCAGCCCGGCGGGGCCTCCACCTATTATCACGATGTCTGCACTGACTACCTTAGGCTCCCTAAATTCAGGGGGCTTCGCCTCGGCCGGGAGCCTGGCCCTGCCCTTCTGCCTCTCCACCCTCATACCATCCTCGACCAGGGTTATGCACGTCCTTACGTTGGGAACTCCGTTTACAATCATCAAACAGGAGGAACACTTCCCTATAGCGCAAAAAAGCCCCCTCGGACGGTTTTTATTCACCGAATAATCAAAGACTCTCACCCCCGCAGCGTGTAGGGCCATTGCTATCGTTTCACCTTCGTAGGCTTTGACAGGCTTCCCTTCGAAGTATATTGTAACCTCCTTTCCGCGCTCAAACCTGAGGATTGGGTGATACTTTAAACGCATTAAACATCACCTATGGACAAGTGCTCAAGGGTGTTTATGAAAATTTTTTGACCCATAGGTGAGAAACCTAAGGTTTTCATTTCGACCAAAGCTTTATATATCCACTAAAACAACCCAAAATGGCGGCGGGCTAGGCCGGGGGGTTCGGCGTCCCCTGTAACCCGAAACCGTCGATATGCGGGGGCCGAAGCCCGGGGGGCGGTTCCCAAAACCGCGCCCGGAAGCCGGGGTGCAACGGTGATCCCTCGTCCCGGGGGGCCGGCGGTGGGCGAGGTCCGGCTGGAGGGCCGGGCTAACGCCCTTTGCCCGCCGAACCCCGTCAGGCCCGGAAGGGAGCAGCGGTAGGCGGGACGTGCGGCGCTCCCGGGGTAGCGGGGGTGAGCGAGCCCCGGTGGAAGGGCGCGGCGGAGGGTTCCCACCCCCGGGCGCGCCCGCCGCCACTAAACTTATATCGTTTCTAACGAAACCCCTATGGGTGGTGGTTATGCATCCAAAAATAAACGCCCTTCTCTCAAGATTTCCCCGCGTTGAGCTCGTGAAGTGGAGGACTCCCATCCACTACCTTCCAAACGTAAGTGCAGAGATCGGGATTGACGTCTACGTCAAGC
This sequence comes from Thermococcaceae archaeon, assembly GCA_030156945.1. GTDB lineage: Archaea > Methanobacteriota_B > Thermococci > Thermococcales > Thermococcaceae > Thermococcus. The sequence goes on from JASGLT010000019.1 coordinate 34,152, forward strand.
GCGACGACCTAACGGGCTTTGGAATCGGCGGCAACAAGGTGAGAAAGCTTGAGTTCCTCCTCGGTGATGCCCTGGCCAAAGACTGCGACACCGTGATAACCCTCGGGGCCGTACACTCAAACCACGCCTTCGTAACGGCCCTTGCCGCAAAATCCCTTGGACTCGAGCCGGTGCTGATCCTCTACGGAAGGGAAGAGCTGAAAGGGAACTATCTCCTCGACAAGATTATGGGAATTGAAACTCGGGTTTTCGACGTGAGCAGAACCTCGGAACTTCTCCCGATTGCGGAAAGAATCAAGAGCGAGCTTGAGGAAGATGGCAGAAGGGTCTACCTCATCCCCCCAGGGGGAGCTTCGCCCGTGGGAACCCTTGGATACGTGAGAGCCGCTGGCGAGATTTACATACAGATGAAAGACCTCGGAATAGAGTTTGACGCCGTTGTAGATGCCGTGGGTAGCGGTGGGACCCTTGCAGGCCTTTTGCTTGGATCGGCCATAATAAACGCCCCCTGGAGAGTAGTCGGAGTGGACGTTGGGGGCTTCGTGGAGAATATCAGCAATAAAGTTCTTGGACTTGCAAAAGAAGCCTCAGAACTTCTGGGGAGTAACGTTAGGTTAAAGGAACCGGAAATCCACGATTACGGCTTTGGGGCCTATGGAAAGATAGTGAGAGAAGTCGCCGAGCTTATAAGAAAGGTTGGAAGCGAGGAAGGAATAATCCTGGACCCAGTCTACACTGGAAAAGCCTTCTACGGGATGCTTGATCTTGCCAAGAAAGGAGAACTTGGTGACAGGGTTCTATTCATCCACACAGGTGGTTTCCCAGGGGTTTTCCACTACGGGGAAGAGCTGGCGTCGCTTTTAGGCTCCTTTTAAGGAATTCTTGGCATTTCTTAACTTTTTAAGCTGAAACACTAAACTACAAACACAATAGAGAAACAGTCAACGACATTCCGTCAGCACATCCGTGAGAAAGGAGTGAATGGGGGTGTGGGGACGTTAATCCTCAGCAAGCTTTTAGAAAAAGCTTCACCAAGGAAACTTTTCTGGCGAAAAGTTTCATCAAATTTTGTGGTTCTTGTTTAACGGGTCTTTCGATATGATTTTCCTTTTGAATGCCGTCCTGGATTGTGAATCCCACTTTTATTCACTTGCTCTTTGTGAGTTTGCTTTTAATGACGCCCGAAGGGGGCCAGCTGAGAGAAAACTTCTTTTCAACGAGCATTTTTTAGGAATTCACTTTTTAGCTTGAGTAGCATGTGAAAATCCTCTTAGGACGGTAACTTTAGAAGGAATCACGAACTTTTGATGAAACTTTTGCTTGGCAAACAAACTTTGCAATGCAAAGTTTGATCAAAAATGCCCTTCTCGTAAAATGCTGGGCATTAACTGTGCATTCTTTTGGAGTCCTTAATAAAGGGTTTAACTCTAAGAGTGGGCTTGAATAGGCTTGCCTTTTTATTCTGGCGTCCAAAGGACGCCTTGTTTGGAGCAAATACTTTGGAATGGCAAATAATGAGTAAACCCTCTTGAAAACTTGCATTTTCAGAAAAGCACGCTGTTTTCCGCCAGCGCTGAAGCTTTTAGAAAAAGCTTCACCAAAAGTTTGAATGTCTTAGTGAGATTGGTTAGTAGTGGGGATTCTCCTTATGGACATGTAAGAGTTACAGGTTTTCTTCTTTTTAACGCCCTTAGGGCGTTATACTTTGAGTAACCCCTTTAAAACCACTAATT
>JASGLT010000047.1 GCA_030156945.1 Thermococcaceae archaeon
TTGAACCACTCGCCTGCTTTCATGGCCTCCTCTATGTAAGCCAGATGGAAATACGGGTCGTAGCCGAGCATGTACTTCAGGCGGAGCGGGAGGAGCCTGAGGATCAGGGCGACCCCCGTCACCAGGGGAAGGGCGAACTTGGGCTTGAGGACGTCCTTGGTGTTCATGCTCCCACCACCTCTCCTTTGCTCCGGGCCTATTAACGATTTCGATGTTGTTTGAACATCTCAACCCCTTTGAGGTCTCGCATGAGGAAAGCGGCTGCGATGGCCAGGAGTGTGAAGCCCCCGAGGATTACGCTGGAGCCTGAAGCTCCGAGCCCACTTATCTGCTCCCTGAAGAGCGCAAAGGTCGCTATGGCGCCGAGCACCACGGTCCCGACCTTCCAGTCGGGTCTGAGCTTCAGGAAGTGGAGCAGAGCGCCGGCCACAAGGCCTTCTGGAAGCAGTAGGCCTGAGAGGATTAAAAGCAGGGTTATTAAATCAACCTTCTCCAGCCTGGTTTTCCTGAGGAGTACGTCGTCGAGGAGGAGGAGTGCTGAGAGGGCGAAGAGAAGCCCGTTTATCAGGAAGGGGTAGGAGTAAATGTCTCCCACCACAACCCTGTTTGCGGTGTAGATGGCGTAAACAAGGTAGGAAAGGAGCCCAAGGTCCCTGTTCTTGAGTGCAACTAGGTATACCAGAGGGGCCAAGAAGAGAGTGTATTCCCTCAGCCAGATTCCGGCCAATATCGAAGCCAAAACCCCTATCATCTCAAATCACCTTGGAGAGTTCCCTTATGTAGTCGCTCGGCCCGAGGTCTATAGTCGGGACCAGTGCGCTGAATTTCTTCAGGAGCCTTTCCCTCTCAATGTAGGCCCGGTAGAGCCTCTTAACGGTCTCCCGGTCGAGCTCACCGCCGTAAAAGAGTATTGGGTTCGGTGTGAGGAGGAGGGCCCGGTGGTTCCACTTTGCCTGGGCTATGGCCCTGTAGAGGTCGGAGGGGTTGTTCAGGTCGCTTATGAAGATCAGGAAGGATGGCTGTTTTATGAGATATAGTCCCTCAAAAATGCCCTTGCTCCCCCTTCTGCCCTTTTTGAGGGGCAAAAGCGTGCCTATGAACTTTCTGGCCTTTTCGCTCATTTTGAGGTTCAGCCTGGGCCTAAGGCTCATCTCCCCCTCCTTAAACCTAATGTTGAGTTTTCTCCTCATAGTCTCGAGCTGGGCCATAGATTTGCCCGCCTTTATGAACTCGGCCTTTTCCTCGTCGTATATCACCATCCCGACCCTGTATTTCTTAATCAGCGTGGTCGCGAGCTGGAGTGCTAAAGTGGAGGCATAGTCTATCTTTGCCAGCTTTATTCCCTTCCTCATCTCGCTCGTGTTGTCCACGAATATGTAAACGTCAGCCTCGCTCTCCTTCATCATTTCCCTCACTATAAGCTCACCGAGCCTCGTGCTGGCCTTCCAGTCTATCCTCTTGAAGTCGTCGCCGTGCTGATACTCCCTCAGTTCCTTTATCTCCACGCTATCGGTCCCGGCAAACTGGGTCCTTTTGTAGAGCTCCGCGAGCCTTATGTTGTAGTCCGCTCGGGCGGCCTCTTTTATCGAGTCCACGGAGGGGTAAACGTAAACCCTCTCCTCCCTACCCACGCTGAACTCCTCGAAGTAGAGCTCCCGCGGGTCCTCTGCAACCACCCTCGCTGGCGGGAGCGTGAACTCGCCCTTAAATTCAGGGAGGAGAGAGTAAAAGGTCTCCCTGACCTCTCCAGCCCGAAGGAAAACCTCGGGACTCTGGGAAATTCTCAGCCCCTCGCAGCCGTCGAATATTCTCGCGAGGGCGTCATCCCCCAGGTTCTTTAGGGTGAGCTTAACCTCAACCTCTTTCCCCTCTTCGGCGCGCGTATCTTTAAGCTCTCTGGAGCCCTCCACGCTCAGCCTTACACCGAGCCTCAGACTCATCAGGTATAGCGCAACTCCGAATCCGAGAAGTGAGGGGGTGGAGTTTCCGGTGAGATAACCCTGCAGGACGAGGAGAGCTGAGAGCAGTGCTAGAAAGTCCTCCCTCTTCATTCCTTACACCGGGACCTCAGTGTCTTCTATGATCTCCTTTATCACATCTCCCGTCTTGATGCCCTCAAGCTCGTACTCGGCCTTCAGGAGGAGTCTGTGGGCTAAAACTGCCGGAGCGACCTTTTTGACGTCGTCAGGGATCACGTAGTCCCTTCCATCGAGGAAAGCCGAGGCCTTTGAAGCGTAGAGCAAATGCTCTCCGGCCCTCGGAGAGGCTCCGAAGAGAAGCCGCTCGTCGCTCCTGGTTTTTGAGAGTATCTCGTAGATGTACTCGATTATCTCATCGCTCACGAGTACGGTCTTAACCTTCTTCATGAGCTCCATTAGACCTTCGCGGGTAACCACGGGCTCAACGTCCCAGAACTCGTCCCTGCTCTTTCTCTTGAGCAGAAGGAGCTCTTCCTCCTTCTTCGGGAAGCCCACCTCTATCTTCAGCATGAACCTGTCGAGCTGGGCCTCGGGGAGTACGTAAACTCCCTCGTGCTCAAGGGGGTTCATGGTGGCTATGACGAGGAAAGGCTGTGGGAGTTCGTAGGTTACACCCTCTATCGTGACCTGCCTCTCCTGCATCGCCTCGAGGAGCGCCGATTGGGTCTTGGGCTGGGCCCTGTTGATCTCGTCCGCGAGCACCACGTTGGCAAAGATGGGCCCGTGCTTCACGGTCCACTCTCCACTCTTCTGGTCGTAGTAGAAGATTCCGATGATGTCCGCCGGCAGGAGGTCTGGCGTGAGCTGTATCCTGGAAAACTTAAGCCCTATTGCCTGGGAAAAGGCCTTCGCGATCGTGGTTTTCGCAACTCCGGGGATTCCCTCTATTAAAACGTGGCCCTCCGAGAGGAGGGCTATGGCCAAAAGTTCTATCACATCCTCCTTGCCAACAACGGCCTTTGATACTTCCTTTTTCAGCATGTCCATGAATTTCTTTCCGTCCATTTCAACCACCCAGCTTTGAACCAGTCTCGATCTCCCTTATAATCTTGAGCAGTAAATCCCTATTGAGCCCCTCTTCCTCGAGGCTTTTAACGATTTCCTCGAGGCTCTCCGGCTTTTCTTCACCGAGTATTCTGAAGAGCAGTCTTAAGCCCCACTCCAGGAGCCTCGCCCAGAGGCCGCTTTCAATGAAGAAGGCCAGGGCTAGGACAAAGAGGAGGTAATAGAAGACGTTCTCCCTGTTAACGGCTCTCCTTATCGTCATGGTTCCGGAGGAGTAGGGGTTGAGGTCGGCATGGTGTGCCTCGTCTATGTAGAACGGCCCCTCGACGGTATCTAAAAGGTTCTCGATGAAGGCCCTGTTCTCGGCAAAGAGGGCGTTCGTGAATATGTCGGGGTCGGAGATGAGGATTATCCTTCCCTTTCCGTAGGCCACCTCATCAACGAGGGCAAAGGGGCCCCTCATCTTACCGAAGATCGTTGAGTTCGGGGTGTAGACTAGGGGGTTGCTCGGGTTGGTTATTACTGAGGGATCGGTCATAACGATCCTCTCAACGTCCTTACCAAGCTCGGGATCGACTATCTCAGCTGTTACGGGATGGTGGTGGTTCTTTGAGTATATCGGGCTTATCATCTCCCCTCTTGCGAACCTCTCATCCAGCCCAAGCCCCTCAAGCAGCCCGTTTCCGGTTCCGAAGTCATCTGCGAGTATAAGAACTCCCCCGCCGTTCAGGAAGTCTCTGACCTCATCAACTTCGGAGCTCGTGAATTCCAAACTGGGGCCAACTACTACCAGAGTCCCCTTCTTCTCCCCAAGGCTTATGGAGTCGTATGTGCTCATCACGGGGACTATATCGCCCCTTGAATAGATCAGCTTTCCGAAGCTTGAGAGGCCGTTCCAGTCCGTGTTGAGAAAGCTGTAGTCCGCGTTGCTCTTGAAGACAGGCACGGATAGGGGCATGACCATTATTGAAACGCCTACGATGATCAGGATGGCATAGAATACTCTGTTCATAGCTCATCCCCCACTATGGCCCCGAGGACTATCCTGGCAACGGTCCTAACGCCCTCCACAACCTCCTTAATCCCCGGCATCTTCCTGCCGTAGAATGCGACCTCGTGGAGCTCCGTTACCCTCTTTAGCTCCGGAAGGAACTCCCAGCCCCTCAGCCTGCCCAGAAGCTCCCTTGGCGTCGTCGATTTCGGGAGGTTGTACAGCCTCCTGAGAAACCTGTAGAGGAAGCGGTAGGCCCTTAGAAGGTCGGGTTTCTCCTCTCCCAACGTGAACTCCTCGACCGATCTCTCGGGGGCTTTTGTAGGAGCTTTACTCACGGGCTTCCTGTTGATGAAGTGGTAGGCCAGCAGTCCGATTATCAGGAACGCCGAGAATATTGCAATCCTCGTCGTTGAGAGGTAGGAGCTCGCGTAAATCTCTATGGTGTTGGAAAAGCTCTCAGCGAAGCGCTCGTTGCCCGGGAATCTGACGTACACCGCATGATTCCCCTCATCGAGGGTCAGGCTTATAGTGAAGTTTCCCCTTACCCTTCTCTCCTCTACCAGGTTCTCGTCAACGTAGACCTCGATGGGTATCTCCTCGGAGGTTCCGTTAACGAGGCCCCTTATCTCTATCCTCTCTCCGGCCCTGACCTCTTTCTTATCAAAGAACAGCCTTATTAAGACCCTCTCCCTTGTCGGCTCGAGGGTGAGGTTGGCATAACTTGGTGCGTAGTACTCGTCTCCCTCAAAAATCACCGTGGTGTTCATTGGCCCCCGGAGCTCGGGGAGCTCGAAGATGAAGGTTCCGTTCTCATCGCTAACGCTTTCCAAGGTTAAGTTCTCAAGAAGGAGCAGGATACTCTTTCCCGGGACTGGATTCCCGTAATAGTCGATCAAAACCCCTTCAACGGTTGAGTTTTCCCCCGTTTTTTGAAGGGCCACCACCTTGGTTGGAATCCTCGTGACGTTCAGAGTTATCGAGTTTGAGTGCACCGTTTTGGTGCCGTTTAGGGCAGTTGCGTAGAGAACGTAGCTCCCGCTCTGATTGAACGAAATTTTAAGCCTGAAAACCCCATCAATTATCTCCGGCGTGTAAGGGGTTTCGTTAACAAAAACCCTTATTTCGCTCAGGTTAAGCGTGTATCCATATAGCGTCACGTTTTCGCTCAGGAAGGCCGTGGGCTTGGAGGTGAAGAGGGAGAAGTCAGTGGGGACGAAGAGCTCATTGAGCCTGCTCTCATAGACTTCCAGGAGCCTCTCAAGCTTCCCGAGGGTTTCATAGGTCTCGTTGAGGTCGAGTTCAAGCCTCTCCCCGTTCTCTCCAACGAGGTAAATCCCTCTTACGCTCTCAAGGACTGGCCTAATCTCTTCGATTGAAGAACTCATGTAGAGGAGCGCCTCCTTCGCCCCGGCAAAGTCCCCCTCGCTTATAGCCTTTAGAAAATCCCCCTGCCATTTTGAGAGAAGGAACAGCTCTCTTCCCAGGGTTTTGAACTGGTAGGCGAGCTCGAGGGCCTTGGGGCTTGCGCCTAGGGACTGGTACGTTATGAGCTCCTCAACCGTCGTGTTCGTCCAGTTGTAGAGTTCCAGGGACTGGTTGAGCGCTTCTGGGCTCTCTTCAACGAGTAGGGAGAGGACGGAGTTCGCCTCATCCAGCATGAGGCGGAAGTAGGCATAGGCCCCGTAGTCGTTTTTTTCAGCCTTCCTGTAGTCCTCGGCACTAACGAGATTGGTGGCCAGGAGGATGATTAGAAGGATCGCGATTGACCTTGCCCTCATGCCTATCAGAAAAACTCCCGGAGGTAAATCTTTTAAAGTTAGTGGTCTCTCCCAATTCGTGAGGGCTTATGGAGCTGAGGCACATCGTGAGCGCGGCGCTTGAGCTTTCGGGCGGTTTTCTGGCTCTCTGGGGTTTCTTGAATGCCAATCAGTCCTACGTAAACCTCGGAATAGCGGGCATGTTTATGGGCGCTTTGGTTATCCTCCTCAAGTCATCGGAGTACGTTAAAATAAGCGCCGTTGAGACTTTCCTAAAATCCCAGAGGGAGTTTTTCTCAAACCTCCTTCGGAATCTGAAGCTCGAGGGAAACGCCGTTTACATTCCCCCCTACAGGAACCTTCCCTCCGGGGGAATCTTCGTGCCTCTTCACGAGGATTTTGACCTCGAACTGGCCAGACTCGACGAGGAGGCCGTTTTCCTGACCGATGTTCCAGACGAAAGGTCTATGGGGCTTTTGATAACCTCCCTTGGGAGGCCCCTCCTGGAGAAGTACGAGGAGCACCTCGAGGGGCCAATAACCTCAATACCCGAGCTTGAAAGCGCCTCTGGCTCGGTTCTCAGGGCGTTGGGATTGGCCAAGAGGGTTTACATCGAGGAGGATGGGGAGACATTGAGAGTAATCGTCCAGCCGGCCTTTTCCTGCGCTCCCGAGGAGTGTGAAAAGCTCCCCTGCCCGTTGTGCGCCTCAATTCTCCTGGGTGCGGCAAAGGCCTCTTCCCAGGTTATCGGCGTCGAAGGCTTTTCGAAAACCGAGCACGGAGTGGAGATACGGGCCAAAAAGCTGGGAGGCGTTGAGAGGTGGATGTAGAGGACTACATGCTCCTCTTCCTCTCGGCATGGGCTCTCCTCGGGGCGCTTTTAACCAAGTCGGTCGACGTTTTTTTAACTCTGCTCCTCATAGGCCTCCTCATAACCCTCGAGGTTGGGAGCCTGTTTTTGAGCAAGGAGCAGAAGGAGGGGACTAAGCCCCTCGTGGAACTCCTAATCGTCCTCTTTGTCATCATCGTTATGAAGAAGGTTTACGAGGTTCTGAGCGGGTAGGGCAGAAGGGTTTCTCTTTTTATTGGGGAGTTTTCAGGTGCTTTCAGGATCACAAACGAAAAGCATAAACATCCAGAAACAGGATAATCCAGTCGAATGAAATTCTACGACAGGGAGAGGGAGCCTCTGTCTCTGTTAAGGAGGAATCTCTTTTGCTGGAGGACTTTTTGGAATTCGATGAAATCGGGCCTCAGTGGGCAGGGGCAGGAAGGGGAGCTATGAAATCGACCTCGTAGCTACGAAGGGTGACAAAGCCCTCTTCGTTGAGGTTAAATGGGGGGATAACGTTAGTGGGGACCGGCTTTTGAGGGAGTTAAGGGAGAAAGCGGACTTAACAAAGTGGAAGGGTGAAAGGGAGTTCCTGATAGTTGCAAAGGGCTTTAAAAAGAGGGCTCCGGAGGCAACCTGCTGGGACTTAAAAGACCTGGAGAGGTTGATGCTAAGCCAGGCCCACTGAACCCTCTTCCTCCGGAGTTTTGTTTTCGACGTTGCAAAAGAATTTTAAGTTCCTTGTTCCCCACACCTCTGGTGGTTAAATGCGGTTGAGGGATCACTGGGATTTGCTCACCATCATCGTGCTCTCACTCGTCCTTGACCTCCTAATTCTGTTCTACCCTGAGAGCCTGCTGAGGAAGGTTCTTGGCTTGGCATTCGTCCTCTTCTTCCCGGGCTACGTCTTCGTAACGGCCCTCTTTCCTGAGAAGAAGGAGCTGGATAACCTTGAGCGCCTCGCCCTCAGCTTCGGCCTCAGCATCGCCATAGTCCCCCTGATAGGCTTAGCCCTCAACTACACTCCCTGGGGCATAAGGCTAACGCCAATCCTCGTGAGCTTAACCGTCTTCAACTTAATCTTTGCCCTCCTGGCAATCTACCGGAGGGAGAAGGCGATAAACCCGTGGATCCCCTGGATAAGCATTGAAAAAATCAAGGAGGAGCTCGAGTGGGAGCAGTCAAGCAAATTCGATAAGGCCTTAACCGTGATTTTAATCCTCGCAATCATGACCTCCATAGCGACGCTTGCTTACGTAGTGACTCACCCGAAGCCGGGGGAGGCTTTCACGGAGTTCTACATCCTCGGGCCCGGGGGGAAGGCTGCTGATTACCCCACTGAACTATTCGTTGGTGAGAACGGTACCGTGATAATCGGGATTGTCAACCACGAGCACCGCAATGTAACTTATTACGTCCAGATATGGCTGGTGAACCTCACGTGGGATAACACAACGAACACGACGATCATTCACGAGATGTACCCGATGCCGGGCTGGTTCAACGTAACCCTTCCCCACGTGCCGGTTGACATTGAGGGTAACTGGACGCCCCAGTTCGAGAGGAATTACACTTTCAGCATAGACCGGCCCGGAGAGTGGCAGGTCTGGTTCCTCCTCTTCAAGGACAGCCCGCCAGAGCTCCCTCCGGCACCTCCGGACGGCAACTACGCTGGAACTCCCGCGAGGGACTTGATCCTGGGGGCGATAAACGGGACTGTACAGAGCCTGAAGCTGAACGTGAGGGTAGTGGGCTTTGGCGGCTGAAGCTCGGTATCATCAGCTCACCGAAAACTTTTTAAAATGGCTCAGGGCCTATGGTATTGGACACGCCCCGGTGGTGTAGCCCGGTCAATCATGCGGGACTCTCGATCCCGCGACCCGGGTTCAAATCCCGGCCGGGGCACCAAAACCTTTCTCGCGGGCCCGTGGCTCAGCCTGGTCAGAGCGCCCGCCTGATAAGCGGGAGGTCCGGGGTTCGAAGCCCCGCGGGCCCACCATAGAAACTTTTGCCAAGCAAAAGTTTCATCAAAAACGAATGTCCTTGTTAAATTGCTTGGTTTTAG
>JASGLT010000048.1 GCA_030156945.1 Thermococcaceae archaeon
CGACCACCGAGAAGTACTTGCTGAGAGTCCATCCGCCGACTGAGATGAGAACCTTAACCGCTGGATACTTCCTCTTGTACTCCTTTATGGCCTCAAGGTTGAGGGGATCGGCGTAAGTGTCGAAGAAGGCGACAGTACCGTCCTCCTTGAGGTCGAGGAAGGCGTAATTGACGTGGGTCACCTTCTCCCAGGGGATATCGCTCACGTAGAACTTCCTCGCGTACCTTCCCCAGGAGATGTAGTAGACTATGACCCTGTACGGTTCAAGGGGGGTTGTTATAGCTAGAACGTTCGAGGGACTTCCCCTGCTTCCATCGGCGAGAACAGGAATGACCCCGTAGTAGTAGGTTGTGTTTGCCTTCAAACCGTACTGGTCTAAGTAGGTGGTGGTTGGGACAACATCCCCTACGAGCTCCCAGGAATCGTCGCTTCCAGGAACGCTCTGGGTCCAGTATTTAACGCGCCATATCTTCCCGTTGTACTCAACAATATCGCCCTGATTGTAGGTCTTCCCGGGCTCGTATTTCGGATAGCTGCTCCAGTTAACGACCACCAGCAGGTTGTTCGGTGAGAACAGGTTGGAGGGATCCGTGCCCCTGTAAACTTCGTACGCCTTGGCGCTGCTGTACGGGCTCCAGGTCAGGTTCACGACGTTCCAGGCAATGGCGCTTCCGTTCAGGCTTACGCTCTCCGCCGCCGAGGCCCAGGGGAACGTGCCCGCTTGGGCCAGGGACAGCAGGAGCAGGGCCATTAAGACTATCGAAGGTCCACTCTTTCGCATCCGCCACACCCCATTGGAATCTTTTGGGGATTTTGCATTTTTTACATGTACGAAGATGTTTATAAATGTTTCCTAGATTACATTTATCGCTTTTTATGTATCTGTGTTATTCGATGGTAATACTGTCGATTGAAGCCGAAAAATATCCGTTAAAGGTGCACAGGAGGGGTTCCAAAAAGATTATAAAATAGGGCAACTCTATAATATCGGGGTGCATGACATGGGGTTTGAAACGTTTGAGAGGTTTGACGATGCACTTCCGGCACTCATGGAAGAGCTTGACTTCAAAATCAACGAGCCTTTCAAGGACGTGGAGAAGGTTTTGTGCATAGAGCCGCATCCAGACGACTGTGTCATCGGGCTCGGGGGGACAATTAAAAAGCTCACTGACTCCGGGGTTGAGGTCGTCTACCTTCTCCTCACGGACGGCTCGATGGGAACGACTGACGATGGAATATCACGCCATGAACTTGCCCTAACTCGACTTGAAGAAGAAAAAAAGAGCGCCGAAATCCTTGGAGTTAAGAAGATACACGCCCTGGACTTTGGCGACACCGAGCTTCCCTACACGAGGGAGGTCAGAAAGGAGATAGTAACTGTGATAAGAAAGGAAAAGCCTGATATGGTTTTGATGCCAGATCCGTGGCTTCCATACGAGGGCCATCCCGATCACAGGCGTGCGGGATTCCTTGGAATAGAGGCGGTCAGCTTTTCGGGTCTCCCAAACTTCAACAGAACTGACCTCATAGCTGGGCTTGAGCCCCACAGCGTCTCCTCGGTTGGCTTCTACTACACCCATAAACCAAACTACTTCGTTGATATAACCGATGTCATGGAAACAAAGCTGAGGGCTGTGAGGGCCCATAAAAGCCAGTTTCCTGACGACATCTGGGAGCTCTGGGAACCGTATCTCAGGACAATAGCCCTCTACTATGGAAAAATGAGTGGCTACAAGTACGCTGAAGGTATAAGGTTCATTCCCGGCCTTTTCCTGCATATATGCCCTTTTGCCGAACTTATTTAGGTCTTTAGTTCCTCCTCTACCATCCTTTCTACTTCCTTAAGGAAGTAGTCGAGCTCCATCAGGTCGAGCCCGAACTCGGTTAGGGGCTTGTATCTATCCGGGTCAGCGGTTACCAGGAGCATTCTATGCTTTATTGCAAAGGCCCCAGTGAGCACGTCATCGACGTCGAGTCTCAGCCCCTTTTTGAGGAGTTTGGCCTCTATCTTCGCACCGTGTATAACGATCTCCTCGGTTAGGGGGAGGATGGCGTAGATTTCGTTGAGAACTTTGAATTCGTTCTCTATTTTCCTGTTTATGTAGGCCTTTGATACCAGATACTTGTAGATTGAGATTATCGGGACGAAGACGTTGAATTTTGCCAGTGTCACCTCAAGTAGCCGCCTCCTGCTCGCGGTGTGCATCTTTATTAGTGATGTTGCGTCAAATAGGATGCTGTCAGGAAGGGTCATTGCTTACCCCTCTCCTTAATGACTCTAAGGAGCATCTCAGCCTCGTCATCATCGACGATTACGTCTTCGACCTTTTTATCAAGCTCCACGAGGTGCCAGGTTTCAATGAGCTTCTGCAGCACCTCATCGTAGGACCTGGCGTCGAGCTTGTCCTTCAGGAGCTTTATCTTCTTCCAAGTGTTCTCATCAACTGCTATCGTTTTCAAGTTAATCCCTCCCGCACGATTTTCTTGTAGGTTTCTATGCTCTTGGGCCGTGGTATTCTCTGCTTGCTTATCGGGTCAACCTCATAAAGTCCGAACTTTATTTTAAAACCCATCGCCCATTCGTAGTTATCCGTGAGTGCCCAGTGGAAGTAGCCCCTCACGTCGGCGCCGGCCTGAATTGCTTCAAACATCTTCGCCACGTGCTCCCTTATATACCTCGGCCTTAAAAGGTCTCTGGAATCGGCTATCCCGTTTTCCGTTATGTAAACCGGTTTTCCGTACTCGTTCCCGATCATTATTGAATCGTACATTCCCTGCGGGAAGCACTCCCAGCCAAAGTCGCTCGTTGGGTTGTTGTCCTTTGAGACGCTGTTGGGCTCTGAGGAGTAGCCGTAGCCTTCCGTTCCTACGAAGTTTATTATCGGAAGTTCATCGTATTTTGGCTCCGTGTACCTTATCACTTCCCTGGTGTAGTAGTTATCGCCTATCCAGTCGTTTCTCTTCAAGTGATTGATTTTGATATAGTTTCCGTCGAAATCAAGATCAACCTTTCCTTCGTTTACTCCATCTAGGAATATCCTGTTGTGGAAGAGGTCGTAGTTCTCTGTGGCCTTCACGTCCTTGGGGTCCTTGGGGTCGCGGGGATAAGCAGGGATTATGTTGAGGATTATCCCAACGGGTTTGTCTGAAAAGGCTTTTACGACATCATAGGCCCTTGCGTGTCCAACGAGCTGGTTGATTATCACGGCCTTGGCGGCTTTTGGATTGAGTATTCCTGGCGGCCATCCGACGTACGGAGCGAGGTAACCGAGCTCAACCGTCACCATGGGTTCATCAAAGGTCGCCCAGAAGTCGACCAGGTCTCCGAGCTTCCAGGCTGCAAAGGCCGCAAACTTGGCAAACTCAATTATGGCCCGTTCATCGGCCCATCCCTTGGCCCGGGCTTTTTCGAAGTTCTGTCTGACTTCTATAGGGTCATGGAGCCATATCGGTTGGGTCTGGTGGTTCAGGGTTACGAAAGTGGAGAATCCCAGCTTTTTGAGGTTCCCAAGGACTTCTCTGTAGTGCTTAACTTCCCTAAGGTTTGCGAGCCCTTCGAGCTCTTTGAGGGTTTCTTTGGTTATCTTTATCCTCTTTATAAGTCCGTAGGAGTCCCTCTCAAAATCAACTTCAACTCCAAAAGTCGGGCAGGGAAAGATTCTGCTCCACTCAACCGTTATCTGATAGGCGTTGAGCCCCATATCCTTCGCAAGCTGGTGGTCAATCTCATAGAGTCCGTAGTTGTTTATGCCGTCCTCCGGAAGATGGCCGCTCACGAGGTCGTTCTTTATGTTGAAAGGGTCGCGGACCCAGTGCCACCAGTCAGTCCTCGTGTCTATGAACCTCCTGAGAGGATCGCCCATCTCGAACTGAAACGCTGACTGTACAACACCCCATGCAAACTCCGGCATGCTTTCACCTCTATAAATTATAACTACAACCTTTTTTATAATTTTCGTAACCTTGGCATTTTGCTGTTTGGCGTTTTTGCCCCTCTCATGAGCTCCGGTCGCGGGATGGCGCAATGTGGTATTCATGGTATTTTTGCAATTATTGGTTCATGTCTATACAGAAAGGTTTATATAGATGAGGCTTAAACTATAAAACTGACCAACCTTATAAGCGGTGGTGCCTATGAAGAAAGCCATAGCCATGGGCCTTGTGGCCATTTTCCTGGCCAGCCTCTTCGGGGCTGGATACGGTCTGGCAGCGGAGAGCCTGCCGAGGAATGAAACCCTCTACACTGCCAACAGCGCCCCTCCAACGAACGCCAACCCGTTCACGGGAGGTTCAGTGCTTGGAATAGATGGTCTTGTTTTTGAGCCACTGTTCATGTTCAACTTCATGACCGGCGAGCTCAAACCGTGGCTTGCAGAAAGTGCCAAGTGGGTTGGCGACAACGTCTTTGAAGTCAAGCTCAGATCGGGCCTCAAGTGGCAGGACGGCAAGCCCCTAACTGCTGAAGACGTCAAGTTCTCCTATGAGTACTACGAGAAGATTGGCCTCAGGAACTGGGGCAACCTCGGCCTCAAGGAGATAAAGGTCGTTGATGACAGGACGGTTCAGTTCATCTTCGAGGGTACCCCCAACTACCAGCTCTGGCAGCTTCAGATGTTCTTCGGCTGGGGACAGGGTGCCCTAATAGTTCCGAAGCACGTTTTCGAGAACATTAACCCCGAGGACATACCCAAGATGACCTTCACCGGCGATGAGATGAAGTACCTTGTAGGTTCTGGTGCCTACAAGCTCAAGGAGGTAGTCGGCCAGGAGAAGGCCATCCTTGAGAGGAACGACGACTGGTGGGGTGTTAAGGTCTTTGGAAAGCCCGGACCCAAGTACATCGTCCAGCTCTACGTCACCGACAACAACCAGGCCGCCAACATGTTCATCAAGGGCGACCTCGACGTCGGTACCTACTACATCGACATAGTCTCGGCCAAGCAGAAGAACCCCAAGCTCGCGAGCTGGCTCGACAAGTATCCCTACTTCCCGCCCGTTGCCCCCGTTCTGCTCTACTTCAACACCAAGCACGCCCCGCTCGACAACCCGAAGGTCAGAAGGGCAATAGCAATGGCAATCAACCCCTACCAGATCGTCAACCAGGGTCCGATAAGCGACCTTCCGAAGCAGGTTCCATTCGGTCCGGGTCTTCTCACCAAGTGGAGCGACAAGGTTGGTATTGACGGCCTCATCAGCCAGTATGGCTGGAAGTACGGTGATGTTGCCGGAGCGATAAAGCTCCTCGACGAGGCCGGAATCAAGGATACCGACGGCGACGGCATCAGGGAGTACAACGGCAAGCCGCTCAAGCTCAAGTTCGTCACCTGTGCCGGCTGTAACGACTGGCTCCAGGCGGGTGAGATAATAGCCAACCAGCTCAAGGCCGTTGGAATTGAGGTGGAGATAGAGAAGGGTGATTGGACAAACTTCTTCATGAAGAGCCTTCAGAACGGTGACTTCGACCTTGCCCTTCACTGGTCTGGAACCTTCCAGCCGAGTGCTTACGCTGTCTTCAACATGCTGATTTCAAAGGACGGGGGAGCCAACTACGGCAAGTACGAGAACCCGCAGGTCGACCAGATTCTCCAGGAGTTCGGAAAGACCGTTGATGAGAACAAAGAGGCCCAGTACATAAAGCAGCTCTGCCAGATATGGCTCCAGGACGTTCCTGCGGTTCCGGTTTACATGGCAACGCTCTTCTACGAGGCCAACACCGAGTACTGGACCAACTGGCCGAACGAGAAGAACCCCTACGGTGTCCCGATATTCTGGACTAACTACGGCACCTGGGGTACGGCCCTTGCACTCCTTGGTGTCAAGCCCGCTAAAGCCCCTGCCTCCGAGACAACAACTACATCGTCAGCTCCGGCCACTACCAGTTCAAGTGGGCCTTCGACATCCTCTTCATCCGAATCCCCGGCTTCATCAACGAGCAGTGGCGGTGGAGGAATCTGTGGGCCTGCTGCGGTGGTTCTCCTCGCGGCGGTTCCCCTCTTGATGAGGAGACGCCGCTGACTTTCTCTATTTTTTTAAAAAAAGTGGGAGGGAAATTCTATGGGGTTCAAGAAGTATCTGGCGCGCAAAACCGGTGTGTATCTAATAACTTTCCTGTTCGCTGTCACGCTCAACTGGTTACTCCCGAGGCTGATGCCGGGCAATCCCATAGAAGGCATGATGGCCCAGGCCGGTACTGGGGGAGTTAACGAGGCTCTAATCGAGTTTTATGAGAAGCTCTACGGGCTCGACCAGCCCCTCTGGAAGCAGTTCGTAAACTTCTGGTCGAGCCTCTTTCATGGGGATTTGGGTTACAGCATCCTTTACCGGGCCCCTGTAACGGATATAATAAGGCACGCCCTTCCCTATGATATTGTAGTTCTCCTTCCCGCGATAGCCCTGAGCTGGCTCGTTGGAAACTGGCTTGGGGCGATAGCCGGTAAAAATAAGAGGTACGACAGGTACACGATGCCCATATTCTACTTCCTGGCCAGCATGCCTTACTTCTGGTTTGCCATGCTCCTCGTTTACTTTGTGGGGGTTGAGCTCGGCTGGCTCCCGTATCAGGGAGCTTATGACCCGAGTACCGTGCCCTCCTTCTCGGCAGGGTTCGTTCTCGACTTCCTGAAGCACTGGATACTTCCCTTCCTAAGCCTGTTCGTGGTTATGATCGGGAGCTGGGCCATAGGCATGAGAAACATGATCATCTACGAGCTCGAGGCCGACTACGTCCGCTATCTTGAGGCTCTCGGAGGCAGCGAGAAACTCCTAACTAAGCACGCCTACAGGAACGCAATTCTGCCCCAGGTGACTGGATTGGCGCTTCAGCTTGGACTGATGGTCGCGGGAGCAATAGCCACGGAGATAGTCTTCAATTATCCAGGAATAGGCGTTCTCATAATGAACGCCGCTCTGAGTCAGGACTACTTCCTTCTGCAGGGAGCTTTCCTGATGGTCGTCATATCGGTACTCCTCGCCAACTTCCTGATCGACATAATCTACGCCTTCATAGACCCACGTGTTAGAGCGAGCTATACGGAGGGTTGAGAATGCCGAGGAGAAGCAAACTGGATACGGTTAAAATAGCTTTCCGGAACAGCAAGTTCAGATTCGGATTCGGCCTGCTAATGTTCTTCATTATTTTCTCGTTGGTCGGAGGAATCTTCACGCCGTTCAGCGGCGACGGGCTGTACTACGAGCAAATTCCTAACACCACGGTTAAAATAGCGACCTACTCTCAGAAGACCCTTCCCCCAATGAGCGAAGAGACTCTGATCACGTACTTGGGCAAGGAGATTAAGGTTCTCCACATCCTTGGTACCGATGCCTTCGGCAAGGACGTCTACGCCCAGCTGGTGCAGGGTCTCAGGACGAGCCTTTGGGTGGCCTTCTTGGCGGCCATCATAGGTACGATCCTTGGAATAACGATAGGCTTTGTTGCTGGCTACAGGGGTGGATGGGTCGACGAAGGACTGATGATGTTCGTGAACATCATGCTGGTAATCCCCTCAATAATCCTGTTGATACTCGTAGCGGCTTACCTATCCGCGAGGAGCCCCGAAGTGCAGGCTTTGATAATAGGGATAACTAACTGGCCGTGGGTCGCGAGGGCGGTTAGGGCGCAGACCCTCTCACTGAAGAACAGGGAGTTCGTGGCGCTGGCCAAACTTGCGGGCCAGAGGGACGTTAAGATAATCTTTGGCGAGATAATGCCCAACATGGTCTCCTACGTTTTCATGGCGGGCATACTCCAGTTCAGCGGAGCGATTTTGGCGAGTGCCACCCTCGACTTCATAGGTCTCGGTCCGACGACAACAGTGTCCCTGGGAACTATACTCCAGAAGGCTATAGCCTACAACGCCCTTCAGTTTGGAAGCTGGTGGTGGTTCATACCGCCTGGACTGATTATAACCCTGATAATAACGGCATTGTTCTTCGTCAACCTCGGAATGGAGGAGGTCTTCAACCCGAGGCTCAGGAGGGGTGGCGAATGAAGAAGATCCTCGACGTGAGAGACCTTAAAATCTACTACAGGACTCCCGTTGGTTACGTTAAGGCTGTTGATGGCGTTTCTTTTGACGTTAGGGAGGGTGAGGTTTTCGGAGTGGCGGGGGAGAGTGGTTGCGGTAAATCCACCCTCGTCCACTCCCTCATCCTTCGCAAGCCCCCAATGACTCATATGGGTGGGGAAGCAATATTCAAGGGCAGGGATTTGATGAAGCTGAGCAAGGAAGAGGAACGCAAGATAAAGTATACTGAGCTTTCAATAATCCCGCAGTACGCCATGAACGCCCTAAACCCGACGAAAAAAATCAAGGACATTGTCTGGGATTTGGCCAGAGAACATGGAGCAGAAGACAGGGAGGAGGTTGAGAAACTCCTCAGGGAAAGGCTCAGAATGGTCAAACTC
>JASGLT010000020.1 GCA_030156945.1 Thermococcaceae archaeon
TTTTATGATCAGGATTTTCCTTTGAAAGCTCAATACAACCACCAATCAATCAAAAGACTTAAGTGCTTATAACTCTAACGATCTAATGGGAACTAGGGTTTTAACTTTTCTTTAACAAAAATGTTGGGAGGTCAGTAGGTCCTCGCAAACCTCGCGATGAACCTGGCTTCTCTGCCGCAGACCGGGCACTTCTTGCCCTCTGGAGCCTTCGCATCCTCCTCGGGATACGGGATTCCAAGCATCTTGGCGTCGAGCTCTTCCTCCATCTTAAGGCCGCATTCCTCCTCCCCGCACCAGGGAATCTCGACTATCCCGCGCCTGTCCTCGAAGACAGCCTTGGCCTCCTCTATTGTGTCAACGCGCTTGATGTGGCCCTCAAGGAACTCCTTAGCCCTCTGGTAGAGGTTCTCGTGGATTGCATCGAGGGTCTTCCTGACTTCCCCGACGATGTTATCCCTCTCCACGGTTATCTTCTCTAAGGTGTCCCTCCTCGCGAGGACGGCCTTCTTTCCTTCCACGTCCCTCGGGCCGACCTCTATCCTGAGCGGCACGCCTTTAAGCTCCCAGTCGTAGTACTTCCTTCCCGGTCTTATGTCGCGCTCATCGACGTGAACCCGTATTCCGGCCGTTCTGAGCTCTTCAGCTAATTCGCGCGCGTAGGCGAAGACATCTGCCTCGCTGTCCTTCTTGGGTATCGGGACTATGACGACCTGTATAGGCGCTATGGTAGGCGGGAGAACCATTCCCCTGTCATCGCCATGAACCGCAATAACAGCTGCAAGAAGCCTTTCGCTCATTCCGAAGGTCGTCTGGTGGACGTACTCGTGGTCACCCGTTTCCGTCTCGTACTGGATGTTGTAGGCCTTGGCGAAGTTCTGCCTGTAGTTGTGCATCGTGCCTATCTGAAGGGTTCTCCCGTCTGGCATCATAACCTCAGCGCCAACGGAGTAGTACGCTCCCGGGAACTTGTCCCACTCAGGTCTCTTTGATACTATGTATGGGAGAGCAAGGAACTTGGCAAGCCTGTCAAATATCTCAAGATCCTCCTTTATCTGCCTTTCAGCGTCCTCGTAGCTGTCGTGGGCCGTGTGGGCCTCAAAGAACCTGCTTATCTCCCTGACCCTGATAAGCGGCCTCGTGTGCTTCGTCTCGTAGCGGTAGACGTTGACTATCTGATAGACCTTGAAGGGCAGGTCTGCATGAGAGCGAATCCAGAGGGAGAACATCGAATACATTGCCGTCTCACTAGTGGGGCGAAGGATGAGCCTCACATCAAGCGGATCGAGGCCTGCGTGAGTAATCCAGTAAACCTCCCCCTCAAACCCCTTTATGTGCTCCGCCTCCTTCTGGAACTCAGTCTCGGGAATTAACGCGGGGAAGAGAACTTCCTCATGCCCTGTACGCTCCATCTCGGCATGAATAAACTTCTCAATATTCCGCATTATTTTGAGGCCGTAAGGGAGCCATATGTTCATGCCCTTTACGGGGTATCTTTTATCCTGGATTCCTGCAACTTCAATCAGCTCGTTGTACCACTCACTAAAATCCTCACTCCATCTCTTCCTCTCGGCTTTACCCATCAGCACCACCTAACGGGAGAAACCGGAAAAGTTTTTAAGTTTTCTCAATGCGGTCGCAGAGCTTTGTCCCGGTGGCCAATTCAGGAAAACCTTATTAGGCCGTTTCGACATATGTTTTAACGGTGATAACATGCGACCAAAAGTTTTGGTACTCTTCAAGATGAAGAGCAAGCCAGTTGAGGAACTAAAAAATTACGCCGACGTCGATTTTCTTCTCTATCCGAGCGTTGAGGAGCTGGCCGAGAAGATTAAGGACTACGATGGACTTATAGTCTCGCCAATAAACAGGGTTCCGAGAGAAGTAATCGAGAGGGCCGAGAGACTCAAGGTCATAAGCTGTCATTCTGCCGGGTACGACCACGTTGATGTGGAGGCAGCGACCGAGAGGGGGATTTACGTCACCAAAGTTTCAGGGGTTCTGAGCGAGGCTGTTGCTGAATTCGCCGTTGGATTGACCATAGCCCTTCTCAGGAAGATTGCCTACACCGACAGGCTCATACGCTCCGGAAAGTGGGAGAGCCACGCGATGATATGGAGCACCTTCAAAGACCTCGAGACGGTCTACGGCAAGAGGGTCGGAATCCTCGGCATGGGCGCTATAGGAAAGGCCATAGCAAGGAGAATGAAGGCCATGGGGACCGAGATACTCTACTGGTCGCGCTCGAGAAAGGAGGAGGTAGAGAAGGAAGTTGGCGCGGTTTACAGGCCGCTTGAGTATGTCCTTAAGGAGAGCGACATCGTCATCTTGGCCCTTCCTGCAACTCCAGAAACCTACCACATCATCAACGAGGAAAGAATTAAGCTCCTTGAGGGCAAGTATCTGGTCAACATAGGCAGGGGGACCCTCGTGGACGAGAGTGCAGTTGTTAAGGCCATTGAAGAAGGCAAACTAAAGGGCTACGCAACGGACGTCTTTGAGAATGAGCCCGTAACCGAACACCCGCTCTTCAGGTACGAGTGGGAGACGGTCTTAACCCCACACCACGCGGGCCTTTCGAAGGAAGCCATGGAAGACATGGGCTTTCAGGCAGTGGAGAACCTCCTCGCCGTTCTAAGGGGGGAGATACCGAAGGACCTCGTGAACCGCGATGTTGTAAAGATCCGACCGCCGGAGAAGATTAAAATGCTGTGAGGTGATCGCGATGCTTGTTGAGGAGCTTAGGGAGATAACCCGGATTCCCGGAATTTCCGGCTACGAGGAGAAGGTCAGGGAGAAGATAGCGGAGTGGATAAAGCCCTACGCCGACTACACCGTGGACACTATTGGAAACCTCATCGTCGAGCTCGGTGAGGGCGAGACGAAGGCAGTGTTCATGGCCCACATGGACGAGATAGGGTTCCTCATCACGGGCATAAGGCCCGACGGGAAGCTCACCTTCAGGAAGGTAGGGGGAATTGACGACAGGCTCCTCTACGGGCGGCACCTGGACGTGATAACCGAGAACGGGAAGCTCGACGGCGTTATTGGGGTTTTGCCGGTTCACCTAAACCTTGAGCGGAAGTTCGAGACGGTTCCCTGGCACAGTCTGGTCATAGACATCGGGGCCGAGGGCAGGGAAGAGGCAGAGGCGCTCGGCGTCAAAGTGCTTGATTATGCGGTCTTTAAGAAGCACTTCGCCATCCTGAACGACCGCTACGTCTCAACGCGCTCGCTTGACGACCGCTTTGGCGTCGTTGCCCTCGTCGAGGCTATAAAGGACCTGGTTGACCACGACCTCGACGGTAAGTACGTCTTCGCCTTCACAGTTCAGGAGGAGATAGGGCTTAAGGGGGCGAAGTTCCTGGCCCAGAAGTACTCTCCAAAGTACGCATTCGCCGTTGACTCCTTTGGATGCTGTGCCGACTTAACGGGTGACGTTAGGCTTGGCGGCGGAGCGGTGATAAGGGCCGTTGACAACTCGGCCATCTACACGAGAAGGCTCGCGAGAAGGGTCGCGGAGATAGCCTCGAAGAACAAAATCCCGCT
This sequence comes from Thermococcaceae archaeon, assembly GCA_030156945.1. Lineage (GTDB taxonomy): Archaea > Methanobacteriota_B > Thermococci > Thermococcales > Thermococcaceae > Thermococcus. The sequence goes on from JASGLT010000020.1 coordinate 3,547, forward strand.
CCAGATAGGGGTCACCGGCGGAGGAACCGACGCTTCAGTATTCCAGGACAAAAGCGAGGTCTTGGCTTTGAGCGTCCCCATAAAGTACCTCCACAGTGAGGTCGAGACGCTCCACCTCGGAGACCTTGAGGCACTGATAAAGCTTATAGAGGCGATAGCCTTCGAGCTTTGAGCTAAAACGGGGGTGATCGGGTGCTTAAATACATCGCTTACTTTGGAGTCGGCGTCTTCATTGGAATCCTCGCGGCCATGTTTGGCCTCGGCGGCGGCTTCCTGATAGTTCCGACGCTCAACTTCCTCGGCGTTGAGATACACCACGCGGTAGGTACCTCCAGCGCGGCGGTTGTCTTCACTTCCCTGAGCGCAGCTATAGCATACCACAGGCAGAGAAGGATACACTACAAGGCGGGCCTCCTTCTGGCTTCAACGGCCGTCATCGGCGCTTACATCGGAGCCTGGGCGACAAGCTACATAAGCTCCTCTCAGCTCAAGGTGATCTTCGGTGTTGTCCTATTCCTCGTGGCCATAAGGCTCTACAGGAAGAAGAGCAGGGAGCCTCACGAAGTTGACCTTAGCCAGGTTAAGCTCGACTACAAAATTGTTCCACTCGGCGGCTTCATCGCTGGAATAGCCAGCGGACTCCTCGGAATCGGCGGCGGGGCCATAAACGTGCCCTTCCTTACCTACATGGGGCTCCCGATTCACTATGCCGTTGCCACTTCGAGCTTCGCCATAGTCTTCACGGCAACCTCTGGAGCGATAAAGCACTACACCCTGGGCAACGTTGAGGTCGAGTGGCTCGTCCTTCTCGTCCCGGGCCTGATAATCGGTGCCCAGCTCGGCGCGAAGATTGCCAAAAGGACTAAGGCCTCCCAGCTCACGAAGGCCTTCGCCGTAGTGATGGCCTTTCTGGCGATAAGGATGATCCTCAAGGGGCTGGGCTATCCGGTCCCGTGAGCCTTTCCTCTTTTTTCAGGCGATAGAGAATCACCGAGAGAATGATCGCTACTGCGAGGAGAAGGTACCAGGCTATGACAAGGGGTCTGTCGTAGGAGTACGGCCCTCCCGCCAGGATTTCGGGAAGGGCAAAGGGCAATAGCATCAAACTGATAAGGAGGCCAGGGAAGCCAGCCGCTATGAACGTTAAAAGCCCACAATGATAGCCCATCTGGCCGCAAATCTCTTTCTCGGCGTTGAGCCCTACAAAAACCGCAATAAACCAAGCGAGAATCACTGGGACGAGAATCCCAAACGATAAACGTCCATTTTTCCACTCGTAAGCACCGTAGATTAGAACGAGGAGTAGGGCTGCGCTTGCACAGCTCATCCAGGTGGCCAGATCTTTGTGGAAACCGTAAGGCGCGTCCCAGTTGGCGAAGGCCACCGCTCCGGGCATGGTGAGGACAAAGGAGAGTAGAGTCAGGAGCCAGAACTCAAGGGTTTTGTATCTCACCTTCACCACCCTAAAAATTCACGATTTTCAAGTTAAAAAGTTTTCTGCTTGCAGTAGTCAAAAAACGTTTTTGACCGGCTTTGAATATTACCCTCCATGGAACCATACATCATCGATTTCACGGTTGGATTCCTCATCGGGATGCTCGCGGGCCTTTTCGGTGTTGGCGGTGGCTTCCTGATAGTCCCCACCCTCGTCCTTATGGGCCTTCCCATTCATACTGCCGTTGGAACAAGTCTTGCATGCATTTCAATAAGCTCCCTGGGCTCTGCATCCATGCACATGAAAGAGGGCAGGGTTCTATACAGAGTTGTCGTTCTGAAAGAGCTGTTCTCAGTTCCCTCGGCAGTTGCAGGAGCTTACCTCTCGGGAGTTCTGAGCGAGAGGGTTTTGAGAACTGCCTTCGCCGGAGTGCTGCTCTATGTGGCCTACAAATTCTTAAAACACCGCAACGGGGAAGATGCAGAAGATTCGAAGAGGATAAAACTCCACAATGTGCCCATCGTAGGGGTGGTCGCTGGACTTAGCTCCGGCCTCCTGGGAATCAGCGGAGGTATTCTGAACGTTCCCCTGTTCCACTCATTGGCCGGAGTTCCCATTGAATACGCAGTGGGGACTTCGAGCATGGCCATCTTTTTCACGGCCCTGGCTGGAACATGGGAACACTACCGTCTTGGCCAAGTTGACCTCTCAACTGCCCTTCTGCTCGCCCCCGGGATGATAGTAGGGGCCATAATCGGGGCGAGGCTTGTAACGAGAATCCATCCAAAAAAGTTTAAGCTGGCGTTTTCAGCCATCCTCATGATCCTCGCCCTCAAACTGCTGCTGTGAATAGCGAAGGTTTTATTAGCTGGCCCATCTAAAGGTCAACTATGATGGGGGACATTGTGGGCGCTCTCAAATTAGCTTATTACGTCGCTTCAAGTTTGGGCAATCATCTCTGATTTGAGGTAGATGGGGCAATTAGCTCCGCTTGATGGTGCTTAAGAAAAAAGAAACGCTTTGAAACGTTCGTTCCGCCGGAGCCCTCAAATACTTGTAAAGCGTATCTTCCTCCGGTGATGCCCATGAGGGGACTCAAACTGGGGGCTATGGCCCTCGCAATATTGCTGGTGGTGAGCGTGATACCCTTCGGCATTGCCGAGGCCAGCGATTCAAAGACCTCCCAAACTTTTGACAACAGCACCCGAGAAGAGGAAATAGCCAGAGGACTCATAGAACAGCTCCAGAGGCTCAGCGAATTTGCGGAGAGAGCAATAGAACCCCTGAAGGACAAGCTACCGGCCAACTCAACCATAATCCAGAACTACAATCTTGCAGAAGAATTCAAAGAGAAGGCATTGAGCGAGTACGAGGAGGGTGACTACTACAACGCAATACTGGACAGTCTCACAGCTATGCACCACTACAAGCTCGCCCTAAAAGGATTAAAGGAAGGAAAGGAAAGGATGGAGGAAGTTCGGAGCAGAATAAAGGCTGAAGTTGAGAGACTCCAGAGATACTTTGGGCTTGTTGAAAAGACCATTAAAGCAGCCGAAAACCAGGGCATAGACGTCAGCACCCTCCAGGCGCTGTATGAAGAGACCAAGACCGCCTATGAGAAAGTCCTTGAAGACCTTAAAGAGGGGGATGTTGAAAAGGCACGGGAGGACCTTGAGATAGCCAAGGAGAAAAAAACAGTTCTCGATGAAGAGCTGAAAAGAATCCGCGAGCAGTTAGCCCATGCAAACGCAGACAAGATAGTGAGCCAGTTTCTCGAAAAGGGAGGCAGGGCAATAGAAATCGTCCAAAACCTCACTCAAATGGGAGAAGAAAGGGGCTACAACGTCACAGAACTCCAGGAGAGACTTGACGCGTTCGTAGCACTCTACACTCAGGTTGAGGAGCTCGCCAGTGAGGAAAAATGGGACGAGGCCCTCGACCTGATTGAAGAAAACAGGGAGGTCATAGAGGAATTTTATCAGGCAATTAAATTCATACAAAGAAAGGCCATGGAGAAGAAACTCGAGGAAGAGCTTCAGAACTTCAGGGAATTCGTCAAGAATTTCACCGAAAGAATGAAGGAAGACTCTAGAAAGCTTAGGGAGCTCAAGCTTCAGGGCGTTGACACCAGGGCCCCAGAACTCCAGCTTAGAGTGGCATCCCAGGAATTCAAGCTCGGCATAAACCTAATGAAGGCAAAGAAGCCAGCGGAAGCCAAGGCACACTTTGCAATAGCCCTTGAAGCCCTCCAGAAGGTGGAAGAGTTCATACAGGAGCACACTTAGCTTAGCCTTTTTTCTTATTTTGGAGGTGAAGACGTGGGGAAGAAAATCTCCTCCCTCTTCCTTTTCATCGTCCTTCTGACGTCCTTTCCCGCATCAGCCGAGTATTATTCATCTATCACTCTAACCGTTTACACTGACGGCTACGTTGAAGTTCAAATTGATGTCGTCCCCGACACCTATTCTCCTCAGTTATCAATCCAGCTTATTGGAGAGCACATAGAGGACCTTTCAGTCGAAGATGAAAACGGAGACCCCCTCAACTTCAGGGTTGAGGGGAATTACCTCGTCCTCTACCCCGGAGATGCCACTTTGGTCAAAATCTCATACGTTACCCCCGACCTAACTTCAAAAGAGGGACCCCTGTGGACACTGAACGTCTCCACGAACCAACCCGTTACCATAGTCCTGCCAGAAAACTCAATTGTAGTCGATCTGAGCGACATACCACTCGAAATAACACAGAACTCAATAACTATACCTCCAGGCAATCAGAGCATCTCGTACATCATCGAGTACTCCGGATCAAGCGACTACAGTGATCTGGAGGGCAGCGAAGAAAAAAGCTCCAACCAACTACCCATGATGCTTTTTGGACTTTCAGCTCTCATCCCAATTACCATCTATGGGATTTTAAGAAGGAAAAGGGCGAAAAAAGAAGAAAACCCCACCAGGGAGGAGCTCATGTTAAGACTTGAGCGTCTCGGTCTAAGCGATGAAGAGAAGAAAGCCATCCTCTACATATTTGACCGGGGAGGGAGGGTGAGTCAGGCTGAAGTTAGAGAAGCCCTTGGACTTCCAAAAACAACAGCATGGCGAATTTTCAAGCGCCTCGAAGAAAAAGGGGTTGTAAAAATCTTGAAAGGAAAGAAAGAGCACTGGGTGGAGCTCAACTTTTGAATTTCACCTTACCCTCGCTCCCAGCTTTACCTCTTTGTCTGGCATGAGCAGGGCGACGTTCTTGCCGTCGTCGGCCGCTAAAAGCATTCCCTGGCTCTCAACACCGCGGAGCTTCTTGGGCTCAAGGTTGGCTATGATGACGACGTAGTGGTTGAGGAGCTCTTCGGGTTTGTAGTACTTTTTCAGGCCAGCGACGAGCTGCCTGACCTCATCGCCAAGGTCGACCTTGACTACGTAGAGCTTGTCAGCGTTGGGGTGGTCCTTGACCTCGATTATTTTCCCAACCCTCAGATCCAGCTTCGCGAACTCGTCAAAGCTAACGTACTCCATCTTTTTACCCTCCTTGGCTTTTTCCTTCCTCTCCGCCTTATCCCCTTTTTCGGCCTTTTCTCCCCTCACATAATCACCGTAGATGGCCTTTAGGAGGGCGAGAGCTTCATCCTTCCTCCTCTCCCCAAAGCGCTCAAGCGTTACCTTAACGACGTCTTCCCGCTTGTAGTACTTGTTGAGGAGAATCTTTGCGCTGTCCGGGTTGCCCCTGCCGATGTAGTTCACGATGAAGTAGATTATCTCCTCGTCGGTGACCTTCTTGAACATCGGGAAGGCCTTTCTCACGCGGTGTCCCGCCGGAAGCTCGCTGAATTCCCACCTCTTGACCTCCTCAATGTTGAGGAGATGCCATATCTTCTCGCTTGCGTCAGGCAGGAACGGCTCAAGCAGGATTCCAAGGGCCTTAGCGATCTGGAGCGAGACGTTGACTGTCGTTGCCGTTCTCTCACGGTTTTCCTTGGCGGTTTTCCACGGCTTCTGGTAGTCGAAGTAGCGGTTTCCGAATATTGCCAGCTCCATGACGCGCTTTAGCGCATCCTTGAAGCGGTAGTGGGCTATAAGTTCGCCGGTCTCCGCAAAGGCTTTCTCTATCTCCTCGAAGGCCTGCTTATCCAGCTCGTCCAGCTCTCCCCCCTCCGGAACTACGCCGTCAAAGTACCTGTTGACGAAGGTGAGAGCGCGGTGCACGAAGTTCCCGAGGTTGTTCACCAGCTCCTCGTTGATTTTCTTCTTGAAGTCCTCGAAGGAGAAGTCGCTGTCCCTCGTTTCCGGCATTATGGCCGTGAGGTAGTACCTGAGGTAGTCAGCGGGCCAGACGTCAAGAAACTCGTGAACCCATATCGCCCAGTTCCTGCTCGTTGAGAACTTCTTGCCCTCTAGGTTGAGGTACTCGTTCGCGGGGATGTCGTAGGGCAAATTCCACTCGGCCTCGACTTCCTCATCCTTGTACCTGCCGTAGGCCATCAGGAAGGCAGGCCAGAATATCGCGTGAAAGGGAACGTTGTCCTTTCCGATGAAGTGGATGACCCTCGTTTGACCATCGAGGTTGAGCCAGAACTTCTTCCAGTCGTTCTCCCTTCCTTCCCTCTTCAGGTGCTCGATTGTGATGCTGATGTAGCCGATGGGAGCCTCGAACCAGACGTAGAGAACCTTTCCCTTAACGTCCTCGTCGTCAAGGGGGACCGGGATACCCCAGTCGAGGTCGCGCGTTATAGCTCTCTCCTCAAGCCCCTCGTTTATCCAGCCGAGGACGGTGTTCCTGACGTTCGGCTTCCAGTGCTCCTGGCTTTCCACCCACTTCTTGAGCTTATCCTGGAAATTCTGCATGCGGATGTAGTAGTGTGCCGAGTTCTTGAAGGTTATTGGGTTACCGCAGATGTTACAGCGCGGGTTGATGAGGATTTCAGGCGTCAGCGGGTGCCCGCAGACCTCACACTGGTCTCCCCTCTGGTTTTCGGCGCCGCAGTAGGGGCAGGTTCCGATAACGTACCTGTCCGGGAGGAACATTTTGTCGTGCTCGCAGTAGGCCTGCTTGGTGACCTTCTTAACGAGGTGTCCGTTCTCAAGGGCCTTGAGGAAGAACTCCTGGCTTAGCCTGTAGTGGACGGGAAGCTCGGTCCTGCCAAAGTAGTCGAAGCTTATCTTTGCCCTCTCAAATGTCGTCTTTATGTGCTCATGAAACTCGTCAACTATCTCCCTTGGGCTTCTGCCCTCTTTGAGAGCGCGGAAGGTTATTGGGGTCCCGTGTTCGTCCGTTCCACAGATGTAGAGGACTTCCTCGCCCTTCAGGCGGAGGTAGCGCACGAAAATGTCCGCCGGCAGATAAGCCCCCGCCAGATGACCGGCATGAATCGGCCCGTTAGCGTAAGGCAACGCAGAGGTGACCATGTACCTTACCATTTTAATCACCTTTCCGCGGTTGATTCCGCACCTTATAAGAACTTCGCGTTAAAAGAATTACGGTGGGTTATTAAGTGGGTCCAGAAATATGCATTTTTTGGCATATCCTATGGAGGGCTATCCTATTTAAATTGGCAGAAAGCGAAAAAGAGGAACAAAAAACTTCAGAACTTCTCTCGGTAGAGCTCTGCAAGCCTCTTTATTCCTTCCCTTATCTCCTCTTTGCTCGGCCGTGAGAAGTTGAGCCTTATGGCGTTCCTTCCGCTTTCATCAGTGTAGAATGGCTTACCCGGAACGACAACGACACCCTTCTTCTCCATGAGCTCCTCCGCGAAGGCCATTCCGTCCGCTCCCTCGGGCAGGAACAGCATCACGAACATTCCCGCGATTGGTTTTGTGAACTCCGCCTCCGGAAGGTTCTCCTCAAGGGCCTTGAGCATCGCATCCCTTTTCTCCCTGTATCCCGGAAGACCCTGCCTGAGGTGGTATTCCTCGAAGTAGCCCCTTCTCAGGTATTCCAGGGCGATGTACTGGGAGATCGTGGGCGCGCAGAAGTCTATTGGAGACTTCTCCATCAGGACTTTCTGCCTGATTTCCCCTTGGGCTATTATCCATCCGACGCGGAAGCCCGTGCCGAGGACTTTGCTGAGGGTTCCAGCTACAACCACCCTGCCCTCCTTGTCCATGGCCTTGAGCGGAGTTGCTTCACCCTCGTAGCGCATGAAGTTGTAGGCTGAATCCTCAACTATAAGAAGGTCGTACTCGCTCGCGAGCTCGAGGAGGCGCTTTCTTCTCTCTTCACTCATCGTAACGCCTATGGGGTTCTGACCGGTGGGGATGGTGTATATGAACTTTACCTTGACGCCCTTCGCCCTCAGTTCCCTGAGCTTCTCCTCAAGAATGTCTGTCCTCATCCCCTCACCGTCAACCGGAACTCCGTAGACCTTCGCCCCAAGCTGCTCGAAGGCCAAAAGGGTGTTTATGTAGCTCGGGTTCTCGGTTATCACGGCATCTCCAGGGTCTATAAGTACTCTTCCGAGAAGGTCGAGGGCGCCTGTTCCTCCGACGGTGATGATTACGTCGTCTGGGGAAACCCTGTAGCCCTCGTATTTTTCAAGGAACTTCGAGATTTCTTCCCTCAGCTCGGGGATTCCGCTGGCTGGGGTGTACATAACGGAAGCTGGAACCTCCGCAAGTATCTCCTTCGCGAGCTCCCCAAGAACTTCCCTCGGAATGAGGTTCGGGTCGGGGTCGCCGGCGGAAAGGGATATTAGTTCTCTCCCCTGAGCTTTGAGCTCAGCGGCCTTCTTCATGACGTCCGCGAGGGCCGAGCCTTTAATCCAGTTGGCCCGCCCTGCGAGAAACTTATCGTATCTCATGAAAACCACCGGTTAAAAATCTCTCCAAAACTATTAATAGTTTACCCTCATCAGAACGTTATGGTGAGAATATGAAGCCGAAAGTATTCATCACGCGCAGGATTCCCGAGAACGGAATCGAGATGCTGAAGGAGCACTTCGAGGTTGAGGTCTGGAAGTACGAGCACGAGATACCGAGGGAAGTCCTGCTTGAGAAAGTTAGAGACGTGGATGCGGTCGTAACAATGGTAAGCGAGAAAGTTGACAGGGAACTTTTTGATAACGCTCCCAGGCTCAGGATAGTGGCCAACTACGCCGTCGGCTACGACAACATCGACGTCGAAGAGGCCACGAGGAGGGGAATCTACGTTACAAACACCCCCGACGTCCTCACAAACGCGACAGCGGATTTTGCCTGGACACTCCTTTTAGCCACAGCGAGAAGGCTCGTTGAGGCCGATAACTTCGTCCGCTCCGGCGAGTGGAAGAGAAAAGGAATTGCATGGCACCCGCTGATGTTCCTCGGTCAGGATGTCTACGGCAAGACGATTGGGATAGTCGGCTTCGGCAGGATAGGGCAGGCCGTGGCGAGAAGGGCGAAGGGATTTGGCATGAGAATCATCTACAACGCGAGGAGCAGAAAGCCAGACGTGGAAAGTGAGCTCGGGGCGGAGTTCAAACCCCTTGAGGAGCTCCTCAGGGAGAGCGACTTCGTTGTACTGGCAGTTCCGCTCACGAGGGAAACTCACCATATGATAAACGAGGAGAGGCTTAAACTGATGAAGTCAACTGCAATACTGGTGAACATAGCGAGGGGGAAAGTTGTTGATACTCGGGCACTTATCAAGGCCCTCAAAGAGGGCTGGATCGCCGGTGCCGGCCTAGACGTCTTTGAGGAAGAGCCCTACTACAACGAGGAGCTCTTCAGCCTGAAGAACGTCGTTCTGGCCCCTCACTTAGGAAGCGCCACCCATGGTGCGAGAGAGGGGATGGCAGAGCTGGTAGCGAAAAACCTCATAGCATTCAAGAAAGGGGAAGTCCCACCAACCCTCGTGAACAGAGACGTCTTGAAGGTAAGGAGGCCGGGGTTTAATGACATCCAGTGAGCTATCTCCTTGCATTTATTCTCTGATGAACACGTTGGCATCCAGGTAAATCAACGCCCGACCTCCTCAGCGTATTCCTCAAGCTCTTCTACGGTGGCCCTACCGAGCATTCCGGGTTTCACTTTTTTCTCATGGCTCTGAGGAGCACTTCGGCATCCCTTTCAAGGAACTTTTTGAAGAGTGATTCATTGACTCCCGGTGGAACCTTAATTGTTATCTCGCCTATATCTCCCACCGTTTGGATTTTCGATCTTGAGAGTTACAAATCCTTTCTAACTTTCCCCTCAATCATTCCTTTGAACCTCTTCGCATCGCTGCACATGTTTGAGTTGTTGAAAAAGACGAAGCTCTCCTCCCGGTTCCAGCCAAGAACCCTTTCCCTGAGTTTTTCAAGCTCTTCGTCGCTGTAGGCGTGACTGTATATTATCCTCCCGTTTTCGTATCTCCCATGAAGCCTGTAATAGTTGGTTCTCCCTTCATGGAGAGGGATTCTCACGAGAGGATCAGTGACGTCTATGACGTCGAACTCCCGCACGAACTCTTTTATGCCCTTCTCGCTCCAGCCCCTCAGCTCGACGGCTATCTCAAACTCTCCCCTGTCTATCATCTCGAAAAACTTCTCCGCGTTGGCAAAGCTCTCCTCGCTCTCTTTGAAGCTCTTCGGTAGCTGTATGAGGATGAACCTCGCACCGAGAATCTCCGCTTCCTTAAGGGTTACCCTCCAGAAATGCAGTACCTCGCTCGTTGGCTTTAGCAAGCCGACGTCCTTTCCCGGTTTTACATTGCTCCTCCGCCAGGTCGGGCTGTTAGCTGGATGGGTTACTCCCTGAAAGGCCTTTATCGAGAAGGTGAAGTCCTCGGGAGCTTCTTTCTTCCAGCGCTCCAGCGTCTTCTCCTGGAGAATCCGGTAGAAAGTCTGCTGCACTTCGACCGCATCAAAGTCCCTGAAGTATCTACTCCGCGCCTCGCAGAAGCCACAGGTTCCAACCTTTATCATACCACCACCAAAAGGCCTTTAGCGAAAGGTCCTAAAATACTATCGGGCCGATGAGGATGGTGGGCACTCCCCGACCGGTGAGGCCTGGGGAATTTGAAGCCCCAAGGAGGTACTACCCCCGTCCAAGGAGTGATAACCTCCCCATCAGGTAAGAGAATTGTACCCTGCTCGAAGTTGTTCCTCCTTAAAATAGGGGATTTTCAGTAGTTTTTTTGCCCAGTCCTTGGAGAATGACTAAGCAAAAAGTTTTAAAACTTTAAACGTTACAGTGTAATCGTAGGTAACCAATAGAAGGGGGTTCTGGTGGGGGTAATACTATTAAAGGACATAACAGCAATAAAATCCGAAATTGCCTGCAGTCCAAAGTTCTTTGTCATCCATGAAGACTCGGGATACATTGTAGAAGTTGAACCAGAAACCTACTCAGGGATTCAAAAGATAGCTGAGGGGAAAAAGACAGAACTTACCCCAGAGGAGAGGGTTAAGCTCAAAGAACTCCAAGACTACCTAAATCAGCTCCCCCCACTCCAGCTCGGATATAATGAGGACTACGGCTTCCTCCTTGGAGGGAGTATCAACGTCTCTCAGGCGTGTAACTTCTCCTGCGTTTACTGTTACGCCAACAAAGGCACTTACACCCTTGAAAAGCCAAAACTCATGGATAAAGAGAGCATGAAGAAAGCCATTGACTTCCTCTTCGATAAGGCCCCATTCGGTGTTAGCATTGTCTTCTTTGGTGGAGAACCGCTCCTAAACTTCCCAGCAATCCAAGAGGGAGTCTTATACGCCGAAGAGAAGGCTAAAGAGACCAAAAAGCCCGTATTTTTCAGCGTTACAACCAACGGCTACCTCCTCACTCCAAAAGTCGTGGACTTCCTTCTAAGCCACCCGTTTAACGTTATCGTGAGCATTGACGGGCCTAAGGAAATACACGACCATAACAGGCCCTTTGTGGACGGTTCACCCACTTATGATGTCGTAGCAAAGAACCTCAAATACTTCGTTGAAGAGGCCAGAAAGAGGGGGAAGCTGGGGAAGATTTCCGTTAGGGCTACACTCCTCCCAGAACAGCTTAACAGGGTTTACGACGTTTACCACCACTTAAAAACCGAGTTTGGAGTCCTGAACGTCGGCATTGAAATGGCCACCCTCTCAAACAACGTGGTTACTAAAGAGCACATTGATACTTACCTCGACCAACTCAGAAAAATCGCCATAGAGGAGATAGAGACGTTCGGAGAGCTAAAAACCGTTGTTTACGTGAAATTCAAACAGATAATCCAAGACGTTTACAGGGGAAGGGTCAGTAGCTTCCATTGTGGTGCTGGGAAGGGTAGCGTGACCATTGACGTGAACGGGAACATTTACCCGTGTCATAGGTTCGTTAGCATGAAGGACTTTAAGCTTAGCCACATTGACAATTTTGAATGGGAGCACCTGAAACGCTTTGAGCTCCAAAAATACAACTTCTTGAACCACCCGCCCTGTAAGGACTGCTGGCTAAGATTCTACTGCCACGACTTCTGTTTCTACGAAAACATAACCTACACAGGCAAAGGCTTTATCCCACCAGCCCTAAAGTGCTATTACGCTAAAGAGAGCTTCAAAATCGGCCTTTGGCTATACTCTCGCCTATGGGACGAATACGGGGAAGAGTTCGAGAAAGCCTTAGAAAAGGCCGTCCCCATCCCCAGTTCAGACCCAGAACGCAACACAGCCCCCAATATGGAAAGGGAAGTTGGAGAGCCTGAAGAGGTTAAATCAGAGACTATTACGGCCACAAATTAAAGGAGGGATGAACCCAATGAGGGTGTTGGTTAGAAAGACTCCCAAACCAACGACCCTGATGGCCTGCCCAAGGCCATCGGACGTTTGCTCCACCGTAGATGAGATAGCCTGAAGGAGGGAGGCAAAATGAGGGCCTTGGTTAGGATACAGCCGAAGCATGCCGAACTCTTGGCATGCCTTGCCATAGCGGACTTTTGGTGTGAAGTAACCGTTGAATGGAGGTGATAAGATAAGGGCGTTGGTTAAGGTAAGGCCCCAGCAGACCACCCTTATGGTCTGCAAGAGCATGGGAGATATATGGTGTGAATACGTCGTTGAGATACTTTGAACAACCAAAAAGGAGGTGATACAAGGAGGGCACTCGTTAGGATAAGACCTAAGACCGCCTACCTGATGGGATGCAAGAGAATGGCCGACTACTACTGTGAGACCGTCGTCGAGCTTATCTGAAGACAGAAACCCACCAGAACACCCCAAAGGCCTCCAAACCTTTCCTTTTTCTGTTTCTTCCAGATGTAAAAAACGAAAAGTTTTTTACTTTAAAACCCCACAAAAACCGTCTAAAACCACAAAGGAGGGCCTAAAATGGACTTGATAAAAAAATACAAGTTGTTCTTTGCCCTGATGAACACGGGCTTTGTTGGGAACCTCCTTGTTATTTATTACCTCTCCAAAGGCCTCACATACGCCCAAATAGGCACGGCAATGGCAATAGCAACAATAGGAAACTTCCTCTTTGAAGTCCCCACCGGAGTCGTTGGCGACAAAATAAGCCGGAAAACCAGCGTCCTGATCGGAATAACCCTTCACGCCCTCGGAACCCTCGTCCTAATCTTCCTAAAGAACTTCCCCATGCTAATCCTGTACTCCATAATAACACCCCTCGGAGTCGCATTCATCAGCGGAAGCCTCCAGGCATGGTTGTTTGACAATTTGAAGCACCTGAGAAGGGAAAAAGAATACAGGGGACTGATGAAAAGCATAAAAACCATAACAATCCCTCTCACAGCCCTAACCGTGGCAATCGGCGGAATCCTCACTCAGCTCTACGGATTCACCCTCCCCCTGGCCCTAACACTCCTCCTCGAAGTGGGGACACTCATAGTGGGCTACAAAATCCCGGAGTATGAGTTCAAGAAGCCGGAACGCTCCTACATAAGCCACACCCTCCAGAGCTTCAAGGAGATAAAGAGGCCCGAACTCCTCTGGCTGATAATCCTCTCAATAACCGTTGTCATGGCCACAAACCAGTTTAGGCAGTTCTTTGAGCCTTATCTGGGTGATATACTCGCTGAGAGCCTTAAAACAACCCTCATGGGCACCCTCGGCCTCCTCGGAATAATAGAGGCCCTCGTCAAGATAACTCCAAGGCTCATCGGAATCCATCTCAGGGACTCATGGAGCGTTAAGGCCTACCCCCTCGCCCCCCTCATCGTTCCAGTCCTAACGGCACTCTCAGTCCTCTACCAGAACCCGATTTGGATTATCGCCCTCGGAATCGTGGTTACGGTGATCCACACGGCCTTTGGATTTAACCTCGGAATTGAACTCCAGCACAGGATACCAACGGAGAAGAGGGCGACAATATTGTCAATTTACTCAATGGTGTCGGCGTTGGCCATGAGTGTCTTCTACTTCATCTACGGTTTCGTCGTGGACTGGGTGGGTTTGGCCGAAGCGAGGCTTATCTTCGCCGTAATACTCCTCGGTGCTGGAGTGCTCTTGAAGGCTGGAGAGGCCTTAGGGCCCCTCAAGGAAGTCTTGAAGCTCAAGCACATGGAGACAGAACCTTTGAAATGATTTCCAACCCCATTTTTGATTTTTAGTAGTTTAATTTCCCCGGTTTATCTTCATGCTTCGGGTGATTTTAGAAATGTTTTGCTGCATTTCAACCGATTATAACCCTTCAACCCAAGACCCGCTGGGGATGGAGGTAGGCTTTTAACCACAGCCTCCAACTTTCTCCATGCCCAAGAGAATTCTCCTCGTAACCGGCAAGCTGGCAGAGCCGCTCGTTCGGAAGTACAGGAAGGGGTGTGATGTTTTCGTAGCCCCTGTGAGCGTCGCCGCCTTTCTAACTCCCGAGCTGATTGTAAGATACCTGAAAAAAGCCGGGATAAAAAGCGAAGACTACGACCTTATCCTCATTCCAGGCCTCGTTAGGGGCTCTGCCCAGCCCATCGAAGACGAGCTTGGGATTCCAGCTTACAAAGGGCCGAGGAACGCTATGGATCTTCCGCAGGTTATAAAGGCCCTTGAGGAGGGCTTCAGGCTCAGCAAGGAAGTTCCTGCAGATGACCTCTTTTCCTTCGATGCGCTTAAGAGAGTTGAGGACATCAGAAACAGGACGAAGAACAAGAACTATATTGAAGAGGCCCTGAAAAAGCCCTGGAACGTCCTCATCGGCAACCTTCCAGCGGGAAGGGACTTCCCTGCGAGGATTCTCGCTGAGGTGGTCGATGCTCCCAAGCTCGGCGTTGAGAAAACCGTCGAAAAGGCCCTCTATTACCTCCGCGAAGGTGCCGACATAATTGACATCGGCATGGTTGCAGGGGAGAGGAACCTTGAGTTTGTAGACGCGATACCCGAAATCCGAGAAAAGCTAAAAGAGGCTGGTTTTGAAGCTCCCATCAGCTTTGACTCTCTAAACACTCCAGAAATCGAGAGGGCGCTTGACTACGCCGACCTCTTTTTGAGCGTCGATGAGAGCAACCTTGATGACCTTGTGGCCGAAAAGCCCGTAGTTTTAATCCCTACTAACCAGAAGAGCGGTTACTTCCCCACTAAGCCGACTGAAAGGGTCGAGTTTCTTGAAAAACTCAAGGAGAAAGCCCTAGACCTTGGCTACAAAACTATCATTCCCGATCTTATTCTCGAACACGTTCCCCACCTAGCGCGCTCGGTTAC
Organism: Thermococcaceae archaeon; assembly: GCA_030156945.1. Lineage (GTDB taxonomy): Archaea > Methanobacteriota_B > Thermococci > Thermococcales > Thermococcaceae > Thermococcus. The sequence continues at coordinate 18,549 of JASGLT010000020.1, forward strand.
AGCCTTCCAGCTCTACTGCGAGAGGAACCCGGATGACGTCCTCCTGGCTGGCGTTGGAAACGTGGTCGAGCTCTACGACGCCGACAGCGTTGGAATGAACGCCCTTCTTGCAGGTATTGCAAAGGAGCTTTCGATAAACCTCCTGCTGACGACCGAAGTAAGCGCAAAGGCGAAGGGCTCGGTTAGGGAGCTGAAACGTGCGGTAGATATAAACCTCTTCGATCTGCCAAAAGACCTCGGCTTCGGCCTGCTAATCCTTAAAGAAAAGACGGAATCGGAATGGCGCTTCGAACCGGCCAATGAGGTAATTGAGGCCAGAGAAAAGACCGTTGAGCTTGAGCCGGTTTACTTCCGCATCTGGCTGGAAGGCGGGAGGATATGGGTGAACGCTCACAGGGGCACTGAAGCGGTTCTCACGATAGTCGGCGATGAGCCGAACGCGATAATCGACACGGTTCTTGAGCATTTTGAGATAAGCCCCAGGCACGCCTTCTACATCGGCAGGGAGCTTGAGAGGGCCTATACCGCGCTAAAGCTGAGGAGAAGCTACGTCCAGGAGGTTGAGCTCTTTGGGGAGTTCTACCGGGGCGGGGAATAGGTTTTTACCTCCTCGAAGTCTCTCAAATCCCAGGCCAAAAAGCCTTCTTGTCTTAGGTTTTCTTTCCCTTCAAGCCTTTTGGCAATCAACCCGTATCCTTTACTCCATTTCTCAAGTCCGACCAGCTCTGCCTTCCTCTCAAGGTCTCTCAGAATTCCCCGCGCCTCCCTCTCTCCCAATTCCTTCCACTTGACCTCGACGAACATCGCCTTCTTCTCGCGCTCATTCAGGGCAACGAGGTCGATCTCCTCGCCCTTACGCCACCACCTTCCAATCTTGGTGAACTTAAACGGAAGCTCTCCAGTCATGTTTAGCCTCAGAAAGAACTCCCTGGCAACCCCTTCGAAAACCTTCCCGAGGTAGCGGTTGTACTCCTCCCTAAACTCCTCCCAGAAGTCGAGGCTTTCAAGTTCAATCTCTTCCCTGTGCCTCTCAACAAAGCGGAAGTAGAAGGCCATGTAGTTGTCCGCTATAGCGTAGCGCGTGTTCTTGGTCTTTGGGGGAGCAGTGACGGGAACTTCCCGCCTGAGGAAGCCGAGCCTCTCGAGCACTTCAACGTACTTGAAGAGGTTGGAGCGCGGGATTCCTGTGAAGTTGCTTATCTCATTGAAACGCCTCCTCCCCTCGGCAACTGCTTTCAGAATCAGCTTGTAAACTTTTGGCTCCCTCAGCTCGCTCGAGAGGAGGAAGTCCCCCTCCGCGTAGAGGAAGCCCTGCTTGGTGAAGGCGACCTCCTTGACATCCTCAAAGCTATTGAAGAGGATGAGATAGGCGGGAATTCCACCCGTTACCCCGTATATCCTTATCGCCTCCTCTACGTCAACACCCAATAACCTCCACGAGCTGAAGAAGTCCAGCGGCTGAAGTCTTATTTGACCATCCCTTCTTCCGTAGAGGGGGCTCTTCTGGCTCAAAACGTGCTCCTCCATCATGCCGACGCTAGAACCTACGAGGATGAGGTGTATTTTTGAGCCCCTAACGATTTCGTCCACTATGTACTGGAACTCGCTCAGAACCTTTTTGTCGGACTGGATGAGGTAGGGGAACTCGTCAATGACCACGATGAGCTTCCCCTTCTCGCTTAAGTACCTGAAAACATCGGTGAAGCTTGAGAATGAAGAGGGTGTAAGGTAGGGACTCGGATAGGCCTCAAGAGCCACCCTTGAGAACTCGAGCAGGTTGTCGCGGTAGGTGCTGTTCCTGGCGAGGTAGTAGATGGAGGGCTTCTCTCTGATGAACTCCTTAACTAAGCGGGTCTTTCCTACCCTCCTCCTGCCGTAGATTGGAAGGAAGGAGTTCTCCTTTTGCCAGAGGGACTCCATGAAGATGAGCTCTTTCTCTCTGCCAATGAAAGTTATTGCCATGGTATTATACTTGCCCTATAACTATTTAAGCCTTTCCCCGCGAAAGGCGTTTAACCTCCTACCACTACTCAATCCGATGCCTATGCTGGAAGGAGTGTTCGTCCCACACATAACGTCCTTTGACGAGGATGAAAACATCAATGAGTCTGTTCTTAGGGAGCTCGTCCACCACTTCATCAACGCCGGACTAAACGGCCTCGTCTCCCTCGGGAGCAACGGAGAGTTTCCTTATCTGAGCTTCGAGGAAAAGCTGAGGGTCGTTGAGATAGTCCTCGATGAGGCCCCATCGAAAGTTCCTGTAATCGCTGGAGCGACCGAGAACTCGACGAGAGAAACTTTGAAGCTCGGAAAGGCACTCCTCGACCTCGACGCCGACGCCCTTCTCATAGGCCCGCCCTACTACTTTAAGCCTTCTCCAGAGGAGCTTTTCGCCCACTACTCAACGCTCGCTGAGAAACTCGACGGAAAAATTCTCATCTACAACGTTCCCAAGTTCACGGACCTGAACATCCCTATAGATATCATCGAGCGCCTTGCGGAGGAGCACTCAAATATCGTCGGCATAAAGGACTCCGGCGCGAACATGGGGAGAATAGGCGAGCTGGCAAGGAGGCTCGGCGACAGGTTCATCATTCTGGCTGGGACTGCCGACATCATGTATCCCTCCTGGGTTCTCGGTGCCCACGGAGCGGTTGTAGCCGTTGCAAACGTCGCACCGGAGCTCTGCGCCGAACTCTGGAAGGCTTTCAAAGAAGGAGACCACCGGAAGGCGAGGGAACTCCAGCTGAAAGTGAACCTCCTGAACGAGGTCGTGGTTAAGAAATACAACCAGATAAGCGCTATAAAGGCCGCGATGGAGATGAGAGGGCTGGAAGTTGGAAGGCCGAGACGTCCATCGCTCCCGCTCGATGAAAAAGCGCTGGAAGACATAGAGAGCACATTGAAAGAGGTTGGCCTTCTCTAAGATTTCCTTTTACTCTTCTTCCTCGAGGTAGGGTATCCTTGGCTTCCTGAACTGCTCGTCCAGCTCGGCCCTCTTCGCCTTTATCCTCTCGTAGAGCTCCTTCACCCTCGGTTCGTCGTACTTCTCTTTCAAAACAGTAAGGAGGCCCTCGGCAAAGCCCAGGATGGATACCTTGATAAAGTCCTCACCGCGCTTGCTCTCCAGCCCCTCGTTCATCCTCACGAAGGAGTCAAGCCTTTTCAGGAGTCCCTCCTCACCGAGTTCCTTCAAAAGCGCCTTAAGCTCCTCAACCTCTGGAATCTCAACGCTCATGGCGATTCCCCCTTACTCATCTAACTTCAGCCCAAAGAACTCAACAGTGTTCTTCTCCGTTGTTTTCTCGACCTCTTCAAACTCCACTCCTTTTATCTCCGCTATTCTTCTCACCGCGTACTCCACGTTCCACGGGTAGTTCTTCTCGCCCCTGTATGGGCTCATGTAGGGCGCGTCCGTCTCAACGACGATGCTCTCAAGGGGCACTACTTCAGCGGCCCTCTTCACTTCGGGAATGAAGTCTATCCCTGTATTTATCCCGATTATGTGACCGTTCTTGGCTATCTCCAGGGCAAGGTCCGCCGAACCGCTGTAGGAGTGGAAGTAGGCCTTAACTCCAGCCCTCTGAATCGCCTCAAAAACCTCCCTCTCAGCATTCCTCGCGTGCAGGACGATGGGTTTGTCGAGCTCGACGGCAAGATTTAGGAAGTGATGGAATATCTCCCGCTGGTTCTTTCGCTCCTCATTGGTTTTGGCATAGTAGAAATCGAGGCCTATTTCACCAACGGCCACTATCTCATCGGCGTGCTCACGTATGAACTCCTCGACCCTTTTAACTTTCTCCCAGTTGCCTCTCCTGGCTTCGTTGGGTGCGTAGCCGAGTGTTGAAAAGACGAAGCCGAAGTGAGGTTTAAGTATTTCCCAGCTCTTCCAGACGTGAAACTTCCTGTATTCTGTTATTGAATCCACGACCGCCTTGAGGTGCTTTTTGCTCTCCTCAACTACCTCGCTTACCCTTCCCTTGAACATCTCGATGTGGCAGTGTGCGTCTATCATTTCTTTCCCCGTTCTGAGAATCGCCCCCCACAGAAAAGCTTTTCTATTGTTCAGAACATAAAAGTTCGATGGTGGACCAAAATGACATCACAACCCGCTCCTGAAGAGATTATGAACGAGATCCTCGAAAAACTCAAAAATCTCGGTCCTAAGGAGCTTCTGAGCTATGCAATATTCGACGAGGAAGATGAAGCCAAATTCTATGCTGAACTCGCAGAAAAAGTTGAAAGACCCAGTGTTAAAGCCCTGTTCAAGAAAATGAGCGAGGAGAGCAAGGTTCACGAAATGCTTCTCCGGAGAGAGTTTGAGAAACTTTTCCCAGGAGAAGAGCCCGTAAAGGTGGAGGCACCCCCCGTGGAGGTCTACCCATTTCTCCCCAAGTTCGAAAGCGCCCAGGACTATCTAACCGCCCTCAGATATTGCATGGAGAGCGAACTCTTTGCAAAGAGGACTTACGAACAGCTGGCTCTCATATCGGAAAACGATGAAGTCCAGAAGCTGGCCATGGAGCTCGCTGAAATTGAAATGGGACATTATGAGGAAATAAAAACCGTGTACGAGCTGATTGAAGAGTTTGAAAGGAGAAATCTAACCCCCGAGGGGCTAAGCCCCGGGGCCTACCTTCTCACAGACGAGAAAAAGGGCAAATACTTCCTACTGGACTTTATCGACGAGTCCAAGAAACTCAAACTTTTTGTCAGAGAAAACCCGCTAAAATTCAGGAGATTCCTGGGAGACAACGTCGACATCGTGTGGATAACGAAAGTTAGAGGGCCCAATACCGTAACTCCGGAGGAGCTACCGACAATGAGGGTTGACATCGAAGACTTCTTTGTGAGTGCAAGGAGTGAAGGCAAAAGAGGAGCCCTGTTCATCCAGAACCTCGGCTACCTGTTAACCCAGATGGGATTTCAAAAACTCATGGACCTGGTTCTCTACATAAAAGACGTAGCAGTGCTCAACGAAGGATATTTAATAGCAACGGCCCTTCCCGACGTATTCGAGAAGAGAGAATGGGCTATTGTGGAGTCCGAATTCGATGTCATATCATAGCTTTCTCGTCTCCCATACAACCTTTCCATCTTTTCTAACGACGCTCAGAATGCGGTGATAGGGTATCTGAGCTTCTCCAACAAAGAAGTAGCCGTGTCCAAGCTCGATAAGCTCGACCGGTATTTTCTTTTCCCCGCCATAAGCCCCCCTGTGCTCGATGACAACGTAGTAGTCCTCCTCCTTCTCCCGCGGGTCGTACTTTATCTTCGCCAGTACTTCCTTTACAGAACCCTTCCTCATGCGAGCCACCTCAGAACTTCCTTCAGATTTCCCTCCCAATCGTCTATGTAGCCCCCATGCCCTGGGAAGCCGAAGTCAACGTCAAACCCAGCCAGCCTCTCCAGGCTCTCCCTGAGCGCCCAGCCATCTCCAGTCGGGAGATCCGTCCTGCCGACTGTCCCCTTGAAGACCGTGTCGCCCGTGAACATGACCCTGTGCTTTCCGTCGTCGAGGTAAAGGCAGGAGCTTCCAGCGGTGTGGCCGGGCGTGTGTATAACCAAAAGCTCAAGCGAGCCGACCCTCAGTTTGTCTCCATCTTCAAGCTTGAAGTCTACTTGATGTGGCTCAAACCGCCTGCCGTAGAAATACGAGAGGATTACACCCTCGTCACCGCGTTCGATCACGTTTGCGGTTATCTTGTGTGCGGCGAAATAGACCTCAATCCCGTGCCTTTCAAGCCAGCGCTTCACGACATTATTTCCTCCGACGTGGTCGAAATGCTCGTGGGTGTTGAAGATGATAACCCTCCTAACGCCTTCAAGATATCCCCCACGCTCCCACATCCCCGCGTAAACGTGCCAGTTTATTCCAGTCCCGGTGTCAATTATAAGGGCTTCCTCTCCATCTCTGACAAGGTAGATGTTTGAGTCCCACCCTATCCCACGGAGCATAAGGACGTGGGGAGGGACTTCAATCGGGAGGAGGTTAGTTGGGGGATTCCCAAAGGGGTTCTCACCCATTATTTCACCTCCAGAAAGGGGCTCGAGGGGGGACCGCGTCTTCATCTCGGGGGAGCAGTCCCGTCAGGAGGGATGAATCTCTTCATCGCCCCACACTCCAAAACACGGCGGAAATCGCCGCATTCGCCAAACAAAGCCATTAGAGAGGAGAGGGATTCATCGCCCCAACACCCTGATTCATCGCCTCACATCTCAACAACTCTCCCGAACCATCGCTTAAAAGGATTTGCCCAGCAAATTTGAAGTATCCTCACCTATTCATCGCCCAGCATGGTACGTTCTCGAATCTTGAGTTATTACTAGAAGTCAATTCAAAACACAGGATACCACATTTGGACTGTTCGATATCTTTTTAAATTGATAATCCTAGGAAGTACTACACCTATTATTCATTAACCTCTACAACAGGAGGTTTTATCATGCATGTGACAGTTCGAGTTGCGTGGCATGATAACAAGTGGAATGGAAAAGTATGTAACAAACCTGAAGAAAACATCTATTGCATTGACAACTACTCTCTTCTGTCTTCTAGAATCCAAAGACGTAGGGATTTGAACCTAGAGCAAGATATTGCAGGAAAGGAAATTTGTGAAGTTTGGAAAAACACTGGCTACGTACCTCCATGTTACTGGTGCATAAATTTAAATGGGAATGCTAATTGTAGTGTTAAAGACCCCCATCCATTTTCGGACACAAACCCTAAATTCGGAGAAAAAGTTCCGCCGATAGATGCGGTGCTACACCCTAATTCTGTCTACACTTGGAATTTTAAACTGTCATTCGACGTAAAAAAAGGCAACTACCGATACCCTCCAGATCTAGAAGAGAGAGTAAAGGAATACATAAATAAAATCAAACCTGGAAGTTCCATCGTATTTTTCTATGCTAACTACGGAAACCCCGTTAATGGTGACGAAAGAAAGTACTTACTAGTAGGAGCAGCACTAGTAAAGAACATTGAATATCCATCGGAATACGAAATGCCCCCCGAGCTCATTGAAGAGAAAAACAAATATTGGAGAACTAGATACTTCCCAAAAATTGCCTGGCAGTTCAGGATTGATATTGACCCAGAAACAATAGTCTTATTGCCATATCATGAATACTTGGATCTCGAAATCCAGGAAGAAGAAAAAGAAAACCTCCTAAAAGAGATCACAGTGAGCATTAAAGATCCCACGTTAATTCCTCATTTTAAATATGTATCAATGCACGTTCCTTCGGATAAGACCCTCTATCTACTTTACGAGATTAAACGTAAACTTGACATTGTGGAGCAGCATGGTATCATTGATTTTGAGAAAGTACAGGTATTAAAGAAAAGATTAGTCCACCTTCTTAAAATAGCTTGGGACTCTCGTGGAAAGTATCCAGGTTTCCGGAACCTTATGGAAGTGCTCATCAGTGATGAATTAAAGAATGCCTCTGAAACAGTCGACGGGTTCTATTCTTTAATACTTCAGAAATTTGGTAGTGTTGAAGAGTTCCTAGCGAACCCTGATAACATAAAGGTGTTGGAGTCAGAAAATCTGAGCCCGGGCCTTAAGAAAATAATCCCGTATTTACGAGATGAATATTCGACTATCGAGTTTCTATCCAGATTTGACTTATCAAAACCCCAATTTCAGAAGATTCTAGGAAGAGTAAATCGGTATCGCGAGAATCCTTACACGATTCTTGAGGAGTATCTGTACGAACTTCAGGACAACAACTGGCGCATTGAAGATAATGATTACGGAATTTCCCTTTACCAGATAGACATACCCATGTTCCCAGACCCGGAATTTGTCAACTGGGAACCACCTATGATAATTCGTGCTACCTCGATAGAGCGTGTTTCAGCATTAATAACGACAATACTAAAGGAAAGCGCTACGATCGAGGGCAATTCAGCTCTCCTAAGAGAGATGGTCATGGAAAGGATCAAGAGTTATCCCCTTTACTACATAGACAAGGAGTTGAACATAAATGAGAATCTACTTGATGAGTATGAGAACAGACCTGAATTTAGAAGCAAGTTCATATTCTACACCATAAATGGCAAAAAGCTGTATCAATTAAAATCTTTAAGAAACATTGAGGCACACATTGAGAAATTCGTCAACACCTTGATCTCAAAGACGTATTCAGTTCCCGATGCTATCGTAGAAGAGTTAGTCGAACGGGATATTCAAAAGTTTGACGATCGGCTAAATTATTATTCTCAAATTACATTCTCTAAGGAGAGACAGAAACTCTACAACTCAGTGCTTAAAAATGGATTTTCAGTAATTCTCGGTAGTGCTGGAAGCGGGAAAACTGCTGCTGTTGTTAACTTGGTAAAGTATTTCAATGACGAGCGAAAACCAATACTGATAGTAACTCCTACCGGAAAAGCTAGCCTAGTAATCAGAGACCGGCTTAAAAAAGAGGGGATAAACCCTGAAAGTTCTCGCATTTTGGTTTCAACAATACACAGGTACCTCTATCAGTTTCCACATAATTTTTCAAGTTACATCCCCAAGATTCTTGATGGAAACTATCATCTTTTCCAAGAGTTCATTAGAGGGATTCAAAATACGCACTTCAAGTCAATAACTCCTAAAGTCGTAATAATTGATGAAGCCTCAATGGTCGATGAGGTACTTCTTGCATTATTGTTTGCAACCATAAACCCGCACGCAGTGGAACATGTTATTCTTGTGGGGGATGACAAACAATTGCCTCCAATTGGAGTTGGTAGACCCCTTGTGGATATCGTGAACTACTTAAAAGCAAAAAATTTGGAAGGAAATTATGTTGAACTTCAAACTAACTTGAGATTCTCAACTGCAAATCCTGGTGCCTCTAGAATTGAAAAGTTGGCTGCATTGTTCAGAGAAGACAAAATGATATCATTTGAGGATCTAGAAGATGTCTTCCAGACCGAGGATGAAACATTAGAAATCGTCTACTTTGAGTCCTACGAGGACTTAATAAGAAAGCTAAAAGAAATATTATCAAAGTTAACATCTGTTGAATCTACAGCAGAAACAAGCATTAGTGAATTGTTTGTTGAGCTATTCGAACCAGATGGAACTTTTGACTATTCCTACTTAGATCAACTTCAGATATTAGCTCCTCGTAGGGTGGGTAGATTTGGAACATTAGGCATCAACTACCAGATTGCCGGAGATATCCTGAGTACTGGGGCATTTAAACCTGGAACAAAAATAATCTGTGAGGAAAACCAATATTGGAACATTGGTGATCTGAGGGTTCTAGCGTTAGCTAATGGATCAATCGGGTATCTCCCAAAAAAAGACCACAGCCAAATAAAAAATGGTTTGCCAAATCCCAAGTTTTATGACATTGACGAGCTCTACAAGCTCGTCACGACCATTACAAACAAAATACAATCCCCTAAAAAGAGAAAATGGTACTGGGACAGTTACAAACAATATCTGACGTCTCTTAAGAAAATGTTAGTAATTCCTGGTGCAGAGAAGAACGTAGAAGGATTCTCACCCGCGTACGCCATCACAGTTCACAAAGCCCAGGGAAGCGATTTTGATAATGTGATCTTGGTACTCTCAGAACGTTCTAATTACATTACAAAGGAGCTTATCTACACAGGAATCACTAGAGCAAAGAAGAAGCTCTACCTATTTATCCACGAGAGCCTCAAGGATAAGTTTTACGAGTTCTTAATCTCTGCTCACGAGAATTCTGCGATAGACAACATAACAACCCTCCTATTTGAGTACAGGCCATCAGCTTCAAAGCCCTACAAGGTGACACTTAAAGATGGCAAAACTTTGTATGTCAGGTCAAAAATTGAAATGATAATAGCAAAAACGTTGGACAACCTTGGCGTAGAATTTGAGTATGAACCTAAAGATTTTAGCAGACAGTATTTGCTGCCCGACTTTAAGATAATCTACAATGAACAGGAATATTACTGGGAGCACCTAGGAATGATAGATAACATGGAATATCGGAGTAGATGGTTTAGAAAATTCAAGAAATACAAGGAGATGGGAGTAGCAGATCACTTAATAACGACAGAGGAGTCTGAGCATGATATTGAAAACAACGTGAGAAAGATTATTGAGGACATAAAAGGAGGTAGACTCAAAGGGCGTCAAAGTTACTCATACCATCATTACTTCCTTTGAAATTTTCAGATCCCTTTTGCCTCATTTTTCAAAGCCTATCCTAGAGACTGAAGGACTTCAAGGACGATTAATCTGACTTAATATACACTGATCTTGACTAGTTCTGACTTGTACTGATCAATGACCTCCAGAGAGATTCTAATTTCAGTTTGTGAGTGTTTAAGGCTTTGTTTTTTGTTTTTTGCAAATGTTTTACGCACCATTTGAATACACCTGGCAGAAACTACAAACTTTATCTTGTCTGAATTAATGAAAGTGGGCGATGTATGGTACATGGAAGAATGGAAGGTGGATAATTTTGTGCCCAATGCTTGAATAGAAGTGGGTAAAAAATTGTCCCTAATGAATCTCTTCATCGCCCTAAGATGTTACAAAGAGACGTTTATAAACTCAGCCCCCCCAATCTGATTAGGTGACCCAAATGAAAACCGAGCGGGCGAAGGAGATCCTCTTTCAGCTTTTGAAGATACCCTCTCCCTCTGGGCAGGAAGACAGGATAATGCTCCACATCATGGAGTTTCTCCACAAACTGGACTACGACGTCCACATCGAGAGCGACGGTGAGATAATAGACCTTGTCGTGAACCCTGATGCCGAGCTTTTCTATGAGGTTCACGTTGATACAATCCCAATAAGGGCGGAGCCCTTCGTGAGGGGCAACATAATCTACGGAACCGGCGCGAGCGACATCAAGGGAGGTGCTGCCGCGATACTCCTAATGATGGAGAGCCTGAAGAAAGAGGGCAAAGACCTGAACGTCGGCGTCGTCTTCGTCAGCGACGAGGAGCACGGTGGACGCGGAAGTGCCCTCTTCATGGAACGCTATAGGCCGAAGATGGCGGTTGTCCTTGAGCCCACCGATCTGGAGGTCCACATAGCCCACGCCGGCAACATCGAGGCCTACTTTGAGGTAGATGGCAAGGAAGCCCACGGCGCCTGTCCCGAGAGCGGCGTCAACGCGATTGAAGAGACCTACAAGATGCTCAACGAGCTGAAGAACTTGGAGCCCTTCAAGCAGAAGGGCAAGTACTTCGACCCACACATAGGCATCCAGGAGCTTCTCTGCGAGAACCCAGTTTATCTCATCCCAGCCCTCTGCAAGGGGCGCCTTGAGGCGAGGCTTTTGCCGGATCAGGAAGTCGAGGACGTCCTCGACCTCATGGATCCAATCCTCGACGAGTACACGCTGAAGTATGAGTACACGGAGATATGGGACGGCTACGAGCTCGACGAAGACGAAGAAATAGTCCAGCTGGCGAAGAAGGCCATGGAAAAGACAGGCATAGATGAGTTCGGAGGCATGAGGAGCTGGACAGATGCGATAAACTTCATGTACAACGGGACAAAAACGATAGTTTTCGGGCCCGGAAACCTCGACATCTCCCACACCAAGTACGAGAGAATAGACGTCAGGGATGTCGTTACTGCCAGTGAGTTCCTGAAAGTTTTCAACGAGATCTACGGGAAGATCGAGTGAAGGTAAACATTATTAAGACTGACCCCTCACCAGTAACTGGTGGGGAGTAATGCTCTTCAATCCAAAACCCAAAACAAGGAGAAACGAACTCTACGACCGCGAGGAAGAGCTTTCAATTTTGGAAGGCTCTCTCAAAAAGGGCGTTCCTCTTATCGTCCTTCTCGGAATAAGGCGCCTCGGAAAAAGCTCTCTCCTGAACGTATCCCTCGGCGAGGTCCCAGTTAAAAGCGTCAAGATAGACGCCAGGAAGGTATATTCGGCCTTTGGAAGCGTCCCCGGAAGCGCGCTGGCAAAGCTCATCCTTGAAGGCTACATCAAAACTTCGCCCCGTGAGAGGGTTAAGGACGCCTTGAAGGGCATCAAAGGTGTTCGCCTGGCTGGTGTAGGCCTTGAAATCCGTGTAGATAGAGGTGTAAATCTCTTCAAAATCCTTGAAAGGATCGATGCAATGGGAGAAAGGTTTTTCATTGCCATAGACGAAGCCCAGTACCTTCGCTTTTCCCGCTCTCGCTATGCCGAGTTAATAGCGTGGGCAGTTGATGAGCTCCAGAACATCGGGTTTATCCTGACTGGCTCGGAAGTTGGTCTACTGGAGGACTTCCTACGCCTCCACGATCCAGAATCGGCCCTTTTCGGCAGGGCCCACGTTGAGGTGAAGCTCAGAAGGTTTGAAAGACGTCAGAGCCTCGATTTCCTCAGGAGGGGCTTTGAGGAGATCGAAATCGATGTTTCGGAGCATGAAATCGAAGAGGCCGTGGATGAGCTCGACGGCATAGTAGGCTGGCTGACCCTCTACGGCTACAACCGCTACCTTGGCCTTTCCCACGGTGAAGCCCTCACAAAACTGAAGGACGATGCCAGAAGGTTAATCCTGAGCGAGTTCTCAAAGCTTAAGGAGCTCTCCCCTCGCTACGAGCTCGCCATGAAAGCTGTTGCCAACGGCAGACACAGGTGGAAGGAGATAAAAGGGGCCGTAGAGCTCCTTGAAGGGAAAAGGCTGGACGACAAAAACTTTTCCAACGTCCTCAACAACCTCGTCCGCTACGGCTACCTCGAAAAGACAATAGACGGATACTTCATACCCGACCCCCTTGTGGAGCTGACGTTTAGGTGACCCCCCACCAGTTACTGGTGTCCCTTTGGAGCTAAGAGCCCTCCCCCTTTTCTTCGCCCTTTTCCTCATCCTTCTTATCTACCCAGAACCGCCTCGTTCTTATGAACTCCCTCTCGCGCTCCATCAGTGCAACCAGCAGGGCCTCCCCTTTGTACTGGCTCAGAATCCTTGCGGCGGTGTCCGGCCCGGTGCCGTAGCTGGCCAGGGCCAGAACTGCATCGAAGCCGTAGGAATCAACAAGGTCAGCGGCCTTAAGGAGCTTCCTGTAAACCCTCTCTTCTTTCCTCTCGAGCGGCCTTCCATGCCTGACCTTGTCGAGAACTGGGAAGAATTCTTCCGCGTCTATCGGGTGGGCAACGGCCAGCATCTTCGAGCTACAGCGCGGGCATTCCCTCTCTTTGATACTCCTCAAGCGGGCGACCTTCGTCTTTGAGTGCCAGCCACAGTTGGTGCAGACTAAAACTACTTCGTGCTCGAGGAGCCTCTTCTTAAACAGCTCAAGGACTTCGTCCCTCTCAAGGACTCCGCTCAGAAGGAACTCCCCACCAACGGTCATGTTCAGCCTCGCGAGTGTTGAGGGCTCTTTCCTGAGGGCGGTTTTGACCCTGAGGCTCCCGGCTTTAAGCATCTCCATGACAAACTCGGCCGTCTTCACGTCAACCTTATCGTGGTAGAGCTCGTTCAAAGTCTCCCTCTCTATGACCGTTCCCTCAAAGAGCCTCTCCACCCTCCTTATCTTCGCGTCCCTCCTTAAGGCCCCGAAGCGCTTCGCGACATTTAACATTCTCCAGCGGTAAGCGTGAGAATCCCTCAGAGACCTCGCCACGATGAACTCAACGCTCTCCGGCTCCTGGTAGAGGTAGCGCTTGACCTCATCTGGGTTAAGCTGGAAGGGAGTCCTGAAGACTACCGCGTGTGCCTGCGCCCTGACCGAGAAGACTCTTCCATAGCGGAGAATCAGGAGTGAGTGGACTATCCTCCCTATCGCCTCGTTCGCCCTGTTGCCAAAATCGGCGTGGATTATTAGAGCTTTCGGCGTGCTCTCCACGAAGATGTCCCTATCTGTCGAGAACGGCTCATCCTTTATCTCCTCAAACGCCCTTCTCAGCTCCTCCTCGCTGAACTCAACACCCTCAAGGAGGGACAGCGCGTTCTTAAAGTCAAAGGCCAGCTCCCTCTTCAGCCTGCCGACGGCGAAAGCAACGCTGAAGGGAACGGGTATCATCTCTCCCTCCCAGCTCGGTATTGCGCTCTCGATGCTCGGGCTCTCGCGCGCCTTGATGATTTTAGCCTCATCGTCTATTTTGAGAACTACCCAGCTCTTTCCGCCCATCACGAACTCCATGCCCTCTTCGAGGTCCATTACGAAGCTCTCATCGAGTCTCCCGACGATGTGTCCGCTTTTGGCATCTATGACCCTCCACGAGACCTCGTCGGGAATCGTCGAGAGGTTCTCGTAGTAGTACTGGAAGGCTCCTCTCCTGAGGTAGAGCTGGTTGGTCTCCTCGTCGTAGCCTATTATCCGGGCGTCTTCGAGCACCTTGAGCGTGTCAAGGTAGTCCCCCCAGCTCAAGTCCCTGTAAACGTAGGCCCTCCTCGCTATCTCATAGGGCCTCTCCCTCGGAAGTCGCTTGTACTCGACGAGCAGGCCGACGACGAAGTGAGCCAGAACGTCCAGCCCGCCGATAGGCTCAACGGGCTCAAACCGGCCCTCAAGGGCGTGCTTCGCTATGACGAAGCTCTGAAGGTAGTCCTCAACGTTCGTCGTTATGATGTAGGCTTCGCTGACCTCACCTATCCTGTGCTTCGCCCTTCCGGCTCTCTGGACGAGTCTGTTTACCTGCCTCGGGCTCATGTATTGAACCACGACGTCAACGTCGCCGATGTCTATGCCGAGCTCCATCGAAGATGTGCAAACAAGTGCCTTTATTTTCCCCTCTTTCAGGGCCCTCTCGGCGTTTATCCTTGCTTCCCTCGAAAGGGAACCATGATGGACTTCAACGGGCTTCCCCCAGGCTTTGAGCCTATGGGCGAGGATTTCAGCGAACTGGCGTGTGTTGGTGAATATCAGCGCCTTCCCGTGCCTTTCAACGATGTCCCACAGAACCCTGAGGCGTGCCGCGATGTCAGGGGAAACGCTGAGTTTTCTGGCGAGCTCTTCATCTTTTTCTTCGGGCTTTGGATAGAGCACGTGGAAGCGGTAGGCCTTCTTCCAGTTCGGCTTGACGATAACATCGGCTTTCAGCCACTCCCTTACCTCGTCCTCGTTACCTACTGTCGCCGTCATCCCGATTCTCCTGAAGTCGGCAATCTCGGCAAGCCTCTCAAGTCCGAGGAGGAGCTGGGCGCCGCGCTTGTTGTCGACTAGCTCTGCTATCTCGTCCACGATGACGAACTTCACGTTTTCGAGGTGTTTCCGGAGAGATTTAACAGTCAGAATCACGCCGAGCGTCTCTGGAGTTATGATGAGCATCTGAGGGGGGTTCTTCGTCTGTTTTGCCTTCCTGTGGGAAGAGGTGTCACCGTGGCGTACCTCAACGGTTACTCCGAGCTTCTTCCCCCACCATTCAAGCCTCTCAAGGAGATCCCTGTTGAGGGCCTTCAGCGGGGCTATGTAGAGAGCGGAAATCGGCTTCAACCCCTCCTCAAGGATTTCGTTAAAGACGGGCAAAACA